>NZ_JBAOJP010000009.1:0-403695 GCF_037083505.1 Microbacterium sp. CCNWLW41
GGTTAGCTACGTTCGGGATGGATAACCGCTGAAAGCATCTAAGCGGGAAGCCGGCCTCAAGATGAGACTTCCATACCCTTCGGGGTGAGAGGCTCCCAGCCAGACTACTGGGTTGATAGGCCAGATGTGGAAGCGCAGCAATGCGTGCAGCTGACTGGTACTAATAAGCCGATGACTTGATAACACACCGTTCCATGGTGCTTGCGTCCACTGAGTGGTTCCCGATGTACGGTCGGGAATCTGACAACAACATATTGTGCTTGTCGTTGACTGAAACATCGAAAGAGTTTCGGCGGCCATAGCGAGAGGGAAACGCCCGGTCACATTCCGAACCCGGAAGCTAAGCCTCTCAGCGCCGATGGTACTGCAGGGGGGACCCTGTGGGAGAGTAGGACACCGCCGGACACCCATTACACGGAATGGCCACCCAACGCAGGGTGGCCATTCCGCGTTAACACGGTGGATTGCCGACGCAGAACGCATCCGGGAGGATCGAAGAATGGCAGAGCAGGAGCCGCGCGACGATCGACGCGCGCCGCGCGATCGACCCAGCAGCGGGAGGCCCTCGTCGCCGAGTTCGGACCGCAAGCCGTACGGCAAGCGCGACGGCGATCGGAAGCCGTACGCCAAGCGCGACGGCGACCGCCCGTACGCGAAGCGTGACGGTGATCGGAAGCCGTACGCCAAGCGCGACGGTGACCGTAAGCCGTACGAGAAGCGCGATGGTGACCGCCCGTACGCGAAGCGCGATGGCGACCGTCCGTACGCGAAGCGCGCTGGCGACCGCCCGTACGCGAAGCGCGATGGCGACCGTCCGTACGCGAAGCGCGACGGCGACCGGAAGCCGTATGAGAAGCGTGACGGTGACCGTCCCTACGCGAAGCGCGACGGCGACCGCAAGCCGTACGAGAAGCGTGACGGTGACCGTCCCTACGCGAAGCGCGACGGCGACCGTAAGCCGTACGAGAAGCGTGACGGCGACCGGAAGCCGTACGAGAAGCGTGACGGTGACCGTCCGTACGCGAAGCGCGACGGCGACCGCAAGCCGTACGAGAAGCGCGATGGCGACCGCAAGCCGTACGAGAAGCGCGATGGCGACCGCAAGCCGTACGAGAAGCGCGATGGCGACCGTCCCTACGCGAAGCGCGACGGCGACCGCCCGTACGCCAAGCGCGACGGCGACCGGAAGCCGTACGAGAAGCGTGACGGCGACCGCAAGCCGTACGAGCGCAGCGCGCGGCCGACGCGCGGCGGGGCGGAGCGGCCTGACCGCGCCGTCCGCGAGGGCGAGATCCGTCCGGTCCGTCCGCGTCACGACGACCCGGTCATCTCCGATGACGTCACGCCGCAGGATCTGCCGCCGTCGGCGCGCAACGAACTGAAGACCCTGAGCAAGGAGAACGCCGAGCAGGTCGCGCGTCATCTCGCCATGGCGGCGCAGCTGATCGACGAGGATCCCGTGCTCGCGCACCAGCATGCCCTGTCGGCGTCGCGTCGCGCGGGCCGGATCGCAGTGGTGCGCGAGACGCTCGCGATCACGGCGTACGCGACGGGCGACTTCGCTCTGGCGCTGCGCGAGTTGCGCACGTACCGCCGCATCTCGGGCAAGGACGACCAGATCGCGCTCATCGTCGACAGCGAGCGCGGTGTGGGACGCCCCGACCGTGCGCTCGAGGTGGGTCGGTCGGTCGACCGCTCCACCCTCGACACCGCCGTCCGCGTCGAACTGGCGATCGCCATGTCCGGCGCCCGGCTCGATCTGGGCGAACCGGAGCGCGCGCTGCAGGAGCTCGACATCCCCGAGCTGGATCCCGACCGCGCCTTCGAATGGAGCCCGGGACTGTTCGCCGCGCGCGCCGCAGTGCTCGAGGAGCTCGGCCGTGCGGACGAAGCGGCGCAGTGGCACCGCCGCGCCGTGGTCGCCGAAGAGGCGCTGGATGCGGCATCGGGCCTCGGCGATCTCGAGACCGTCTTCGTCGAGGAGGTCCTGGAAGAGGAATCCCTCGAGGTCGACGCCGGCCGGGACGACGCCGGCGACGCCGAGTCCCTCCCCGACGACGCCGACGCCGACACCGGCGCCTCCGTGCATGACGCCTTCGTCCATGAATCCTCCGTCCATGACGCCGAGTCCCTCCCCGACGACGCCGACGCCGGCGCCGACGAACCCGCCGGTGCTGAGGCATCCGTCGCGGACGAGGTGAGCGAGATCCTCATCGAGGCCGGCGTCGACGAGCCGGCTGCGGACGAGGCCGACCGCTGATGGCGCTGTTCGGGCGCCGCGCGGTGACGCGCGCCCCGCTCGACGGGGTCGACGTCGTGCTGGCCGACCTCGACGGCGTGGTGTACGCCGGCGCCGGGGCACTGCCGTATGCCGTCGAGAGCCTGAACCGCGCCCGCGACGGCCGCGTGCTCGCGTACATCACCAACAATGCGTCGCGGACGGATGCCTCGGTCGCCGGGCATCTCAGCGAACTCGGCCTCGCCACGGCGCCGCGTGACGTGGTGACCAGTCCGCAGGCCGCGATGCGACTGCTCGCCGACAAGATCGAGCCCGGCGCGACCGTGCTCGTGGTCGGCGGCGACGGTCTCGTGGTGGAGGTGGAGAAGGCGGGTTTCGTCGTCACGCGTAGCGCGGACGACGCCCCTGCTGCGGTCGTGCAGGGCTTCGCCCCGGAGGTCGGGTGGCTGCAGCTCGCCGAGGCGGCCTTCGCGCTCAAGACTCCCGAGGAGGAGGGCGGCATCCCCTGGGTGGCGACCAACACCGACTGGACGATCCCGCAGTCGCGGGGCGTCGCGCCGGGCAACGGCACGCTGGTGTCGGCGGTGCACACCGCCGTCGGCCGGCTCGCGACCGTCGCGGGCAAACCCGAGGCGCCGATCTTCCACGAGGCGGTGGCGCGCTTCGGGGCGCGGCATCCGCTCTTCCTCGGCGACCGGCTCGACACCGACATCCTGGGAGCCAACCGCGCGGGCATCGAATCCGCCCTCGTGCTGACGGGCATCGACCGGCCGAAGCACGTGCTGGCGGCGCCGGAGGGCTCGCGTCCGACGTACATCCTGGGCGACCTGCGCGAACTCCACGAGCCGTACCCGGAGGTGCACGTGAAGGACGGCGTCGCGAAGGTGCGCGATGCGCGCGTCGCGATCGACGGGGCCGACATCCGCATCCTGAGCGCCGGCGACCGGCCGATCGACCTCGTGCGCGCGGGCGCGGCGGCGATCTGGTCGACCGGGCGTGCGATCTTCGGGTTCCGCGTGCCAGAAGAGCTCTACGCCGATCCGTTCCACCGCCCCTGACCGCTGCTGCCTCCGATCAGCGCGTGCGAGAGCGCGAGGCGCTTCGCGGCACCGTCGCGGCACCGACGTATCCTGGGGACCATGGATCAGCCCCGAGAGCGTGAGGACGAGACCGGCGACCTGCTGTCGACACTCGAGGTGATCGAGGCGCAGCCGCTGGCCACGCGCGCCGCGGCGTACGACACGCTGCACGACACCCTCGCCCGTCGCCTCGAGGCGAGTCCCGGCACCGGGTCATGACGAGCCGCCTCGACGCCGCTCTGGCCGCTCGAGGTCTCGCGCGCTCGCGGACGCACGCTGCGACGCTCATCGCCGAGGGAGTCGTGACCGTCGACGGACGCCCCGTGGTGAAGGCCTCGACGCCCGTGGCCGACGACAGCGTGATCGAGGTCGCCGCTGCCGACCACTACGTGGGCCGTGCCGCCCACAAGCTCATCGCCGGGCTCGACGCCTTCGAGGTCGACGTCCGGGGCCGGCTGGCGCTCGACATGGGCGCCTCGACCGGCGGCTTCACGCAGGTGCTCCGCGAGCGCGGCGCCGAGCCGGTGATCGCCGTGGACGTCGGGCACGGTCAGCTCGCGGCATCCGTCGCGGCAGACCCTGCCGTGAGATCGATCGAGGGCTTCAACGTGCGGTACATGACCGCGGCGTCCCTCGCCGAGGCGAGCGGGATCGCCGATGCGCCGTCCGTGATCACCGGCGACCTGTCGTTCATCTCGCTGGGCCACGTGCTGCCCGCCGCCCGCGCGGTCGCTGCCTCCGATGCCGACCTCGTGCTGCTGATCAAGCCGCAGTTCGAGGTCGGACGCACTGCTGTGAAGGGCGGACTCGTCACCAACCCCGTGCTGCGCGCCGACGCGGTCGCACGCGTGCTGTGGGCGGCGTGGGACGCCGGGCTCGGCACGTGCGGCCTGATCTCCTCCCCGATCGCGGGCACGCACGGGAATTCGGAGTACATCGCCCACCTCGCGCCGGGCCGGGGGAGCAATCCGACAGAATGGTTGAGCACTGTGAACCGACTGGCGGGGAGCCGATGAACAACGCCGACGCACGCGCCGAGCGCAGCATCCTGGTGGTGGCGCACGCGCATCGCGCCGACACGGTGGCCTCCGCCGAGCGCGTCGTGGCCGCCCTCCGCACCGCCGGGGCGACGCCCGTGCTCGCCCCCGACGACAAGCAGGAGCTCGTCGACGCCGGCTCGCCGCTGGGCGATGTCGCGGTCCTCGGCGTCGACGTGCCCGTCCCGCACATCGAGCTGGCGATCGTGCTCGGCGGCGACGGCACGATCCTGCGGGCGGCCGAGCTCGTCCGGGACGGCAGCGCGCCGGTGCTCGGCATCAACATGGGCCACGTGGGCTTCCTCGCCGAGATCGAACGCGACGACATGGATGAGGCGGTGCGCCGGGTGATCGCCCGCGAGTACGAGGTCGAGGAGCGCATGGCGCTCCAGGTGCGCGTGAAGGACACCGGCGACTCCGTCATCTACGAGACGTGGGCGCTCAACGAGGCGACGGTCGAGAAGGCCAGCCGCGAGCGCATGCTCGAGGTCGTGGTCGAGATCGACGGCCGCCCGCTGTCGACCTTCGGCTGCGACGGCATGGTCGTCTCGACGCCGACCGGTTCGACGGCCTACAACTTCTCCGCCGGCGGACCGGTGATCTGGCCGACCGTCGAGGCGATCTCAGTCGTTCCGCTGTCGGCCCACGCGCTCTTCGCCAAGCCGCTCGTCGTCGGGCCCGAGCACGCGGTCGCCATCGAGGTGCTCGAGCGCACGAACGGCACCGGCATCCTCTGGTGCGACGGGCGCCGCTCGCACGATCTGCCCCCCGGCGCGCGCGTCGTGGTGCGGCGCTCCGATCGTCCGGTGCGCCTCGCGCGCCTGCACCCCTCCCAGTTCACAGATCGCCTGGTGCGCAAGTTCCGGCTCCCGGTGGAGGGGTGGCGCGGTCCCGCCGCGATCACGGGTGTGCTGCCGGTGCGCACGGCGCCGGAGACGGATGCCACGCCCGCCGCCGGCGCGGAGGCGCCGCTGTGATCGAAGAGATGCGGCTGCGCGACCTGGGCGTCATCGCCGAGGCGACACTGCCCATCGGGCCGGGCTTCACCGCCATCACGGGTGAGACCGGCGCGGGCAAGACGATGGTCGTGACCGGCCTCGGACTGCTGCTCGGCCAGCGGGCGGACTCCGGCGCGGTGCGCGCCGGAGCGTCGCAGGCCACCGTCGACGGCGTGTGGATCGTGCCCGAGGAGGGCCCGGTCGCCTCGCGCGTGCGCGAAGCCGGCGGCGACGTCGAGCCCATCGGCGGCGGGCGGGCCGAGTTGTACGTCGGGCGGTCCATCTCGAGCGAGGGCCGCGGCCGGGCATCCGTCGGCGGCCGCGCCGCGCCGGCGGGCGTGCTGGCCGACCTCGCCGAGCAGCTCGTCGTCGTGCACGGGCAGTCCGAGCAGCTGCGGCTGCGCTCCGCGGCGGCGCAGCGCGACGCGCTGGACCGGTTCGGCGGCGAGGCCGTCCACACCGCCCGCGACGCGTACCGGCGCGCCTACGAGCACTGGCGTGCGGTGGACCGCGAACTGTCGCAGCTCACCGACGACCGCGACGCCCGGGCGCGCGAGGCGGGCGAGCTGCGGGCGCAGCTCGCCGAGATCGAGCAGGCGGCGCCCATGGCGGGGGAGGACGCCGACCTCGCGACCCGCGCCGAGCGCCTCGCCAACGCCGAGGAGCTGCGGCTCGCCGCAGCGTCCGCGCACGACGGCCTCTCGGGCGACGGCGACGTCCCCGACGCCGGGTCCCTCCTGGCCGAGGCCCGGCGCGCGCTCGAGCGCGTCCACGACCCCGTGCTCGAGGAGCTCGCGGGGCAGCTGGCCGACGTGGGCTACCGCGTGGCCGACATCGCCGCGGCCCTGGCCGGGTACCTCGCCGATCTCGACGAGTCCGGCCCGCACGAGCTCGCGGCCGTGGAGGAGCGCCGCGCCGTGCTCGCGGGCCTCGTGCGCACGCACGGCACCCTCGACGCCGCGATCGACCTCCTCGACACCGGCTCGGCTCGTCTGGCCGAGCTCGATGACGACGGTGAGCGCATCCAGCGGCTGACCGAGGAGCGGGAGGCTGCGGCATCCGTCCTCGACGACGCGGCGGCCGTCCTCACCGCCGCCCGCACCGACGCCGCCGCGCGCCTGGGCGCCGCCGTGACCGACGAGCTGCGCGCGCTGGCGATGCCCGATGCGCGGCTCGAGGTCGCCGTGACGCCCGGCGCCGACTCGACCCACGGCCGGGACGACGTCGCGATCCTCCTCGCGCCGCACCCGGGAGCGGAGCCCCGTCCGGTCTCGCGGGGGGCGTCGGGCGGCGAGCTCAGCCGCGTCATGCTCGCGATCGAGGTGGTGATCGCCGCGGTCGACCCCGTGCCGACGTTCGTGTTCGACGAGGTCGATGCCGGCATCGGCGGCGCCGCCGCGATCGAGGTCGGCCGCCGGCTCGCGCGGCTCGCCCAGTCGTCGCAGGTGATCGCCGTCACCCACCTCGCGCAGGTCGCGGCGTTCGCGGCGAACCACCTCACCGTCGTGAAGGCGAACGACGGCTCGGTCACGGCATCCGATGTCCGTCGCCTGGACGGCGCCGATCGCGAGGCCGAGATGGCGCGGCTGCTGTCGGGCATGCCCGATTCCGACGCCGCGCTCACCCACGCCCGCGAGTTGCTCAGCCTTCGCTCGGATGCGAACGGGTGAGCGCCCCGGCGCCCGCGTGTCCTCCGCTCCCGCGAAGCTCAACGAAACACCGCCTGATAGGATAAAAGCCCGTGATGCAGACTTCTGATTCTTCCCACGGCGACTCCCAGAGCGACACCACCAAGCACATCTTCGTGACCGGTGGTGTCGTTTCCTCTCTGGGCAAGGGCCTCACCGCCGCCAGCCTCGGGAACCTGCTGACCGCGCGGGGGCTGCGCGTCGTGATGCAGAAGCTCGACCCGTACCTGAACGTCGACCCGGGCACGATGAACCCGTTCCAGCACGGCGAGGTCTTCGTGACCGACGACGGCGCCGAGACCGACCTCGACATCGGCCACTACGAGCGCTTCCTCGACATCGAGCTGAGCCAGGCCGCCAACGTCACGACCGGCCAGATCTACTCGCAGGTGATCGCAAAGGAGCGTCGAGGCGAGTACCTCGGCGACACGGTGCAGGTGATCCCGCACATCACCGACGAGATCAAGCGGCGCATGCGCCTGCAGGCGACCGAGGAGCCCCGCCCCGACGTCATCATCACCGAGATCGGCGGCACGGTCGGCGACATCGAGTCGCAGCCCTTCATCGAGTCCGCCCGCCAGATCCGCCACGAGCTCGGCCGCAACAACGTGTTCTTCGTTCACGTCTCGCTGGTGCCGTTCATGGGCGCATCGGGCGAGCAGAAGACCAAGCCGACGCAGCACTCCGTCGCGGCGCTCCGCTCGATCGGCATCCAACCCGACGCCCTCGTGCTGCGCAGCGACCGGCCGGTCACCGAGTCGAACAAGCGCAAGATCGCGCTCATGTGCGACGTCGACGAGGGCGCCGTCGTGAACGCCGTCGACGTGCCGAGCATCTACGACATCCCGTCGATGCTCAACGAGCAGGGCCTGGACGAGTACATCGTGCGCGCGCTCGGACTGTCGCGTGCCGGCGACGTCGACTGGTCGCGCTGGCAGCGGGTGCTCAACGCCGTGCACAACCCCAAGCACGAGGTGACCATCGGCCTGGTCGGCAAGTACATCGACCTGCCGGACGCCTACCTCTCGGTCACCGAGGCCCTCAAGGCCGGCGGGTTCGCCCAGGAGACCCACGTCAGCATCCGCTGGATCCCGTCCGACGAGTGCGAGACACCGGAGGGCGCCGCCAAGGCGCTGGGCACCCTCGACGGCATCGTGATCCCCGGCGGCTTCGGCATCCGCGGCATCGAGGGCAAGATCGGCGCGCTGAAGTTCGCGCGCGAGCAGGGCATCCCGACGCTCGGCATCTGCCTGGGCCTGCAGTGCATCGTCATCGAGTACGCCCGGCACGTCGCCGGCATCGAGGACGCGTCGTCGAGCGAGTTCGACCCCGACACCGAGCACCCCGTCATCGCGACCATGGAGGAGCAGGTCGACATCCTCGACCGTGGCGACATGGGCGGCACCATGCGCCTGGGGCTGTATCCCGCCGAGCTCGCCGAGGGCTCCATCGCCGCCGAGGTGTACGGCGCCCGGCGCGTCTCGGAGCGCCACCGGCACCGCTACGAGGTCAACAACCGCTACCGCGAGCAGATCGCGGAGGCGGGACTGGTGTTCTCCGGGATCAACCCCGACCTCGACCTCGTCGAGTACGTCGAGCTGCCGCGCGACGTGCACCCGTACTACATCGCGACGCAGGCGCACCCCGAGCTGCGCTCGCGCCCCACGAACGCGAACCCGCTGTTCCGCGGCCTCGTGGGCGCGGCGCTGGAGCGTCACCGTTCGAGCGAGCTGTTCGAGGTGGAGCCCTTCGAAGAGGTTCAGGAACCGGTCGCGTGACCGGCGGACGGATGCCGCAGCCCGGCGCCTCCGAGACGACCGGGGCGCTCCTGGCCGACGAGCCCGTCGACGCGACCGTCCTCGAGAGCGAGCGCGTCTACGAGGGCCGCGTGTGGGATGTGCGCAGCGACACGGTCGCCTACGGCGACGGGAGGATCGTGCGCCAGTACGTCGATCACCCCGGCGCCGCGGCGGTCGTGGCGGTCGACGATGAGAGCCGCGTGCTGCTGATCCAGCAGTACCGGCATCCGATCCGCCTGCGCGACTGGGAGGTGCCCGCCGGCCTGCTCGACGTGGCGGGTGAGACGCCGCTCGAGACCGCCCGTCGGGAGCTCGCCGAAGAGGCCGACCTGGTCGCCGACTCGTGGGAGCCGCTGCTGAGCATCTTCACCACGCCGGGCGGGAACGACGAGGTCGTGCACCTGTTCCTGGCGCGCGGCCTCTCGCCCGCCGGCGAGGTGCACGCGCGCGAGGACGAGGAGGCCGACATCCGCCTGGAGTGGGTGCCGCTGACCGACGTCGTCGCCGGCATCTTCGCCGGACGCCTTCGCAATGGCATCATGACCGTGGGGGTGCTCGCCGCGGCCGAGCGGCTGCGCGCGGCACAGGGGGCGCCGACGCCCTGACCTGCCGATGGTGCAGGGCAGGGCACGGGTCGCCCCGGGACGAGGGCGGACGGACATGCGGATCGATCGTGCGGTGGACGGGTACCTGCGGCACATCGCGGTCGAGCGCGGGCTGTCCGAGAACACGGTGGCCGCGTATCGCCGCGACCTCGCCGGCTACGCCGGCTGGCTTCGCGAGCAGGGCGTCGAGGAGACCGGCGAGGTGACCCCGGTCATGCTCGGCAGCTTCGTCGCCGACCGCGCCGCCGCTCAGCCGCCGATGGCCGCGTCGTCGCTGGCGCGGCTGCAGTCGTCGGTGCGCGGGCTGCACCGCTTCCTGGCGCGGGAGGGCATCGCGACCGCGGACCCTTCCGCGAACCTGCGCCCGCCCAAGCAGCCGAAACGACTCCCGAAGGCGCTCACGATCGAGCAGGTGGAGAAGCTGCTGGATGCCGCGGGCCCGCCTCCCGCGACCGGCTCCGGCCCCGATGCGACCGGCGCCGCGGGCGGGGCGACCGGCGACCTGGTGGGGCTGCGCGACCGCGCGCTGCTGGAGCTGCTCTACGCCACCGGCGCCCGCGTGTCGGAGATCGTGCAGCTCGACGTCGACGACATGGCGCACGGCGACGTGCTGCGCGTGCGCGGCAAGGGGTCGAAGGAGCGGATCGTCCCGGTCGGCTCGTACGCGCGGGCCGCCGTCGACGCCTACCTGACCCGGTCGCGGCCCGAGCTGTCGCGTCGCGGGCGCGCCACGCCGCGGCTCTTCCTCGGCGCGCGCGGCGCGCCGCTGTCGCGGCAGAGCGCGTGGCTCGTGATCCATTCCGCCGCCGAGCGCGCCCACCTCACGGCGCACGTCTCGCCGCACACCCTGCGGCACTCGTTCGCGACCCACCTGCTGCAGGGCGGGGCCGACGTGCGGGTGGTGCAGGAGCTTCTCGGGCACGCGTCGGTGGCGACCACGCAGATCTACACGTACGTGTCGGTCGACGCGCTGCGCGACGTCTACGCGACGTCGCACCCGCGGGCGCGCTGACGACTGGCGCGCGAGCGGCTCGATCCGACAGACTGAGCCGCTGGGTCGCCCGCCGGCCGGGCGCCGCGGTGGCGCGCTATGTGCTGCGGCACGGCGCTTCATCGAAGGATTCTCCTAGAGCCGACTAGGATCGAGCGAGCACGAGGAAGCGGGAGCACGGTGGCTGACAGCACGGCGAAGACCAGATCGGGGAAGGCCTCGAAGTCCGAGGTCCCCATCGGGCCTACCGGGCGTCCGTACCAGGGCTTCCCGACGCCGCCGAAGCTGAACGGGCACGGTCCCGCCCGCATCATCGCCCTGTGCAACCAGAAGGGCGGCGTCGGCAAGACGACCACCTCGATCAACCTCGCAGCCGCGCTCGCAAGCTACGGACGCCGCGTGCTCGCGGTCGACTTCGATCCGCAGGGCGCGCTGTCGGCCGGCCTCGGCATCCAGACGCACGAGATCCCGACGATCTACGATCTGCTGCTGGACGGCAAGCGCGACCCGCAGGACGTCATCGTGCAGACGCGCGTCGAGAACCTCGACGTCCTCCCCGCCAACATCGACCTGTCGGCGGCCGAGGTGCACCTCGTCAACGAGGTCGCGCGCGAGCAGACGCTCTCGCGCGTGCTGCGCAAGGTGGCCGGCGAGTACGACGCGATCCTCATCGACTGCCAGCCGTCCCTCGGCCTGCTCACGGTGAACGCGCTGACCGCGAGCCACGGCGTCATCATCCCGCTGGAGTGCGAGTTCTTCGCCCTGCGCGGTGTCGCGATGCTCATCGAGACGATCGACAAGGTGCGCGACCGCCTCAACCCGACCATCCGCCTCGACGGCGTCCTGGCCACCATGTACGACGCCCGCACGCTGCACTCGCGCGAGGTGCTCGAGCGCGTGGTGGACGCCTTCGGCGACGACGTGCTCGAGACCGTCATCGGCCGCACCGTCAAGTTCCCGGACGCCTCGGTGTCGGGCATGCCGATCACCGAGTTCGCGCCCGAGCACGCCGCGGCGCAGGCCTACCTGCGACTGGCGCGGGAGCTGGTCGCCCGTGGTGCCGTCGCCTGACGCTCCGACAGGCTCAGCGCCCGCGGGCGAAGGCCCGGCGGCCGCCGGCGACGGGTTCCGCGTCGCCCTGTCGAACTTCGACGGTCCGTTCGACCTCCTGCTCAGCCTCATCTCCAAGCACGAGCTCGACATCACCGAGGTGTCGCTGTCGCTCGTGACCAACGAGTTCATCGCCTACCTGCGCGAGCTCGGACCCGAGGAGGAGCTCGAGGAGGCGTCGGAGTTCCTCGTGGTGGCAGCGACCCTGCTCGACATGAAGGTCGCGGGGCTCCTGCCGCAGGGGGAGCTCGTGGACGCCGAGTCCGTCGCGCTCCTCGAGGCGCGCGACCTGCTGTTCGCGCGCCTGCTGCAGTACCGCGCGTTCAAGGAGGTCTCGGCCTGGTTCGAGCGGTGCCTGCGTCGCGAGAGCGGGCGTCACACCCGGTCGGTGCGGCTGGACGAGAAGTACCGGCAGGCGGTGCCCGAGCTGGTGTGGTCGCTCAGTGCCGAGGACTTCGCGGCGCTCGCCATGCTCGCCATGACGCCGAAGGAGATCCCGCGGGTCGGCCTCGACCACCTGCATGCGCCGCTGGTGAGCATCCGCGAGCAGGCGGCCATCGTGGTGACGCTGCTGCGGGATGCCGGCTCGCTGAGCTTCCGCGAGCTGATCGCCGGCGTCTCGCAGCCGGGAGTCGTGGTGGCGCGCTTCCTCTCGGTGCTCGAGCTCTACCGCCACGCCGCCCTGTCCTTCGAACAGCTCGAGCCGCTCGGCGAGCTGACGCTCCGCTGGAGCGCGCAGCGCTGGAGCGACGAGAATCTCGCCACCCTGGGAGCCGACTATGACCACTGACACGACGCCCGACCCGCCCGTGGTGGACGCCTCCGACGTCGCGCGGCGCCTCGAGGCGATCCTCCTGATCGTCGAGGAGCCGCAGAGCCTCGTGAGCCTGGCGGCCGCCGTCGGCGCGCCGGTGCCCGCCGTCCGCCAGGCGATCGCGGCGCTCGTCGACGACTACGACGGGCGCAGCGGCGGGCCGGTGCGCGGCTTCGAGCTGCGCGAGGTCGGCGGCGGCTGGCGCCTGTACGTGCGCGAGGAGCTCGACGACCTGGTGAGCGAGTTCGTGGGCGGACAGGCGCCGTCGCGACTGTCGCAGGCCGCGCTGGAGACCCTCGCCGTCATCGCGTACAAGCAGCCGGTGACCCGCAGCCAGGTGGCGTCGATCCGCGCCGTGAACGTGGACTCGGTGGTGCGGACGCTGCTGGCGCGCGGACTGATCACCGAGCTGTTCGCGGATGCCGAGACCGGCGCCATCAACTACGGCACGACGGACGCGCTGCTGGTTCACCTCGGCATCAACTCGCTGGACGAGCTGCCGCACATCTCACCGCTGCTGGACGGCGCGGACGAAGTCGGCGACGGCATGGAAGAGGGGGTACGTCGATGACGGGCGCGGAAGCGGAGGGCGAGCGCCCTTCGACAGGCTCAGGGCAGCGCCCTTCGACAGACTCAGGGCAGCGCCTGCAGAAGGTGCTCGCGAACGCGGGCGTGGCTTCGCGGCGCGTCGCCGAGAACATGATCGTCGAGGGCCGCGTGCGCGTGAACGGCCGGGTCGTCACCGAGCTGGGCTCGCGCGTGGACCCCGAGAACGACCTCGTCGACGTCGACGGCACGGCCGTCCAGCTGGATCAGTCCAAGCGCTACGTCATGCTCAACAAGCCGACGGGCGTCGTCAGCTCGATGAAGGACGACCGCGGTCGCCCCGACCTGCGGCGCTACACCGAGGAGTGGGACGAGCGGCTGTACAACGTGGGGCGATTGGATGCCGACACCAGCGGCCTCCTCGTGCTCACCAACGACGGCGAGCTCGCGCACGTGCTCGCCCACCCGTCGTTCGGCGTCACCAAGGTCTACATCGCCAAGGTCGAAGGCACCGTGACGGCCCAGACGATCCAGCGGCTGGTGCGCGGGGTCGAGCTCGAGGACGGCCCGATCGCCGCAGACAAGGCGCGGCTCCTGTCCACGTCGGCCGAGGGCGGCGGATCGCTGGTCGAGCTGACGCTGCACTCGGGGCGCAACCGCATCGTGCGGCGGATGATGGCCGAGGTGGGGCATCCGGTCGTCGAACTCGTCAGGCGCCAGTTCGGCCCGCTCCACCTGGGAACCCTGCCAGCCGGGCGCACCCGCGAGTTGACTAAAGTGGAGCGCGGCGCTCTGCTGACCCTCGCGCGCCGGGCCGCCCCACAGGAGGACTAAGTGACCGAGACCCTCCTCGCTGCGCGCGTGCAGGGAACGGTGCGGATCGTCGGCGCCGGCCTGCTCGGCGCCAGCATCGGACACGCCCTCCGGGCGCGCGGCGTCGACGTCGCGCTCGACGACACGTCCCCGTCCCAGCTGCGCCTCGCCATCGACTACGGCGCCGGCCGCGCCGCGGACGATCGCGACGAGCCGGTCCTGGTCGTCGTGGCGGTGCCGCCGGATGTGACCGCCCACGTCATCGAGCGCGAGCTGGCCCGCTTCCCGCGGGCGGTGGTGACGGATGTCGCGAGCGTCAAGCTCGAGCCGCTGCGCGAGCTGCGTGAGCGCGGCGTCGATCTGACCCATTACATCGGCTCCCATCCGCTCGCCGGACGCGAGCGCGGGGGAGCGATCTCGGCGCGCGCCGACATCTTCGTCGGGCGCCCGTGGGTGGTCTGCCGCGACGAGGAGACGTCGTCGTCCGACCTCGCGCTGGTCGAGGGGCTCGCGCTCGACCTCGGTGCGACGCCCATCGAGATGACTCCCGAAGACCACGACCGCGCTGTCGCCCTCGTCTCGCACGTGCCGCAGCTCGTCGCGAGCCTGCTCGCGGGACGCTTCGTCGACGCCCCCGACGGGTCGCTGCGCCTGGCCGGCCAGGGCGTGCGCGACACGACGCGGATCGCGGCATCCGCCCCCGAGCTGTGGGTGCAGATCCTCGGCGCCAACGCGGAGCCGGTCGTCGACGTGCTCGATCAGCTCGCGACCGACCTGACGGCGGTCGCGGACGCCCTGCGCCGGCCGGACGCCCCCGGCGCCCGGCGCGCTGTCGCCGACACCATCCGGCGCGGCAACGACGGCGTCGAGCGGCTCCCCGGCAAGCACGGCCAGAACCGCCGCTTCGAGCAGGTCGTGGTGATGGTCGACGACACTCCCGGTCAGCTCGGACGGCTCTTCGGCGAGCTGGGAGAGCTCGGCGTGAACGTGGAAGACCTGCGCCTGGAGCACTCGCCCGGCGCCCAGTTCGGCCTCGCCGAGATCAGCGTCGTCCCCAGCGCCGTGCGCCGGGCCGTCGACGGCCTCGAGTCGCGCGGCTGGAAGATTGCGAGCACCACCAATGACTGAGTCCCTGACCCGGCCGCCGGCAGACACGCCGGCCCCGACGGTCGTCGCGATCGACGGCCCCGCCGGCAGCGGCAAGTCCAGCGTCTCGAAGCAGGTCGCGCGCCGTCTCGGCTTCGGCTACCTCGACACCGGCGCGGCCTACCGCGCCCTGGCGTGGCACGCCCTCGAGCGCGGCTTCGACACCTCGGATGCGGCATCCGTCCTCGATGCGACCGGCGACTTCGACTACGCCATCTCGCTCGACCCCGACGCGTACTGGGTGCGCGTGGGCGAGGCGGACGTGACCGACGCCATCCGCGAGCCCCGCGTGACCGACGCCGTGAGCGGCGTGGCCCGGGTGCCGGCGGTGCGCGAGTCGGTGAATGCGCTGTTCCGCTCGCTCGTCGCGCGCTCGGGGCGCCCGGGCGTCGTGGTCGAGGGTCGCGACATCACGACCGTCGTCGCCCCCGATGCCCCGGTGCGCGTCCTCCTCACGGCGGCGCCGGAGGTGCGCGCCGCGCGGCGCAGCGCCGAACTGACGACGCACGACGCCGCGGCGGTCGCCGCGGCGCTCCACCAGCGCGACGCGAAGGACTCGGCCGTGGTCGACTTCCTCACCGCCGCGCCGGGCGTCGAGGTCGTCGACTCGACCGACCTCGACTTCGATCAGACCGTGGACGCCGTGCTGGCCGTCATCCGCGCGGTCGACTCCGCCGCAGGCGAGACGCCGTCGGCGTCCTCGCGCGGCACCACGACTCACACCCGGACGGGAGCCTGAGATGGCCGCTGACACCACCCCCGACTTCGACGAGTTCGAGGCCGGCGAGGACCACCTCGCCGAGAACCTCGCCGAGCTCGACGACGACCTCGCCGAACAGCGCGCGGCCGCCCTGCGCGCCGGCCTCGAGGACTACGCCCTCGACGCCGAGGACGCGGCCCTGCTGGAGGGGCTCGTCCGCGGCGAGGACGGCGTCGAGTTCCTGCCGGCGCTGCCGGTCGTGGCGATCGTCGGCCGACCGAACGTGGGCAAGTCGGCCCTCGTCAACCGCATCCTGGGCCGTCGCGAAGCCGTGGTCGAGGACACGCCGGGGGTCACGCGCGACCGGGTGACGTACAAGGCCGAGTGGATGGACCGCCGCTTCACCCTCGTCGACACCGGCGGCTGGGAGCCCGACGCCCGCGGGATCGACCGCTCGGTCGCCGCGCAGGCGGAGGTCGCCATCGACCTGTCGGACGTCGTGCTGTTCGTCGTCGACGCGATGGTCGGCGCCACCTCCACGGACGAGCACGTCGTGCGACTGCTGCGCAAGGCGAACAAGCCCGTCTTCCTCGTCGCCAACAAGGTGGACGACGCCCGTCAGGAGCCCGAGGCCGCCGCGCTGTGGAACCTGGGCCTGGGCGAGCCCCACCCCGTCTCGGCCATCCACGGCCGCGGCGTCGCCGACCTCCTCGACGAGGTCGTCAAGGTGATGCCGGACGTGTCGGCGGTGGCGAAGGCCGAGATCGGCGGCCCGCGCCGCGTCGCCATCCTGGGCCGCCCCAACGTCGGCAAGTCGTCACTGCTCAACAAGGCCGCCGGCGAGGAGCGCGTCGTCGTGAACGAGCTCGCCGGCACGACGCGCGACCCCGTCGACGAGATCGTCGAGCTCGGCGGCAGGCTGTGGCGCTTCGTCGACACCGCCGGCATCCGCCGCCGCGTGCACCTTCAGCAGGGCGCCGACTTCTACGCGTCGCTGCGCACGTCGGCCGCGCTCGAGAAGGCCGAGGTCGCGATCGTCGTGATCGACGTGACGCAGCCGGTGAGCGTGCAGGATCTCAACATCATCGACCTCGTGCTGGAGTCGGGGCGCGCGCTGGTGATCGCCTACAACAAGTGGGACCGCCTCAACGACGACGACATGGACGGCCAGGACCGTCGCCGCTACCTCGAGCGCGAGATCGAGCAGGACCTGGCGCATGTCACGTGGGCGCCGCGCGTCAACATCTCCGCGCGCACCGGACGCCACCTCGACAAGCTCGTGCCGGCCCTGGAGACGGCGCTGGAGTCGTGGGATCAGCGCATCCCCACCGGCAAGTTCAACGCCTTCCTCACCGAGCTCATCGCCGAGCACCCGCACCCGGTGCGCGGCGGAAAGCAGCCGCGGATCCTCTTCGGCACGCAGGCGTCGACGCGTCCGCCCACCTTCGTGCTGTTCACGACCGGCTTCCTCGACCCGGGCTACCGCCGCTTCATCCAGCGGCGCCTGCGCGAGCTGTACGGCTTCGAGGGGACGCCGATCGTGATCAACATGCGGGTGCGGGAGCGCCGCCAGCGCTGACCGGACTCAGGTGCCCTGGCGGGCCGGGCGCACCATCGCGGTCACGTCCGGCTCGTGGAACCCGAACTGACGGTAGAGGCCGTGGGCGTCGCCGGTGAACAGCGTCCAGCGCATGTCGGCACCGGGTCCGTCGTCGATCATGAGGCGCAGCAGGCGCTTGCCGAGGCTCTGCCCGCGGTGATCGTCGAGCACGAAGACGTCGGCGAGATAGGCGAATCCGATGCCGTCGGACACCGCGCGGGCGAATGCGACCTGCTCCCCGGTGTCGCGCCGGTAGGCGCCCACGACCCGCCAGGCGCCGTCGATCTGCGTCTCGAGCTGGTCCCGTGTGCGCCAGCGCCCCCAGTACGCCCGGGTGGACAGGAAGTCCCACACCACGTCGCGCTGGATCCGGGCGGGGTCGTCGTCGAGGTCGTAGTCCACGGGGTCCATTGTGGCGAGCCGTCGCGGGACGGCGGGCGGGCCGCCCGAGACCCAGTGGCCCGGTGGTGTGACAGGCTGGCAGGGTGACGATCGAGCCGCCCGCCCCCGGTGAGCCGCGGCGTCCGCACGGGCCTCGCGACGCCGGTGACGCCTGGGTGGTCGCGCCGACGGGGGAGCGGTACTGGGGCCGGTTCGGGGCCGCCGGGCTCCTCGCCGTCGATCCCGGACGCGGCGTGCTGCTGCAGCATCGCGTCTCGTGGAGCCACTTCGGCGACACCTGGGCGCTGCCCGGCGGGGCGCGGCACGAGGGCGAGACCGCCTGCGACGGCGCCCTGCGCGAGTCGGCCGAAGAGGCGGGCGTGCCGGATGCCGCGGTGCGGCCGCGCGTGCTGAGCGTGCTCGATCTCGGCTACTGGACCTATACGACGGTCGTCGGGGATGTCATCGTGCCCTTCGAGCCCGTCATCAGCGACCCCGAGAGCCGCGAGCTCGCGTGGGTCCCGGTCGACGAGGTCACCCGGTACCCGCTGCACCCCGGGTTCGCCGAATCCTGGGGACGGCTGCGGCAGCTGCTCGACGTGCGCCCGGCGGTGGTCGTCGACATCGCGAACGTCATGGGGTCGGTGCCCGACGGGTGGTGGCGCGACCGATCCGGCGCCGCCGGTCGCTTGCTCGCGCGTCTCGCCGAGCTGGCGGCGCGGGGCGTCGCGGCATCCGCCCTCGACCTCCCCGAGCACACCTGGTATCCGGAGTGGACGGCCGTCGTCGAGGGTCAGGCTCGCAGTGCCGCCGGCGCTGCGGGTGTCGAGGTCGTCCGAGCCGAGGCATCCGACGACGACGCGATCCTCGCCGCCGCCGAGCGCGCCGTCGCCGCGGGGCGCACGGTGACCGTCGTCACGAGCGATCGCGGCCTGGCGGAGCGGGTGACGGATGCCGGAGCCGCCGTCCGCGGCGCCCGCTGGGTGCTGGAGCTGCTCGACGCCTGACGGGGCCGTGGGTTCACTGGCCCTGCCGGGCGGAGGGCCTGCCGACGCGGCGCGCCTTGTGGGGCCGTCTCGGCGGCGGTACGTTTCGCGCAGGATCCGAGGGGAGCCGGCGCCGACCCGAGGCCGGCACGGGACCGACGGGGGAGCGACATGATCATCTCCAGCGACCTGGACGCCGGCCGAACGGCCGCGGCGGACCGGCGCTGGGCGGACGCGCTCGAGCTGCTCGCCCGCGTCGATGCGCGCGCCGGGCTCGCGGCATCCGATCTGGAGGTCCTCGCGACGGCCGCCCTGCTCCGCGGTGAGCCGCGCGCCTCCCTCGACGCGCTGTCGCGGGCCTACTCGGCGCACCTCGGCGTGCAGGACACCGCGGGCGCGGCGCGCTCGGCGGGCTGGCTGGCGCTGAACTTCATCGAGCAGGGCGACTTCACCAACAGCGTGCTGTGGGCCGCCCGGGCGATGCGGATCGTGCACGCGATGGCCGAGCCCGGCGCGCTGGCGGGCTTCGTCCGGCTGGCGCCGGCCGTCGGGCAGCTCGGCAGCGGGAACGCCGCCGAGGCGATCCATTCGTTCGAGGAGATCCTCGACGTCGCCGAGCGGGAGGGCGATCGCGAGGTCGCCGCGATCACGAGACTCGGCCTCGGCAAATCGCTGATCGAGGACGGGTCTCCGGCCGACGGCTTCGCCTGCCTCGACCAGGCGATGGCCGCCGTCGCGGCCGGCGACGTCCCGCCCCTGCCGAGCGGCGTGATCGCCTGCGCCTCGATCTCGGACGCCCTGCTGGCCTTCGACCTGGAGCGTGCGGACGCGTGGACGGCCGTGCTCAAGCGGTGGTGCGGCGAGCAGCCGCAGCTGATCGCCTTCAGCGGGCAGTGCCACGCGCTGGAGGCGGCGCTCCTGCTCGTCCGGGGCGCGTGGGCCGAGGCGTCGACGGCCGTCGATCTCGCCCTCTCGCGCTTCCGGGCGGGGGACTACCGGGCGATCTGGGGCGCGCCCTACCAGCTGGGAGAGCTCGCACGGCTGCGCGGAGCGTTCCACTCCGCCGAGGAGTCGTACCGCCGCGCGGCCGAGTCCGGGTGGGAGGCGCAGCCCGGCCTCTCGCTCCTCCACCTCGCGCTGGGGCGCACGGCGCGGGCGCAGGAGGAGATCCGCCGGAGTGCGGCCGGCGCCGACCCGGTCACCCGTCGGTTCCTGCTGCCCGCGCTCATCGAGATCGAGGTCGCGGCGGGCGATCCCGTGGCCGCACGTCGCGCGCTGGAGGAGTTTCGCGGCGCGAGCCTCGACACGGCCAGCCCGATGCGCGACGCCGCCGTCGCCACGGCGGACGCGAGGGTGCTGCTCGCGGAGGGACGCGCGGCGGACGCGCTCGAGGCGGCGCGAGTCGCCGCGCACGCGTGGGATGCGGTGGGGGCGCGGTACGAGGCCGCCCGCAGCCGGGTGCTGGCGGGGCTCGCCCTCCGCTCGCTGGGCCACGCCGAGGACGCGAGGGCGGACGTCGAGGCCGCGCGCGCGGTGTTCCTCGACCTCGGCGCGGAGCCCGCCCTCGCCGACCTCGCCGCGCTGACGGGCGATCGGCGCGTCGGCGCCCTCACCCCGCGCGAGCTCGAGGTGCTGCGGCTCGTGTCGACGGGTCTCACGAACCGCGGGATCGGCGCGAGGCTGTCGCTGAGCGAGAAGACGGTCGCCCGGCACGTGGCCAACATCTTCGGCAAGCTCGGCATCTCGAGCCGGGCTGCGGCGACCGCGTACGCGTACGAGAACGGGCTGGTCTGACCAATCGCCCGCCGGGCAGCCGGGCCTACACACAATGACCCATTCGCGGCGCCCGCCGAAGATGGGCTCTTCGCCCGACGCGGTGCGCGGCGCCCTGCACCTACCGTGGCGATATGGACATCCCGCTGATCGCAGGCACGGTGGCGACCGTCGTCTTCGCGATCAGCAACCTGCCCATGCTCACCAAGGCGCTGCGCACCCGCGACGTCTCGTCGTACAGCCTCGTGAGCCTCGGGATGATCAATGCGGCCAATGCGGTCTACTCGCTCTACGTGTTCACGCTGCCGGTCGGTCCGATCTGGGCGCTGCACACGTTCTACGTCGTGTCGTGCGCCATCATGCTGGTGCTGTGCGTCGCGCAGCGCCGCGCGGTAACGCGGAGCGAGGTGGGGCACCGCGTGCCGGCGATCACCGTCGCGGATGCGCTGGAACAGGTCACTCTCGCCCCCGCAGGCGATCGATCTCCCGACGCTCGCGCTTGGTCGGGCGCCCCGCGCCGCGATCCCGCTGCGCGATGACGGGGGTGGGGTCGCGTGGCGGCGTGCGGTCGTCCATGGCCTCGGCCGCGGGGGCAGCGCCGACCCGCTTGGAGATCGGCTGCTTCACGATCAGGATGCGGTCGAAGCCGCTCACCCGCACGCGGAGCTCGTCGCCCGGCCGCACGGGCTGTGCCGCCTTCGCGCGCTCGCCGTTGACCCGGACATGCCCGGCGCGGCATGCCGTCGTCGCGGCCGAGCGCGTCTTGTAGATGCGCACCGCCCACAGCCAGGCGACGACGCGGACAGTCTTGGCCGAGGCGGAGGCATCCGTCACGTCGCCACCGCCGCGGTCGTCGCGGCATCGCGCCGCGCCGAGACGCCGACCAGGACGCCCGCCGCGATGAGGCCCTGACCGAGGCAGTACGTCAGCATGACGAGCGGGCTGGTCCAGTCGGGCATGGCATCGGGGAGGAACAGGCGGAAGGCCAGCACGGAGTCCGACGTCAGGAAGAAGACGCTGCCCCACACGATGAGCGGATGGCAGCGGGATGCCGCGACCGCCGTCCCTCCGAGCACCAGTCCGTAGGCGGCGACGGCCACGGCCAGGCCGCCGAGGTGCGGCCACAGGACGGCGAGGAGCAGGACCCACCACGCGCCGTAGACAGCGGCCCACAGCGGGACGCGGCGCACCGCCATCCGGCGCCAGAACAGCCAGATGTAGCAGAGGTGGGCCAGGCCGAAGAAGAGCAGCATCATCGGCACCGTCGGCAGGAACGGCACGAACGTGCCGGCTCCGTCGCCGAGCCACGACAGCGCGAGCGCTGCGATGAGAAGGGTGTGAGAGCTCGTCCAGCCGCGGCCGCGCGCTCCCCACACGACAGCGAGGGCGAGCAGCGGCATGAGCGCGAGCTTCGTCGGCGCCGCGACGCCGTCAGCGCCGGCCGCGAGGGCGATCACGTGGACGATCGACACCACGACGTAGGGCGCGAAGCAGACCCAGAGCCGGTGCATGATCCTCCTCGATACGCAGGGACGCCGTCCATCGTCGCACGCTTGCCAAAGGGTGCTGCCGCTTTCTCGCCCTGTGATCGTCAGGCGGCGAGATCGAGCGCGACGAGCGCCAGATACGGCTTGGGCCGTGCGATCTCGCGGAAGCCGGCCTGCTCGAACGTCGACAGGACGCCGTGGTAGAGGTCGTTGACGGGGATCTTCTTACCGGCATCGGGATCCATGGGGTACGCCTCGATGACGCGCGCGCCGCCCGCCCGGGCGAAATCGACCGCCGCGTCGAGCAGCCGCGCGTTCAGTCCCTGCCGGCGGAACTCCTTGCGGACGACGAAGCAGCTCACGGCCCACACCGAGTCGTCGTCCCACGGCTCCTCGGAGTGCGCGGTGAAGTTCCGAGTGCGTCCGAGACGGATCTGCCGCGTCCGCGGCCCGACCCGCACCCAGCCCGCCGCCTCGCCGTCGACGTATGCGATCAGCGCTGGAGGGGGCGCGACCTGCATCTCGTCGCGGAGCATCGCCTGGCGCTGCTCGATCGGCGTTCTCTGGAACTCCGCGTTGGTGATGGTCCACCACTGGCACTGGCAGCTGCGGCCGTCGCCTCCGCCGGTGAGGGCGTGCTGCGCGTCGTCGAAGCGGTCCGCGGTGGCCGGCTCGATCGTGATGTTCGCCATGCCGCGAAACTAACGCCGCCCGCCGTCACCGGCAAGCGGACGACGGATGCCACGCCCGGGCGCACGCCGGTTCGCGAGGCCTCCGCGGAGCGGGTAGGATGGGGGAGTTGTCCGCGCGAGAGCGGGGGCATCGGGATGTGGCGCAGCTTGGTAGCGCACTTGACTGGGGGTCAAGGGGTCGCAGGTTCAAATCCTGTCATCCCGACCGAAAAGTCCCGGGAACCTAAGGGTTCCCGGGACTTTCTAGTTGGTGAAACTTGACCAAGTCATCGCAATGCCATCGAATTGACCGCTCTGACGCCCTCTCGCGGCGCGAAGCCTCGACTGATTCGACTTCGCTCCGGTTGCCTCCGAACGGTGGGGCGACGAACTGCGCACCTAGTAGGCATGGACGCGGTAGACAACCTGACGCTCGAGCTCTGGGGGCTGGAAAGACTCCTCAATACCAACGAGCTCGCGGCCTATCTTCGTGTCCCAGTGTCGACCATCTACGAGTGGCGGACGAAGGGGCAGGCGCCTCTCGCGCATCGCTACGGCAAGCACCTGACATTCGCGGCCGCGGATGTGCGGGCTTGGGTCGACGCCCACAGGGAGCCGGGCGCTCCAGCACCCGTCAACCCTCGGTGACGCGATGAGTCGCGTACGCCTCGCGATCGGCACTTTCGGCGAGATCGGGTTCCTCGCACTTGCGCGGTTCCTGGATGGTGGGCTGTCCCCTCCAGCGGTCACAGACGAAGAACCAGTCGACGCGTTGCTCGACGGGGTTGTCCGTCCCGTCCGTCCGCTGCATCACCATGGCCGGCGCTAGTGCGCCCTCCTGAGCCGCTACGCCCAGTTCCTCCGAGAGCTCACGCCGGGCTGCGCGTTCGGCCGTCTCGCCGGCTTCGAGATGTCCCGCGGCTCCTGCGGACCAGTTGCCATCCATGAATCCGGTGTTTTGGCGCAGCTGGAGGAGCACTTCCCCACCACGGCGGAGGTAGACGTACGCGGCGGGGATCAGCGCCAGAGCGGTCATGATCTCTTCGGCTCGAGAGAGATGGAAACGCAGCAACGGCCTGGTTCCGGGGCGAGTGCGGCCTGCGCGCTGGTGCAGTTCGCACCGCGGAGGATTCCGCTCACGAGGGAGAGGTTGAGTCCGCAGACGAGATCACGTTGGGTTTCCGCGGCTTCGTGGAATGGACAGTTTGCCAATGTGACGATCTGGCGCGCTTCGCGTGGTTCGTAGCCGATGGAGTCGAGCACGCCGAGGATCTGCGGAGTGGGGGTGGGGCCCGCGGACCGAAAGCCGAGGCGGTAACCGGTGTCGGCAGCGACGCGGTGCGCCGCGAGGGTGGTCGTCTCGCCCGTGCGAGCGGACTGGACTATCGCCTCGACGAGCACCGTGCTGAGCAAACCGAACTGGCGGGGCGGCAGTTCCACCGACTGGTGGACCGGGCTGCGTTTGTACAGCTTCGTCGGTCGCCCCGAACCGGGTCCTCTGCGCTCGGCAGGCTTGTGGAACTCCGTGACCAACAGTCCTGCGGCAGCGAGCTTTTCGAGGTGGAATTTGACCACCCCGACGCCGAGACCAGTTCGTTGGGCGACCTCATCGCGACTGGGCGGATCCTCGGCCTCTATGACGCAGCGGTAGACCCGTAACCGGGTCGGCTCTGTCAGCAACCCGATCGCATCAATGCTTTCCACAGGAAATTCCCCTCGGGATCCAGCGTTCGTTCTAAAGATAATGTGCGTTGACTTTAGAGTCAATCGGTGGCTGAATGAGAGGAAGTCCAGGACGAGAGGCGGCCACCATGGTGATGAGCATCTCGACGGTGCCAGCGACCACCTTCGCTGCGCCGCCAACAGTGCGTCGCGGTCGGGTTGGGCCACCGAGTGTCGGGGTCGATCTGGTGGCTGCGGAGGACGCGGGTCGGGCATTTCTTCGCGCGTTGGGCATCGATCCGGACTCGACGGCGACCCCGGATCTGGCGCGCACCCCGCGCCGATTTGCGGAGGCTTATGCGGAGCTGCTCACCTCGGAGAGTTTCGATTTCACGACGTTCGAGAACACCGAGGGGTACGACGAGATGGTGATCGTCGGCGGCATTCCCGTGCAGTCGGTGTGTGAACATCATCTGCTTCCGTTTACCGGGACGGCGCACGTCGGATACCTGCCCGCTGGCCGTGTGGTTGGGCTGTCAAAGATTCCGCGCATGGTGAATCACTTTGCACGGCGCCCGCAGACCCAGGAACGCCTGACGGTGCAGATCGCAGACGCCCTGGTCGCTCACCTGGCCCCGCAGGGCGTCGGCGTGGTGGTTGAGGCCGTCCACACGTGTATGACTCTGCGTGGCGTCCGGGCGGGGGCGGCCGCCACGAGGACATCAGCCGTGCGCGGGATACTCCGTGACGATCCCCGCTCCCGTGCGGAGTTCTTCTCCCTCGCGGGGCACACGTCCCACTGAGCATTCGTGCATCCCATTCACGACGAAGGAAGGATACCCGATGCGAATCGTCATCATCGGTGGAGGACTCGCCGCCGCCACGGCCGCGGCTGAGCTGCGTGGTCGGGGTTTCGATGGAGACGTTGTGGTCTTCGCTGCAGAGCAGCACCTGCCTTATGAGCGCCCCCCGCTCTCGAAGGGGATCCTGCAGGGCAAGGAAGAATTCGCTGCCGCGATCGTGCACGATGCCGCGTGGTACGACACACATCATGTCGACCTCCGCGTCGGGGTTTCCGCAACCGCCATAGATCCGTCGAATCGGACCGTAACCGATTCCGGGGACGCCACCACGACGTATGACCGGCTGCTTCTCGCACCGGGGGCCGAGCCACGCCGGTTCGCTCCTGCTGAGCAGGTCGGCGTGCCGACCTATCTGCGCACCATCGAGGACAGTGAGCGGTTGCGGGGCCAGCTGCGTCCCGGTCAACAGGTCGTCATTGTGGGCGGAGGGTGGATCGGACTCGAGGTCGCCGCGGCAGCCCGCATCGCCGGCGCGAACGTAACCGTGTTCGAAGCCGGTGAACTGCCTCTGATCCGCGTGCTGGGACCCGAGATCGCACAGGTCTTCGCGGACCTGCACCGCCATCACGGGGTGGACCTTCGCCTGAACAGTCAGGTCAGCGAAGCCGATCTCACGCATGCCGATGTTGTGGTCGTCGGCATCGGGGCGATCCCTCGCACCGCACTGGCTGACGCCGCTGGCCTCGCAGTGGACAACGGGATCCTGGTCGACGAAACCCTGCGGACCTCAGATCCCCATATCTACGCCATCGGGGATGTTGCGAACCACCTCCACCCGGTGCTTGGGCGCCGGATCCGGGTCGAGCACTGGGATACCGCCATCCAGCAGGGCAAGATCGTGGCAGGCAATCTCCTCGGAGGTTCTGAACAGTACACGCGGCAACCGTACTTCTTCACCGATCAGTACGACCTGGGCATGGAGTACTTCGGGAACGTCGGGCCCGACGGCTACGACCGTGTCGATGTGGAAGGGACCGTCGACGTCGCCGCCAACACGGCGTTCCGAGCCTTCTGGGTCAAAGCCGGCGTCGTCGTTGCGGCCATGCACGCCAACGACTGGGATGCCGCCAAGACCGTCCGAGCGAGTGTCGGAACGAACCGGTGAACGCCACGCACACCGTCAGGGATCCGGCGATGATCCATCAGATCGGCACACGCCGGTTCGACTTCACCCGGGAGGTGGTGGTGATGGCGATCATCAACCGCACCCCCGACTCGTTTCACGATGCGGGGTCAACGTTCGCCTTGAAGACCGCCGTAACGCGAGCTGTGCAGGCTGCCGACATCGGCGCCGGGTGGGTTGACGTCGGTGGCGTCCCGTTCGGTCGAGGAGTGCAAGTCAGCACCGAGGCGGAGATCGAACGCGTGGTGCCATTGATCACGGCGATCGCAACCCGCCGCCCGGACGTGGTGATCTCCGTCGACACCCACAAGGCGGACGTCGCGCGAGCAGCGGTCGATGCGGGCGCTTCGGTTGTGAACGACACCAGTGGCCTCGCAGATCCGAAGATGGCCGCAGTGGTCGCCGAAACCGGGGCGCACATCGTGATCACCCACAGCGTCGGACCTCCCCGGCAAGAAAAACCCGCCGCGCACTTTGCCGATGTCGTCGCCGAGGTGCGCCGCTTTCTCCTCGAACGCGTCGACCGGGCGGAGGCGGCGGGAATCCCGCGGGACCGGATCATCGTCGACCCCGGTCACGATCTGGACAAGAACACCCTGCATTCGCTGGAGATCACCCGCCGGTTGACCGAGTTCGCTTCCCTTGGACTGCCGCTGCTGGTCGCGGTGTCCCATAAGGACTTCATCGGTGAAGCCATCGACCGCCCTCGCGGGGAACTGCTCGCGGGAACCCTCGCGGCGATGACGGCATGCATCTGGCAGGGCGCGCGAATCGTGCGGATGCACGACATCCAAGCGGCAGTGGACGCCGCCCGGATGACGGCAGCGATGCTCGGAATGCGACCACCGGCCCGACTCGCCCACAACACTCACCCCACCCGAAACGTGTGACACCCATGACTGCCGACATCGACCGGTTGTGGCCCTCCCCGGCGACCGCGCTGAATGATGATGACCTGCTCGCACGGCTGACCTTCCCCGCCGATCGGGCCTGGTTGCGGATGAATTTCGCCTCCAGCCTGGACGGTGCAGCGACCCGGCAGGGACGCTCCGCCGGCCTCGGCGACACCGCCGATCATCGCCTGTTCAACCTGCTGCGCTATCACGCCGACGTGATCCTGGTCGCGGCGGGGACGGTCCGTGCGGAAGGATACGGGGCAATGCGAGTCGATGAGGCGGCGGCATCGTGGCGGGTGCACCGCGGGCTCCCCCCGCATCCCACGTTCGCTGTGGTCTCTCGCAGCCTCAACCTCGACCCGGCATCGCCGATCTTCACGGACGCACCTGTGCGTCCCCTGGTGTATACCGTCGCCGATGCCGACCCGACGCGGAGGCACGCTCTGGAAGACGTAGCCGATGTGGCCGATGTGGGTCTCCGCACGGTCGATGCTGTCGAGCTGAAGCGGGACCTGGCCTACCGCGGTCTGCCGCGGATCCACTGCGAAGGCGGCCCGAGCTTGTTCGGCTCTTTCCTGGCAGCGCACGTCATCGATGCGTTGCATCTGACCGTTGCCCCGACACTGGAGGCAGGGTCGGCGAAACGGATCACCGATGACACCCGCTTCAGTCCCACGGACATGGAGCTGGTCACCGTTCTGCGCTCCGGCAGCGAACTCCTCCTTCATTACATTCACCCGGACTATGCGCAGAGGAGTCGGCCATGAGCGACCCGTTGACCCAGCTGAATGACGCAGGAGTGTCGATCTGGCTCGACGATCTCTCGCGTGACCGGATCGACTCCGGCAACCTCCGCGACCTGATCGACCACAGTCATGTCGTGGGCGTGACCACCAACCCCACGATCTTCGCCAATGCACTCACGGTCGGGAACCACTACGACCCGCAACTGCGAGAGCTGGCCGCCGCGCAGACCGATACATCTGTGGCCGTCTTCGAACTGCTCACCACCGATGTTCGACTTGCCTGCGACATCCTGGCACCGGTCTTCCAGGCTAGCGACGGCGTGGACGGGCGGGTGTCCATTGAGGTCGCCCCCGATCTTGCCGATGACACCGCAGCCACCGTCGCATCGGCGCGACGCATCTGGGGCGCGGTGGACCGGAAGAACTGTTACATCAAGATCCCCGCGACCCCGGCGGGATACCCGGCGATCCGCCGCTGTCTGGGCGAAGGCATCGACGTCAACGTGACACTCATTTTCGGGCTGGAGCAGTACGACGCGGTATTGGACGCGTTCATCGGCGGGCTCGAGGACGCGCGGGACGGCGGCCGGGATATCTCCACGATCCATTCGGTGGCCTCGTTCTTCGTCTCACGGGTAGACACTGAAGTCGATGCGCGGCTTCGCGCGCGGAACGCTCCGAAGGAACTGTTCGGACAGGCGGGGATCGCGAACGCGAGACTGGCGTACGCCGCCCACGAAGCGAAGTTCAGCACGGACCGGTGGGCAGTGCTGCAGAAGAGCGGGGCGCGGCGTCAACGGCCGTTGTGGGCATCCACCGGAGTGAAGGATCCCACCTACCGGGACACCATGTATGTCGAGGAGCTGGTCGCTCCCGGCACGGTGATGACCCTGCCGGAACCCACCCTCCGCGCTGTCGCCGATCACGGCATCATCACCGGCGACCGGATCACCGGAACCCGCACCGACTCCCGCGACGTGTTGGACGCCGTCATCGCTGCGGGAATCGACTACCCGGACGTGATCGCCACTCTCACCCGGCAAGGTATCGAAAAGTTCCAGAGCGCATGGCGCCAGGTCGCCGTGACGGTCGCTGTCGGACTGGTCCACGGCAACGGAACCCAGACCTGAGGAGGAAGCACCCATGTCCACGGTGACAGCCCGCGACCCTGTTCGAGGGGAACAGCGGACTCGGCAAGACCACCCGGAAGGTCCTGAACTCGTGGTGCGGCGCGGCGCTGCCCCGCAGACATCAGCTGGGCCCCTGAAGGTCCGTTGAGCACCACCCTCAGCACATGATGATCATCCATACCATCGGTCACTCGACGCGAGGCTTCGACGATGTCGTGGCCATGCTCCGCAGCAACGGGGTCACTCAGCTGGTGGACGTGCGTTCATTCCCGTCGTCGCGGAAATTCCCGCAGTGGGACCGTGAAAACATTCAGAGCGCGCTCCCACCCGACATCGGTTACCAGTGGATGCGGCAACTCGGGGGCCGCCGGTACACGCCCGCGGGCGTGCCGAGCCCGAACGGCGCGTGGCGGGTGAAAGCATTCCGCGACTACGCCGATTACATGGGCACCGACCAATTTCACGCCGGCGTCGATCAACTGATCCGCCTCGCGGGCCACTCGTCGCCGGCCATCATGTGCAGCGAAGCAGTCCCGTGGCGATGCCATCGGCGATTGATCACCGACGCTCTCCTGGTTCGCGGTGTCACCGTCTCTCACATCATGTCGGCGACTGCGACACGGCCCGCTGAGCTCACCCCGTTCGCCTGCGTCCACGACGGACGCATCACCTACCCTGACCTGGAGGTCGCCGCATGAATACTGTGGAAGAGGTTCGTCGCATCGTCAACACCACCCCGCCAGGCCAGGTCATCACCTACGGCGAGATCGCCGCGTTGGTCGGGATCACCCCCCGGCGGGCAGGACGGCTTGTGGCCGACCTGGATGAAAGCAGCCCCTGGTGGCGGGTGGTGTACCAGGACGGGTCCACGGCCACCTGTCACGGTGGCGTCGCAGGGAGTCTGCTCGCCGCAGAAGGCACGCCGCTGCGTGGGGACAGAGTAGATATCGGACGAACACGTGCTCCGTGACACCGGTCCGGACCGGTTTGCGCTGCTTCGGCAAGACCTGGTCAACGATCACACCAACAAGACCCTCCGAGAATTGGGCTGGGACCCGGTTTACACGGCGGGCCCGGCCGCGCGCATCGCCGTCATCGGACAAGCACCCGGCCGGCGCGCGCAAGCAAGCGGTCTCCCCTGGGATGACGCCAGCGGGGCAACGCTCATGCAGTGGCTGGGTGTCACCGAGGAACAGTTCCGCGACCCTGACAAGTTCGCTCTGCTCCCGATGGACTTCTACTACCCCGGACCCGGCCGATCCGGATCAGGTGATGCCCCACCGCGGCGAGGCTTCGCGGCGCGGTGGCACCCGCCACTGTTCGCGCTGATGCCCGACATTCGCTTGACGCTGCTGATCGGCAGGTACGCGCAACAGGCCTACCTGCCGGTCAGGAGCGCCCAAACCCTGACCGAAACGGTGCGGAACTACCAGGACCACCTGCCCGCCCATTTCCCCCTGGTGCACCCCTCACCACTTAACTTCCGCTGGCATTCCAGAAATCCCTGGTTCCTCACCGACGTCGTTGCCGACCTGCGCCGACACGTCGCGGCCGCGCTGCACCCGGACACCGGTGACGCGGAACTCACATCCGGGACGCCATCGCTGACGGCGTGACGACGTCCCACCGCGTGGCGTCTGGGGTGTCCGCGCAGCGGCCATCATCAACGCGCGAGCGTTGCCAGCCTTGGTGCGAACGCTCGTGGTCGACCGCCTCATCCCGGGAACGGGACGGCGGGGTGATGAGGACTGCGGGCTACGACGGAGGTTCTTCCTGATCGTCCGCGGATCGGGGTGCCGGATCGGCCGGTGGAGGGAGAGCGCCTCCTTCTCCTGCCCACCGGTGTAACTGCTTCTCCGGCACGGCGGTGGACTCATGCCAACAGCCTCACCGCCCCCGCCGAAGAGCGGGAGTCCCTGATGAGGGGTGTACCGAGAGGGCACCCTTCGTCCGCACTCACGGGGCTGGCACGAGACGCTTCCAGCATTCGATCGTGGGCCCCGTCCGCCAAGGGGGTCGCAGGTCCGAATCCTGTCATCCCGACAGGAAAAAGGGATCGGCATCAGCGGGTCCCTTTCGTTCTCGGATCCGACGATTCCCACGACACTTGCGTGGGGATACAATCGCGGAACGGGAGCGGCTCCAGGGGGGTGGCCGCTCGGGGAATCATCCGGGGTGTCTTCATGGGGGAAGCGGATCACCGCTGTTCGGCGTCGCCTGAAAGGCGACTGCCACGTGACTGACAGGAGTCTGACGGCCGCAGGGTGCGCGGTCGGCATCGCCGTCACTGCGCTCGTGCTGTGGAGCCCGATCGTCTCATTCGGCTACAGGAATCCGTCGCTGCATCTGGTGCTCGACACCGTCGACGCCTGCGTCGCCCTCCTCGTGGCGTACCTGGTCTACGGGAGGTACAGCCGCGCGGGGCGGCTGCAGGATCTGCTCCTGTGCGTGGGGCTCGTTCTCCTCGCGGTGGCCGGCCTCGGGCTGACCGCGGTGGCGGGCGCGCTCCTCACCGAGCCCACCGGCCGGTTCGAGGTGTGGCTGCCGATCGGCGTCCGCGTGCTCGGCGGGCTGCTGATCGTCGCGGCGGCGCTCGTCCGTGACAGGTCTGCCCGACAGCTGGTGCCCCACCGACCGGCGACGACTGTGTTCGGCGCGGTCGCCTTCGCGGTCGTGCTGTGCGCGCTCGCCCTGTGGTCTGTGCGGCTGGAGCTGCCGCTCGCGCTCGACCCCGCGTACATCCCGACGTCCACCGACCCGCCGTTCGCCGGAGCGCACCCGCTTCTGATCGCGGGCCAGGCCGTCGCGGCGGCATCCTTCTTCATCGCGTCCGCGTCCTTCACCGTTCAGGCGACCGAGCGGGACGACGAGCTGCTCCGGTGGCTCGGTCCGGCCTGCGCCCTCGGCGGGTTCGCGCGACTCAACTACGCGCTGTTCCCTTCGCTCTACACCGACTGGCTCTACACGGGCGACTTCCTGCGCACAGGGTGCTACCTGCTGCTGCTCATCGGCGCGATGCGCGAGATGAAGTCCTACTGGACCGCTCAGGCGCGGGCCGCCGTGCTCGACGATCGTCGTCGCCTCGCGCGCGAGCTGCACGACGGCGTCGTACAGGAGCTCGGCTACATCCGCGCCGAGAGCCATGCGCTGCCGACGGGCTCGCCGAACGCGCTCCGCATCATCGCAGCGTGCGACAGAGGGCTCGACGAGGCGCGCTCGGCGGTCAACGCGCTGGGCCGAACCGTCGAGGAGGAGCCCTTCGGCTTCACGCTCCACCGCGCGGTGCGCGAGCTCTCCGAGCGCTATCGGGTCAACCTCGAGGTCGACGTCGACGACTCGATCACGGCCGATTCCGACCAGCGTCATGCGCTCATGCGGATCGCTCGCGAGGCGGTGTCGAACGCCGTCCGCCACGGCAAGGCCGAGCGGATCTGGGTGAGGCTGAGCCGCGACGGCGGTGCGCGGCGACTGACTGTCGAGGACGACGGGACCGGGTTCGACGTCGACGCGACGATCGCGGCCGGTTCGGGCTACGGCCTCATCAGCATGCGCGACCGGGCCCAGGGCCTGCCCGGCGTGCTGAGCATGGAATCGCATCGGGGCAAGGGGAGCGTGGTGACGGTCGCATGGTAGGGGAACGTCCGATCGAGGTGGTGCTGGCCGACGATCACGCGCGCGTCCGCGCCCAGGTGCGCGCCGCGCTCGAGGCCGGCGGCTGCGTCGTCGCCGCAGAGGGCGCCAGCGCCGAGGAGGCGGTCGAACTCGCCCTCGCACACCGTCCCGATGTGGTGCTGCTCGACATCCACATGCCCGGCAACGGGATCACCGCCGCCCAGCAGATCAGCCGTCAGCTCCCGGACGCCGCGATCGTCATGTTGACCCAGTCCGCCGACGACGATGACCTCTTCGACTCGCTCCGGGCCGGGGCATCCGGCTATCTGCTCAAGAGTGCCGACCCCGCGTCGCTTCCCGACGCCCTGCGCGGTGTACTCGCGGGCGAGGCGGCCATGCCGGCCGCTCTGGTGACGCGCATCCTGAACGAGTTCCGTCGGCCCACACGACGCCCGTTCGCGCGTTCGTCGGCGGTTTCGAAGCTGAGTCCACGCGAGAGGGAGGTCATGGAGCTGCTCGCGCAGGGGCTCTCGACCGAGGAGGCCGGCAAGCAGCTGTACCTGTCGCCGACCACCATCCGCGTGCACGTCTCGACGGTGCTGCGCAAGCTGCAGGTGAAGGATCGCGCCAGTGCGTTCAAGCTGCTGAACGAGGGATAGCGCCGACTTCCGCGAGCTGGATGAGGGATGCCCCGAGCTCGGCGGCTTCTGCGAGCGAGTACTCGCGCGTGCCGACGATCACGTACGGTCCGTCGGCCTCGTCGGTTCGCGGGTCGACCGACATGCACAGCCGGGCGATCACGTCGTCTGCCAGGACGAGCGGCTCGCTGACGTGGAGCCAGTCGTCCTCGCCCGCGGCGGCGCCGTGACGGGTGCGGCACCACGCCGGGCAGGTGCGTTCCCCGACCGAGGCGGCCCGGTCGACGTCCATCTCGTCCGGAGTCATGAGTGCTCCTTGTCGGGTCGCCGTGAGCCACGAGGGCGGGGCTCCTCGTCCCCAAGCGAGGAGCCCCGCAGACCTCCTCCGTCCCCACGAGGAGGAGGTCCGGCCTTCGGTCCGCGCGTCAGCGCAAACCGATGTTGACGTAGTACGTCTGCCCGTCGTCGAGCTTCAGACCGATGCGCCAGTAGTTGCCGCCTCCGTTGCCCGTCTTCCAGTTGTAGATGTACTGCTGCGCGGTGGCGTCGTAGCGGTACGCGGTGCCGCTGTCCGCCGTCGCCGGGTAGCTCGTCTCGTCCACGGGTGCCGACGTCGCACTGCCCTTGACCGGCGTCAGCCAGACCGGTGCGGTCGCCGACTGCACGACCTTGCCGGCGGCGTCCTTGAGCTGGAACTTCACGGGCACGGTGCTGCCGGCCTTGAAGATGCTCGTCGAGACGCCGACCTGGTGGGCCGTGTCGTTGATCGGCTGCAGGAACCCGTCGAACCGGTAGGTCACCGTGTACGAGCCGGTGAGGATCGTCTGGTTGCCTGCGTTGTCGGTGGCGGTCGCGGTGTAGGAGAACGTGCCCACGCCGTTCGCGGTGCCGCCGGTGACCGAGACCACGCACGACGCGAGGCCGGAGACGTTGTCGGTCGCCGTGCAGGTGGCCGCGGGCGCGGATCCGAGCACGTAGATCCCGCCGGCCACGTTCACGCCTGCTGCTGTGAGCGTCGGCTTCTCCTGATCGATCCGGATGCCTCCCAGCACGGCCGAGGCCGTGTTCCCGGCCTTGTCCGTCACTGCTCCTGCCGGCGTGTTCAGGCCGTTGGAGGTGAGGACCTGGGGATCAGGGCAGGTCGCCACACCCGACAGTGCATCGGCGCAGGTGAAGGTCACGGTGACGGGGCCGGTGTACCAGCCGTTGGCGCCGAGCTGTCCTGCCGTGATCGCGGTGGTGATCGTCGGCGCTGTCTTGTCGAGCTTCACCGTCACGCTGTCGGTGCCGACGTTGCCGGCGGTATCGGTGGCGGTTCCGGTGACGACCTGGCCGGCGGTCTCCTCGGAGACGAGGACGGGTTCGCTCACGCTGCTCACGCCCGAGCCCGCGTCGTCGTCCTTCGCGGTGAAGGAGACGGTCACGTCAGCCATGTTCCACTCGTCGGCGTTCGGCGCCGGCGAGAGGGTGTGCTTCACGGTCGGGGCGATGTTGTCCCACTTGAGCGACACGGTGTTGGGCGACTCGGCGTTTCCGGCGTGGTCGACCGCGTAGTAGCTGACGGTCCCGCTGCCGGTTCCCGTCAGGGGGACCGTGGCCGTCGCGCTCGCACCCGCCGCGCGCTGCGGCGCACCTCCGTTCACCGCGTACCAGATCTCCTTGACCCCGGAGAGGCCGGCCTGGTCGGTGGCGGTCAGGACGACACCGGCGGTGGCGGCCGTGCACCAGCCGTTGACCTTCGTGCACGTGTTGTCGCTGAGGGTCGTCGGGGCGGTGCCGTCGATGTTGATGCCCTCGACGGTGATGCCCGCGGCCTCGTTGCCCGCCTCGTCCCCGGCGCTGCCGCTGGTGGCGCTCTTGTTCGCGCCGTCGCCCGAGACGACCTTGCTCGTGGGGCACTGCGCCACGCCCGACAGGTTGTCGGTGCAGGTGAAGTCGACGATCACCGAGGAGTTGTACCAGCCGGCGGCGTTGGGTGCGGTGGAAGGGTTCCCCTCGATCTCGGGCGCGGTGCGGTCGATCTTGACGCCGGTGACCGAGGCGGGATCGCTCGTGTTGCCGGCCTTGTCGTCGATGGTGACCGGCCCGGCGCCGAGGTCGTCGCCTTCGCCGGTGATGATGCTTGCCGTGGGCTGCGAGGCCGGGTCGATGCCCGACAGTCCGTCATCGCCCTGCCATTGCACCGTCACGTCGTCGCGGTACCAGCCGGCCCCGTTCGCAGCCGGCAACACGCCGGCTAGCGTCGGCTTCGTCTTGTCGATGTTCACCGGACCGACCGTGGTGCTGTTCAGGTTCCCTGCGTTGTCCCGCGCCTGCCCAGCAGCGGTCTGCCCGGCTCCCTCATTCTCAAGGAGGACGTCAGGCGCGCAGCCGGCGATGTCGGACTCGGCGTCGGAGCAGGTGAACTTCACCGTCACGTCGTCGTTGTTCCAGCCGAAGGCGTTGGCCGCAGGGATCGCCTGACCGGTGATGGTCGGGAGCACCGTGTCCACGTTGATCGTGAGGCTCTGCACCACCTCGATGTTGCCGGCGATGTCGACGCTCCAGTACGTGACCTCGTGCGTGCCCGTCGACAGGTTCTCGGTGAACTCCTCGCCGTAGAGCTGCGGGTCACCGCCGTCGATCGTGTAGTAGGTCGCCGCGACACCGGAGTGCTCGTCGGAGGCGTCGAACGCGAACGGGATGCCGCTCGTCACGAACCAGCCGCTCGCCGGCGAGATCGGGTTGATGACCGCCGTCGTAGGAGCGGTCGTGTCGACCTTCACCTCGATCGCCGGCCCGGCCTGCTCGACGTTGCCCGCGGCATCCTTGCTCCAGAACGTGACGGTGTGCTCCCCGTCCGCTGTGATCGAGAACACGCCGGAGTACTCCTGCGCTGCGCCGCCGTCGACGGTGTAGAGGGTGGATGCCACGCCCGAGAGGTTGTCGTTGCCGGTAAGGGTCACCTCCACCGCCGCACTGTGCCAGCCGTCGTCACCCGCATCGGCGAGGGAAGCGGTCGTGACCGGGGCGGTGCGGTCGATCCGGATGCCGGACGCGGTCTCAGTGGCGGTGTTGCCCGCGACATCGATGCAGCTCGCGGTGTCGGACAGGTTCGCACCCTCGCCATCGACCACCCTCGTGCCCGGCGCGTCCCCGACGCCCGATCCGCCTTCGTCGGTGCACGTCCACACCACGGTGACGTCGCCGGCGCTCCATGCCGTGGAGTACTCAGCGGTGAGCACGGGAGCCGTCGTGTCGACGTTGATGCCGGTCACGGTGGTCGAGGCGCTGTTGCCCGCGGCATCCGTCGCCGTCCCCGACGCGGTCTGACCCGCACCGTCGCTCAGCACAGCGGCCGGCGAGAGGCTCGCGATCCCCGACAGGGCGTCTTCCGCCGAGAAGCTGACGGTGACGTCCTCGTTGTACCAGCCGGCGTCGTTCTTCGTTCCTCCGACGGTCGCGGCGATGGTGGGGGCGGTCTTGTCGACGCGGACCGTGGCGGTGTCATTCGCGGAGTTGCCCGCATTGTCGGTCGCGGTGCCCACGACGTTCTGCTCACCCTCGTCCGCGACGATCACGTCGGCGCTGCAGTCGGCGAGCCTCGAACCGCCCTGGTCCTCGCACGTGAACGAAACAGTGACGTCGGTGTTGATCCAGCCGGCGCCGGTATAGGTGTCGGGGTCGAAGACGTGGCCGATGGTGGGCGCCGTCTTGTCGATGTTGACCGTCGCGGTGTGGAAACCCTCCTCATTGCCCGCGGCGTCCACGCTGCGGTAGGTGATCGTGTGCGCGCCCTCGGTGCTGAGCGAGAACGTCGTGCCCTGCTGCACGGCGCCACCGTCGACGGTGTACTCGGTGCGGGCGACGCCCGAGAGGTTGTCACCGGGCGTGAGGACGACCGTGACGGCCCCGTTGACCCAGCCGTTCGAGGCGCCGGAGATGCCTGTGGTCGGCGCGGTCCGGTCGATTTTCACCGCCGGGCTCGTAGCGGTCGTCGACAGTCCGGCGCCGTTGGTGACGGACTGCGTGCTCGTCAGAGCCGTGCCCTCGCCGGTGATCGTCGTGTCGGAGGGCTGCGTCGGGACACCCGACTCGGCGTCGCTGGCGGTCCAGTCGATCACGACGTCGCCCTGGTACCACCCTGCGGGGTTGGGCTGGGTGGTCGGCGAACCGCTCAGGATCGGGGCGCTGGTGTCGCCGGCCGGGGAGGTCGAGGAGGCCGTCGCCGTGTTGCCGGCGGCGTCGGTCGCGGTGCCTGTGACGGTGGTGTTCGGCCCGACGGTCCGCGAGTTGGTGGTCGAGCCCTCGGCCAGGCAGGAGGCGACGCCCGACGTCGTGTCGGAGCAGATGAAGGTGATGGTCGTCGTGCCGTCGGCGTTCTGCACCTGCGATGCGGTGATGGTGGGGGCCGTCTTGTCCACGCGGACCGTGACCGCGCCGTTCCCGACGTTGCCGAGGCGGTCGGTCGCGGTCGAGGTGGGGGTCGAGATCCCGTTGCCTGAAACGGTTGCCGAAGCGGGAGACGGGCCGGTTGCGACGCCTGACCCGTTCAGGCCGTCAGAGGCCGCCCAGGTGACCGTCGCGTTCGCGTTGTTCCAGCCGGCAGCGTTCGGCGCAGGCGAAACCGTTGCCGTGAGCGTCGGCCCGGTGTTGTCCACCACGTAGGAGGCGTCGAGCGTCCGCGTCTGGCCGGTGCATTGGTTCTGCGGGTTGATGCCCGGGGAGGCGGCCACCGTGACCGTGCGCACGCCCTCGATCGCTCCCGCGGCCAAGGACGAGAACATCCACTGCGACTTGTCGCTCGGCGAGCGGTCGCCCGCGGTGAGTGCGCCGGTGACATCGACACACCTGGTGTCGGATGACGTGCTCACAGCCAGGGACAGTGTCGCACTGCTCTTGGCGTACAGCGTTCCGCCTACGACCGCGAAGACGCCGGTCTGACCGGAGAAGACCGCGGTGGTCACGCTCGATGCGAACGCGGCCGGCGCGCCGAGCCCGGCGATCACGAGGGCCAGCACGGCCGCGATCACCGCCCAGAGGGTCCGGCGCTTCCGCGGCGGCGATGCTGACGCGTCGTTGCGGGCCGCGAGCAGGCGTGACGAATCCATGGCGTGTCCTTCGGATGGAGCGCCGGCGGGAGCGCGATTTCGGGTACTCCCCGAACATATGAGCCGTGTATGGGTGTGACTACGCCCGGAGCGTTCAAATACCTGAACGCAGAGGCAACGGCGCGTTCAGATCCATAAACGCCGCCGTGTCGGGCGTCAGTGCGCCCAGGCATCCTCGATCGCGACATCCCGTCCGAGCACGTGCTGCGCCGCACGGTGCCCCGAGAGCATGGCGGCCGAGACCGTCGCGGGGTCGTCGGTCCACGTCGCCTCGCCGGCGAGATGCAGCACGCCGCCGATGGGCGTGGCGAGGTCGTCGTGGTCCGAGGTCGTCGAGCCGACGGTCATGAAGGCGTAGGAGCCGTGCGACCACGGGTCGTCCTGCCAGTCGGTCACGTGCACGGAGGTCGGGTTTGCCACGCGCTCACCGTAGAGGCGCCGCAGCTGAGCGAGGATCGAGTCGACGATCTCCTCCTCGGTCCAGTCCCGCGTCTCCACCGCCGCGGGACCGGCGGCGAACGTGAGCAGCGTCGGGGTGCCGTGCAGCGCGGTCAGGTCGTACCACGAGTGCCACCAGCGGCCCTCGTCCCCCTGCTGCCGGATCGCGTACACGCCGTCGTCCCAGAACTTCGTCGGGAAGCGCAGGAACACCTTCTCGAACGCGTTCATGCGCAACCGGCCGAGCGCTCCCGCGACCGGCTCGGGGAGGGCGGGCTCGATCTCGAGGTCGCCGGACTGCAGCACGCCGACCGGCACGGTCACGATCGCGCTGTCCGCCGCGAACAGCCCGTGGTCGGTCGTGACGAGGACGCCCTCCGCTGACCACTGCACTCGCGACACCACGTGGATGAGCCGGATGTCGAGGCCCTCGGCCAGCCGCCGCGGCAGCCGGTCGTAGCCGTCGGGGAAGACCACCTCGTCGCCGTCGATGACATCGTCGTCGAGGCCGTGCGCGGCGAGGTCCTCGATCCATGCGCCGTACTGCTCCTCGGTGCGGTGCTCGAGGTATTCGCGGACGCGCTGCGTGCGCTCGGCGTCCCAGCCCTGGGCGTCGAGCGCGGCCTCGGTGACGTCGCGATACGACGCATCGGGAGCCGATGCCGCGACCACATCGATCAGCGCCCGGTCGACGGTGTGGATGTCGGCGATGTACGCCCGGGTCGCGGCATCCGTCAATCGCACGCCGTCGGGCCCGTAGTAGGCGATCGGGCGACTGTCTGGCTGATACCCGCCGACGGTGAACTCGACCATCGGCATGCCGAACGCCTCCGCCGCCGCGGCGACGGGGGAGCCGGTGATCCCGTGGATCCACGACGCGCCCATGTCGGTCGTGAGCCCGTACCGGCGATCGGTCGAGATGCGCCCGCCCACCCGGTCGCGGGCTTCGAGCACCACGACGCGGCGCCCGGCCCTCGCGAGCAGCCGCGCCGCGGTCAGTCCGGCGACGCCTGCGCCGACCACGATCGTGTCGAAGCGCTCCATCGTCGATCCCACCCCTTCGCGCACCGACGCGCGCTCCCGACGCTATCGAGCGGGCGACCGGGTCGCGAATCCGCGTTCACGCCGAGCCGACGGCGCCCTCGGCGTGCGTGAGGAGCAGCCGGCACCGGTGCGCCGTGACGAAGGGCTCGAGACGCTCCATCGCGAGCGGTCCGTCGGTGTGCAGCAGCACGTCCTGCACCAGACGGGCGTGCACGCCGCAGACGAGCGCGCGATCCTCGTCGATCATGTCGTGGTAGCGGCAGGGCGCGAGGTCGAACGACAGAGTCCGCTCGTCGACGGCCGGGTCGAGACCGGCGTCGTCGAGGTGCTCGTACAGCACGTCGAGCTGGCGGGCGGCGTCGGCGTCGAGCACCGGGGGCTCGGCGCCGGTCACGGCGCGCAGCATCCGTCCGCGCTTCTCGGCCCCCACGACGCGTGCGCTCGCCGCGGCGCTCGGGGCCGATTCGCGTACCGGATGGAACACGACGGGTGGGCGACCGCGCACGCCGACCTGCAGGGCCTCGCTGCGGATCAGGCCCTCGTCCTCGAGCACCCGCAGGTGGTCGCGGACGGTGTTGAGCGGGATGCCGCACTCCGACGCCAGCTCGCCGGCGCGGCGTCCGGGGACCCGCTGGATGGCGCGCAGCAGCTGGAGGCGGCGCGGCTGGGTCAGTCCGCGGAAGTCGTGTGCGCGGCGTGGCATCCCTCGACCGTAGCCGGGCCGCCGCGGGAGCGCTGGGGAGAGCGCCGGATAAAACCGGTGGAACGCCCAGCGCTCCCGCGGCGGTCAGGCGAGGCTCGAAGGCGTTGCGACCGGAGCGAGAAAGGGAACGCATGAAGCTCTCACCGGAGTCAGAAGCCGTCGTCCGAGCCACCGCGGGTGTCGTCGCCGCGCACGCCGAGGAGATCACCAAGGTCTTCTACCCGGCGATGTTCGCCGCCCACCCCGAGCTGCTGCGGGTGTTCAACCGCGCCAATCAGGCGGTGGGGGAGCAGCCGAAGGCGCTCGCCGCGTCCGTCGTGGCGTTCGCCGTGCACCTCATCGACCCCGATGCCCCCGACTTCACGCCGGTGATGCGCCGGATCGCCCACAAGCACGTGTCGCTCGGCATCCAGGCCCGCCAGTACACGATCGTCGGACACCACCTGCTCGATGCGGTCGGAACCGTGCTCGGCGACGCCGTCACCCCCGAGGTGCGTGCCGCGTGGGACGAGGTGTACTGGCTCTTCGGGTGCTCGCTCATCGCCGAGGAGGCCAAGCTGTACGCCCTCGGCGGCACCGACCCGGAGCAGCCGTGGCGGCCGCACCGGGTGGTCGAGCGGTTCGAGGAGTCCGACGAGGTGTTCTCGCTCCTGCTGGCGCCGGTCGACGGCGAGGTGCCGTCGCATCGCACCGGGCAGTATGTCGCGATCGCCGTCGACCTCCCCGACGGGTCGCGCCAGCCCCGCCAGTACACGATCTCTTCCGGCCCTCGCGGCGACTCGCTGCGCGTGACGATCAAGCGCGTCCGCGGGGTGGACGGCGCGCCCGACGGTCAGGTGTCGACGTGGCTGCACGAGAACGCGCAGCCGGGCACCGTGCTGGACGTCTCGCAGCCGGCGGGGGATGTGGTGCTCGACGAGTCCGAGCGGCCGCTCGTGCTCGTCTCGGCGGGCATCGGCATCACTCCGATCGCCGCGATCCTCGAGGACCTGTCGCGGCGCCAGCCCCACCGCACGGTGCGGCTCTTCCACGCCGACCGCGCCCACGACACCCACGCCCTGTACTCGTCGCTGCGGCGCCAGGTCGTGGCGATGGAGGACGCGAAGGCGCAGAACTGGTACGAGACGGATGCCGATCGCGCACCCACGCTCCACCCGGCGCGTCCGGGGTACATGGACCTCAGCGACGTCGAGCTGCCGGAGGGCGCGACGGTCTTCATGTGCGGACCGCTGCCCTTCATGCGCGCTGCGCGCGCCACCCTCGTCGGGCGCGGGATCCCCGGCGAGCGGATCCACTACGAGGTGTTCGGCCCCGACCTGTGGGCGCAGAATCCGGAGGCCGCGGCCGCCTGAACCGTGCGGCGCCCCGGTGTCGGGGTCGTGCGCCGCGCACGGAATCGGAGGTTCTGGCTGACACGCCGGGGAACGGATGCCGCGCCCCGGCGTGTCGCGCACGACCTCCGATCCTGTGCACTGGCGCGGGTGCGGGCACGTGCCAATATGCTGTGGTCACGGGGCGACGAGGCTCCGAGATCGCAGGGTTCTGGGGAAGGGGCGCCGGCGTGACGCTCATCGGGCGCGAGCGGGACCTCGCGCTGGTCAGAGGTCATCTCGCCGACCCGGGGGCGCGGATCGTCACGATCCACGGACCGGCCGGGTCGGGCACGAGTGCGGTCCTGGGCGCCGCGGCGACCTCGGCCGCCGCGTGGTCGGTCGACCTCGCCGACGCCGAACGCGAGGCTCCGATCTGGGTGACGGTGGCGCGGCGGCTGGGCATCGGCCTGGACGGCGGCGAGGACGCCGAGGCGCGGATCACCGAGGTCGTCGCGCGGAGGCCGATCGCCCTCGCCATCGATCACGCCGACGCCGAGTCGCTCCGTGCGGGGCTGCCGAGGCTCCTCGACCGGTGCCCGACGCTTGCCGTGGTCGTCGCTTCCCGCGCTCCGCTCGGGCTGCCCGAAGAGCGCCACGTGAGACTCCAGCCGCTCCCCGTCCCGCTGCCGGGCGCCGATCTCGAGACGGTCGCCGAGTCGCCGAGCGTGCGACTGTTCGTCCAGCGCGCGCAGGAGGTCGACGCGCACTTCCACCTCGATCCCGGCACCGCAGACGATGTCGCCCGGGTCTGCCGCCTGGTCGGCGGTCTGCCGCTGGCGATCGAGCTCGCGGCGGCTCGCGTGCGACTGCTTCCGCCCGCCGAGCTCGCGGCACGCCTCGCCGCGGACGGGAGCGATCCCGACCTGCTCACGTCGGGTCTGGGGGACGGAACGGGGCGACGGCTCAGCCTCCGCGACGCGCTGGACTCCACGACCGCCGCGCTGACGGGCGGTCAGCGCGCGCTGCTGGTGTGCGCCGCCGGGTTCGAGGGCACGTTCCCTGTCGACGCCCTCGTGTCGCTCGACGGCCGCCCGCTCGGTGAGGTGCTCGACGATCTCGGTGCGCTCGTGGACAGCCGTCTGGTCGAGCCGATCGCCGTCGGAGAGCAGGAGCCGGCGTTCGACCTGCTCCCCATCGTGCGCACGTACGTGCGTGGGGCGGAATGGGCCGACAGCGGACGGGCGGGCGACCTGCGTCGCGCCTATGTCTGCAGGACCGCGGATGCCGCAGCCCGTGCGGCCGCGGACTGCCGGCCGTCGATCGACATCGAGCGGATCCGCGTGCTTCGGCGGGACGTCGTCTCGGTGCTCGACGACCTGGCCGCCGACCCCGTGACGGCGGCGCGCCTCGCCGTGGACGCCGCCGGCGTGCTCGAGGGACTCCCGGAGCGGGCCGCTGTGGAGGCCGTGCTCGGGCAGGTCATCGCGACCGGCGCCGTCGACGGGCTCGAGCCGGCGCTCGCCGCGCGGGTGTGGCTGTGGTCGGCGGCGCTGATGGCCGAGACGCCGGACGCGCAGGGGAGCGCGGCCGAGATCGGCGCGCGGTGGCAGCGCTCGCGCGACCTCGCGGACGAGCTGGGCGATTCGCTGCTCGTCCTCCTCTGCCACTCCGTCGCGGTGGCCATCCACCCGGCCACCGGCGACGTCGCCCGCTTCGTCTCGTCGATCCAGCAGGGCCGCGCCCTCGCGGCGTCGATCGGCCACGCCGCATGGCTCGCGCGCTTCGAGGTGTGGTCGGCCGTGCTGATGCAGACGAGCGGGCGCCTCGACGACGCGATCGACCTCGCCCTGACGGCCCTGCGGCGCGCGACCCGCGTCGCCGACGCCAAGGCCGTCGCCGCCGCGACGGTGCTGCTTCGGACCGCACGCCCCGAGCCCGCCGACCATCCGCTCGCCGTGCCGTCGCTGGAGTCCGCCCTCGAGCTCGGACGCACGTCGGGCGACGCCTACATCGAGTCGATGATCCTGGCGGCGCTCGCCGGGCGCGAGCTGGATGCCGGCAGGATCCCGGAGGCCGCTCACTGGTGCCGCCTCCGGCTCGAGGACACCGCACGGCGCGGCTGGACGAGCGCGGCCGGCCTCTCGGTGGTGCACGCGGCGCTCATCGCCGCGCGGTCGGGCGATGCGGCCTTCGCGGCGCGCCTGCTGGGGGCGGTGGCCGCCGACGAGGAGCGCATCGTCCGGCTCCTGCCGCCGCGGCGACGCGAGGCGTACGAGGCGCTGGCCCCGCAGCTGCGTGCGCGTCTCGGCGGCGAGCGCTACGCGGCGCTGGTGGCAGCCGGCAGCGTCGAGTCCGCGGCCGGGGGCGCAGCGCTCGCGCTCGCGTGGCTCCAGCGCGATGTGCCGTCGCCCGCGTCCCCGCAGGCGTCGTCCGGCAGCCTCACGCCGCGCGAGCTCGAGGTGCTCGCGCTCCTCGCGAACGGGCTCACCAATCGCGAGATCGCCGACGAGCTGCTCCTGTCGGTCAAGACGGTCATGCATCACTCGGTCGCGATCTACCGCAAGCTCGATGTCCGCGGCCGTGCCGAGGCGACCGCGTACGCGCATCGCCACGGGCTGGTGACCGCGCGGTAGCCCCCCGAGGCCGTCGTCGTCAGGGCTTCGGGGGCTTCGGGGTCTTCACCTTCGTGTCCTTCTTGAGGGTGAACTCGAAGGAGTCCGCGGTGTAGTTGCCGGCGGCATCCGTCACCATCAGGTCGAACGTGTGCGTGCCCTGCGCCAGCGGGGGAGCCGTCCACGATCCCGAGGCGGCGTCGGCGCAGTCGACGGGCTCGCCGTCGAGGCGGCAGGCGTAGCCGGTGATCGGCGCATCGGGACCGAACGGGGTGGTGCTGAACCGGACGGCGTTCTTCGCCTTGGCCCAGGCGAACGAGTCGATCGTCGGGGGACCGCTGAGGAGGCGGAACGACACGGTGAACGGGGTGTCGTCGGAGTGCTCGTCGCCGGGGATCCGCGCCGTCACCTCGTACCGGCCGGTCTCGAGCCCGTCGGGGTCGAACTCGGGGAACGAGATCGCCGAAAGGCGTCCGTCGGCGTCCAGCAGGCTCGCGACGGTTCCGCAGCGCTCGACCGGGCTCGCCGGTATCTCCGTGTACAGCAGGCTGACGCACAGGTCGCCCGTGTAGTCGCCCCACTCCTCACGTCCGCCCATGACGTACGGCACGAGCTCGGGAACGGTGTCGACCGACATGGCGAGCGGGTCGATCTCGTTCGCGACGGCGGCGCGGAAGCGGTCGCCGGACGCCGGCACGAGGTCGACCGTGAGCGGCATCATGGTGCGGGCGCCGGTGACCTGCTGCACGACGACGGGGATGGTGGTCGTCCCCAGATCGTCGAGTCCGGCGGTCACCCGGAGGTCGAGCACCCATTCGCCGTTCGCGGTGTCGTAGCCCGTCGACAGGGTCACGGCGCCGTCGAGGAACTGCACGATCGACTTCGGCGTGTCGTCGGCGGGATCGACGACCCCGAACGACGTGGGCGTCCCGCCGGTGCCGGGAACGATCCGCGCGAGCTCGTAGTTCGGGTTCGCGGTGACCTGCACGGGGACCTCGACGGACGAGTGGACGGGGTCGAACACGACCAAGCCGGGCTGGTCCGGACCGGGAGCGGTGCGGGGCGCTGTGAGCACCGGACGCGCCGGGTCGTCGATCGCGAAGGACTGCGTGGTGGCGGTGCCGAACCGGTCGGTGATGGTCACCTCGACGCCCTGGGTGAGGTCCGCATCGCCGGCGAGCGTGTGCGAGAGCGCGGCCTTCAGCTCGGGGAAGAGGTCCGTCCTCACGCTGGAGCAGCTCATCGGGTCGATCGTGTGGCAGGTGAGGTCCACGCGCGAGTGCTCGCCCGGTTCACCGGTGACGGAGCCTGGCCACGTGACGTCGATGGTGAAGTCGTTCGATGGCACCGCCGCCCCGAGCTGCGCCGAGACACGGAGGCCGGATGTGCCGTCGTCGTGGAACGTGAGCTCCGCGATCTCGGTCTGCGGCGGGACGATGCGGAAGTCGACCGAGCCCCACGCGTCGGGCACGGTGCCGTCCGCCGGATCGGTGTCGTGCGCGCGGACGGCGGCACGGTAGTCGCCCACCTCCGTCGGCTTGAACCTGGTGTCGTAGCTGGTGACCTCGGGGACGACGTCGATCCACGCGCCGGTGATCGGATCGACCCGCTTGACGGTCCACGTATAGCTGTACCCGGTCTCGTGAAGACCGTCGAACGTGCCGTCGGCCGCGACGGGGTTCGGGCGCAGGATCACGGTCCGGCCCGGCGTGAGCGGCCCGACCGCGCTCGGCCGGACGCCGCCGACGCTCGGCACGTCCGGTGCGACGAGCGCGACCGAGACCGAGCGGCCCTCGCGGTCGATGTAGTGGATCGTCGATGCCCGCTGGGCCACGAGCATGCCGTCGCCGTCCAGGCGGGACACGCTGAAGCCACCGTCGGGGGCCGCCGCTCCTTCGGCGGGCGGCACCCGGCTGGCCGTCGTCTCGCGCCCGGCGTTGTCGGTGTACCGGAACTCCAGGGCGGGCTTCTCGCCGTCGCCCTCGTCGACGATCATCCAGTCGCGGCTGAAGCGGACGGTGGTGTCGCTGTCGCCCATCGGCACCGTGATGGAGTCTTCGACGCGCGGGGTGGTGGTGCCGTCCATGACGAGGAAGCGGTAGTCCTGCTCGGTCGTCTCGTTGGGGGTCCACAGCGCATCGACGTCGGGGATGAAGGCGCCGTCGATCGTGTTCGACGTCTTGACGAGGATGAGATCGAGGATCCTCGCCACCGCTGGGTCGTCGCGGTACGCCGGCTGGTTCTCGGCTGTCATGCCCTCGCGCAGCTCGAGTCCTGCGTAGTCGTCGCGCAGATCGTCGAGGAAGAAGGGATCGGTGGCGTCCTTGGCGTTCTTCAGGCGCTCGGCGAGCTTGATGCCGACCTGCTCGTGCTCGGCGAGCTGGATGGACGCCACCACGGTGACGACGATCGCGAGGATGACGATCCCCACGACGGTCGCCGCCGCGCCGGCCGCCGTGGCGGGGACGAGCGCGCCTCCCCATGCGGCGTGTGGGAACACGCCTGCGAACACGGTCCCCAGAGCGGTTCCAGCTCCGGCGGTGCCGGCCGCCAGGGCCGCGCTGCCCGCAGCGGCGGCGGCAGCGGCAGCGGCGCCTCCCGCGATCGCGGCACCCGCCAGTGCGCCATACGCCCGCTGCACGTCGGCGATCTCGTCGGCGTAGCCCGACGTCGAAAGCCGGTCCAGCCCGAGCTCCGCGGCGTTGCGGTACATCCCCCACGCCTGGAAGGCGTCGGCCGACGGCTGCGGCGGGGCGAACACGAAGGCGCTCTCGAGCACCGTGTGCCTGCGCGCACACCAGTCGACGACCTCCTTGGGCAGCGGCACGGGATTCGTGATGAACGCGGGCGCCGCCGGCGGCGTGTACCCGCACTCCAAGGCCTTGAACGCCGCGTGCTCCTCGACGGCGTACTGGGCGATCTTGCGGTCGGTGCCGAGCAGCTGGCGGTTGACGTAGTCGAGGGTCGTCTGCTCGTTGGCCGTGAGCTCGACGCCGTAGAGCGAGCGATCGAGGATGTCGAGGATCCGCATCATGACGTAGGCGCGGAGCTGGTCGCCGGCCAGGCGCTGCACGCGGCCGTCGGCCGGGATGTCGTACATGGCGGTGATGACGTCGACGCCCTCACCGATGATCCATCCGAGCGCCTCCGCCGCGCCGCCCTCGTCGCCGAGGGTATAGCCCGATACCGAGCCGCCGACGTTCAGGTCGCCCGCGAACGGGTCGCCGGTGCCCTGCGTGCCGATGCAGATGGAGCCCGAGCCGCTGTCGATGCACTGCGACCGCACGGTCGACTGGTCGCCGATGGTCGTGAGCGAGCCGTTCGAGCTGATGACGAGCTCCAGCGACCCTTCCGCGACGATCGGGACGGTGAACGACGTGATCGGGTCGTCTGGCTCAGTCGTGTCGGCCGCGGCCGGCGAGGCGGCGAGAGGGGTGAAGAGCGCGGCGACGGTGATCGCGACGATCAGGCGGGTGGTTCGCAGCTTCATCGCAGCTCTCCTCTGCACGCAGAATGCTCGTACTGTGTGCACCCAACCGCGAAGCACCCGGTGCCGCATCGGGCAAATGCCCTATCTTGCATGCCGCGGGGGCGGCGGAGCGCGGGCGCGCACAGCGTCGGAGGTTCTCGCCGACACGCGGGGAACGGATGCCGCCACGCGGCGTGTCGGCGAAGACCTCCGATCTTGTGCATGGGCCGGCAACCGGCCTGCGCTCGGCTAGCGTGCTCGTCCGGTGCTGACAACCCCCTCGCCGCACGCCTGCGATCCGCAGAGGCTGGAATCGATGCAGAGGAGGTCTGCCATGAACAGGAATGCAGACGACATGGGTGCCGTCGACCCCGGCATGCGTGACGCCGAACGCAGCATCGACGCCGTGGGCGAGGGCGAGTACGACACGTCGCGCAGTGAGGTGACGACCGCCACGACCGATCACGACGAGATCCGCCGGTGGGCGGAGGACCGTCATGCGACGCCGGCGACGGTCGCTGGCACCGGCGACGCCATCGGCGACCTGCGGTTCGACTTCGATTTCGGGCCGGAGCTCGTGGAGCTGCGGCCGGTGAGCTGGGAGGAGTGGCTCAGGGCGTTCGACGAGCGCGGGCTCGAGTTCGTCCACTACGCGGACACCCGGCCTGACGGATCGGTGTCGTACGACTTCTTCCTGGAGCCGCGCCGCACCGGCGTCTGAAACGGCCTGGCGCAGCCGGCTGACCTCGCCGGCTGCGCCAGACTGAGGTGACACCTCACCCGAGCCGCGCCGGTCAGGGCGCGGCATCCGTCCCCGCATCGCGGCGCGCCCGGGCGACCACGATGCCGCGCTGCGACGTCTCGAACCGGTCCAGCATCGCCTGCAGCTCGGCGGCGTCGACGTCGGCGCCGAACGCCTCCGCCCCGGGCTCGAGCTTGATGCCCTCGCGCAGCGGACCGGCGAGCACCGGGTCGAATCCGAGGGCGTCGACGATCCGCATCACCGCGCCCACGGCGGCGGCGTCGTCACCCGCCACGGCGATCGCCTTGCGCCCGGGAGCGCCTGCGGGCCTGGCCTCTTCGTCGAGGTCGCGGTAGCCCATGTGGTTGAAGGCCTTCACGACGCGCGACTGCGGGAGGAACCGCTGCACCGTCTCGCTCGTCGTCGTGCGCAGGTCGGCGAGGTCCGAGCGCAGCCCGTCGACCTCCCACCAGTAGTTCATGGCGTCGATCACGATCCTGCCGCGCAGCTCCTCGACGGGAAGCTCCCGGTAGCGGGGGAGCGGCAGCGCGAGCACGACGGCGTCGGCGTCACGGGCGACGACGGATGCCTCGGCCGCGGTCGCCCCCGGAGCAACGGCCCCGATCGGCACGGCGATGCGGCCGGGGTCTCCCGATCCGGCGACGAGGACGCGGTATCCGGCCTCGCGGGCGAGCCGCGCGAGCACCCGGCCGACCCGCCCCGCGCCGATGATGCCGAGCGTCCGGATCTGCTCGAGGTCCGCCGGCGTGCCGTCCTGGTCGCTGCGTTCCGCCATCCGCTCAGGCTAACCGCCGGACGGATGCCGCGCCCCGCCGACGCGGCACGCGCACGAGCACGGGGGCGCGTGACTCAGACGAAGGGGCGCGAGACGTCGATGATGCGCCGGACGCACAACTCGACGGCGGCGCCGGTGGCGATGCCGGTGCGGTGCGACGGGTGCGGGGTGCCGAGCGCCCGCTGGTAGGCGGTGAGCGCTTCGTTCGCCTCGCGGAAACGGCGGGGCGCGGCCTCGTCGCCCAGGGGCGTGGCGGTGAGCGCGGCGGCGTAGCGGATGGCCTGGGCGAGCTGGGCGCGCACCTCATCGGTGACGGCGGCGTCGTCGGAGGCCTGCAGCTCCAGCAGCAGGTCGATGAGGTCGCGGGTGAGGAACGCCGTCCGGTCGAGCGCCGCCATGCGCAGCGCGTTCTGCTCCCGTTCGTCGCCGTGGCCCCGGCGGCGCGGGTTGGCGCGGGCGCTCTCGTCGGCCTCGTCGACCTCCACCGTGACGGCCGCGCGCGCCTCGTCGAGCGACTCGAGCGCGGACGTGAAGCGGTCGGGCTCGATGCGGTCCTCGGCGACGGCATCGGCGGCATCCGTGAGCAGGCCGGTGACCGTGTCGCGGAACGCGGACAGCCGCTCGCCCGCCTGCCGGAGGTACAGCGGCGGCACCACGATGAGGTTGACCGCGATGCCGACGATGACACCGAACGCCACCGTGCCGAGGTACGAGATGGAGAAGCCCTCGGGGTCGGAGCCGCCGGTCAGCAGCACGAAGAGCGCCGCGAGCGCCGCCCAGTCTCCGCCGGCGCCCAGGAGCCGGAGACCGCCCAGCAGCACGCCGACGCCGATGACGACGCCGAGCACCAGGCCGCCCGGCAGCCCCAGCCGCAGCCCCGCGACGCCGCACATGCCGAGACCGATGCCGACCGCCAGGCCGAGGAGCACCTGCATGCCGACCGCAGCCGACCGGGCGATCGTCGGGTGCATGGTGACGAGCGCCCCCAGCGGCGCGTAGTAGGTGTACTGGTCCTCGGCGAACGGGATCAGCGGGGCGAGGTACCACGCGATCACCGCCGCGAGCGATGTCTTGATCGCCAGCAGCAGGCGCGGCTGCTGAGCAAGTCGCGCGGTGTACGACACGGCCCGCCTCAGCGGTTCGGCGTGTTCGTCCATGACGACGTCCCTCCCATCGGTCGCTGGCCCCAACCTAGTCTCCGCGCCACAGGGTGGAGGAGGTGGGATGCTGGAACCCGCTCATCTCTCGATCGCGGAGGATCCCCATGCAGCAGCGCGCACTCGCCCGCACCGGACGCTCGGTGTCGGCGATCGGTCTCGGCACCTGGCAGCTCGGCGCTGACTGGGGCGATGTCAGCGAGGAGGACGCGACGGCCGTGCTCGCGGCATCCGCGGATCACGGCGTCACGCTCTTCGACACCGCCGACGTCTACGGCGACGGGCGGAGCGAGTCGATCATCGGGCGCTTCCTCGCCGGACGGGGCGACCACGGCATCACGGTTGCGACCAAGATGGGCAGGCGGGCGGCGCAGGAGCCCGAGAACTACACGCCCGAGAACTTCCGCGCGTGGACCGACCGGTCGCGCCGCAACCTCGGCGTCGACACGCTCGATCTGGTGCAGCTGCACTGCCCGCCCACCGCGGTGATCGAGCGCGACACGACGTACGACGCCCTCGACGCGCTCGTCGCGGACGGCGCGATCGCGGCGTACGGCGTGTCGGTCGAGACGTGCGCGCAGGCGCTCGCCGCGATCGCACGCCCGAACGTGACGAACGTGCAGATCATCTTCAACCCGTTCCGGCTGAAGCCGCTCGACGAGGTGCTGCCCGCGGCGCGGGCAGCCGGCGTCGCGATCTTCGCACGCGTGCCCCTCGCGTCGGGCCTGTTGTCGGGCAAGTACACGGCCCAGACGACGTTCGCCGCCGACGATCACCGCACCTACAACCGGCACGGCGAGGCGTTCGATCGCGGCGAGACGTTCTCGGGCGTCGACTTCGAGACCGGCGTCGCGGCCGCCGACGAGCTGGCCGCCGCTCTTCCGGACGGCGTGTCGCTTCCCGCGGCGACGCTCGCGTGGATCGCCGCCCAGGAGGGCGTGACGAGCGTCATCCCCGGCGCGCGCAACGTCGGTCAGGCCGAGGCGAACGCCGCCGCCGGTGCGCTCCTCGACGACGGCTTCGACGTCGACGGGTTCGACCGGGTCGTCCGCGAGGTCTACGACCGGGATCTGCGGGCGTCCATCCACCCGCTCTGGTGAGCACGCGCGACACGCGGATGCCTCGGCCCGGCGTGATCCGCCGGGCCGAGGCATCCGTCATCCGGCCTTACGGCGCGGGGTAGTCCACGACGTACTGCGGCACGCCGATCTTGGTCGTGTCGGCCTGACCGCCGATGCCGTTCACGACGTGCTGGATCGTGCCGGCCGAGAGGTTCACCGTCATGATGTGGTGCAGCTGCACGCCCGGGGTCTCGGGCGCTTCGAACCCGTTCTCGGTGAGGATCGACGGGGTGTTCTGGTTGAACACGTACACGCCGGCGCCGTCGAGGCGGTGGGTCGTGACGTCGTCGGCGACCTTGTAGCCGGGGTAGCCGAGCGTGCCGTCGGGCTGCGTCCAGTCCGCCTGGGTGGGCGGGTCGTACGGCAGCTCGTTCTGGTACAGGACCACGTGGCCGTCCTCGCCGTTCCACTGCGTGTTGAACTGCTGGAAGTGCTCCACGAAGAGGCCGGTCGCCGTCACGCGGTCGCCCTCGACGATGACGCCGTTCGTGCCGGTGTTGGTGTTCCACCGGTCGGTGTCGCCGTTCACGCCTTCGGTGAAGCCCTCGATGCCGTGATCGCCGCGCCACACCCAGGTGTGGTCGATGAGCACGTCGTCGGAGTGGACCTCGAGCGCGGTCGTGACCTTGCCGATGTGCGGTCCGCCGACGCGGAAGTACACGTCGCTGAGGGTGATCGGGTTCGCCGCGTCGAGCACCTTGTCGCTGTCGGGCTCGCCGACGCGCAGCAGCACGGGCGAGAGCTCGGTGCCCGCGTCGATCGTGACGCCGGCGATCACGATGCCGTCGGCATCCTTCACCTGCATCGGGACGGCGCCGCCCGCGGCGGTGAGGGTCGCGTGCCCGAGGCCGAGCACGACGGTGCCCGCGCGCTTGACCTCGATCGTGCGGTCGATGTCGTAGACGCCGGGCGTGAGGATCAGGTGCTGTCCGCGGGCGAGCGCGTTGTTGATGTCCTTGACCGAGTCCGCGGGCGTCGCGATGAAGAAGTCCGTGATCGGGATGCTGCGCCCCGCAGTCTCGCCCTCGGCCCAGGTGATCCCGCGCGTGTCCTCGGCGGCAGCGGGCACCCGCACGTTGTAGCGGCCGTCGTCGTCGACGTAGAGGTACGGCTTCTCGCGGCTGAGCGGCGTCTCGTCGAGGGTCGTGTACGGCGGGTCCGGGAAGGACGCGTCGTCGGGGGCGCCGACGACGCCCGAGAAGACCTGGTTCCACACGCCGTTCGACCAGCCGGCGACCTCGCTATTGCGGATCAGCCACTGCTGCTGCGAGCCGTTGATCACGAACGGCAGCCGCGAGTCGGCGATGAAGCCGCCGCTGGCGTACTGGGGGCCGGCGGTGCAGTAGTCCATGAGCGAGAGGTTCGCGCCCGAGATGTCGAGCCGGCGCATCGAGACCGCCTGTGACACCGCCCAGAACTCCGCGCTCGCGCGGCAGCCGTCCTGCCCGGTCTTGTCGATGTCGATCGACAGGTTCGAGATGGTGCGCCAGAAGTTCACGAGGGCCAGGCAGTTGCTCGTGCCGCCGTTCTCGAGGCACCGGTTGTACACCTCGACGGCGCCGTGGATGGTGACGTCCTCGGGTGAGGCGCCGAGGCCCGCGATCTCGGTGTAGTAGCCGACCTTCGCCTGCAGCGGCTCGGCGGCCGAGCCGTACTGGCCGGGCAGGAAGAACACCGACCGGCGCTCCGAACCCATCTCGGCGTCGACCTGCTGCGCGTGCAGCGCATCGAGCTCGGTCTGGATCTGCGAGACGGGGGTGTCGGGGCTGTAGATCGTGACGTTCGGCCCGAAGTCGGGGTCGAACGGGTCGACCGTCCGCGGTGGCGCGGCGGTGGCGGGGGCGGCGAACAGCGCGCCGGCGACGAGGGCCGCGCCGGTGGCGACGGCCAGGAGGCGCGCCGTCCGGGCAGGGCGCCCGGAGCGTGCCGAAGCGACACCGAGGCGGGGAACAGGTGCGGGCATGGGGAACCTCTCCGTCGAGGGTGGGAAGCGATGTTGCTTACCGGACTGTAACCAATCGTGGGAGCGTTCTCAAGGACTGTTTTCGGACAGCGCTTGCTCGCTCAGAAATCACGTCGCATCACGAGACGGCGCTTGGTGGGGTGCGTGATCTCGCGGAATCCGGCCGCGAGGAACGGCCCGACGGCGCCGACGCTCATCTCGTCCCAGATGACCTTCTTGCCCTGTGCGAGAAGCGGATAGCCCTCGACGGCCGCGGCTCCGCGAGCGCGTGCGTGCTCGGCGGCGGCCGCGACGAGCGGGTAGGTGAGGCCCTGGCCGCGATGGCCCTTGCGGACCACCAGGCACGGGATCGCCCAGACGGAGTCGTCGTCGGGGTCTTCGGTGCGTCCCTGCCAGGGGACCGGTGATCCGCGCACCCGTCCGTACACCCCGCGGCGGTCGACCGCCGCCCACGCGACGGGCTCGGCGTCGTCGTAACCGACGATGCCGATGGTCTCGGTGGCGCGCGGATCGCCGCAGTGCGTCTCGGCCTCGAGAATCGCGGCCCGCTCGCTCTCGGGCATGTACCACCAGTCGTGGTCGCCGAGTCGCTGTCGCTGGCATTGGCAGCGTCCGGCGGCGCCGGTGAGGATCGCCTGCAGGTCGTCCCACGACGCCTCGTTCGCGGGGACGAAGCGGAGTGCGCTCATGGCGGGAGCGTAGACCCGCCCTCCGACGTGCGCGACGGGAGCGGTCGGCTGCGGCTGCTCGGGCGTACGGTGTTGAGATGCATGAGCTCACCGAAGAGGCGCTGGTCGCGGCATCCGTCGACGTGGTCTGGGCGGAGTTCACGCTCGCCGACCTGCTCGTCAGCTGGTTCTGGCCGCCGCGGTTCGAGACGACCGCGCTCGTCGAGGTGCACGAGCTGGGGCCATGGCAGGTGCGCTCCGAGGTGGCCGGCATCGCGGTCGAGGCGACGGTGCTGGGCTTCGAGGCGCCGCACCGCCTGCGGCTGGCGTGGCGGTGGGCGGGGGAGGAGCACACTACCGACGTCGGGATCGAGCTGGAAGAGGCGGCGGATGCCACGACCCGCGTGATCGTGCGGCATTCCGGGTTCGCGACCGCCGACGAGCGGACGCAGCACGTGGACGGCTGGTCAAGCTGCCTGCAGCGGCTCGTCGACCGGCACGGCGGTCCGCCGGGCGAGCACCTCTGACCGGACGTCCGACCCGCTCGCTAGTCTTCAGCTCGTGATCATCGAGTTCGACGGCGAGGTGTGGCGCTGGGATGCCCGTGACGATGCGTCGTGGTTCTTCACGTCGGTGCCGCCCGAGCTGAGCGCGGACATCCGCGAGATTCCGCGCCCGTCTCGCGGTTTCGGGTCGGTGCGCGTGCGGGCACGGGTGGGCGGCACGGAGTGGGCGACGTCGATCTTCCCGGACTCCGGGTCGGGGTCGTACGTGCTGCCGCTGAAGAAGGCCGTGCGCGATGCCGAGGGGCTCGCCGACGGGGGTCCGGTGACGGTGCGGCTCGAAGTGCTGGACGGCTGACGGGCCGGATCACCACGGTGGCGGCTCGGGGTCGACGATGCGGGCGGTCGGTGTGACCCACCACGTGACGCCGGTGATCTCGTCCCGATAGAGCTTCCATGCGCTCTTCGTCTTGAGCACGTGATGCCGTTCACAGAGCGGAGCGAGATTCGTGTCGGCGGTCGTGCCGCCGTACTGCCAGTCGAGGCGGTGGTCGATGTCGCAGTCGCGGGCGGGGCGGGTGCAGCCGGGGCCGATGCAGACCGGGTCGCGCACGCCGAGCCAGCGGCGAAGCGCTGTGGGAACCCGATAGGTGCGGCGATCGACGTCGAGCACCGTGCCGGTGATGGGGTGCGTGAGGATGCGCACCCAGCTGGTGGCCTCGCCGGCGAGGCGACGGGCGGTGTCGGCGTCGATCGGGCCGTAGCCGTCGAGCGTCGCCGGCTCGTCGTCGTGGCCGAGGAGCGTCATCACCGGGACGGTGACGGCGACCGCGGCGCGCGCGGGCGCGGGGCCGGTCTGCGGAGTCTCGCCGTGCGCCAGGAGGTCGAGCAGCACGTCGGCGCGGATCTGCGCGACGGTGCGCTCTTCACCCGGCTGGTCGCGCAGGTGTCGCGCATGGGCGTCCGCCCGGCGCTGGGCGGCCTGCACCTCGGCGGCGGGGCCGAAGATGCTCAGTGTCGCCATGCCGTCCGGCTCGGCGGTGGTCCAGATCCGGCGGTCTTCGGCGGCCCGACGGTGCCGATCGTCGATGGACTCAGGGTGCACTCGCTCCCGGACGACGCGGGCGCGAAGACGGAACTTGCCGGGCGGCATCCGTCGTGCTCCCTCGATCACCTGCGCGTCGAACTGCGCCCACGCCTCGGACGCGGAACGGGGGAGCGAAGCGGCGTGCTGCGCCGCGGTGTTCGCGTTCTGCTCGGAGACGTCACCGGACGCGAACGCCGCCCACACGAGGGGGCATCGTTCGCGAAGCGTGTCGACGTGGAAGGCGCGCGTGCGCACGATCGCCTCGGACAGCCCGAGCCGCACCGCCACGTCTGCCGCGGCCGAGCGCACCGCGATGTCACGGCGCTCCGCGCGCACGGCACCGACCGAGCGGCCCTGCGGATCACGCCATGCGGGGTCGAGGGTCGGATCGGGGCCGGTCCACGGGTCTGGGCAGTCCGCGGCGTCCCGAAGCACGGACGCGATGCCCGCGTACTGCTCGGCGAGAAGGATGCGGCTGCGCACCGCCGCGTACTCGATGGCCTTGAGCCCCACCGAGTGCATCTCCCCGCTCGCCTGCAGCGCGTCGAGGTCGACGTCGGGAACGAAGTCTTCGAACTCGGGCGCCTCCCATGGGCCGAGCTGGAACCAGGGGTCGTCATCGATCCAGGCCGGCAGCGGCGCCGCGGCATCCGATGAAATCTCCATAACTGAATCTTAGACGCAACCTCCGACATTCGCACCTATATTCGAGAAACGCCTGCCGTGCTCAGCTGTGCCGCCGACCGAATCACGCCGGTTCAGACGAAGCGCACCCAGTTGGCCCCGCCGCCGGTCTCGGCACGCTGCAGCAGCTCGAGCCGGTCCGCGTCCACCGCGTAGAGCGCCACGGACGTCGAGCGCTCGCCCGCCGCGACGAGATACGCGCCGTCCGGGCTGAGCGCGAAGCCACGGGGCTGCTCTTCGGTGACCGTGAACCCGGTGGGGGCAGACACCGACCCGTCGTCCGCGACGGATACCGCACCGAGCGTGCTCTCGGTGCGCTCCGAGGCCCACAGCCACCGGCCCTGCGCGCCGAAGTGCAGGTCGGCGCCCCAGATGAGGTGCTCGGCCTTCGGGTCGGCACCGAACCGGCTGTGCTTCAGGCCCTTGGACGGATCGAAAGCGGATGCTGCGCCCACCAGCTCGAGCGTTCCGTTCGAGGTGTCGCGGGCGAAGTGCAGCACTTCGGCCGAGAACTCTGTCAGCACGTACACGGCGTCCTGCGCGTCGTTCAGCACGAGGTGCCGCGGGCCGCTGCCCTTCGGCGCCGCGACGGTCTCGGGCGTCAACGCGACGAGGCCCAGGTCATCGTCGAGGGCGTACTGCGCGACGAGGTCGACGCCGAGCGACACGAAGTACCCGAAACGGCCGTCGGCGCTGGGCAGCACCGAGTGCAGGTTCGGGAATTCCACCCGCGACACCGGCTCGCCGACCACCCCATCGGTGATCGTGGCGCTGATTCCATATCCGCCGCCGTACGATGCGCCGAGGAGCCCCGCGCCGTCGCGGGTGAGCGCGAGGTAGTTCATACCGCCGTCGGGCAGGTCGCGACGCGACACCTCCGACAGGCGTCCTGAGCTGCGCTCCAGGCGCAACGTCACGATCGCGGCGGGCTCACCCTTGACGCCGGCGTAGACGAGGTCGCGGGCGGCGTCGACGGCGAAGGTGGAGCATCCGTCCAGTCCTTCGTTCACGGCGATCCGCTCGAGAGCGCCGTCCGTCAGCTGGAACGTGCTGATGCTGCCGTCACCGGCGTTCGCCACGAGGATGAGATGCGATTGCGTCATGCGTCGATCGTAGGCGCGCGACACCCCGCCGACGGGGTCGGCCCGGGGCGGAGGCATCCGCTTCACTCCTCCACAGGCTCGACGCTCAGGTAGTGGGTGAAGACCGACCCCGGCCGCCGTCTGGAGTCCAGGCGCGCGCGGATGTCGTCGGCCCACTCCTCGACCGTGTTCTGCACCAGGCCGATCAGACCGGCGAACGGCCTCGCGATCTTCCCCGGCAGGTGCCGGCTGATGACCGCATCGCCCACGCGACGGATGCGACCGGCCTGATCGAGATACGCGATCGGCGCCGGACGCACCAGCTCGGACTGCGAGTGCGCCACGGTGGTGTTGCGGTACACGCGGATCTTCTCGTGCAACGCCGCGAACTCTTCGGGCACGACCGACACCGCCCGGAGGGGAGGGCGCAGGTTGGAGTGCCCGCGGCGAGCAGGCGCGCGTCGGCGCTGTCGGGAAGCCGGGCGAGCCCCGACGGCTTCCCCTCGCCGTCTGCGTCGCCGCTCATCGAGCGCCTTCGGCGCGCGCGTGCTCCGATCATCGGGACCTCCCGTGTCCCTGCAGCAGATGAGGGATGTCTGCGGATGACCGTCGCGACCCGCTAAGTTGGCCTCGAGCGAGAATCATTCTGCTGGGGAGCATGATGTCCGATCGGTCAACTGGGGGACCGCCGCCGGGCTGGTACGCCGAGTCACCGGGTGCCGCCCGCCTGAGGTGGTGGGATGGTGCTGCCTGGACGCAGCACTATCGATTCACGACGACGGATGCCGCGGCTCCGCCGCCGTCCGATCTGCCGGCGATCACGAGCGCGGACGCGTCCGAGCCGCCCGTCGGCGCGGCGTGGGCGACGGGCCGCGCGCAACGTCGCCATCGACGCCGGTCGCACGACGAGCTGTCCGATCGGGAGAACGACATCGCGGCGTTCTTCGCGGCGTCGACGGCAGGGGCCGCGACGGCAGCCGTCTCGACGCCCGAACAGGCAGCGCCGGCTCCTGCGGCTGTGGTGCACGCGTGGCCGCCCCCGGTCTCGACGCTGTCGGGGCCCATCGACACCACGGCAGCCCCCGGATCGATGCGCCGTCCCGCGGATGCCGGCAGCGCGGCCGTTCTGCCGACCGCCCCGGCGACGTCGCCGTCGAGTACGGCGGCGTCGACATCCGCAGAAAGCGCGGTTGGAGAAGCTCGCTCGACGGTGAGCGCTGGACCACCCGAATCCATCGTCGCAGCCGGCCAACCCCGCCCCGCTTCCGAAGCGGTCGAGCCGGAGCCCTCGTCGGAGCCGCCTCTTCTCCGGCGCACCCGTTCCGGGCCGCGCCCGACGATCGAGCCTTCGCTCGCCCGCGACGCCGCTCCGTCCGCCCCCGATCCCAGCACCGGGGCCGCCACCGCGGATGCCGTCGCCGCTGCGTCCGCGTTCGACAGCGATCGGCCGGGGGAGCGGTTTCCCGATCCGATCGTGGTGCGCCCGTCGGTCGCGGCGGACGACGATCGGATGCCGCGTCCGCTCGTGTATCACCCGGTGTCGAGCTCATACGTGGGCGATTTGACGCGATCGCTGCCGGAGAAGTCGTCGAGGAACGGTGCGGCGACGGCGTCTCTCGTGCTCAGTGCGCTGAGCCTGCTCGGAGGGGCCGCGGTGGTCGGCTGGATCCTCCCCGTCAATCCCATGCTCGCGGGGACCGCCAGCCTGGTGAACCTCGGGCTGGCCCTGACGGCGATCTTCCTCGCGATCGGCGGTCTGGTCATCGCCGCGCAGCGCCCGACCAAGAAGACGACTTCGATCGTCGCGCTTGCGGTCGCGGTGGTGCTCACTGCTGGGCTGGGTGTGGTGCTGTTCCTGGTGACCGTCGCCATCACGGCGTGAGTGCGCCCGACCGCTCTTAAGCCATTCTTCAGCGAACCTTGCCCTTCGGCGCGTTGACAGCGAAAGCCTGCACCCGCCATGCTCGGTCGTGGGGAGGGGATTCACGCACGTGTGTGTGTTTCCCCATCCAGCTTCGACTAGCTGGGATTTTCGTTTTGGGGAAATGATCAAGGCTGGTGCTCGGCGTGCCGGCCGGTCGAAGTCGACCTTGTAACTATGAGTGGGGAGTGACTGCGCCATGCGTGCAACCATCAAGAACTACATCGACGCGATGAACAAGCGTCGTGAGGAAGAGGGCGAAGAGGGCTTCTCGCTCATCGAGCTCATCATCGTCGTCGTGATCCTCGGAATTCTCGTCGCGATCGCGATTCCGATCTTCAGCAACATCCAGGCGACCGCGCAGCAGAACGCGGTCGACGCGGCCGCAGCCGACGCCGCCGTGGCTGTTGCTGCTGCGCTCGCCGACAGCTCTGCCGCCACGACGCCTGACTCCGCAATCGCCCCGTACACGGGTGGAGACATCACGGTCAGCTACGGAGCTACGGCTCCCGCGACGATCGATGACGTCTGCATCACGGCAAGCGGTTACAGTCTGTCGGGCACGTCGGGCCCGGGTTGCTAACGAATCTGCTGCAGCTCTCTAGGGCCGGGGCCACAAGTCCCCGGCCCTAGTGGCATCATTGGCGTAGGATCTGCGACTTGGGGAGGTGCGCGGATGGGTGAGCGCGACTCTAGCGACGCAGGGTTTAGCCTGGTCGAAGTCATTATCGCTATGGTCCTCTTCGGACTTGTCGCCGTGGCGATCATCCCCGTGCTTTGGCAAGGCGTAATGTATTCGTCGCAGCAGTCAGCGGTTGCAACCGCGACCCGCCAACTTTATGCGTTGGTGGAGTCAGCCCGGGAAACGCCCAGCTGTGCAAGCCTTGCGGCCGCTGCAGCTGCGCACACATTCTCAGACGGCGCCAATCGCGCGTTTTCCACCTCCGGGACCGCTGGTTCGTGCTTCTCGTGCCCGTCGGCCACCGGAATTGCCGTTCCGCTGTCACTGACCGCCACTCAGGACTCGCGCGTGCTCGCCGAGGTGTCAGCGCTGGTGTTCGTGCCGGCTGCGAAGACGAGCGTCGCATGTCCGTGAACTGTGATCCGGACGACGACGGCCTTACCCTCATCGAGCTCATCGTCAGTCTCCTGGTGTCGACGATCGTCTTGGTCGGGATATCCACGGTGTTAGTCAACGCATGGATCGCGCAGGCCGACGTCACCTCGACATCCCAGGCCACTACACGCGGTCAGCTGATCAGCACGGCGGTCGAGCGCGCGATGCGAAACGCGCGGGATTTCAAGGTCGAGGGTACGGATGGGGGCGAACTCTGGGTCTGGACAACGCTCGGTGGAACGCGTGAATGCCAGGGATTCTTCCTTGCGGACGGCCAGGCTCGACTGACAGTGAACTCTGGGCCGATGCCGCTGTCGGCGACATGGCCCGACTGGGAACAAGACGTTGCGCAAAGCACCACGCCGGTTCAGGATTTTTTCATCGACAATGGCGACAGCGTGGATTACGCGTTCGACATCATCACCGATTCGGCGCCCGTCCGCTTCGAGGGCACGGCTGCGAGTCGCTTCAGCGGCACCGGAGGGACGAACCCATGCTGGTCTTGACGGATCGGAAGCGTGCTTGGCACCACGGCGACGATTCTGGCGCTGTCCTCGTCACGGTTGTCGTCGTGATGCTCGTCGCATTCGTGGCCGCAACAATGATCGCCGCGTCGGTGCTCACCACCTTTCAGGCCAACGCCGATAACAAGCAGCGGACACAGGCGTTCATCGCCGCCGAGTCGGGCCGGGATGCGGCGGTTCTGGCGCTCTCGGACGGTTGCGCGCCGGCAGATCTAGCCGGTAACGGCACGGGACCCACGTACACGTACGCGGTGCGGACGACGACGGGCGGACAGCCAACCGACTATGACGCTGTGACCACTGCAGCGTGTCCCACAATCGACACGAGTTACATCGTGATCCGTTCCACCGGAACCGGCCCTGATTCCACGACTGCCACGATCGACAGCGTTTATCGCTGGTCATCGACGTATTCAGACGTCCCCGGCGGCGTCGTCACGTATTTCTCGGGCAGCGTGTCGCAGGGAGTCTCCCACTACACGGGCGATCTGGTCCTAAGGAACGGGAACTGGAGCTGCACAGAAGGCGGTCTTCTGGAAGGCGATCTTTATGTATTGAACGGCACTGTCACGCTGAGCAACAACTGCGTAATCAAGGGTGACATCTACGCGAAGAAGGAAGTGAGAAGCACTTCCCAGAACTGGCACGTTCAGTCGCGGACCTCGCCTAGCGGTTATGTGAGCCCTGGGAACATCGTGACCGATGCCTATGTCAGCTTCACCTCGAACGCGAATCCCACAGTCGCAGGCAGCATTCACGCTCGAGGCGACGTCACGCTCGCCGCGGGCGGCGGTGGCCTTGGCACTGTCGGCGGGACGGTCACGTCCATGACCTCCGCTGACCGCGTGGACGAGGCGGCCTGGACAACAGGAGCAGTCACGCTTGGGAGCACAACACCGCCACCATTCGTTCCCACGCTCGCATGGCTTGAGGACGCTACAAAGTGGCTTGACCTTGACAGGAACTCCGGTTGGACCGCTGGTGGGGCTACGAGAGTGTCTGTCCCGACGACGGGGTGCAACAGCATCCTCAACACGGATGCTGCGGCGTCCGCGTGGGTGAAGACGCAAATCGCCGCCGCGAGCGGGCCGCTCGTCCTCGACTTCACTACTTGCAGCAAGAATGTGAGCATGACGTTGTCCGCCATGACGCTGAACCACGACGCCGTGCTCATTTTTCCCGCGACCAAGTCGATGAGCGTGTCTCTAGGTGCAGGTCTGTCAGCGTCGTCCCGCAAGCAGCTCTTCTTCTTGCACGAGGACAACAACCCGGATGACGTCGACGCCGCGGGCGACCCCAGGCCGACCTGCGGAATCGGCGGTGAAGACTCTTTTGGCACCACTGCCGCGGTCGACACCGATATTGACGTCATGGTTTACTCTCCCTGCGGCCTCAATGGCACCGTCACGGCGAGTTTCGAGGGTCAACTGTATTCAGACGACACCACAAACTTCCATTCAGGATCGAATTACACGTGTCAGCCGATGTCGTGGCCCACTGCACTGGCGAATCTGGGATGCGCGATCAAGGGCGCGGGCGGCATCATCGACATGACGACGATTGTCCAGAAGCTCGGTGAGCGCGTTTACCAGACTGAGCGCTAACGGATGTCGGTGATCACCCCCTTCTTCGTCGTGGTGGCGGGAGTTCTTGGCCTACTGATCGGATCCTTCCTCAACGTCGTCGCTTACCGCGTGCCGGCGAAGATCTCGCTCTTGCGAGAGAGTCGGTGTCCTGACTGCGATATACCGATCAAGCCGTGGCACAACGTACCTGTGTTGGGTTGGGTCGCTCTTCGGGGTAGATGCGCAAACTGCGGTTCGCTAATCTCGGTCCGGTACCCGCTGGTCGAAGCGTTCACCGGGGTGACGTTCGCCTGTGTTACCTGGTGGGCGCTCGCTGTATATGACGACCTTCTGGGCGAAACGCTGCCGCAGTACCTCGTCCTTCCGACCGTCGACGGGGAGGTCCGTCCCGCGGACGTCTGGGCGCTCGTCTTCGTCGTCGTGGCGTACCTCTATTTCGCCGCCGTCAGTATTGTGCTCACCTTGATAGACCTCGACACGCGTCGACTGCCCAACAGCATCGTGCTTCCCAGCTACGCTGTCGCCGGCGTGTTGCTCGCGCTGGCCGCGTGGTTCACGGGTGAATGGGCCGCCTTGTTGCGCGCCGCCGTCGGCATGGCCGTGCTGTATCTGTTCTATGCGCTGCTGCGACTCGTTAGACCCCGCGGAATGGGCGGGGGCGACGTCAAACTGGCCGGAATGATCGGAATCTATCTCGGCTGGTTGGGCTGGGGAGCATTGGCCGTGGGTGCCTTCGCCGCGTTTGTCTACGGCGGCGTGTTCGGCATCGCGCTGCTGGTGCTCCGTCGGGCAGGAAGGAAGACGGCGATCCCGTTCGGTCCGTGGATGCTTCTTGGAGCGTGGACGGGAGTGTTCGCCGGCGAGTCCGTCGGCCGTTGGTATGTGAATCTGTTCACCGGGGTCTAGAAGCTGCCGTCGGGGGGAAGGAACAAGCATGGGAAAGACAATCGTCGCCCTGGAGGTGACTGAAGAGAGCGTCCGCGCTGCCGAGCTCTCTTTGGGGCGAAAACCTCACATGATCGCCTACGGCGAGGTGCCCTTGCCGGCGGAGGCCGCCCGCGACTCAGAGGTACTCGACGCGGGTACCGTGGCGGTGGCGCTCCGCCAGCTCTGGACGGGCGCCCGCTTCAAGAGCAAGGACGTCGTGCTCGGCGTCGCGAGTCGCCGCATCCTCGTTCGCGAATACACGACGCAGGCGATGCGCCCAGACCTGTTGCGCGAGGCCCTTCCGTACCAGGTTCAAGATCTGCTGCCCGTCCCGGCCAGCCAGGCTGTGCTGGACTTCTTCCCGCTGTCTCAGGAGGGCGACCAGATTTCGGGCCTCCTCGTCGCCGCAGTGTCGGAGAACATCGAAGAGATCATCTCCACGTTGTCGAAAGTGAAGCTGCGCGTGCAGGCGGTCGATCTGACTGCCTTCGGACTCGCCCGTGCGACGGCGTCGCTTGTGCCCGACGGCGGGACCGTCGCAACGATCCACATCGGCGATCACACGACGCAAGTAGTGGTCTCGCGCGGGGGCGTCCCGCTGTTCGTTCGCATCCTGCCCATCGACGTGGCGACCGCGGCCGCACGTCGTCATTCAGACGAGCTGGCGCTCTCGGAGCCGGCGCTCGAGATGGCCGGAGGCAACGGCGGGTCGGCCCGAACACGCGGCGGAATCCGTGCCGCGCAACCGCCGGGTGTCTCCGAGCTCGCTGCCCGAATTCGCAGTACCCTCGCGTTCTTCGCGAGTCGGCCCACTTCCTCGCCCATCGCGCGGGTGTTCGTGACGGGAGCCGGCGCTGTTGCCGAGGGTGTGGTTCCGTCGCTCGACGCGGCGATCGATTCCGAACTGCGAGTCGTGCAGGTGGGAGACATCATGACGATGAGCACTCCGCAGCCAGGCGGCGATGTCGCGCTGAATCTAGTGGGCACAGTCGGTATCGCGCTTGGGGAGGTGCGTCGATGACTGCCATCGCGTCGCCGGTCTCCGGCTTTCCACGCGTCAACCTCATGCCACGTTCGGAGATCGTGCGCCGTGAGCGCGACAGACTCGTTCGGGTGTGGGTCTGGATCGTGCTCGCTGCGGTTGTCGTAGCCGCCCTCATCATCGTCGGAGCGTTCGCCTTCAAGATGTTTGCTGATCAGCGCCTGGCAGCCGAGCGGGCACAAACCAACGCGCTGTTGGCAGAAATCGCCGCGCTTTCAGATGTGAGTCAGGCGCTGACCACTGAGTCCGAGCTCACCAACTTCCGCGCCGAGGCGATGGCAAACGATTTCGCATGGGCGCCAGTGGTGAGCAAAGTGACCGGTGTGCTCCCCGCCGACACGTCGCTTACGGGCTTGGACGTCTCGGTAGGAGGCGTGCCGCAAGGCGATGATCCAGCGTCAGAGCAAGGACTTGTGGGAACCGTTTCCATCGACAGCCCCACGCCGCTTGACATCGTCGGCATCATTCGATCGCTCCGCGGGGTGGAGGGTGTCCTCTTCGCCGACGGTCAATCTGTTACCTCGAGCCAGATCACAGAGGGTCGGTTCTCGTATCTGCTCAACGTCCAGTTCGACCAGTCCATCTACTCCGGTCAGTACGCCATTGAGGAGGGGAGCGACTGATGCCCAAGCAGCTTGTGACAGCCATTGGGCTCATCGTTTCTCTCGGGGTCATCGCCTTGGGAGTCTTCTTGGTCGCCCTACCGCTCTACTTCCAGGCGGTGGGTGTCGATGCGGAGACGGCATCCGTAGCCGATACGAACGCGCTCTATGAAACGCAAGTCGCGACCCTCGAGGCGCAGGAGGAGAATCTCGCCTCAATCGAGGCAAACGTGAGCGAACTTCGCTCGCAGATCCCCGCCAACTCTCAGCTGGATGACGTGTTTGAAGTCGTCGCCCGCGCATCTGAGGCGTCCGGAGTCGCACTGACCGCCGTGACGGCGGGTGAGCAAACGATCTTCGTCGCGCGCACAGGCGTGGAGTCAGCGGAGGACGCAGCGGCCGCACCGGCGCCTGCGCCGTCGGCGACGCCCGAACCGAGCGCCCCCGCGGAGGCCGGGACACCGTCGGGCGGTGCATCCTCGGTCGGGTCCGGCTCGCCGGATGGTCGTCAGCAGGTTGATTTCGTCATCAACGCGACTGCTGCAGACATGGCACAGGCGACGGCGTTCCTTGACGCTCTGCGCGGTGGGCCGCGCCTCTTGAGCAGCATCACAGCGACCTCCAACCTCACGGGCGAGGGCACCGTTGAAGTGCAGGTCAACGCCCTTTCTTTCATCGACGCGGAAGGCTGATCGGTATGCCGTATCTCGATTTCGAGACCCTCCTCGCGCACGGCGCGCGGCTTCGTGCGTCGGACGTGCACATCACCGCCGAAGCCCCTGCGTTGTTCAGGATTGACGGCGATCTGGTGCCCGTCCCGGGATACCCCGAGCCGCTGTCGGAGGAGTGGGTTGAAAAGACAGCCTTCGATCTGATGACGGAGGGGCAGAGGCGGGAGTTCCTTGAGCGTGGCGAGGTTGACCTCGCCCATGCGACTCCCGGCATCGGGCGATTCCGGACGAACGTGTACCGACAACTCGGATCGATCGCTATCGCGCTCCGCTACATTCCCGACCGCGTTTATTCCCTGGACGAGCTGGGTGCGCCTGCGATCGCGCGCGATCTCGCCCTGCGACCTCGAGGTCTTGTCCTGCTGACTGGTCCGACGGGTTCGGGCAAGTCGACGACGCTCACCGCCATGGTGGACATCATCAACCAGCTGATACCCGCTCATATCATCACGATCGAAGACCCGATCGAGTTCCACCACGAGTCCAAGAAGTCGCTCGTGCACCAACGGGAGGTCGGGCGTGACACGAACTCCTTCGCCGAGGCGCTCCGTCGCGTGCTGCGGCAGGATCCCGACGTCATCCTGATCGGTGAGCTTCGTGACCCCGAATCCATCTCCACTGCGCTGTCCGCAGCGGAAACCGGTCACCTGGTGCTGTCTACGCTGCATACCCAGGGCGCCGCGAAAAGCATCAACCGCATCATCGATGTGTTTCCGGCAGACGCCCAGCACCAGATCCGCACTCAGCTCGGCGACACCCTGCAAGGAATCATCAGCCAGACGCTGCTGCCACTCGCGCAGACCAACGGGCGCACCATCGCGACCGAGGTGCTGGTGAACACTCCCGCAGTCGCGAACATGATCCGCGAGGGCCAAGTCGCGCAGCTCTACTCGGCCATGCAGGCCGGCTCGGCGATGGGTATGCACACCTTGGACCAGGACTTGCGCCGTCTGGTTCAGGACGGAACTATTGCCCGCAACGTGGCCGCCGACTTCGCCGTCGACCCGAAGAGTCTGGACGGTGTCGTGGTGCGCGCCCGTGACCTCGACGCGGAGGAGTGGATGCATCACGCAGGCGAGTGGCGGCAAGGGGAACTCGACGCGATCCCCGCCGACGCCGCAGCCGGGACCGGTGTCGGCATGGGTTCGCGCTTCGGGACGCCAACGGTCGGTGGCCGCGTGGACCCGACGGCGCGTGAGATCACCTGGGCGATGCCCGACGGAGAGAGCTGAGATGGCCGTCGTACAGGAGTACGTGTACCGCGCGGTCGACCCGCGTGGGGGGAGCGTCGTCAAGGGAACCGTCGAGGCATCGACGGAGGCGGCTGTGACGACGAAGCTCAAGGCGCAGGGCTTGACGCCGCTCGAGGTCACGCTGAAGTCGAACACCGGGCTGAACCGAGACATCAAGCTTCCTGGTGCGACGAGGAGTGTGTCCGCCCGAAACCTCGCGGTCTTCGCACGTCAGATGGCTGGACTCATCAACGCCGGTCTGCCGTTGATGCGAACCCTATCCATTCTCATCGACCAGACCGATGACAAGCGGCTCCAGCCCGCCCTCGTCCAGGTGCAGGCAGACGTCGAATCAGGATCCTCCTTCTCGGCGGCCCTCGCCCGGCATCCGCAGACCTTCCCGCCCCTGATGCTCAGCATCGTGAAAGTCGGTGAGTCGGGCGGATTCCTGGGTAGCGCCCTCGTCTCGATCGCGGACAACTACCAGCGCGAGGCAGAACTGCAGAACAAGATCCGCGCGGCGGTCACCTACCCAGCGATCGTCCTCATCATCGCCATCCTCGGTGTATTGGTGATGGTGACCTTCGTTGTCCCCGTCTTCGAGGGCATGTTTGCGAGCCTCGGCTCATCGCTGCCGCTCCCGACGCAGATTCTGGTAACGGTTTCCAACAACATGTGGTGGATCATCCCAGCGCTGGCGCTCGTGGTGATCGTCGCTCTCGTCTGGTGGCGCGCGAATAGGCACACCGAGCAGTACCGCAAAGTGATGGACCCGATCAAGTTGAAGATGCCCATCTTCGGGAAGCTCACCACCAAGATCGCCGTTGCCCGGTTTGCACGGAATCTCTCGATGATGTTGCACGCCGGTGTGCCCATCATCCAAGCGCTCTCCATCGTGGGACAGGCGTCGAACAACTGGAAGGTCGAGCAGGCCGTCCGCGACGTCCAGGAGTCGATTCGTCAGGGACGCTCGTTTGCGGTGCCGCTCGCAAAAGCGGAGGTCTTCCCACCGATGGTGCCGCAGATGGTGTCGGTCGGTGAGGAGTCGGGAACGCTCGTCGACATGCTCGCAAGTATCGCCGACTTCTACGAGGACGAGGTCGAGACCGCGACGGCGCAGCTGTCGTCCACGATCGAGCCGGTTCTCATTGTGGGACTGGGTATCGTCATCGGCGGCATGGTCGTATCGCTTTACCTGCCGATCTTCACGCTCTACGGCGAGCTGGCCGGCCAGTAGTGATGAGCGAGCCGGGCAGAGCGGGTCATCGCCCGTTCCGCTCGCTCGATGGATGAGTCACACGGTGACCCGCAGCACCTCTTCGATCGTCGTCAGACCCTGCGCGACCTTCGACCAGCCGTCCTCTCGCAGCGACACCATGCCCTGCTCAATTGCGACCTGACGGATCTCCGAACCCGTCGAACGCGTCACGACCAGCGACTCGATCTCGTCGCTGAGGGTCATGATCTCGTGGAGCGCGACGCGGCCGCGGTATCCGGTGTTGCTGCAGGCGGGGCATCCGACCGCCTTGTACAGCTCGGGGAGGTCGTGCGGGTCGTGCGGGAAGCCGAGTGAGGTGAGAACCTCGGTCGTCTCGACGAGCGGCTCGCGGCAGCGCATGCACAGCCGACGTGCGAGGCGCTGCGCGATCACGGCCGAGAGCGCCGTTGCGACGAGGAACGGCTCGCAGCCGATCTCGGTGAGACGCGTGAGCGCCGACGGTGCGTCGTTGGTGTGCAGCGTCGACAGCACGAGGTGACCGGTGAGCGCCGCCTCGATCGAGATGTTCGCGGTCTCGAAGTCGCGGATCTCGCCGACGAGCACCACGTCGGGGTCGGACCGGAGGATCGACCGCAGCGCCGACGCGAACGTCAGGCCCGCGCGGTTGTTCACCTGCACCTGGTTGATGCCGGCGATGCGGTACTCGACCGGGTCTTCGACGGTGATGACGTTGATCTTCGGGTTCGCGATCGAACGGAGCGCCGTGTACAGCGTCGTCGACTTGCCCGAACCGGTCGGGCCGGTGGCGAGGATCATTCCGTGCGGCTTGGTGATCGACTCACGGAAGCGCCGGTCGTTGACGCCCGAGAACAGCAGGTCGCGCATCGCCATCGTCTGACCGGTGTTGTCGAGAATTCGCATGACGATCTTCTCGCCCCACACGGTGGGCAGCGTGGCCACGCGGAGGTCGACGGTGCGGTTCTCGTGCGTGACCGAGAGGCGGCCGTCCTGGGGCTTGCGCTTCTCGGCGATGTCGATCGACGACATGATCTTCAGGCGCGAGATGATGCCGTCCTGAATCGCCCGGTCGGCCTTCTGCATCTCGTGCAGCACGCCGTCGATGCGGAACCGCACCGTCAGCTGCTTCTCGCCCGGCTCGACGTGGATGTCGCTCGCACGGTCGTTGATCGCCTGCGCGATCAGAAGATTCACGAACCGCACGATGGGCGCGGCGTCGTCCTGCTCCTCGAGGCTCTCGGTGAACGCGGCCTGATTGGCCTCGCTCGACTCCTCGATCGACATCGACAGCTCGCTGAGCTCTTCGTCGGAGCGCAGGAACCGCTCGAACATGTTCGTCAACGCGTCTTCGGCGACGACCACCGGCTCGACGAACAGATCGGTGATGCTCGCCACGTCGTCGAGCGCGACGATATCCGTGGGGTCGAGCACGCCGACGGTCAGGCGGTCACCCTTGCGATCCACCGGGATCAGGCTGTACTTGCGACACAGGTTCCCGGGAACCAGTGCCACGACGCTCGGGTCGAGCGGCGTGTTCGCCAGATCGACATACCGGTGGCCGGTGTGCAGCGCGATCGCCTCGGCCACCTGCCCCTCGGTCACCAGATGCGAACTCACCAGCAGGCGCTGCAGCTCGGGCCCTTCGCCCGTCTGCGCCAGCGCCGCTGACATGTCTGCCGCCCGTACCGCCCCAGTCAGTACGAGTGTTTGTGCCAATCCCCTCACAGCGTCCCCCATTGAATCCCCAGATGGTACGACGACGGGCGGAACTGCGGGAGGGGTTGACAGACGACCGCGAGCTTCGCGACGTGAGCGAAACGGTGCAGCCATGCCTGTCATTATGCCCAAGACCCCCCAGCAGCGATCTCCCCAATCGCCAAGAGACTCCCCAGTCCCTAGAGGACATACTACGCATGACGTCAAGACCGGCGCGCTGAGAAAACGCACTGACTAGTGTGGCGCCATGCCCACGTCGACAGGTTCAGTGACCGAAGACACGAACCCGCCCGGCGCGCCGGCCGGGGGAGCGGTCCCCGCCAGCGGGTTCATCCCGAAGGCGACCGCGTGGGCGCTCTCGCTCAAGCCGGTGCGGGTGTGGCTGCACTACGCCGAGCGCCGCGGACCGATGCTCTCCGACAGCGTCACCTACCGCGCCTTGTTCTCGGTCTTCGCCGGCGTGCTGCTGGGCTTCTCGTTCGCCGCGCTCTGGCTGAGCGACAACCCGGAGGCGTGGCGGTCGCTGGTGTCGGCGGTGGATGCGGCGATCCCCGGCCTCGTCGGCGAGGACGGACTCGTCGACGTCTCCGACATCGAGGCGCCTGCGGGCCTCACCGTCACCGGCATCATCGCCCTGATCGGTCTGCTCGCAGCGGCCATCGGCGCGATCGGCTCGCTCCGCGTCGCCCTCCGCACCCTCGCCGACAAGGTGCACGACGACGTCTTCTTCGTCTGGGTGCTGCTGCGCAACCTGCTCCTCGCGATCGCGATCGGCGGCGGCTTCGTGCTGTCGGCCGGCGCCACCTTCATCGGCACATCCTTCGTGGGCGGCGTGCTCGACTGGCTCGGCCTCAGCCAGAGCTGGTTCGCGGAACTCGCCACCCGCACCGTGTCGATCCTCGTGGTCTTCGTGCTCGACATGGCGCTCGTCGCCGTCGCGTTCCGCACGCTCAGCGGCGTGCGCCCTCGCGCCCGGTCGCTGTGGACGGGCGCCTTCCTGGGCGCCGTCGGCCTCATCGTGCTGCAGCAGCTGTCGAGCCTCTTCGTGCGGGGCGCCGGAGCCAACCCCCTGCTCGCCTCCTTCGCCGCCCTCATCGCCCTGCTCATCTGGCTGAACCTCTCGGCCCAGGTGATCCTCCTCGCCGGCACCTGGATCATCGTCGGGGAGCGCGAACGCGTCGACCGGGTGCGCGAGCGGTTCGGGTCGCCGACCTTCGCGCTCCGCCGCGTCCGCCAGGCCGAGGACGCCGTGCGCGTCACCACCGAGGAGCTCGCGCACGCCCGCGCCGACGCCGATCGCGAACGCGAGCAGGCGCGCAAGAAGCAGGTCGAACAGGACGCGAAGAAGCAGGCCGAACAGGACGCAGGAGAGAAGTCATGAGCACCGAGGTTCCCGTCTACACGGCCGAGCAGGTGCGCGCCGCCGAACGACCCCTGCTCGATGAGGGCGTGCCGCTCATGCAGCGCGCGGCCGGCGCCCTGTCGCAGATCATCCGCGCCGAACTCGGGTCCATGAAGTCCGGAGGGGCCGCCCCTGCCTGGCGGGCGCTGGAGCCGACCGTGCCCGGAGCGCCGCAGGAGCACCGACCGCGCATCCTCGTGCTCGCCGGCGGCGGCGACAACGGCGGCGACGCGCTCTACGCCGCCGCCGGACTCACCGACGTCGCCGACGTCGACTTCGTGCTCGTCGGCGACCGCTTCCATGAAGCCGCCTTCACCGCCGCCATCGGATCCGGCGCCCGCCGCATCGAGCTCGACGAGGCCGAGCACGCCGGCGACGCGTACGCCGTGCTCGTCGACGGCGTCGTCGGCATCGGCGCCTCCCGCGACTCGCGTCTGCGCGGCGCCGCCCGCGACGCGGTCACCACCCTTCTCGGATGGGGGGAGCTCGAGCGGATGCCGCGCGTCGTCGCCGTCGACATCCCCAGCGGTCTCCATCCCGACACCGGCGCGGCCGACGACGCCGTGCTGCCGGCATCCGTCACCGTCACGTTCGGCGCGGTCAAGGCCGGGCTCGTCACCGGCCGCGGACCGGACCTCGCCGGCGACATCGTGCTCGTCGACATCGGACTCTCGGACGCCCTGGCTTCGGTGGAACCGGCGGGGGAGGCATCCGTCTCCCGCGTCGTCACAGCCCAGCGCTGACGCCCGCAGCCCGGCAGCCCGCGGGGCGCCGGACGGGGCTAGTCGTCGTCGTCGCGGTCGCCGTTGTTCCCCGGGAAGTCGGGAGAGTCCTTGTCGTGCCCGAACGCGTTTCCGCGTCCGTTGCCGCCAGGGCCGTCCTCGTGCTTCTCGGCACCGCGTCCGCGCGCGTCGTCGTCGTCGCGACCGCGGTCGTCGTCGTCGCGGGCACCGTTGTCGCCGGGGAAGCCCGGGGAGTCCTTGTCGTGCCCGAACGCGTTCCCGCGCCCGTTCTCGCCCGGTCCGTCGTCGTGCGAGACGAGGAGCGACGAGGGCACCAGGGACGTCAGCGGAACACCCGCCGCGATGCTCGGCACGAGGATCGCCGTCGCAGCGACGCCCGCGATCACCGCTCCGGTGATGAGCAGCTTCTTCGAACCCATGACGCACCTCGTTCTCGGGCGGCGGAGGCAGCCGGTGCGGGGAGCGTACCACCGCCCACGGGCCGTGCGAAGAGGTCGAGGCGCTCGCGGACGCGGGGCTCAGCGCGCGTAGCGCTCGACGAACGCGCGGAGGATGCGGCTCGGATGCGACACGGCCGCGCGTCGCACGGCGGACAGCGTCAGCTCCAGCTCGCCCGCGCCGAAGTAGCCGTGGTCGGCGTACGCGTGGATCCGCGTCGTGATCCCCTCGACGTCGAGCTCGGGGTGGAACTGCGTCGCGTAGACGTTCTCTCCCACCCGGAACATCTGCACCGGGCATCCCGGCGACGACCCCAGCAGCACGGCCGACGACGGCAGGCGCGTGATCGCCTCCTTGTGCCCGACGAACGCGTTGAACGTGGCGGGCATGCCGGCCAGCAGGGGATCGGATGCCCCCGCCTCGGTCACGGTCACCGGCACGACGCTGATCGGCTCGCCGTAGGTGCGGTCGATCACCGCGCCCTGATGAGCGCCCACGGTGCCCACGCCGTAGCAGGCGCCGAGGAACGGGAAGTCGCGCGCCACCACATCGTCGAGGAGGGTCTGGAACTCCGCCTCCACCCGGCGCTGCACCGGCGACTTCTTCTCGAAGGGGTCCGACGCGTTGAACGGCCCGCCGCCCACGAAGATGCCCGACAGCGCGTCGAGATCCAGCCGCGGCATGGGGCAGGCCTCGAGCCGCACCCGCACCAGCTGGTCGGGGGTAAGACCGGCGTAGCGCAGGAACAGCGCGTACTCCTCGTCGGCCGGCAGATCCTCGGCGCGCGTGGCGAGGAGGACGAACGGCTTCACCGCACCAGCCTACGTGGGCGCGGGAGCAGAGAATGACGGATGCCCCGGCCCGGCGCGAGTCGCCGGGCCGAGGCATCCGCTCCCGGTCGTCAGTCCCTGGTCTGGAACTGGTGGGTCCAGCTCGACTCGGCGCCGGTGTCGACCGCGAAGCCGGCCTTCGGCACCGCCGTCACGGTGACCTCGCTGCCGTCGGCGACCTCGTTCGGCCCCTTGGCGGCGAGCTCGCCGTTCAGGTAGACGTCGAACGCCGCGTCGGGCGCCACGACGACGAGGTCGGTGGCGGCGCCGCGGCGCTCGACGAACCTCGGCTCCTTCGGCGTCGCCGCCGTGGTGAGCACGGGCACGTTCGCGAAGTCCATGTCGCTCGCGAGGTAGTAGCTCGTGTACGACGGCTGGTTGTAGGTGGTGTTCTGGCGGGCCACCTCGGCGCGGTACTGCACGTCGTGCAGCAGCGTCGGCAGCTTGTGCGTCGTCACCTCGGTGCTGGTGAAGATGCGCAGCGCGCTGGAGTCGGCGGTGCGCACCAGCAGCTCCTCGCGCCAGTCGCCGAGCACGTCGGCCACGAGCGACGGGTTGCCCTTCGTGTAGTTGTTGGTGCGCGTGCCGTCGGCAGTGAGCAGGCGGCCGCGGGTCCAGTCGTCGATGGTCGGCGTCTGCTCGATGCTGCCGTTCACGATCTGCGTCGTGAGGTCGGCCGCCCACCGGATCGACTGGTTCGTGCCGGGCGTGCTGCCCGGCTGCACCGACTCGCCCGTCGCGCTCAGCAGACCCGAGCCCTCGCTGCCGTTCGGCATGCTCGCCCACACCTCGATGCCCGAGACGTCGGCCCGCACGTCGCCGATCATGCTGCGGCCCGTGTCGCGGCCGGAGTACGCCCCGAAGAGGACCTCGCCGGTCGCGGCATCCCGCATCGCCGACCCGTAGGGCGCGTACGTGCCGCCCTCGTGCGCCGTCCAGATCTCGAGGCCGGGACGGCTCGGGTCGATGTCGGTGACGTGCATGGCGTCGCCGTGGCCGAGGCGCACGTTCTCACCCGGTGCCGCGCTGCCCTCGGGCAGCACGTCGAACGAGCTGTACAGCAGTCCGCCGTCGTCGTCGATCGTCGCCGCGCCGTACACGATCTCGTGCTTGCCGTCGCCGTCGACATCGGCCGCGCTCAGCGAGTGGAAGCCCTGCGTCGTGATCGAGCCGTACACCGGATCGGTGCCGTCACGGCCGTGCGGGCCGTCGTTGAACGGGTTCGTCATGGGCACGTGGCCGCTGTCGACGAACCAGCGGGTGCTGAGGCTCTCGCCGTCCCAGTCGTACGCCGCGATCGTGGACCGCGTGTAGTAGCCGCGGGCGAAGATCGCCGACGGATGCGCGCCGTCGAGGTACGCCACGCCCGCGAGGAACCGGTCGACCCGGTTGCCCGGCTCGATGCGCGACATCGCGTAGTCGCCCCACAGCAGGCCGTCGTCGCCGCGGCCCGGCTCGTAGCGGACGGTCTCGAGCTCTTCGCCGGTGGCCGAGTCGAAGACCGTCAGGTACTCCGGTCCGTCGACGATGAAGCCCTCGAACGTCGTGAGGTCGTTGCGGCCGCTGCGTGACGGCGCGTAGGTGGTGATGAAGTAGTCGACGAGCTCGGTGGCGGACTCGGTCGACAGCGGGTACTCGTGCGCGACCGCGATGCCGAACGCCTCCTCGAGCGTCGCCGGCCAGTTGCCCGCGACGACCTCGGGATGCTCCGACCAGCCCTCGAACACCTCGATGAGGTGCTCACGGTAGTCGGCGGCGCTCATGCGGTAGTCGTCGGTGTGCGCGTACCCCGCGGCGAGGTCTTCGGCGAGCATCGTGATGGGGGCAGGCGTCTGGGCCGTTCCGTCGGCGTCGTACCGCGTGGAGGTCGTGCCCGGCGCCGTCTTCAGCATCGTCTCGGACCGGCCGTCGCCGTCGAAGTCGTAGACCATGAACTGCGTGTAGTGGGCGCCCGCGCGGATGTTGACGCCGAGGTCGATGCGGTTGAGCAGCGTGCCGTCGAGCTCGTACGTGTCGACGTACACCGGGCCGGTGTAGCCCTTCTGCGACACGTCCTTCGAGTTGGACGGGTCCCACTTGACCACGAACTCCAGCGCGCCGTCGCCGTCGACGTCGGCGACCGACGCGTCGTTGGCCGAGTAGGTGTACGCCTCGCCGGCGGGGGTCACGCCGTCGGCGGGCTTCTGCAGCGGCAGGTCCCAGAACCCGTCGCCCCACACCGACACCGGCGCCGACTGGTCGCCGGTGATGTCGTGCCACGCCGGCGCGACGGTGTACTCCGAGTCGGCGGTGCCGTCGGGGTCGGAGTAGTTCGTGCTGTCGTCGACCGTCGCGATGCGCTCGCCGTCGCGGAACACCGCGAACGACGGGCCGCTCACGCCCGTGTCGGTGGCGGGCCCCGCCTCGGTCCCGAGCAGCCGCCAGCTGAGAAAGACGCCCTCGCCGGTGGACACCGCGACCAGGCCGCGGTCGAGCGCCTCGAGCTGCGGGGCGCTCGGAGCCTCCTCGGCCAGCGCCGGCTGCGCGAGGCCCAGGGTGAGTGCGCACGCGGCAGTGCCTGCCACGAGCGCGCGGACGGATGTTCTGCGGAGATTCATCGTCGAATCGTTCTCCCGAGTCAGTGGCCCGCGTGGGGTACGGACCGTCCATCGTGAAGACGCGAGGAATGCGTTTTCCCGAGCGACGTTAGTCACTGGACGCGGCCCGGTCAACCACCCTTTCGGGGAGATTGGAACGATTTAATGTGCCGGGCCGGTGCGGTCGCGTGCGTTGCCGGGGCACAGGATCGGAGGTTGTGCGCGGCACGCCGGGTCGCGGCATCCGTTCCCAGCGTGTCGGTCGAAGCCTCCGATTCTGTGCACCGGGTGCGGGGTTCCTCCCCAGCGATGCGGAGTCGTCCGAGCGCTCACATCTCCGCCCGGATGCACGGAAGTCGGATGCCGCGACCGTGAGTCTGGGCGGATGTGCACCGCCGCCTCGCCCGCCGTCGTGACGTTCCGCGAACTCAGAGGATCCGGGCTGTCGCGGTCGAAGATCGCGGCGGCGGTGCGGGACGGCGTTCTCTCGTCGCCGCGGCGGGGAGTGTACGAACGTCTCGGCGTCTGTGACGAGGTCAAGGCCGCGACGGCCCATGGCGGCTGGATCGCGTGCGTGAGCGCCGCGCGCCACCACGGGCTCTGGGTGACCGACCATGGCGACGGACTGCACGTCGGACTTCGCGCCCACGGGCGCGCCTATGCCCACGACGACTGCTCGTGCGTCGTACACTGGAGCGACGACGGCGCGAAGCGCAGCTCCTTCGGAGTGCCATCGATTCGAGCGGTGGTGCGGCAGGTGCTTCGATGCCAAGGGCTCGAGTCGTTCTTCGTGGTGCTGGAGTCGGCGCTCCGGTTGCGCAAGCTCTCGAACGCCGACCTCGTGTGGCTTCGGCAGCACACGAATGCCGCGGCCCGGGACGCGATCGGATTCGCCCGTCGCGACGCCGACAGCGGCCTCGAGTCGTTGCTCCGATGGCGGCTGCGGCCGCATGGGCTCAGTGTGCGGACGCAACAGGCGATCACCTCGGTCGGCCGCGTGGACTTCGTGATCGGCGAGCGCCTGATCGTCGAGGTCGACGGCGCAGACAACCACGACGGCGAGTCGCACCGTCACAAGGACCTCGTCCGCGACGCCAACGCCGCGGCGTGGGGATACGTCACCCTCCGCTTCGACTACGCCATGGTCGTCCACGACTGGGACACGGTCGAGCTCGCCATCCTCGGACTCGTCGACCGCGGGCTCCACCGGGCGTGACCTCGGGTGCACAGCATCGGAGGGCTTCGGCGACTCGCCGGGTGGCGGCATCCGTTCGCGGCGTGTCGGTCAGAACCTCCGATTCTGTGCCCCCAGCCGCGCCGACGGAGGGTGCACACCGTCGGAGGTTCTCTGCGACTCGCCGGGTGGCGGCATCCGTTCCCGGCGTGTCGGTCAGAACCTCCGATTCTGTGCCCCGCCGGCCCGCACGACGACGGATGCCTCGACCCGGCGAGACGGCCTACGAGGCGTACGTCACCAGGCCGAGCTCCACCGGCGACACCAGCTGCGGGTGGGCCGGGCGCACGCGGACGGTGTAGCCGAAGGTGCCGGTCACCGTGAGGGGGAGGGTGGCCGTGAACGTCGTGACGCCGTCGACAGCGGCGCCCGGCGTGAGACGGTACACCGAGTGGTCGCGGTCGAGGGCGTCGTCCTCGTCGGTGCGTCCGTAGATCAGCTCGACCGCGACGTCGTCGGGCGACAGACCGTCCAGGCGCACGTCGGCGCGCACCTCGAGCGTGTCACCGGCCTGCGCCTGCTGCGGGATGCCCGTGCTGTCGACGCTCGCGATCGACACCCGGCTCCACGCCGCCTTCACGCGCGCGATGAAGGCCGACACGGCGCGCGCCTCGGCGAAGTCGCCGGCGCGCAGGGCGACGTCGTGCTGAGCGGCGGGGACGTACAGGCGCTCGACGTAGTCGCGCACCATGCGGTCGCTCGTCGCCTTCTTGCCGAGGTCGGTCATCGTGTGGCGCACCATGCGCAGCCACGCCGTCGGGATGCCGCCCTCGCGGTCGTAGAACCGCGGCACGAGCTGGTGCTCGATGAGGTCGTACAGGGCGGCCGCCTCGGCGTCGTCGCGCTCCTCGTCGCTCGACGCGGTGTCGGCGCTCGGGATCGCCCAGCCGTTCTCGCCGTCGAACCACTCGTCCCACCAGCCGTCGAGGATCGAGAGGTTGAGCGCGCCGTTGAGCGCCGCCTTCATGCCGCTCGTGCCGCACGCCTCGAGCGGACGCAGCGGGTTGTTGAGCCACACGTCGCAGCCCGGATACAGGTCCTTGGCGAGCGTGATGTCGTAGTCCGGCAGGAACACGATGCGCCCGCGCACCTTGGGGTCGCGGCTGAAGCGCACCAGCTGCTGGATCAGGATCTTGCCCGAGTCGTCGGCCGGGTGCGACTTGCCGCCGATCACGATCTGCACCGGCCGCTCGGGGTCGGTGAGCAGCTTCGTGAGGCGCTCCGGGTCGCGCAGCATCAGCGTCAGGCGCTTGTACGTCGGCACGCGGCGCGCGAAGCCGATCGTGAGCACCTCGGGGTCGAGGAGGTCCTCGACCCACGACGGTGCGCGGCCGCTGCCGTTGGTGACGGATGTCGCGACCCGCCGCCGCGCCTCGGCGACGAGCTCGCCCTTCATCTGCTGGCGGACGCCCCACAGCTCGGCGTCGGTGACGACGGCGTGGTCGGTCCAGTCGTGCGCGTCGGAGTGGGCGTCGCCCCACGCGCGCTCGCTCACGGACTTCAGCGCCGGGTGCACCCACGTCGGCGCGTGCACGCCGTTCGTGATCGAGGTGATGGGCACCTCGTCGGCGTCGACGCCGGGCCACAGCATCCCGAACATCCCACGGCTCACCTCGCCGTGCAGCACCGAGACGCCGTTGGCGTGCTGACCCAGGCGCAGACCGAGCACGGCCATGTTGAAGACGCCCTGGTCGCCGCCCGCCCACGTCTCGAGCCCGAGCGCGATGGCGCGCCCGGCGTCGAGGTTCTGGAAGAGGCCGCTCGCGAGGTAGTCCGCGATGAGGTCGCGCGAGAAGCGGTCGATGCCCGCCGGCACCGGGGTGTGGGTGGTGAAGACCGTGCCCGCGCGCACCTGCGCGAGCGCCTGGTCGAAGTCCAGGCCGTCGTGGGTGATCAGCTCCGACATCCGCTCGAGGCCCTGGAACCCGGCGTGGCCCTCGTTCGTGTGGTAGACGTCGGGCGCGGGGCGGCCGGTGAGCTCCGACCACGCGCGCACGGCGCGGACGCCGCCGACGCCGAGCAGCAGCTCCTGCAGCAGGCGGTGCTCGCCGCCGCCGCCGTAGAGGCGGTCGGTCACGCGACGCATCTCGTCGGTGTTCGACGGGGTCTCGGAGTCGAGCAGCAGCAGCGGGATGCGGCCGATGTCGGCGACCCAGACGCGCGCGTGCAGGCGGCGGTCGGCCGGGAGGTCGAGTGCGATCTCGACCGGGGCTCCGCTGCGATCGCGCAGCAGCGTCAGGCCGAGGCCGTACGGGTCGAGCAGCGGATACGCCTCGCGCTGCCAGCCGTCGTCGCCGATCGACTGACGGAAGTAGCCGGCGCGGTAGAAGAGGCCGACGCCGGTCAGCGGCACGCCGAGGTCGGAGGCGCTCTTCAGGTGGTCGCCGGCGAGGATGCCGAGGCCGCCGGAGTACTGCGGAAGCGAGCCGTCGACGCCGAACTCGGGGGAGAAGTACGCGATGTGCGCCGGCTTGTCGCCCTCGAGGTGCTGGAACCAGCGGTCGCCGGTGAGGTACGCGGTGAGGCGCTCGTCCTCGGCGGCCACGCGGGCGACGAACTCGTCGTCGCGGGCGAGCTCGTCGAGGCGCTCCTGGCCGAGCGCCCCGAGCATGCGGGCCGGGTTAGCGCCGATCTCGTCCCACAGCTGCGGATCCATCGAGGCGAAGAGGGAGTGGGTCGCCCGGCTCCACGACCAGCGCCAGTTCGACGCGAGGCGGTCGAGCGGGGCGAGGGAGTCGGCGAGGACGGGGCGGACCGTGAACGTTCGGATGGCCTTCACGCGAGCGATTCTATGGGTACAAGCTGGAAGCGCTTGCACCAGATGCTGCTCGGGCACCTCAGGATCGTGCAAGGGCTGTGCCCGTGACACGTCCGGCGCCAAATCGCAACGGAGCGGGCTCGCGCCGGGCGCCGGGTCTACGCTGACCGTATGGCCATCGCACGACTGCACGGAGGCCCGCTCGACGGGCAGCTCCTCCCGCTGGAAGACCCGGACCTCGACCGCATGATCGTCCCGTACAGCGAGACCCAGGTGGTCTACGAACGCCGAGGCGACCTCGAGCGCACGGGCGACCACGACGGGCCGACCGAGGCGGAGTTCTGGTTCGTCGAGGCCGAGGACGACATCGACCCCGACAGCGACCAGCCCCGTGAGCGCCGCTGACCCGTCCTCGCCCGACGACGCCGGTGCGGCGCACTCGGTCGAGATCGAGTTGAAGTTCGACGTCGACGAGTCGACGCCGCTGCCCGACTGGTCCCCGCTGCCGGGCGTCGCGTCGGTCGGCGAGCCCGAGGTCCGCGAGCTCGACGCCGTCTACCTCGACAGCGACGACCTCGCCCTCGCGCACGCCGGGTACGCGGTGCGCCGGCGCACCGGCGGCCCCGACGAGGGCTGGCACATCAAGGGACCGCGTCACGGCGAAGGCGGACGCCTCGAGCAGCAGTGGCCGCTGGGCCCTGCGGACGAGATCCCGGATGCCGTCGCCGCCGCCCTCGCGTCGGTCGCCACCGTCCGCGAGCTGGCGCCGATCGCCCGTATCCGCAACAGACGGGTCGCCTACGCGCTGCGGGATGCCGACGGGGGAGTGGTCGCGGAGTTCGTCGACGACCACGTCGTCGCCACCGACGAGCGGGCCGGCACCGAGCGCACCTGGCGCGAATGGGAGTTCGAGCTCGGACCGGCGGCGCCCGAGCCGGGTCCCGAACGCCGGCGCCTCTTCGCCAAGGCGGGCAGCGCCGTGCTCGCCGCGGGCGGCCGGCCCGCGGCATCCGCCTCCAAGCTCGCCCGTACGCTCGGCTACTGAGCATGCGAGAAGCCCCGGAGCCGAACGGCTCCGGGGCTTTTCTGCGGCTGCTGCGCGGGATGCGTCTCGTCAGCGCGATCCGGCGCGCGTCAGAGGTTGATCATGTGGCCGGCGAGACCGTGGAAGGCCTCCTGCACGGCCTCCGACAGCGTCGGGTGCGTGTGGACGTTGCGCGCCGCCTCGAGGGCGGTGAGGTCCCACTTCTGGGCGAGCGTCAGCTCGGGCAGCAGCTCCGAGACGTCGGGGCCGATGAGGTGGCCGCCGAGCAACTCGAGGTGCTCGCCGTCGGCGATCAGCTTGACGAAGCCGATCGGCTCGCCGAGGCCGTTCGCCTTGCCGTTGGCCGAGAACGGGAACTTCGCGACCTTGACGTCGTAACCGGCGTCGCGGGCCTGCTGCTCGGTGAGCCCGAACGACGCGACCTGCGGCGAGCAGAACGTGGCGCGCGGCATCATGCGGTAGTCGCCGAGCGTCATGGTCTCGGCCTTGCCGATCGTCTCGGCGGCGACGACGCCCTGCGCCTCGGCCACGTGCGCCAGCTGCAGCTTGGCGGTGACGTCGCCGATCGCGTAGATGTGCGGCACGTTCGTGCGCATGTGGTCGTCGATGTCGATGGCGCCGCGGTCGGTGAGCTTGACACCGGTGGTCTCCAGCCCGAAGCCCTCGACGTTCGGGGCGAAGCCGATCGACATCATGACCTTGTCGGCGTCGATCGACTGCGTCTCGCCGCCCGCCGCCGGGGTGTAGGTCACGGTGACGCGGTCGCCGTGGTCGGTGACCGTCTCGACCTTGGTCGAGGTGAGGATGTCGACGCCGTACTTCTTGTACTGCTTCGCGATCTCCTTCGACACGTCGGCGTCCTCGTTGGGGAGCGCCCGGTCGAGGAACTCGATGATCGTCACCTTGACGCCGTAGTTCACCATCACGAACGCGAACTCCATGCCGATGGCACCGGCGCCGACGATCACGATGGACTTCGGGAGGTCGCGGGCGAGGATCTGCTCCTCGTAGGTCACGATGTTGCCGCCGAGCTGCACGCCCGGGAGGAGACGCACCCTGGAGCCGGTCGAGATGATCGCGTTGTCGAACGTGACGTCCTCGGTGGAGCCGTCGGCCTTGGTCACCCGCAGGGCGTTGGGGCCCGTGAACGAGCCTCGGCCCTCGTACTCGGTGACCTTGTTCTTCTTCATCAGGTAGTGGATGCCCTTGACGTGGGTCTCTGCCACCTTGCGGCTGCGGTCCCACGCGACGCCGAAGTCGAAGTGCACGTCACCCGAGATGCCGAACAGGTCGGCCTTGTGGTGGAACTGGTGCGCGAGGTCGGCGTTCTTCAGCAGAGCCTTCGAGGGGATGCAGCCGACGTTGAGGCAGACACCGCCCCAGTACTTCTCTTCGATGATCGCGACCGTGAGGCCGAGCTGAGCAGCACGGACGGCCGCGACGTACCCGCCGGGACCCGCGCCGAGGATGGCGACGTCGTAGTGAGGCATGCTTCCAGCCTAGTGGGCGGCCGGGGGCTCGGAACCGGGCCCGGAGGCGCCTCCCGCCGCGCCGTCACCGGCCTCGCCGGGGCGTCCGTCGCGGCGCGCGCGGGCGACGAGGAGGTAGACGACGACGCCCGCCGCGGCGGCCGCGATGAGGCCGAACAGCACCCACGGCCACACCGCGGCGTCCGAGCCGGCCTCCTCCGGGGCGACCGTCGGGGCGGTGCTCGGAGCCGGCGTCTCGTCGGGCGCCGCGGTCTCGGTCGGCGCGGCGGTGGCCGTCTCGGTCGGGGTGGGTGCGGCGGCCGCGACGGTGAACGAGAACTCGCCCGAGATGGGGTGTCCGTCGCTGGAGACGACCTTCCACAGCACGGTGACGGCACCGGATGCCTCACCCGCGAGGGGCTGGGTGAGCACGTTGTCGCTGACACTCGGCGAGCCGTCCACGAGCGTCATGCCCGCGGCATCCGTCACCTCCACCACCGAGGCTCCCTCGTCGCCGGCGATCCCGGCGCTGAAGGTCAGCGTCAGCTGCGCGGGCAGGGCGTCGAGGGCGGCACCGGCGGCCGGGTCGCTGCCGATGAGGTCGTCATGGGCCTGCGCGGGGGATGCCGCCCCCAGGGCGACGCCGAACGCCACGAGCAGTGCGGCGGCCAGCGCCGAGAGGCGCGCTCCGAGGGGCGTGTGAATTGCGTGTGACATCACCCGATCGAGCCTAACCGGCCCTTTGCTCCCGACCCTGAGAGGTCTAGCCTGGCCGCAGGCGGGTCACCTGCCCGCCATCCCCACGTTGGAAGGACGGCGGCGATGGACGCGATGATGATGGGCGCCATGTCGAAGGACATGATGTCGATGCCCGGCATGGAGACCATGGACATGTCGGTGATGCAGGCGTGTATGGACGCCTGCTCGGCCTGCGAGCAGGCATGCACGGTCTGCTCCACGCAGATGATGTCGTGCGCTCCGGCGTGCATGAACTGCGCCGACATGTGCAACACGATGATGCGCGCCATGATGCGCCCGCAGGGCATGACCCCGGCCGCCATGATGTCGATGCTCGACGCGTGCATCGCGATGTGCCAGGTCTGCATGGACGAGTGCATGGAGCACGCCGACCACAGCGAGGTCTGCAAGATGTGCGCGCAGTCGTGCCAGGCGTGCATGGACGCGTGCATGAAGATGCGCGAGTCGATGATGGCGATGGGCTGAGCCCCGTCGCCTTCGTCATGACGGGCGCGGCGCGCCACGGACGCTGAGCCCGCGGGCCCGGTCGGTGCGAGGCGTCAGCCCTGGAGGACGTTGAACCGCGCCCCGCCGACGGCGAGCACGTGGTAGCGCTCGTGGAGCGCGACGGGGGTGCCCGCGGTCGCGACCGCTGCGGCCCCCGTGCCGTTCCACAGCGCGACAGCCGTGCCGTCGGCGATCGTGCGGACGATCACGAAGCCGGAGCGGGCGTCGGATGCCTCGACGATCGCGTCTGCCCATTCGGACGGCGTGGCCGACGCGAGGCGCGCCTGGATCAGGTGCAGCGCGTGGCCGGGCGCGAACGAGGAGCAGCTGTCGCCGTGGTCGCACATGCACGCCGCACGCTCACGCACCTCGAGGGGCGGGATGTGGCGGTGCTGGCTGGACACGATCGACTCCTTGGGTCGCTGAGCGGCTGAGGTTTCTGCCAGGCTAGGCGGGCATGCTTTTCATGGCATCTCAGGTGACACGTGGCGAAACATTGCGTGTACGAGTTCTTCCTGCGCGGCTGGGGCGGCACGGCGAAGCGAACCGGTGAAGGCCTCTTCCGAGGCTGGGGCGATCGGATAGGCTGAACAGACAAGAGGAGGAAACCGTGGAGCACGACCGCCGACCCGATGAGGGCGAGATCCGCCGCGCAGCCGGGGCCGACGCACGGGATTCCGACCGCGCATCCGACACGACCCAGACGTTCGGCCATGATTCCGATCTGTCGTTCGTCCCGTTCGGCAGCGAACTGGCAGACGCAGAGCTCGACGCGATCGATGCCCTGCCGTCCGGTGCCGCTCTGCTGCTCGTGCGTTCCGGACCCACCGCCGGCGCCCGCTACCTCCTCGACTCCGACGTGACCACCGTCGGGCGTCACCCCGAGGCCGACATCTTCTTCGACGACGTGACCGTCTCGCGTCGGCACGCGGAGATCACGCGCAACGGCACGTCGTTCGAGCTCGTCGACCAGCGCTCGCTCAACGGCACCTACGTCAACGGCGAGCGGGTCGACCGTGCCACGCTCACCAACGGCGCCGAAGTGCGGGTCGGCAAGTTCCGCCTCAACTTCTTCGTCTCACCGGCCGACCTTACGCAGGCAGCGGAGGCCTGATGCCCGCGGCATCCGCCCGTGAGCGGGCGTCGTCCGCGGGTCTTCTCAGCATCGGTCAGGTTCTCGCCCGGCTGTCGCCGGAGTTCCCGTCGCTGACCTCGAGCAAGCTGCGCTTCCTCGAGGTGCAGGGGATCGTGACGCCGCTTCGCACCGAGTCCGGCTACCGCAAGTTCTCGCAGGACGACCTCGAGCGCCTGCGCCTCGCGCTCACGCTGCAACGCGACCACTACCTGCCGCTGTCGGTGATCCGCGAGTACCTCGAGGACGTCGACGCCGGACGCGACCCGGCGACCCCGACTGCCGTGCCGCCGCCGTCGATCGTGCCCGCACCGCGCCGGTACCGCCGCGAGGAGCTGCTCTCCGCCGCGGGCGCCGCGCCGCAGCTGCTCAACGACGCGATCAGCACCGGGATCCTCGCGGGAGCCGAGAGCTACACCGAGCAGTCGGTCACGCTGCTGCGCGCCCTCGTGGCGCTGGACCGTCACGGCATCGAGCCGCGACACGTCAGGGCCCTGCGCCAGAGCGCGGAGCGCGACGTCGCGCTGGTCGAGTCGGCTCTCGCTCCGCTGCTGCGCCGGACGGATGCCTCGTCCCGGGGCCGCGCCGGCGAGCTCGCGCCCGAGCTCGTCCGCCGGCTCGACGACGTGCGGGCCATGTTCGTGCGCAGCGCGCTGGACCGCATGCTCTCTTGACGCCCACGCGACGGACGTCGCCGGGCGAAGCCGCGCGACACGCCGACCTCCGAACAGCGGATGTCGTTGCCGCGAGGGGGAGGCTGATCTAGCGTTGAGGTATTCGATCCGGAGGGGGGAACGAGCATGACCGGAGATGCTGCTGAAGGCGAGCGTTTCGGTGCAGACCTCCTCTTCACGGACGGCCTGCCCGCGATGGACGACGAGGTCGGGTACCGCGGGGCGGTCGCAGCCCGCGCCGCCGGCATCACGTACCGTCAGCTCGACTACTGGGCCCGCACCGAACTGGTCGAGCCGACCGTGCGCGGCGCGAGCGGCTCCGGGTCGCAGCGTCTGTACGGCTTCCGCGACATCCTCGTGCTCAAGCTCGTCAAGCGTCTGCTCGACACCGGGATCTCGCTCCAGCAGATCCGCACCGCCGTCGACCAGCTCCGTGCCGCCGGCATCCGCGATCTCGCCGGCACGACCCTCATGAGCGACGGCGCGTCCGTCTACCTGTGCACGTCCAACGACGAGGTCATCGACCTCGTCAGCCGGGGCCAGGGCGTCTTCGGCATCGCCGTCGGCAAGGTGCTGCGCGAGGTCGAGTCCGAGCTCGTCGAGTTCGAGGTCGAGAAGCCCGACGCCATGGACGAGCTCGCGGTGCGCCGCGCCGCCCGCACCGCCTGACGCGCGACGGCCCGGCTCAGCCGCGCACCGCTTCGACGCCGGCGGTCGCCGATGCGCCGACGGTGAGCGCCTGAGCGAGATCGGCGATGAGGTCGGCGGGGTCCTCCAGTCCGATCGAGAGCCGCACGAGCGCATCCGAGGGCTTGGCCTCCGACGCGACGGGGCGGTGGGTGAGCGCCGCGGGGTGCTGGATGAGCGAGTCCACGCTGCCGAGCGACACCGCGTGGGTGAACAGGCGGACGGATGCCGTGAGCGCGGCTGCCGCATCGAAGCCCTCGGCCAGTTCGATCGCGATCATCGCGCCCGGGCCGTCCTGCTGCGTCCCGACCAGCCCGAGCGGGTCGCTGGAAGAGAACCCGGGGAAGTGCACGCGCGAGACCTCGGGGCGCGTCGTCAGCCACTCCGCCACCGTGCGGGCACCCGCCTGCTGCGCGCGCATCCGCACCGGCAGCGTCGCGAGTCCCCGGTGCAGGAGGTAGGCCGCGAGGGGATGCATGATCGCGCCGGTGATGGCGCGGGTGCGGCGAAGCGCTGCGGCCGTCCGCGCGTCGCAGGCGACCACGCCGCCCACCACGTCGCCGTGCCCGCCGAGGTACTTCGTCGCGCTGTGCAGCGAGAGCGATGCGCCGAGGTCGAGCGGCCGCTGCAGCACCGGCGTCGCGAACGTGTTGTCGACGAGCACCGGCACCGAGCCCGCCGCGGCCACGACGGCGGCGATGTCGACGAGGTCCAGCGTCGGGTTCGCCGGCGTCTCGAGCACGACGAGCGCGGTGTCGCGGCGGACGGCGGAGGCGACGGCATCCGGAGCGCAGTACGTCGTCTCGACGTCGAGCAGGCCCGACGCCAGCAGGTGGTCGGTGCCGCCGTAGAGCGGGCGGACGGCGACGATGTGCCGGCGCTTCGACTCGTGCGCCAACGCGAGGATCACCGCGGTGACGGCCGCCATCCCCGACGAGAACGCCACGGCCTCCTCGGCGTGCTCGAGTCGTGCGAGCGCCTCCTCGAACCGGGCGACCGTCGGGTTCCACAGCCGGGCATAGACGTGGGACCCGCCCTCGAACGGATGCCCGCCGGTCGCGAGCACCTCGTACGACATGCCGCCGAGCTCGATGCCGGGAAGCGGGTTCGTCGACGAGAGGTCGAGGGGGAGGGCGTGGACGCCGAGGCTCGCGAGGTCTTCGCGGCCTGCGTGCACGGCAAGGCTGTCGGGGTGCAACGTCATCGGTGCCATGGCGATATGGTCAGCGAGTTCGCCGCGAAAGGCAAATCGTGTTCAGCGCGGCGTGCACAAAGCGTGCAGACTGATCATCTGCTGAGCAGACTGATCAGCATACGGATGCCGCGGGCCGCGGCATCCGTCCCCGGGAGGGTCAGGAGCGGGTGTCCTCGGGGACCGGGATGCGGCCGGTGCGCATGACGCGGTCGAGCAGCGAGTCGAAGTCCGCCGCAAGCTCCTGCGCGGAATCGCCCGGCCAGATGTGCAGGGGCTTCGCGGCGCCCTGCGCCTGCTGCAGCGACGTGCGCTCGGGCAGCTGCGGCGAGAGCACCAGCGGGCCGAACATGTCGCGCAGCTCCTTGATGCGGAACTGGTGCTCGATGGACTGCGGACGCACGCGGTTGACCACGATGCCCAGCGGCTGCAGACGGGGGGAGAGGCCGCGGCGGATCTCCTCGATGGCGCGCAGGGCGCGGTCGGCGGCGGCCACAGAGAACAGACCCGGCTCGGTGACGACGATCACGCGGTCGGAGGCCGCCCAGGCCGTGCGCGTCAGCGCGTTGAGTGACGGGGCGCAGTCGATCAGCACGAGGTCGTAGTCGGCCTCGATGGTCGCCAGGGCCTCTTCGAGCTTCCAGACGTCGCGCACGCTCGGGTGCGGGCCGTCGAAGTTGATCGCGGACGGGCTGCCGATCAGCACGTCGATCGTGCCGGGATGCACCTTGGCCCAGCCGCTGGAGGTGATGGCCTGGCGGACCGTCTTCTCTTTGGGATTGCCGAGGACGTCGGCGACGTTGAGGCGCCCGGCGACCTGGATGTCCATGCCCGTCGAGACGTCGGACTGCGGGTCGAGGTCGACGACGAGCGTGCGGACCCCGCGGGCGAAAGCCGCCGACGCGAGTCCGAGAGTCACGGTCGTCTTGCCGACCCCACCCTTGAGCGAGCTGACGGATAGGACGTGCACAAGGCACCACGTTACCGTCCCCTAGGCTGAGAGCACACTCAGCCTGATTATTCAGGGGCCCGCCTGCGTCGCCGCACACGGAGGTCGAATGTTCCGCAAGATCCTGGTCGCGAACCGAGGCGAGATCGCCATCCGCGCATTCCGCGCCGCCTACGAGCTCGGAGCCCGCACCGTCGCGGTGTTCCCCTTCGAGGATCGCGGGTCTCTGCACCGCCAGAAGGCCGACGAATCGTACGAGATCGGCGAGAAGGGGCATCCCGTCCGCGCCTATCTCGACGTGGACGAGATCGTGCGGGTCGCCAAGGAGGCCGGCGCCGACGCCATCTACCCGGGCTACGGCTTCCTCTCGGAGAACCCCGAGCTCGCCGAGAAGGCCGCCGCGAACGGGATCGCCTTCATCGGACCCCCGTCCCACGTGCTGGAGATGGCGGGCAACAAGGTCACCGCGAAGCAGCACGCCATCGCCGCCGGCGTGCCGGTGCTGCGCTCGACCGAGGCATCCGACGACGTCGACGAGCTGCTCGGCCAGGCCGACGACATCGGATTCCCCATCTTCGTCAAGGCTGTGGCCGGAGGCGGCGGGCGCGGCATGCGCCGCGTCGAGCGGCCCGAAGAGCTCGCACCCGCCCTCGCCGAGGCCATGCGCGAGGCGGGCAGCGCGTTCGGCGACGCCCGCGTCTTCCTCGAGCAGGCGGTGCAGCGGCCGCGGCACGTGGAGGTGCAGGTGCTCGCCGACGGCACGGGCGAGACCGTCCATCTCTTCGAGCGCGACTGCTCGGTGCAGCGCCGTCACCAGAAGGTGATCGAGATCGCGCCCGCGCCGAACCTCGACCCCGCTGTGCGCGACGCGCTCCACGGGTACGCGGTGGCGTTCGCGCGCTCCATCGGCTACGAGAACGCCGGCACCGTCGAGTTCCTGCTCGAGACGGCCGGCCCGCGCACCGGCGAGGTCGTCTTCATCGAGATGAACCCGCGCATCCAGGTGGAGCACACCGTCACCGAAGAGGTGACGGACGTCGACCTCGTGCAGTCGCAGATCCGCATCGCGGCGGGGGAGACCCTCGCCGACCTCGGCCTGACCCAGGACCGCATCCAGCTGCGCGGCGCGGCACTGCAGTGCCGCATCACCACGGAGGACCCGGCGCAGGGCTTCCGCCCCGACACCGGGCGCATCACCACGTACCGCTCGCCCGGCGGCGCCGGAATCCGCCTCGACGGCGGCACCACGGCCGCCGGCTCGCAGATCAGCCCGCACTTCGACTCGATGCTCGCGAAGCTCACCTGCCGGGCACGGGACTTCCCCGCCGCCGTCGCGCGCGCGCGCCGGGCGCTGGCGGAGTTCCGCATCCGCGGCGTCGCGACCAACATCCCGTTCCTCCGCGCGGTGCTCGACGACCCGGCGTTCGTCGCGGGCGACGTCAGCACCTCCTTCATCGACGAACGGCCCACGCTGCTGACGAGCAACCCGTCGCGCGACCGTGCGACGAAGCTGCTGAACTGGCTGGGCGACGTCACGGTCAACCGCCCGTACGGCGAGAAGCCGCTGTCGGTGTCGCCGGGCAGCAAGCTGCCCGAGATCGACCTCGCCTCGGCCCCGCCCGCAGGCACGCTCGACCGCCTGCGCGAGCTCGGGCCGGAGGGCTTCGCGAAGGCGCTGCGCGAGCAGCGCAGCCTCGCGGTCACCGAGACCACTTTCCGCGACGCGCACCAGTCGCTGCTGGCCACCCGCGTGCGCACGCGCGACCTCGTGCGCGTCGGGCCGCACGTCTCGCGCATGACGCCGCAGCTGCTGTCGGTCGAGGCGTGGGGCGGGGCGACCTACGACGTCGCGCTGCGCTTCCTCGCGGAGGACCCGTGGGAGCGCCTGGAGGCCCTGCGCACCGCGATGCCCAACATCCCGATCCAGATGCTGCTGCGGGGCAGGAACACGGTGGGCTACACCCCTCGGCCGGTCGAGGTGACGGACGCCTTCGTGCGCGAAGCCGCGGCCACGGGGGTCGACATCTTCCGCATCTTCGACGCGCTCAACGACGTGTCGCAGATGCGGCCCGCCATCGACGCGGTGCGCTCGACCGGCACCGCGCTGGCCGAAGTCGCCCTGTGCTACACCGCCGACCTGCTCGACCCGTCGGAGAAGCTGTACACGCTCGACTACTACCTGCGCCTGGCCGAGCAGATCGTGCAGTCGGGGGCGCACATCCTCGCCATCAAGGACATGGCCGGGCTCGTCCGGCCGGCAGCGGCGGCGACGCTCGTCAGCGCGCTGCGCGAGAACTTCGACCTGCCGGTGCACCTGCACACCCACGACACCGCGGGCGGCCAGCTCGCGACGCTGCTGGCGGCGAGTGCCGCGGGAGTGGATGCGGTGGATGCCGCGGCTGCGCCCATGTCGGGAACCACGAGCCAGCCGTCGCTCTCGGCCCTCGTCGCGGCGCTCGCGCACACCGACCGCGACACCGGGCTCGACCTCCAGGCCGTCAGCGACCTGGAGCCGTACTGGGAGGCCGTCCGGCAGCTCTACCGGCCGTTCGAGTCGGGCCTTCCCGCGCCGACGGGCCGCGTGTACCACCACGAGATCCCCGGCGGTCAGCTCTCCAACCTGCGCCAGCAGGCGATCGCGCTGGGGCTGGCCGACGACTTCGAGCTCATCGAGGACATGTACGCCGCGGCCGACCGCATCCTCGGGCGCATCCCGAAGGTGACGCCGTCGTCGAAGGTCGTCGGCGACCTCGCGCTCGCCCTCGTCGCGGTGCGCGCGGACCCCGCGGACTTCGAGGCGAACCCCCAGGGCTACGACATCCCGGACTCCGTCGTCGGCTTCATGGCGGGCGAGCTGGGCGACCTGCCGGGCGGCTGGCCCGAGCCCTTCCGCACGAAGGTGCTCGAGGGGCGCACGATCTCGATCGACGTGCCGCCGCTGACCGACGAGGAGCGCGACGGCCTGGCCGGAGACGCGGTGAGCCGCCGGCGCACCCTCAACCGGCTGCTGTTCCCCGGCCCTGCCCGCGAGTTCGAGAAGAACCGCGAGACCTACGGCGACCTCACCGCGCTCGGCACCCCCGACTACCTCTACGGGCTCAAGCCGGGCGAGGAGCACGTCGCCGAGATCGACCCGGGCGTCCAGCTGTACGTCGGACTCGAGGCGATCGGTGAAGCCGACGACAAGGGCATCCGCACCGTCATGACGACGCTCAACGGCCAGCTGCGGCCGGTCTTCGTCCGCGATCGCAGCATCAAGGTCGAGACGCGCCAGGCGGAGAGGGCCGACACGTCGAAGCCGGGGCAGGTCGCCGCGCCGTTCTCTGGCGTCGTCACCCTCAAGACGGGCGTCGGCGACAAGGTCTCGGCGGGTCAGCCGGTCGCGTCGATCGAGGCGATGAAGATGGAGGCGGCCATCACCGCACCCATCGACGGGGTCATCGAGCGCCTCGCGATCGCCGAGACGACGCAGGTCGATGCCGGCGACCTTTTGGTCGTGATCCGCCCCTCGCAGTAGCCTGGAAGGCGGCATATGCCCGTATGCGCCGTTCCGCCCTGCCCAGGAGTACCGCCCAGTGACGCCCGACCGCAACGACCACACGCACGACGAGCCTGAGAACGGCGTGCTCTCCGACACGGGGAGCCTCGACACCACAGGCCTCGGAATCCTCGGCGGTGGGACGGCACAGGTCAACGTCGAGCTGCCGACGGAGTCCGAGGACGACCTCGACGACGACGCGGTGATCGACGGCGAGGTCCCCTTCGTCATCGAGATCCCCGCCGACGCGGACCTGCCGGTCATCATGCCGGTCGCGGTCGAGGAGCCCGGCACGCACACCACCGAGGCCGAGATCGTGGACGACACCGCCGATCTCGAGGAGTGGACCGTGGAGGGCGAGGGCTTCGGTTCGGGGGCTCCCGCGGACGACGTCGCGGGTGCCGACATCGTGGAGTACGAGGCATCCGTCGTCGCGCACGAGCCCGCCGCCGAGCCCGAGACGTACGGCGAGGGGGAGGGTGAGCCTGTCGCCGACGAGCACCGCGCCGCGGAGTACCTCGACCCTGAGCCCGAGGTGCAGGACGAGCCCGCGGCCGACGCGCACGCCGAGCCCGAGCCTGTGTTCGTCGCCGAGCCCGGTCCAGTGTTCGTCGCAGAGCCCGAGGTTCACGTCGAGCCCGAGCCCGAGCCTGAGGCGGCGCCGGCACCGGTGCCGGACGACTCCCACACCCGGGCCGAGGACTTCCCGGTGGACTTCGAGGACGTGGAGTTCGAGGACGCCGACTTCGACGGGGAGTTCGACCCCGCCGAGTTCGAGCTCGTGCTCGACGACGACGGCGCAGAGGCCGCTCCGGCTGACGCCACCCTGGCGGAGAATGCCGCCGCAGGAGACGATGTCATCGCGACCGACGACACCGCGGAGGACCCCATGACTGCGAAGACCCCGGCCGACGACGCGAAGGATGCCGCGCCCGCCCCGGTGACCCCTCCGGCGGCGCCGTCGGTTCCCGCCACCGCCGCCGCTGCTGCGGCCGCGAGCCCGGCGACGGGGCCCGTGTCGAGCCGGCGCCGGTCGACGCACGGCACGGGCGCGCAGCCGGTCGTTGATCGCTCCGCCGAGCGCGCGGTCGAACGCTCGGTCCCGCGCGCCGACGTGGCGCTCGCGTCGAAGCGGCTCGGCGAGCTCGAGTCGAGCCGCGAGACCGCGGACCTGCTCACCGCCGACCGACTGCTCGACCCGCATCAGGTGGTGCGTCCCGAGCCCGAGGGCGCCTGGCAGCAGTTCGTCTACTCGATCTCGGGCCGGCGCATCAACCTCGGCGACAGCAAGCGCGCGCGGGCGCGCAAGGAGCTCGACCGCCGCATCGCCGCGCCGCTGCCCGGCGGGGCGCGCTTCGTGCCGGTGGTCTCGCGCAAGGGCGGCGTCGGCAAGACGACCGTGACCACGCTGCTCGGCATGGCGCTCGCCGACGCCCGTGACGATCGCGTCATCGCCGTCGACGCCAACCCCGACCGCGGCACACTCGCCGAGCGCATCACCCGCGAGAGCGGCAAGACCGTGCGCGACCTGGTGCGCATCCGCGGCGAGGTCGTGGGCTTCAACGACCTCTCCAACATGGTGGCCCGCGACGAGACCAGGCTCGACGTCGTCGCCTCCGACGCCGACCCGCGCGTCTCGGAGGCGTTCAACGACGCCGACTACCGCGACGTGGCGAGCCTCGCCGCGCACTACTACTCGGTCGTCCTCACCGACACCGGCACGGGCATCGTCCACTCCGTCATGGAGGCCACGCTCGATCTGGCCGACCAGCTCGTCATCGTGGCGGGCCTCAGCGTCGACGAGGCCCGGCTGGCGTCCGAGACGCTCACGTGGCTCGAGACCAACGGGCACTCCGAGAAGGTGCGCAACGCGGTGGTGGTGCTCAACAGCGCCCGGCCGGGGCATCCGCTCGTCCAGCTCGACGAGCTCGAGACGCACTTCCGCACCCGCGTGCGCGCGGTGGTGCGCGTGCCGTACGACCCGCACATCGCGGCCGGCAGCGCCATCGTGTTCCGCGAGCTGCAGCCGGCGACGCGCCTGGCGGCCCGTGAGCTCGCCGCGATCGTGGTCGAGGGTCTCCGTTCGCTGCGGCCGGCGGCCTGAGCGCAGATGGCCGTCCGTCCGATCCGCCTCTTCGGCGACCCTGTCCTGAAGTCCGTCAGCGCCCCCATCGATGACATCGACGACGGCGTCCGCGCCCTCGTGCGCGACCTCGTCGACACCGTCGAGCTGCCCGGGCGCGCCGGTGTCGCAGCGCCCCAGATCGGCGTCGGCCTCCGCGCCTTCAGCTACAACATCGACGGCGACATCGGGTACGTCCTGAACCCCGTGCTCGTGGAGGTGTCGGGCGAGCCCGAGCCCGTCGGCGAGGGCTGCCTGTCGGTGCCGGGCCTGTGGCATGAGGCCCTCCGCTACCCGTGGGCCAAGGTCGTCGGCATCGACCTCGACGGCGGCGAGGTCGTCATCGAGGGGGAGGGGCTGCTCGCGCAGGCGCTGCAGCACGAGACCGACCACCTCGACGGCACGCTCTACATCGACCGGCTCCCGCCCGAGCACCGTCGCGTCGCCATGCGCGAGATCCGCGAGTCCGACTGGTTTTGACGCGGTGCGGATCAATGCGACGAAGGAGCGTTGATGCGTGCCGGGTCAAGATCGAGTAGGCGAGGAACGAGCCGTATCGAGATCCCGCCGGACGGGTCGAGCCGCTAGGCCGTCAGGATGACCTTGAGCGCCTTGGTCTCGGCCGCACGGCCGAACGTGTCGTAGGCGTCCATGATGTCCTCGAGCGAGAAGCGGTGGCTGATGAAGCCGCCCACAGCGAGCCGTCCCTGCGCGAGCAGCTTGATGAGCATGCGCGAGGTGTCGGTGTTGACCAGTCCGGTGGTGATCGTGAGGTTCTGGATCCACGCCGACTCCAGCGGGAAGCTCACGGGCTTGCCGTGAACACCGACGTTGGCCACGTGGCCACCCGGCCGCACGATCGCCAGGCACATGTCCCACGTCGCCGGCACACCGACAGCCTCGACGGCGACATCCACGCCGAGCCCGTCCGTGAGAGCCAACACCTGCTCTTTCCAGTCCTCGTCCGACGAGACGACGCCGTCGCTCGCGCCGAAGCGCCTCGCCTGCTCGACCCGGTTGGCGTCGATGTCGATCGCGATGACCCGGCTCGGCCCGTAGAGCGAGGCTGTCGTCATCGCGGCGAGGCCGACGGGGCCGGCGCCGATGACCGCGACGACATCACCCGGCTCGACGGCGCCGTAGCGGATGCCGATCTCATGCCCGGTGGGCAGGATGTCGCTGATCATCGCGGCCTCTTCGGCGGCGACCCCTTCGGGCACCTTGTGCAGTGAGGTCTCGGCGAAGGGCACCCGCACGTACTCGGCTTGCGTGCCGTCGATGAGGTGACCCAGGATCCAGCCGATTCCGGATGCGCCTTCGTCGGCGAGGCAGTGGGAGTACATTCCCTCGAGGCAGTAGCCGCACTTTCCGCACGCGGAGATGCACGAGATGATGACGCGATCCCCGACGGCGATCTCGGTCACAGCCGCACCGACCTCGGTCACCACGCCGACGCCTTCATGGCCGAGGATGCGCCCGGATTCCACCGTGGGAACGTCCCCCTTGAGGATGTGCAGATCCGTTCCGCAGATCGTCGTCGTCTCGATCTTCACGACCGCATCCGTCGGCTTCTGAACCCGGGGAGCAGGTCTCTCCTGCCAGACGATCGATCCCGGACCTTGATACACCAGCGCCTTCATGTCTGCTCCTTGGATGTCCCCGCACAGGGTCGGGATACTCATCGTCCGCTTCGCGGCGAGTCCTCGACAGGGACCTTCGACCTGCGGTGATTCGTGGGCGACAGACGGCACAGGGACGAACGAAGAAAAGCGGATGCCGGGAGCCCCGGCATCCGCTCTCTTCGTCGTTGATCAGCTCAGCGACACGTTCGATGTGCTGACCGGCACGGCGTAGAGCTCCTCGATGTCGGACGCGAAGTCCGCGAGGATCACGTTGCGCTTGATGCTCATCTTCGGCGTGAGGTGTCCGCTGGCCTCGGTCCACTCGCTGGGGAGGATCGTGAACTTGCGGATGGACTCGGCGCGCGAGACGAACTTGTTCGCGTGGTCGATCGCCCGCTGCACCTCGGCGCGGACGGCGTCGTTCTTGGCGGCGTCCTCGAGGGACATGTCGGCGGGCAGGCCGTTGTTCGCCAGCCAGGCCGGCAGCATCTCGGGGTCGAGGGTGACCAGGGCCGCGATGAACGGCTTCTGGTCCCCGACCACCACGACCTGGCCCACGATCGGGTTGGCGCGGATGGGGTCCTCGAGGGCGGCGGGGGCGACGTTCTTGCCGCCCGCCGTGACGATGATCTCCTTCTTGCGGCCGGTGATCGTGAGGAACCCCTCGTCGTCGAACGAGCCCAGGTCGCCGGTCTTGAACCACTCGCCGTCGAAGGCGGCCGCGGTCGCCTCGGGATTGCGCCAGTACTCCTTGAAGACGTTGATGCCGCGGACCTCGAGCTCGCCGTCGTCGGCGAGCCGCATGCCGACACCGGGGAGCACCGGGCCCACCGTGCCGATCTTCGACTTCGTCGCCAGGTTCACCGTCGCGGGCGCCGTGGTCTCGGTGAGGCCGTAGCCCTCGAGGATCGTCACGCCGAGGCTGTGGAAGAAGTGACCGAGACGCGGTCCGAGCGGTGCCGAACCCGACACCGCGTAGACCACGCGGCCGCCCATCGCGGTGCGCAGCTTGCTGTAGACGAGCCGGTCGAACAGCGCGAACTTGATCTTGGTGCCGAGGGGCACCTTCTTGCCCTCCTGCTGCAGACGCGAGTGCTCGATCGCGGTGTGCGCGGCGGCGCGGAAGATCTTGCCCTTGCCGCCCGCCTCGGCCTTCTGCTCGGCCGAGTTGTACACCTTCTCGAACACGCGCGGGACGGCGAGGAGGAACGTGGGCTTGAACGACCCGAGCGCGGGCAGGAGCTGCTTGGTGTCGGGCTGGTGGCCCGTCTTGACGCCGGCGTGGATGTCGAGGATCGAGATGAAGCGCGCGAAGATGTGCGCCGTCGTGATGAACAGCAGCGTCGATGCTCCGGGCACCTCGACGACCTCGTGCAGCGCCTTGGCCGAGTTGCGCGTGAGCTCGACGAAGTTGCTGTGGGTCAGCACGCAGCCCTTCGGGCGCCCGGTCGAGCCGGACGTGTAGATGAGCGTGGCGATGTCGGCGCCGTTGGCGATGTTCCGCCGGCGCTCGATCTCGTCGTCGGCCACGGAGGCGCCCTCGGCGATGAGCGTGTCGAGGTCACCGGCCTGCATCTCCCACGCCGAGCGCACGAGGGGCAGCTCCCCCTTCACCTCGGTGAAGCGGGCGGTGTGCTCCGGGCTCTCGGTGATGATGGCCACGGCGCCGGAGTCGGTGAGGATCCAGGCGATCTGCGACGCCGAGCTCGTCTCGTAGACGGGGACCATCACGGCGCCGGCATAGAACAGCGCGAAGTCGACGAGCGTCCACTGATAGGTGGTGCGCGCGACGAATCCGACCTTGTCACCCGGCTCGATGCCGCCGGCGACGAAGCCCTTCGCGAGGGCGACGACCTGCTTCTGGAACTCCGACGCGGTGATATCGCGCCAGCCGTCGCCCTCGGGGACGGCGAAGAGCGCGAGGCCGGGCGTCTTCTTGACGCGCTCGACCAGCAGGTCGGTGACGTTCGCCTGCGGATCGGCGGGGACGATGGCAGGGACTTCGAATTGGACCACGGCAGCTCCTTCGGTACCGGATTGCGGGAATCTCGGGTGGGTCTGAGCAGAGTCTAATCGGCTGTCACATCCGACTCACCGGCGGATGTGGACAGCGCCGCCTGGATAGACTTCAAGGCGCCGTCGCGGGCGCGCCGGCCGGAGAGGGAGACTGTGCTCAAAGTCGGCATCGACATCGGCGGGACCAAGATCGCGGGAGGCGTCGTCGACCTCGACGGGCACATCGTCGAGAAGGTCCGCGTCGACACCCCCGCCGACACCGCAGCACTGGCTCAGGCCGTCATCGACATGGCTCGCCACTTCCGCGCCGGCCACGACATCGCCGCCGTCGGCGTCGCCGCGGCCGGCTTCATCGACCGCCGGCGTGCGACCGTCATCCACGCGCCCAACATCGCGTGGCGCAACGAGCCGCTCAAGGCCACGCTGGAGGCCGGCATCGGCCTGCCCGTCGCCATCGAGAACGACGCCAACGCGGCCGGCTGGGCCGAGTACCGGTTCGGCGCCGGCCGGGACGTCGGGCACATGGTCATGCTCACGATGGGGACCGGCGTCGGCGGGGCCATCGTCCTCGACGGCGAGCTCTTCCGCGGCGGCCACGGCATCGCGGCGGAGCTCGGCCACATGCGCTTCATCCGCGGCGGCATCCTGTGCGGCTGCGGACAGAGCGGATGCCTCGAGCAGTACGCGTCCGGACGCGCCCTGCAGCGCGAGGCCAACGACATCGCCGACGCCGGCGGCATCGGCGACGCCCTCGCGCGGCTGCGGTCGGAGAAGGGCTCGATCTCGGGCCCGGCCGTCTCCCGGCTCGTGCTGGCCGGCGACCCCGGGGCCATCGAGGCGCTGCGGCGTGTGGCGACGGCTCTCGGCGAGGCGTGCGGCGGGTTCCAGGCCGTCCTCGACCCCGAGCTGTTCGTCATCGGCGGCGGCGTCGCGCAGCTCGGCGAGGACCTGCTCGCGCCGGTCCGCCTCGCCTACGAGACGTCGCTGCCGGGGTACGGCGACCGCCCCGTCGCGCAGTTCGCGATCGCCCAGCTCGTCAACGACGCCGGGCTCATCGGCGCAGCCGACCTGGCTACGCCGGAGGGCTGAGCGCGCGATGTTCTACTGGCTGATGAAGTACGTGGTGATCGGACCGATCGTCAAGGCGATCTGGCGCCCGTGGATCATCGGCCGCCGGAACGTCCCCGCCGAGGGTGCGGCGATCCTCGCGAGCAACCATCTGTCGTTCGTGGACTCGGTGTTCCTGCCGCTCATGATCGACCGGCCCGTCGCGTTCCTCGCCAAGAGCGACTACTTCACGGGCAAGGGCCTCAAAGGCTGGGCGACCCGCATGTTCTTCAAGGGCACCGGCCAGCTGCCCATCGACCGGTCCGGCGGCAAGGCATCCGAGGCATCCCTCAACACCGGTCTCCAGGTGCTCGGACGCGGCGATCTGCTCGGCATCTACCCGGAGGGCACCCGCAGCCCCGACGGCAAGCTCTACCGCGGCCGCACCGGCATCGCGCGCATGGCGCTGGAGGCGCACGTGCCCGTCGTGCCGGTGGTCATGGTCGACACCGACACGATGATGCCGATCGGCACCACGGTGCCGCGCATCGTGCGCGTGGGCATCGTGATCGGCGAGCCGCTGGACTTCTCGCGCTTCCAGGGGATGGAGGGCGACCGGTACATCCTGCGCTCCATCACCGACGAGATCATGGTGGCCCTGCAGCGGCTGGGGGAGCAGGAGTACGAGGACGTCTACGCCTCGACGGTGAAGGACCGGCTGTCGACGCGCACGCGGACCGACGCCCGATAGCCGCGCCCTGACGCCTCGGCGAACAGCGCGTCACAGCGCACCGGGGCGCCGCGCCCCGCGGCTAGAATCGAGGGATGCTTCAGCAGCTCGATGCCCTCGACCACTGGCGGACCCTGCCCATCAAGCAGCAGCCCGCGTGGCCCGACGCAGAGGCGGTGGCTGCGGTGTCCGCTGAGCTGGCCACGCTGCCCCCGCTCGTCTTCGCCGGCGAGGTCGACAACCTGCGCGACCGGCTCGCGCGCGCCGCATCGGGCAACGCGTTCCTGCTGCAGGGCGGCGACTGCGCCGAGACCTTCGCCGGCGCCACGGCCGAGCAGATCCGCAACCGCATCAAGACGGTGCTGCAGATGGCGGTCGTGCTCACGTACGGCGCCTCCATGCCGATCGTGAAGATGGGGCGCATGGCGGGTCAGTTCGCCAAGCCCCGCTCGAGCGACACCGAGACGCGGGGCGACGTCACCCTGCCGGCGTACCGCGGCGACATCGTCAACGGCTACGACTTCACCGAGAACTCGCGGCAGGCCAACCCCGAGCGGCTGCTGAAGGGGTACCACACGGCGGCGTCGACGATCAACCTGATCCGCGCCTTCACCACCGGCGGCTTCGCCGACCTCCGCGAGGTGCACTCGTGGAACAAGGGCTTCGCGCAGAACCCGGCCAACCAGCAGTACGAGCGCCTCGCGACCGAGATCGACCGGGCCATCAAGTTCATGGAGGCTGCCGGCGCCGACTTCGACGAGCTCAAGCGCGTCGAGTTCTACACCGGCCACGAGGGCCTGCTCATGGACTACGAGCGCCCGATGACGCGCATCGACTCCCGCACGAACACGCCGTACAACACGTCGGCGCACTTCCTGTGGATCGGCGAGCGCACCCGCGAGCTCGATGGCGCTCACGTCGACTACTTCTCGAAGATCCGCAACCCGATCGGCGTGAAGCTCGGCCCGACGACCTCGCCCGAGACGACCCTCGCGCTCATCGACAAGCTCGACCCCGAACGCGAGCCCGGCCGGCTCACGTTCATCACGCGCATGGGCGCCGGCAAGATCCGCGATGCGCTGCCGCCGCTGCTGGAGGCCGTCAAGGACTCCGGAGCCGTGCCGCTGTGGGTCACCGACCCCATGCACGGCAACGGCATCACCACCCCCACCGGCTACAAGACGCGTCGCTTCGACGACGTCGTCGACGAGGTCCGCGGCTTCTTCGAGGCGCACCGCGCGGTCGGCACGTTCCCGGGCGGCATCCACGTCGAGCTCACCGGCGACGACGTCACCGAGTGCCTGGGCGGCTCCGAGCAGATCGACGAGGCCACCCTCGCCACCCGCTACGAGTCGCTGTGCGACCCGCGCCTGAACCACATGCAGAGCCTGGAGCTCGCCTTCCTCGTGGCCGAGGAGCTCGAGAAGCGCTGATCTCGCGCCGCTGACACGACGACGATCCCGGATGCCTCTCGCCGAGGCATCCGGGATCCGTGCTGTCGGCCGGGTGGGGGTGCGCGGCGGCTCAGCCGGTGACGGTGAGCTGGATGTACACGCGCGTGCCGCGGACCCGGAACTCACCGGCGGCGGGATCGGATGCCGTCACCTCGGTGATGTCGTCGGGCACGACGCCGAAGAACGCCGCGTAGTCCACCTGGAACCCGGCTCCCTCGAGCTTCTCGATCGCCTCGTCACGGCTGTCGCCGACGACGTTCGGCACCTCGAACAGCGGGGGACCGGTCGACACCACGAGGGTGACCGTGTCGTTCGGCTGCCACGAGCGTCCTTCGGGGCCGCTGACGCGGATCACGCGGCCCTCCTCGATCGCGTCGCTCGCCTCGGTGGCACTCTCGTCGGCCACGACGAGCCCGACACCCTCGAGCGCGCTCCGCGCGGAGCCCTCGCTCTGATCCACCACGTCCGGGACCGGTCCGACCGAGACCGAGAGCCGCGCGGTGTCGCCCTGGTGCACGACGCATCCCTCGAAGCAGGCGACGTCCTGCGAGCCGTCCTCCGGCGCTCCGGCCGGACGAATCGAGACGTTGACGACCGTGCCGGGAGCGTCGTCGGTGAAGAACTCGGAGTTCTCGTCGACCGTCTGGACGGACTGCTCGCTCAGCATACTGCGGGCGTCGGTCTCGGACATGCCCGCGAACGACGTGAACGTCGCCTCGGCCGGGCCGAGCGAGACGAAGACGTTGACCTGGGCCTCGCGGTCGACGCGCGAGCCCTGCGGCGGATCGGTGCGGATGACGAGACCGGCGGCGACGTCGAGGCTGCTCTCACCCTGCTGCACGGCGACGAGCGTGTCCTGCTGCAGGCGGGCGGATGCCTCTTCATACGTCATGCCGGACACGTCGGCGACGGCCACGAGCGACCCGGGACCGGACCCGAAGTACCAGCCGAGCCCGCCGGCGAGCGTCGCCAGCAAGAGCACCGCGATCAGGAGCCAGGCGCCGCGCGTGCGCCGGCGCTGGGTCGCCCGGCGCAGGCGCCCGGCGTTGTCGACGTCGCCCATGGCGGTGGTGGGTCCGGTCGGCGTGCCGGGCAGGACCGCCGTGAGCTCGCCCGTCGAGGCGCCGTCGTCGCGCACGATCCCGATGGGGCCGGTGCGGGCGACGACGGGCGCGACGCCGAGCTCCCGCTCGATCTCGCGCAGGCGCTGCAGCATCTCGCGCGCGTCGAGGGGACGATCGTCGGGCGACCTCTCGGTCGCCCACAGCACGAGCTCGTCGAGCGGCTCAGGAACGCCCGGATTCTTCACGCTCGGGCGGGGGACCGAGTCGGTCGCGTGCTGGAAGGCGATCTGCATCGGCTGCTCGCCCTTGTAGGGCTGCTCGCCGGTGAGCATCTCGTACAGCATGATGCCGATGGCGTAGATGTCGCTGCGCGCGTCGGCGGTGCCGCGGGTGACCAGCTCGGGGGCGAGGTACGCGATCGTGCCGAGGAGCTGGGCGCCCGAGGCGGTGTTGGCCGTCGTGGCGCGAGCGAGCCCGAAGTCGCCGATCTTGATGCGGCCGTCCTCGGCCAGCAGGACGTTCTCGGGCTTGACGTCCCGGTGCACGATGCCGGCCTTGTGCGCGGCGGCGAGGCCCGACAGCACCGCGTCGAGGATCGAGATCGCCTGCGGGACGGTCAGCCGACGCTGCTCGCGCAGGAGCTCGCGCAGGGTGATGCCCGGCAGGTACTCCATGACGAGGTACGCCATGTCGCCGTCCTGGCCCTGGTCGAACACGTTGACGACGTTCGGATCGGCCAGTCGGGCGGCCGCGCGGGCCTCCTGGATGAACCGGCTCTGGAACACGGTGTCGTCGCTGAGGTGCCCGTGCATCACCTTGAGGGCGACGCGGCGCTCCAGCCTCAGGTCGGTCGCGACGTACACGGTGGCCATGCCGCCGCGCGCGATGCGAGCACGCACCCGGTACCGGCCGTCGACCAGACGGCCGATCAGCGGGTCCGTCTGCTGACTCGTGCTCACGCTGAGAGTCTACGGACGCGCACCTGCGAGCCGGCGGAGCGCCTCACCCTGCGACCGTACCGTTACCGACGGTTCGGCGGGCTCGGGCCTCACCCGAGGGTGGCGAGCCACGAGAAGGCCGGCGCCTCCCACTGGGCATACGCGTCGGGGTACGCCGAGATCTGCACGGCCTGCGCGGCCTGGGCGAACGACATGCCCTCCCAGCCGGGGATGTCCAGGAGACCCCGCGTGCGCGCGCCGTTCGGGTCGCCCGCGCCGCCGAAGAAGACCCGCGTCGCGCGCGCCGCGTCCTGCACCTCGGCCGCGGTGCCCCAGCCGTAGCTGGGACGCTGCTGGAAGAGCCCCAGCGAGTCCCGGTCGCCCCACGTCACGTTGCGCAGCGAGGACTCCTGCATCGCGGTGCCGAGCGCGATCGCGATGGCGCGGTCCGAGGCGCCGAGCTCGCGGCCGATCCGCACGATGAGGTGCGCGTTGGCCGCCTGCTCGGACGTCAGCCCGGGGACGGACGGACCCGATGCCGGGATCTTCAGCGTCTGGCCGGGGTAGATGATCGACGCCCGGCTGAGGCCGTTGGCCGAGAGCACCGCGTCGACGGAGACGCCGTGGCGGCCCGCGATCGCGCTGACGGTGTCGCCCGCGGCGACGGTGTACGACCCGGCCGCGGCGCCCGGGGCCGGAGCCGGAGGAGGGGAGGGGGCGGATGCCGCCGGCGCCGACGCACCCGGGATCGAGATCGTCTGTCCGGGGTAGATGATCGACGACCACCCCAGGCCGTTGGCCGACAGCACGGCGCCGACGGTGGTGCCGTGCCGCCGGGCGATGGAGCTGACGGTGTCGCCGGCGGCGACGGTGTACGCGCCGGCTGCGGGTGCGGCCGGCGCCGGCGTGGTCGGTGCCGGCGCAGGGCTCGCCGTTCCGGTGAGCTTCAGCACCTGACCCGGCTGGATGATCGACGACCAGCCGAGTCCGTTGAAGGCGAGGACATCGGCGACCCTCAGGCCGAAGCGCGCGGCGATCGCGCTGACCGTGTCGCCCGGCTGAACCGTGTAGGTCGCCGACGCCGCGTGGGTCGGGCGCACGGAGGCGGTCACGCCCACCGCGGCGGAGACGGGGGTCGGCAGTGCGCGCACGGTCGCCGGCGCGCCGGGCCCGTGCAGAGTAGCGGGGAGGGGGCCGCGGGAGGCGGCATCCGTCCCCAGGGCGTGAGCCGGGGCGCCCGAGAGCGCGAGGGCGATCGAGCCGACGACGGCCGCCGAGACGCCGACGGGGATGCCGCGCGAGGCGGCGAGGCCCTGGTGGACCTGGTTGCTGGTACTCCGGACTGATCGCACGAGACTCCCCCTCCGTCGACTCCGAAAACGCTGTCACGGATGTCTATTGGTGTCAACGCCTGTGAAAAAAGGGGCTTGTGTGACTGATGGGACAGGAGTCGCCGGATCCGGCCCGCGCGCGATCTGAGATAGTTGCATTCGTGACCGCTGACGACTCTTCGCGTTTCGAGACCGATTGGCTCACCCTTCCTGAGCTCGTCAAGGTGCTGGGCGAACCCCTGGGCCGGGTGCGCCGGCTCCTCGACGAGTCCCACCTGGTGGGCTCGCGCCGGGACGGCGTGCTCAAGGTGCCGGCCGTCTTCGTGGTCGACGGGCACCCGCTGTCGTCGCTGCGGGGCACCGCGATCGTGCTCCACGACGCCGGCTTCTCGGACGACGAGGTGATCGACTGGCTGCTGACGCCGGAGGAGACCATCGGCGCCGCGCCGATCGAGGCGCTCCTGGCCGGTCGCAAGAGCGAGGTCCGCCGGGTCGCCCGCACCCTCGCCTGATCGTGCGGGTCGCCTGAAAGAGGCGGGCCTCAGGTCGTCCGGACGGTCGCGGCGTGTGCCAGGTCGCGCAGCGCACCCACCGCCGCGTTGCCGAGGCGGGCGCCGGAGAGCGCGCGGTCGGCCTCTTGGGCGTACTGGGCGATGAGCTGCTCGACGCGGTCCAGTGCACCGGTGTCGACGATCGTCTGCTGCAGCGAGGCGATCTGCTGCGCGTCCAGCCCGGGATCGCCCACCATCTCGTCGAGGATCCGCCGTGCGGGGGCCGCCAGGGCCTCTCGCGCGTAGGCGATCAGCACCGTGCGCTTGCCCTCGCGCAGGTCGTCGCCGGACGGCTTGCCGGTCGCGGCCTCGTCGCCGAACACCCCGAGCACATCGTCGCGCAGCTGGAAGGCCATGCCGAGCGGATGCCCGAACGCGGCGAGGGCGGCCTCCTGCGCGGCATCCGCCCCGGCCAGCGCGGCACCGATCGCGAGCGGCTGCTGCACGCTGTACCGCGCGGACTTGTACGACGCGACGCGCAGCGCGCGCTCCGCGTGGCGGTCGTCCGGCTCGCTCACGAACGCCGACTCCTCGGCGATGTCGAGGAACTGCCCGAGCGTGACCTCGCGGCGCATCAGCGCGTACTGGCGGCGGGCGGCGGCGGCACGGTCGGGGGAGAGCCCGGTCAGGCCCTCCTCGAGGAGGTCGTCGCTCCACGCCACGAGCAGGTCGCCGACCAGGATCGCCGCCGACCGGCCGAAGTCGTCCGCGTCGCCGGCCCAGCCCGCACGGCGGTGGCCCTCCTCCAGCGCGCGATGCGCGGACGGGCGGCCGCGGCGGGTGTCGGAGTTGTCGATGAGGTCGTCGTGCACGAGCGCCGCGGCGTGGAAGACCTCCAGTGCCGCGGCGGCCGCGAGCACCGGCTCGGGGGCGTCGCCCGCGGGTGACGCCGCTTCCTCCACCGCCCTCCACCCGGCGATGCAGAATCGGCCGCGCAGGCGCTTCCCGCCCGTCACCGCGTCGGCGGCCGCATCGACGAAACGGGCGGCCTCGGGGCCGGCGTCGGCGACATCCTGTCGCCTGACCGTGACGAACATGTCCACTCGCTGGGAAATGGCTTCGATCGGCTCTGCGAGGGCGGACACGGGCCTAGCCTAGTGACGAAAGGCACGCGTACAATCGAGCCACCGAAGTACAGAGGGGGATGCATGCCACTCTCCGAACAGGAGCAGCGCCTGCTGGACGAGATGGAACGCCATCTCATGCGCAACGACGCGGACGTCGTCAGCGCGCCCCGGGGCGGACGCTCACTGAGCTATCGCAACATCGTCTACGGCACGATCCTCGTGCTGCTCGGCCTCGGTGGGCTCATCGTCGGCGTCTCGCAGCAGCTGATCGTCGTCGGCGTCATCGGGTTCGTCGTGATGCTGGGCGGCGTGATCCTCGCGATCACCCCCGGCCGCGGTCCGGGCAAGGCGCGTGTCGAGCCCGAGCGGCCCCCCAGAGCGCAGTCCAACTCTTCGTTCATGGATCGAATGAACGATCGCTGGGACAGGCGGCAGGAGGAGCGCTGAGCGTCCCCGCCGCCTGAGCAGCAGAACAAAGCACCGACCTTCGGGTCGGTGCTTTTTTTCGTGCCCGCAGTCACCCCGAGCGGCGCCGAGTGGGCGCCGGGGGAGAACCGGTGTCGAGAAATGGTGGTCAAGTGGAGGAGAGTGGAGTAAAGTGGCGGACATCCCGGGGGGCCGGATTGAAGGGGGTGTGATGTACCGATGCTTTTGGGTACCCACACACCCAAGCTGGATGACAAAGGGCGCGTCATCCTCCCGGCCAAGTTCCGCGACGACCTTGGTGGGGGTGTCGTCGTGACGCGCGGACAGGACCGCTGCCTGTACGTGTTCAGCGAGAAGGAGTTCGAGCGGGTGCATGACCGCATCCGCGAGGCGCCGCTCGCGAACAAGCAGGCGCGCGACTTCCTGCGCATGTTCCTCTCGGGTGCCAGTGCCGAGAAGCCCGACGGTCAGAACCGCATCACGATCCCCCCTCCGCTGCGCGCATATGCCGGCCTGGAGCGCGACCTCGTCGTCACCGGCGTGGGCGCTCATGCCGAGATCTGGGACGCCGCTGCGTGGAACACCTACGCAGAGGCCAACGAAGAGAGCTACGCCGAGCTGGAGCAGGAGGTGATTCCGGGCCTGTTCTGAGGCTCACGTCGCCTGAAGCCCGACTCCCAGCCGCTCCCGCCCTGACGCCACTTCCCCGGTGCCAGGTCAGAGCGGATGGGGATCAGGCTCCAGGGGACGGGATCCGCGGATGCCCTGTCGATCATGAACCTGCGCGACATCCACACCCCGGTCATGCTCGAGCGCTGCATCGAGCTGCTCGCCCCCGCCCTCAAGCGGGACGGCGCGGTCTTCGTCGACGCGACCCTCGGCATGGGCGGGCACTCCGAGGCGTTCCTCGAGCGATTCCCCGGGCTCCACCTGGTCGGACTCGACCGCGACACCGACGCGTTGCGGATCGCGGGGGAGCGGCTCGCCCGCTTCGGCGACCGCGTGCACCTCGTGCACACCGTCTACGACGGGATCGCGGATGCCGTCGCCTCGGCCGGCTTCGCCGCAGCCGACGGCATCCTGTTCGACCTCGGCGTCTCGTCGCTGCAGCTGGACGTGGCCGATCGCGGCTTCGCCTACGCGCAGGACGCGCCGCTGGACATGCGCATGGACCAGTCGGCCGGCACCACCGCGGCCGAGGTGCTCGCGACCTACGGCGAAGGCGACCTGCGCCGCATCTTCGAGCGGTACGGCGAGGAGAAGCTCGCCGGACGCTACGCCCGCGCCATCATCGCCGCCCGCGCGGAGGCGCCGATCGAGCGCTCCGGCCGGCTGGTCGAGATCCTCCAGGCGGCGACGCCGGCGGCCGCGCAGCGCACCGGGCACCCCGCCAAGCGGGTCTTCCAGGCGCTGCGCATCGAGGTCAACCGCGAGCTGTCGGTGCTCGAGCGGGCCATCCCGTCGGCGCTCGGCATCCTGCCGGTCGGCGGTCGCATCGTCGTGCTGTCGTACCAGTCGCTCGAGGACCGGCTCGTCAAGCGCGCCCTCGCGGATGCCTCGGCCTCGACCGCGCCCCGAGGCCTGCCGGTCGAGCTCCCCGAGCACGCCCCCAGGTTCCGGCTGCTCGTCAAAGGCGCCGAGCTGGCCACCGACGAAGAGCGCGCGGTCAACCCGCGCGCGACGCCGGTGCGCCTGCGTGCCGCCGAGCGAGTGAAGGAGGACTCATGAGCACCGCGAACGCCCTCGCCGCTCCCGCGCGGACCAGGGGTGCCGTCGCGCCGGATCGCGTCGGCGACCCGCGCCGCGGACTGCGGGTCGTCGAGGCTCCCGCCCGGCGCCGCCGCCCGAAGCTCCTCTACGGCGTCATCGCGGTGCTCGGGGCGTTCCTCATCGCCGGCGCGCAGATGGCGCTGTCGATCATGACGACCCAGGGGACGTACGAGATCGCCGCCCTGACGAGCCAGCAGCGCGACCTGACGTACGAGAAGCAGATCCTCTACGACGACGTCGCGGGCCTCAGCTCGCCGCAGTACCTCGCGGCCAACGCCGCCGCGCTGGGCATGGTGATCAATGAGGCGCCGAGCTACCTGCGGCTGAGCGACGGTGCGATCCTCGGGCCCTCGGAGGTCGCGATGGGGGCCTCGTCGGTCGACGCGATCGGCCGCGGCGCGGTGCCCAACGCCCTCATCACCGACACACCGCTGGTCACCGTCCCCGACGCCACCATCGACGGCGTCCCGGTGCAGACGGCGGGTCCCGGCGACGCCGGTGTCGGCAACACACCGCCGCCGATCACCGAGGGACTGCCGGTCCCGAGCACACACTGAACCCGGACACACCCCACGGCGATCGAGACCGAGACGACGACTCACGCAGATGACGACACGCAGCACGAGAAGCCCCCGCCGCCGGACCGTCGTGGCCCTCGCCGTCGTCCTCGCCGTCCTCGCCGGCTTCATCGTGCGCCTGGTCGACATCCAGGTCGTCAACGCCGACGAGCACATCCAGGACTCGCTGGACACGGCGTTCGCAAGCTCCCAGACCCTCTACGGGACCCGCGGGCAGATCGTCGATGAGAGCGGGCAGACGCTGGCCGGCAGCATCCTCCGCTACGACTGCCAGCTCGACCCCCTGCTGATCACGCAGATCGACGCCCAGGTGCTGGAGGGCGAGTCCGACGCGCCGCTGTGGGGGGACCTGTCCAGCGACGTCGCCCGCATCACCGGGCAGACTCCGGAGGAGGTGCGCGAGATCGTCGGCACCGCCCTGGCCGCCGACCAGTACTCGCGCTACGCGCAGCTGAAGAAGGGCGTCTCGACCGAGCAGTTCCGTGCCCTCGCCGACCTCGAGGCGCCGTACATCACGTGCATCTCCCACCCGGCGCGCGCCTACCCCGACGGCGCCGTCGCGGGCAACCTCGTCGGGTTCATGGGCACCGACGGCGAGGCGCTCGAGGGACTGGAGAAGTCGCAGAACGACTGCCTGGCCGCCGAGAACGGCAGCCGCAGCTACGAGAAGGGCAAGGACGGCGTCGTCATCCCCGGCACCGAGACCGAGGTGCCCGCGCAGGACGGCGGCACGCTGCAGCTGACCATCAACCGCGACCTGCAGTGGTATCTGCAGCAGCTCATCGCCGAGCAGACGCAGAACATGGCCGCCCAGCACGGGTCGGTCCTCGTCTACGAGGTGAAGACCGGCAAGGTGCGTGCGGCGGCGGAGTACCCGACCGTCGACCCCAACGACGTGGACGCCACCGATGCGGAGGACCGGACCAGCGAGATCTTCCGCGGCTCCTTCGAGCCCGGGTCGACGTTCAAGGCGCTCACCGCCGCCACCGTCATCGACGCCGGCGGTCAGACGCCGCATTCCACGGTCACCGCCGCGGGGCTGGAGACATTCCCGAACGGTGCGCGCGTGCGCGACGCGTTCCAGCACCCCGCGAACCTCTACACGCTGACCGGCGTGCTCATCGACTCCTCGAACGTCGGCATCTCCAAGTTCAGCGAGCGGGTCGACAACCAGACGCGCTTCCACTACCTGACGCGCTTCGGCATCGGCGCCGGCACCGGCTCGACCTACCCGCTCGAGGGCAACGGGCTGATCCACCCGGTGTCGGAGTGGGGCGCGCAGACGGCGTACAACACGTCGTTCGGGCAGGGCGTCACGACCACGATGCCCGAGCTCGCCCGGGCCTACGGGGCGATCGTGAACGACGGCGTGATGATGCCGCTGACGATCGTCGAGTCGTGCACCCGGCCCGACGGCACCGTGGTGACGCCGGAGCTCGCCGAGCCCGAGCAGGTGATCAGCGAGACCACGTCGGCGCACATGCGCGAGATGCTCGAGAACGTCTTCCTGCAGGCGCCGTACGCCAAGACGGTCGAGATCCCGGGCTATCGCCTGGGCGGCAAGACGGGCACCGGTGAGAAGCCCGACCTCGTCAACGGCGGCTACAAGGCGGGTGTCTACTACACGACCATGGTCGGGTTCGCGCCCGCCGACGATCCCGAGTACGTGGTGGTCGTCACCCTCGACGAGCCGACGAAGGTAACATCGTCTGCGGCCAATGCGACCGCGTTCCAGAAGGCCATGACCCAGGTTCTGAAGACGTATCGCGTCATGCCCTCGACGTCGTCGCCGGAGCTGCTGCCCAAGTTCGGGTAGTCCCGTGCCGGATTCCAGCTGAGGGCCGGAGTACTCCCCACATGATCGCGCTCACCATCGCCCAGATCGCCCACGCCGTCTCGGGCGAGCTTCATCTCGCCCCCGGCGCCACCGCCGACACCGTCATCTCGGGCGCCGTCGACACCGACTCCCGGCTCATCGAGGCGGGCGGCGTGTTCGTCGCGAAGCCCGGCGAGGAGACCGACGGCCACCTGTTCGTCGACGCCGCCGCCGGGAAGGGCGCGGCCCTCGCGATCGTGGAGCGGACGGTCGAGGCTCCGGTGAGCCAGATCGTCGTGGCCGACGCCGTCGAGGCGCTGGCCGATCTCGCCCGCGACGTCGTGAAGCGGGTGAAGGATGCCGGTGACCTCCGCGTCGTCGGCATCACGGGGTCCAACGGCAAGACGACGACGAAGAACCTGCTCGCCCGCATCCTGGAGGGGGAGGGCGAGACCGTCTCGCCGAAGGCGTCGTTCAACAACGAGGTCGGCGCGCCCCTGACCATGCTCCGCGTGACCGCGTCGACGAGGTACCTCGTGAGCGAGTTCGGGGCGAGCGGCCCCGGCGCCATCGCGCGCCTCGCCGACCTCGTCAACCCGGACGTCGCCGTCGTGCTCATGGTCGGGATGGCCCACGCCGGCGGGTTCGGCGGGATCGAGGGGACCTTCCACGCGAAGTCCGAGCTGGTGAAGTCGCTGCGGGCGGGCGGCGTGGCCGTCCTCAACGCCGACGACGCCCGGGTCGCCGCGATGGCGCCCATCGCGTCCGAGGCGGGTGCGGGTGTCCGCTGGTTCGGCCGCGGCCAGGGTGCGACCGACGTGCGGGCGGACGACGTCGTGGTGACGGCATCCGGAACCTCGTTCACCGTGACCGCCGACGGCGTCTCGCTGCCGCTGCGACTGCGGGTGCTCGGCGAGCACCACGTGATGAACGCGCTGGCCGCCATCGCCGCGGCCACGACGCTCGGCGTGTCCCTCGCCGACGCCGTCGCGCGCCTGGAGACGGTCGAGATCGCCGAGCGCTGGCGGATGCAGCCGCTGGGCTCGGACCGCGTTCGCATCATCAACGACGCCTACAACGCCAGCCCCGACTCCATGGCGGCAGCCCTGCGCACACTCGCGCAGATCACCGGTCCGGGCGAGCGCACGGTGGCGGTGCTCGGCGCGATGAGCGAGCTCGGCGAGTACTCCGAGGAGGAGCACGACCGCGTCGGGCTGCTGGCGGTGCGCCTGGGCATCCAGCGGATCGTGGTGGTGGGCGACGCGGCGCGCCGCATGTACCTCGAAGCCGTCGCGCAGGGTTCGTGGGACAACGAGGCGGTCTTCTTCTCGACCGCCGACGAGGCGTTCGACTACCTGCGGGGCGAGCTGCGCGAGGGCGACCGCGTGCTGGTGAAGTCCTCCAACTCGGCGGGACTGCGGTTCCTCGGCGATCGTCTGGGAGAATCGTTCTCGTGAGATCACTCCTTACCGCGGCAGCGATCTCGCTGGCATTCACCCTGTTCCTCACGCCGGTCTTCCTCCGGCTCTTTCGCCGATGGGGCTGGGGCCAGGTGATCCGGACCCCGGAGGACATCCGCAACCCCAATCACCAGACCAAGCGCGGCACGCCCACCATGGGCGGGACGATCTTCATCGTCGGAACCATCGTCGGATACCTCGTCGGCGGCTTCGCGGGCAACAACCCGCCCACGATCTCGGGCCTGCTGGTGATATGGATGATGGTCGGCCTCGGCGCGGTCGGCTTCATCGACGACTACATGAAGGTTCGTCAGCAGAAGTTCATGGGACTGAGCGGCTGGCGCAAGATCCTCGGCCAGGTGATCGTGACGGTGCCGTTCGGCATCGTGGCGCTCAGCTTCCCCAACCAGTACGGGCAGACCCCCGCCTCGCCCTACATCTCCGTCTTCCGAGACGTGCCCGTGCTCTCGTTCATGGCGCTCGGTCTCATCGTCGGCTGGATCCTCTACCTCGCCTGGGTGTCGTTCATCGGCGTCGCCTTCTCGAACAGCACCAACGTGACCGACGGGCTCGACGGGCTCGCGGCCGGCTCGGGCATCTTCGTCGCGGGCGCCTACAGCCTGATCGCCTTCTGGCAGTTCAACCAGGCCTGCTGGGGAGGCGAGGCGCTGTCGGCCGCGGCGAAGGCCGCGTGCTACCCGACGCGCGACCCCTTCGACCTGGCCATCGTCTCCGCGTCGTTCGTCGGCGCCCTGGTCGGCTTCCTGTGGTGGAACGCGCCCAAGGCGAACGTCTTCATGGGCGACGTCGGATCGATGGCGATCGGCGGGGTCCTGGCCGCCATGGCGATCCTGACCCGCACCGAGCTGCTGGCGGTGCTCGTCGCCGGCGTCTTCGTGATCGCCCCCGGCTCGGTGATCCTCCAGCGGCTGTACTTCAAGATCACCCGCGGCAAGCGGCTCTTCCTGATGAGCCCCTTCCACCATCACCTCGAGATGCGCGGCTGGTCCGAGGTGACGATCGTCGTCCGCATGTGGATCATCGCCGGCCTGCTCGCGGTGTCGGGCGTCGGATTCTTCTACGTCGAATGGCTCTCCCGCACATGACCTCGGAACGCCTGGCCACCCTGACCAGCTGGAACGCCGACTGGAAGGGGCTGCGGGTCGCCGTGCTCGGGCTCTCCGTCACCGGCTTCTCGGTCGCCGACACGCTCGCCGAGCTCGGCGCCGACGTCCTCGTCGTGACCGAGAAGGCCGACGAGGAGTACGAGCGCCTGCTGCCGGTCATCGGCGCCCGGCTCTGGACCGGGCCGCTCGGCTCCGTGCCGGCCGAGCTCTCCGGGTTCGAGCCCGACGTCGTCGTCGCCTCCCCGGGCTTCTCGCCGCGGCATCCGGTCATCACGTGGGCGCGCGAGCGCGGCATCGCGCTGTGGGGCGACATCGAGCTGGCATGGCGCGTCCGCGACAAGGTGCTGCGCGCGGACGGCACCCCGGCGGACTGGATCCTCATCACCGGGACGAACGGCAAGACGACCACGACGCGCCTGACGGCCGCCATGCTCGTCGGCGGCGGGCTGCGGGCGGCGCCGGTCGGCAACATCGGCACGCCGGTCCTCGATGCGGTGCGCGACCCCTCGGGATTCGACGCGCTCGTGGTCGAGGTCTCGAGCCACCAGCTCTGGTACCTGGGCCTGCAGAGCGGTCCCGAGCCGGTCTCGCCGCACGCGGCGGTGTGCCTGAACCTCGCCGACGACCACCTCGAGTGGCACGGCTCGTTCGACGACTACCGCGACGCGAAGGCGCACGTCTACGACAACACCCGCGTCGCGTGCGTGTACAACAAGGCGGATGCCGCGACCAGGCGCATGGTCGAGGACGCCGATGTCATCGAGGGCGCGCGGGCCATCGGCTTCGATCTCGGCGTGCCCGGCCCGAGCGACCTCGGCGTCGTCGAGGGCATCCTCGTCGACCGCGCCTTCCTGGAGGACCGGCACAAGAGCGCACTGGAGCTGTCGACGGTCGACGAGCTGACGCAGCTCGGGCTGGCGGCACCCCACATCGTGGCGAACATCCTCGCCGCCGCCGCGCTCGCGCGCTCGCTGGGCGTGCCGCCGCTCGCGATCCGCGACGCGCTGCGCGGCTTCCGCCTCGACCCCCACCGCATCGAGGTGGTCGCCCGGCACGCCGGCATCACCTGGATCGACGACTCGAAGGCCACGAACCCGCACGCCGCCGCGTCGTCGCTCGCGGCGTATCCCGGTGCGGTGTGGGTGGTCGGCGGCCTGCTGAAGGGCGTCGACATCTCGGCTCTCGTCGCCGGCAGGGGCGCCGGAACGAAGGCGGCCATTGTCATCGGCCTCGAGCGGGCGGAGGTGGTCGCCGCGTTCGAGCGACACGCGCCGGCGGTGCCCGTGTTCGAGGTCGAGGCCGATGAGACTGAAGAGGTCATGGCGCAGGTCGTCGAACTGGCGGCGGCGGTGGCGCGCGACGGGGACGTGGTTCTCCTCGCTCCCGCCGCAGCATCCTTCGACCAGTTCACGTCATACGCAGACCGCGGCCGCAGGTTCGCCGCCGCGGTACGGGATCGGATCGGGACAGGGGAGACGGGTGACCACGACGCAGCCGCCTCGGACCCGGCCGACCCGGACGGGTCCGACACCGACGAGCGCCGAGGACACTGACTCCGCGCGCCGCGGGCTCGCCGCGCGGGTCTCCCTCGGGCGCATCTTCGCCCCGGTGCCGAGCGAGTTCCTGCTCATCGCGTCCACGACGCTGCTGCTGACGGTCTTCGGGCTGGTGATGGTGCTGTCGGCGACGTCGGCGATCGCGACCGCGCGCGGCGTGGCGCCGTGGGAGGACGTCATCAAGCAGGTCGCCTTCGCCGCGATCGGCATCCCGCTCATGCTCATCGCCAGCCGGCTGCCGCTGACCTTCTTCAAACGGGTGGCCTGGCCGGCCCTCATCGCGGCGATCGCGCTGCAGCTCCTGGTGTTCACGCCGCTGGGCATCGACATGGACGGCAACCGCAACTGGATCAACGTCGGCGGCGTGCAGGCGCAGCCGTCGGAGTTCCTCAAGCTCGCCCTCGCCCTGTGGGTGGCGTTCGTGCTGTTCCGCAAGCGCACGCTGCTGGCCGACTGGCGCCACGTCTACATCCCGCTCGTGCCGGTGGCGGGGCTGGCGATCGCGACCGTGATCGCGGGCCGTGACCTCGGCACCGCGATGATCCTCGTCCTGGTGGTGCTCGGCGGGCTCTTCTTCTCCGGCGTGAAGCTGCGCGTGTTCATCCTGCCGATGGTGGCCGCGGTCGGCTTCGTCGCGTTCTACTTCCTGACGAGCCCCGACCGCATGCGGCGGTTCATGAGCTTCCTCAACCCCAACTGCCTCGACGACTACTTCAACGACTGCTACCAGCCGCTGCACGGCATCTGGGGTCTCGCCAGCGGCGGCATCTTCGGGCTCGGGCTCGGCAACTCGCGCGAGAAGTACGACTGGCTGCCCGCGGCGGCCAACGACTACATCTTCGCGATCGTCGGCGAGGAGCTCGGGCTCATCGGCTGCGCGGTGGTGCTGACGCTGTTCGCCCTCTTCGCGGTCGGCGCGTTCCACATCATCCGCAAGACGGACGACCCGTTCGTGCGCATCGCCGCCGGCGGCATCACGGTCTGGATCGTCGGCCAGGCGCTCATCAACATCGGCGTGGTGCTGCGCGTCTTCCCGGTGCTGGGCGTGCCCCTGCCGTTCATGTCGCAGGGCGGCACGTCGCTGCTGTCGGTGCTCGTGGCGGCCGGCGTCCTGCTGGCCTTCGCCCGCACCCTGCCGGCCTCCGTCGCGCGACGCGAGGCGCGCATCGCCGAGGTGCGCGCCGCGCGCGAGCGGGCGAAGCTGCGCGCCGTCCGCTGACCGCGGTCGTTGCCGCCGGCCTCGGACGCCCCGGTCTCTTCTCCCAGGTTTGGGGCGCGCCCTGTGCGCTCGGGGCGCGCGAGGTGCGCCCCGAACGGACGCGGTGCGCCCCAAACCCGGAAGGACCGAGCCGGGTAGGCTCGGGGAGTGACGACGTACCTCCTGGCCGGCGGCGGCACCGCCGGACACGTGAACCCGCTCCTGGCGGTCGCCGATGCACTGCGCGCCCGTGACCCGGAGGCCGTGGTGCTCGTCCTCGGCACCCGAGAAGGGCTCGAGGCGCGCCTCGTGCCCGAGCGGGGCTACGAGCTGCTGTTCGTCGACAAGGTGCCGTTCCCGCGGCGCCCCGACAAGGCCGCCGCAGCCTTTCCGGCGCGGTTCCCGCGCGCGATCGCCCAGGTGCGCGCCCACATCCGCGCACGCGGCGTCGACGTCGTCGTGGGCTTCGGCGGCTACGCCTCGGCACCCGCCTACGTCGCGGCGCGCCGTGAGCGCGTGCCGTTCGTGGTCCACGAGGCGAATGCGCGCCCGGGACTGGCGAACGTGCTCGGCGCCCGCCGGGCCGCCGGCGTCGGCGTGGCCTTCGAGGGCACCCCGCTCAAGCGATCGCGGGTGGTGGGGATGCCGCTGCGCCGCGAGATCGTCACTCTCGACCGCGCCGCACTCCGCGCCGAGGCGGCCGCCCACTTCGGGCTCGACCCCGCCCGGCCCGTGCTGCTGGTGTTCGGCGGGTCACTCGGGGCTCAGCGTCTCAACGAGGCCTTCGGCGAGGGCCACGGCACCGCCTGGCGCGACGTCCTCGACGCCGGCTGGCAGCTGCTGCACATCACGGGGGAGCGTTCCGAACTCTCCGACCCCGGTGTGCCCGGCTACGTCGTGCGCCGCTACGTCGACCGCATGGACCTCGCGTTCGCCCTCGCCGACGCGATCGTGTCGCGCGCGGGCGCCGCGACCGTCAGCGAGATCAGCGCCCTCGGCATCCCGACGGTCTACGTGCCCTACGCCGTCGGCAACGGCGAGCAGGCGCTCAACGCGTCGTCCGCCGTCCGCGCGGGCGCGGCCGTGCTGATCCCGGATGCCGACTTCACGGGCGATCGTGTCCGCTCCGAGGTCATCCCGCTCCTGGGCGACGACGCCCGGCGTGCGGCGATGGCGGCGGCCGCGGCATCCGTCGGCACGCGCTCGGGGACGCAGAACGTCGTCGCGATGATCGACGCCGCACTCCGGGGCTGACGAGGACCACCGAGCCGGGGACGGTCAGCGCGCCCTGCCCGAGGCGCCGGCCGCCCAACTTAGGATTGGACGGTCATGATCAGACCCGATCTCACCCTCCCCATTCCCGACGACATCTCCGCGGCCCACTTCATCGGCATCGGCGGATCCGGCATGTCGGGGCTGGCCCGCATGTTCCTCGAGCGCGGCATCCGCGTGTCGGGGTCCGACCGCGCCGACAGCGCGGCGCTTCGCGAGCTGGCCGGACTCGGAGCCACGGTGCACGTCGGGCACGACGCGGCGAACCTCGCCGACGACGTCGACACCGTCGTGCACACCGGTGCGATCTGGCCCGAGAACCCGGAGTTCGTGCTGGCGAAGCAGCGCGGCCTGCACGTCATCCACCGCTCCCAGGCGCTGTACTGGCTCATCGGCGGGCGGCGCCTCGTCTCGGTCGCCGGAGCCCATGGCAAGACGACGTCGACGGGCATGATCGTCACGGCCCTGCACGACCTCGGCGTCCAGCCGACGTTCGTCAACGGCGGCGTCATCGCCCAGCTCGGCGTGTCCAGCGGCAGCGGCTCGGACGACCTCTTCGTCATCGAGGCCGACGAGTCCGACGGCACGTTCCTGCTCTACGACACGTCGGTCGCGCTCATCACGAACGTCGACCCCGACCATCTCGACCACTGGGGCACCCGCGAGGCGTTCTACGAGGCGTTCGCGCGCTTCGCCGACGAGGCGCGCGAGGCCGTCGTGATCTCGTCCGACGACCCCGGCGCGCAGCTGGTCGCCGCCCGCCTCACGCACGCGCACGTCGTCACGTTCGGCGAGGCCGACGACGCCGCCGTGCGCGTGAGCGACGTCGTCACCGACGGCCCCGTGGCGTTCCGCGTCACCTACGACGGGCGCACCGTCGACGCGCAGCTGCCGGTCCCCGGCGCGCACAACGCGATCAACGCCGCCGGCGCCGTCGCGGTGCTGCTGACCCTCGGCCACGACCTCGAGCCGGCCGTCCGTGCCGTGGAGGGGTTCGCGGGCACGGTCCGCCGCTTCGAGCTGCACGGCGTCGAGCGCGGCGTCAGCGTCTTCGACGACTACGCCCACCACCCCACCGAGGTCGCCGCGGCGCTGGCCGCCGCACGGACGGTCGTCGGCGACGGCCGCATCATCGCGATCCAGCAGCCCCACACCTATTCGCGGACGCAGGAGATGTTCCGCGAGTTCGCCGAGGTGCTCGAGCGGTACGCCGACCACACGGTCATGCTCGACGTGTACGGGGCGCGCGAGGACCCGGTGCCCGGCGTGACGGGCGAGCTCGTCAGCGGCGCGTTCGCCGACCCGTCGCACGTGCACTTCGTGCCCGACTGGCAGCAGGCGGCCGACTACACGGCGTCGGTGGCCCGCGACGGCGACTACGTCATCACACTGGGCTGCGGCAACGTCTACCAGATCATCCCGCAGGTCCTCGAGGCTCTCGGCCGCACGCGCACGGGGGAGTAGCAGCCGATGCGCCGTCCGTCGCCGTTGCCGCAGCCGCCGGTCGCCTCGCGCACCCCTGCGCAGCCGGCCGCGCCGGCGCGCCGGTCGCGCGAGCGGGCCGAGGCGGCACCGGCCGCAGCCGCCCCCGAGGATCACGCCGGCACCGGCGTGGACGAGGGCGCGCCGGCGCCCGTCATCCCGCTCGCGGCACCGACGCCCGCCGCGCCCGGGTCCAGCCCGGACGTCGGCGGCGAGGCCGCCGATCCGGCGGAGGCGGCCGAGGTCGGCTTCCGCGAGGTGTGGAAGGCGGCGCACGCGCGACGCAAGGCGCTGCGCGCCGAGATCCGCCGCTTCACCGCGCGCCAGCGACGTCGCCGCATGATGTGGGTCGGGGCCGCGGCATCCGTGCTGGTCCTCGCGCTCGGAACCCTCGGTGCCGCCTACAGCCCGCTGTTCGCCGTCGAGGAGATCACCGTCACCGGGGCGCAGCAGCTCGACGTCGCCGCGGTCGAGACGGCCCTGGCCGGTCAGCTGGGCACGCCGCTTCCGCTGGTGGACGAGAGCGAGGTCAAGGCGGAGCTCGTCGCCTTCCCCCTCATCGAGACGTATGCCCTCGAGGCGCGCCCGCCGCACGAGCTCGTCGTGCGCATCGTCGAGCGCACGCCGATCGGGCTCATCGAGACGCGCGCGGGATACACGCTGGTCGATGCCGCGGGAGTCGCGCTGTCGACCACCGCCACGCCGGCGGCGGGGACGCCGCTGCTGTCGATCGAGGGCGGCGTCGACTCCGACGCGTTCGCCGCGGCCGGACAGGTGATGCGCTCGCTCCCCGCCGACATCCGCGCCCAGGTCACCGAGGTCTCGGCGACCACCCCGGACGACGTGACCCTCGCGCTCGGCGGCTCCAACGCGCAGATCGTATGGGGAAGCGCCGCGGACTCGGCCGAGAAGGCCGTGAACCTCGCCAAGATGATGGCCGCCCGGCCCCCGGCGGAGGTCTCCACGTACGACGTGTCGTCGCCCGACGTCGTCGTCGTCCGCTGATCGAGCACGTCTCCGCGAAAGTTCGGCACCGGATGCCGCGACACGCCGATCCGCTCCCGGCGCGCGGGCGGCGTCCGCATACTTTCGAGTCGAGGAATTGCATACCGGGCAATTCTTTATACCTCTACTAGAGGTTGAAGGTTTAGAAGGTCCAGGGCTACGGAGGCCGGCATGAGCCAGAACCAGAACTACCTCGCCGTGATCAAGGTCGTCGGCGTCGGCGGCGGTGGTGTCAACGCGGTCAACCGCATGATCGAGCTCGGCCTGCGGGGCGTCGAGTTCATCGCCATCAACACCGACGCCCAGGCGCTGCTGATGAGCGACGCCGACGTCAAGCTCGACGTCGGGCGCGAGCTCACGCGCGGGCTCGGCGCAGGCGCCGACCCCGAGGTGGGCCGTCGGGCCGCGGAGGACCACGCCGAAGAGATCGAGGAGGCCCTGCGCGGCGCCGACATGGTCTTCGTCACCGCGGGCGAGGGCGGCGGAACCGGCACCGGCGGCGCCCCCGTCGTCGCGAAGATCGCGAAGTCGATAGGAGCGCTCACGATCGGTGTCGTGACGAAGCCCTTCTCGTTCGAGGGTCGTCGCCGCCAGCAGCAGGCCGAGACGGGCGTCTCGCGCCTGAAGGAAGAGGTCGACACCCTCATCGTGGTGCCGAACGACCGCCTGCTCGAGATCAGCGACCGCGGCATCTCGATGATCGAGGCGTTCGCCACGGCCGACCAGGTGCTCCTCGCCGGTGTGCAGGGCATCACCGACCTCATCACCACGCCGGGTCTGATCAACCTCGACTTCGCCGACGTCAAGTCCGTCATGCAGGGAGCGGGGTCCGCCCTCATGGGCATCGGCTCGGCGCGGGGGGCGGATCGCGCCATCAAGGCCGCCGAGCTCGCCGTGGAGTCTCCGCTGCTCGAGGCGTCGATCGAGGGTGCGCACGGCGTGCTGCTGTCGATCCAGGGCGGATCGAACCTCGGCATCTTCGAGATCAACGACGCCGCCCAGCTGGTGAAGGAGGCCGCGCACCCCGAGGCCAACATCATCTTCGGAACGGTCATCGACGACACGCTCGGCGACGAGGTGCGCGTCACCGTCATCGCCGCGGGATTCGACGGCGGCGAGCCGCAGACGCGCATCGAGCCGATCACGGCCGCCCGCGTGGTCTCCACGCCCGCGATCCCCGTCACCCCGGCCGAGGAGGCGGCGAAGGACCACCGCGAGACGACCGAGCAGGCGCCGGTGCCCGTCTCGGTGGGCGCGGTCACCGAGTCGTCGTACGACACGGCCTTCGGCGACGACGACCTCGACATCCCCGACTTCCTGAAGTAAGCCCTGCGGCGCGCTCAGGACAGGCTCAGAAGGTCATGGGAGATCTCCGGGCGCGCCTCGCGGCGGTCGACGACAGGATCGCGGATGCCGCGCGCGCGGCCGGTCGCGATCCCGCGGCCCTGACCCGCATCGTCGTCACGAAGTTCCACCCGGCGTCGCTGGTCGCCGAGCTGCATCGGCTCGGCGTCCGCGACGTGGGGGAGAACCGCCAGCAGGAGCTCAGCCGCAAGGTCGTCGAGGCCGGCGACCTCGACGGCCTCCGGTGGCACTTCATCGGGCAGGCGCAGACCAACAAGGCGCGGGCGATCCGGGCCGCGGCATCCGTCGTCCACTCCGTCGACCGTGCCCGCCTCGCCGACGCGCTCCACGCCGCCGCAGAGCCGGGGGAGCCGGCGCTGGACGTGCTCCTGCAGGTCAACCTGACCGACGATCCCGGCCGCGGCGGCGTGGCCCCGGCGGAGCTGGAGTCGCTGGCCGCACATGCCGCCGGGCTCCCGTCGCTGCGCGTGCGCGGGATCATGGCCGTCGCCCCCCTCGACGAGCCGCCCGCGCCCGCGTTCGAGCGTCTGCGCGGCCTCGCCGAGACGCTGCGCACCGTGGTGCCCGACGCCGGCTGGATCTCGGCCGGCATGACCGCCGACTTCGCCGAAGCCATCGCGGCCGGCGCGACACACCTACGCATCGGCTCGGCAATCACGGGCCCCAGACCACAACGCGGTTAACCTCGGAACAGATGAGCACTACGGAGGATCAGATGTCGAACCCGCTCAAGAAGACCATGGTGTACCTCGGACTCGCGGACGAGGAAGAGGTCTACGAAGAGCCGGCCCCGCAGCCCCGTGCTCGCACGTCCGAGAAGGCGGTCGAGAAGCCGGCCGCCCCGGTGACGCCGATCCACCGCCCTGCCGTCGTGCGGCAGCCCGCGCCCGCGACGATCAACGAGATCCTCACCGTGCACCCGAAGCAGTATCGCGATGCGCAGATCATCGCCGAGAACTTCCGCGACGGCATCCCGGTGATCATCAACCTCTCGCAGATGAGCGATGCCGACGCGCGCCGCCTGATCGACTTCGCCAGCGGACTCTCGCTGGGGCTCTACGGGCGCATCGAGCGCGTCACGAGCAAGGTCTTCCTTCTGTCGCCCGAGAACGTCGCCGTGTCGGGCGATGGGGCGGTTGCACAGGCGGATCCGGAGTCGGTTCCCTTCGCGCAGCCGTAATCTGGCTACGTGGCAGTCGTCCAACTCATCGCAGCGATCCTCAACCTCGCGCTGCTGCTCTATGTCTTCGTGTTGCTCGCCCGGCTGATCCTCGACTGGATCCCGTTCTTCAATCGGGAGTGGCGCCCTCGCGGCGCCGGCCTGGTGGCCGCCGAGATCGTCTACACCGTCACCGATCCGCCCATCAAGCTGTTCCGCCGCTTCATTCCGCCGCTCCGCGTGGGCGCGATCGCGATCGACTTCGGATTCGCGCTGACGATGCTGCTCGTGTTCATCCTGCTCAGCGTCACGCGCACCGTCGCGGGCTGAGCCGAAAGGCGGCATCCGACGCGCCGGTGCCCTTCGACACTCTCCGGACCGGTGACTATGCTTGCCTGATACGCACCGCCGTCCACCGGCGGTCGGCCCCGACATCGGCCAGCGACCAGAGCGCTCGAAAGAGGAATCACCATGGCATTGACCCCCGATGACGTCGTCACCAAGCAGTTCCAGCACGTCCGCTTCAAGGAGGGCTTCGACCCGGACGAGGTCGATGACTTCCTCGACGAGATCGTCGTCGAGTGGCGCAAGGCTCTGGCTGAGAACGAGGAGCTGAAGGCCAAGCTGGCGGCGTACGAGTCGGGCTCCGCTCCCGCGCCGGCCGCCGCCCCGGCCCCTGCCCCCGTCGAGGCCGCTCCTGCCGCCGCCGCCACCGCCGGCGGCCCCGCCGCGAGCGCCGGCATCATCGAGCTCGCGCAGCGTCTCCACGACGAGCACGTCGCCGAGGGCATCGCACAGCGCGACCAGCTCATCGCCGACGCCAAGGCGCAGGCCGCCTCGATCGTGTCGGAGGCCGAGACCCGCGGTCGCGAGGAGGTCGCCCGTCTCGAGCGCGAGCGCACCAACCTCGAGGGCCGCATCTCCGAGCTGCGCAACTTCGAGCGCGACTACCGCGCGCAGCTCCGCAGCTACATCGAGGGCAAGCTGCGCGACCTCGAGACCACGGCGACGACGTCCGGCGCACAGCCGGTCTCGGCGCTCGGTCTCTAGGCCCGGTCCTTGACGGGCCGACCTCCCCTTCGTCAGGCGGCGGCCGGCACCATCATCGCGACTCTCGCGGTGCTGGTGCTGGCCGCCGACCAGTTGGCGAAGCAATCCGCTCTGCAGAACCTCCCGTACCAGGAGCCGGTGCACGTCATCGGCGACTTCCTGATCTTCTACCTCACGCGCAACCCGGGCGCCGCCTTCTCGCTGGGCGCCGAGGTCACGTGGATCTTCACCATCGCCCTGGCCGCCGTCGCCGTCGTGATCGGCTGGCTCGCGGCCACGCGGGTGCGCTCACGTCTCTGGGCGGTCGCGCTGGGACTCCTCCTCGGCGGCGTCCTCGGCAACCTGACCGACCGTCTGCTGCGTGAGCCGGGCTTCGCCGTCGGGCATGTCATCGACTTCATCAACACGCCGTGGCTCTGGTTCTTCCCGGGGATGTCGCCGGCGATCTACAACATCGCCGACATCTTCATCGTGTCGATGATGATCGGAGTCGCGATCCTCGTGGTGGTGGGCCTGCACCTCGACGGCACGCGCGAGCCGCGCCGCGGGGCCGCTGCGGCCGATGACGAGCAGGCGGATGCCGCGGCATCCGGCTCTCCCGAGGACTGACGTGGAGTCGCGCAGCCTTCCCGTGCCCGACGGCCTCGACGGCGCCCGCGTCGACGCCGCGCTTGCCAAGATGCTGGGCTTCTCGCGGACCTTCGCGGCCGACGTCGCCGAGGCCGGCGGGGTGTCGATGGACGGCCGCACGCTCGCGAAGTCCGACAAGCTGCGCGGCGGCGCCTGGCTGGACGTCTCGTGGGCGCCGAAGGAGGAGCCGCGGGTGGTGCCCGTCGAGGTCCCCGACCTCGGCATCGCCCATGACGACGACGACATCGTGGTGGTCGACAAGCCGGCCGGAGTCGCGGCCCATCCCTCGCTCGGGTGGGAGGGGCCGACGGTGCTCGGCGCCCTCGCCGCGGGCGGCTTCCGCATCGCCACGACGGGCGCGGCCGAGCGCCGGGGGGTCGTGCACCGCCTCGACGTCGGCACCAGCGGGCTGATGGTCGTGGCCAAGACCGAGCGCGCGTACGTCGCGCTGAAGCGGGCGTTCAAGGAGCGCGAGGTCGAGAAGATCTACCACGCGGTCGTGCAGGGCCACCCCGACCCGCTCGTCGGCACGATCGACGCGCCGATCGGAAGGCATCCGTCCCACTCCTGGAAGTTCGCGGTCACACCCGACGGCAAGGACTCCATCACCCACTACGAGACGCTCGAGGCGTTCCCGGGGGCGTCGCTTCTGGAGATCCACCTCGAGACGGGGCGGACGCACCAGATCCGCGTGCACATGGCCGCGCACCGGCATCCGTGCGTCGGCGATCCGCTGTACGGGGCGGACCCGACGATCTCGGCCCGGCTGGGGCTCACGCGCCAGTGGCTGCACGCGCGCGAGCTGTCGTTCGTCCACCCGGCGACCGGCGAATGGGCCACCTACACGTCGGAGTACCCGGCCGACCTGGCGCACGCGCTGGACGTGCTGCGCGGCGACTGAGCCCGGGGCCGTCGAGCACGGAATCGGACATTTCGTGCGACACGCGGCGAACGGATGCCGCGGCCCGGCGTGTCGGCGGAACCCTCCGATTCCGTGTCAGCGGCCGCCCTCGAACCGGGCGACGTCGTCGTCGGTCAGCGCGAACGCGATGCGCCGCCGCATGTCGTCCTGCTCGAGCGCCGGCAGGGCGCCCAGGTCGTACCAGCCGACTTCGGTCATCTCGCCGTCGACCGGGAACGGGTCGCCCGACACCCAGCGGCAGCGGAAGGTCAGATCCAGGTAGTCGCTCTGGTCGCCGTTGCTGTAGGTGATCCGCGGGATCTGGTGCACCCACGCGAGGCGCTCCACGCGGCAGCGGACGCCGGCCTCCTCGAGGGTCTCGCGGACGGCGGCGTCGGCGGGCTCCTCGCCGGGGTCGACGATGCCCGTGACCGGCGTGAGGTGGCCGTTGTCGCTGCGGCGGCCGAGGAGCACGCGGTCGTCGCGGAGCACCACCGCCGTCACGCCGACCAGCGGCAGCGGGTCGGTGCCGATCTTGCGGCGGAGGTCGAGGACGAAGTCGGGGGTGGGCACGCACCCACCCTAGGCGCGGATGTCGGAGCCGCCGGTCAGACTGAGGGCATGGCGATCGAGGTGCGGCCGGCGACGGTGTTCGAAGACGTCGCGACGCTGGTGGGCCCCAAGAACCCGCAGTCGAGCGTGTGCTTCTGCCTGAGCTACCGCATCCCCTCGAAGGAGAACGTCGCGCTCAAGGGCCCGGAGCGGGCAGACCGCGTGCGCCGGCTCATGGCGGAGGAAGGACCCATCGGCGTGCTCGCGTACGACGGCGACGAGCCGGTCGGGTGGGCGGCCGTCGCACCGCGCCGCCGGACGCACTTCGCCACCTTCCGCAAGATCCCGCACGTCGACGACCTCGACGTGTGGTCGCTGTGGTGCTTCCGCGTGCGCCCCGGGCACCGCAAGAAGGGCGTCATGCACGCCCTCATCGACGGTGCGGTGGAGTTCGCCCGTGCGCAGGGCGCCCCGGCGATCGAGGGGTACCCGGTCGACAACGGCGGCGAGAAGGTCGACCTCACCATGGCGTATGTCGGAACCCGCGGCCTGTTCGAGAAGGCCGGCTTCGCCAAGGCGGCCGACACCGGGTCGGTGCTCTCGGGGTTTCCGCGCGTGCTGATGCGACGCGACCTCTAGCGTGGACGCGTGAACGACCTGCTGCGCCGGCGCTTCGAGCGCTCGAACACCCTGTACCTCGACTTCCTCGACACCGTGCCCGAGAGCCGCCTCGGCTCGAGGCTGGCCGACCTTCCGTCCGACACGATCGGGCATCAGCTGTGGTGCGTGCTCGGCGCGCGCGAGAGCTACCCGCGCGCGGCGAAGGCGGGCCAGTGGCAGGGCTTCACGAGCCCCGTCACGGCGGAGCAGACGACGGATGCCGGGGCCCTGCGATCCGCGTTCGTCCAGACCGCCGCCGACCTCGACGCGTGGATCGCCGGCCTCGCCGCCGACGACGAGGAGTCCCTGCGGTACGTGCTCGCCCTCCTCGAGCACGAGACGCAGCACCAGGGCCAGCTCATCCGCTACATGTACGGATTGGGCATCGACCGTCCGCACACGTGGCAGCAGCAGTACGCCCTCGACGAGGAGTTCTGACGCGGGGCGACCCTCACCCTCCACTCGAGGGTGAGGCGTATCCGCCGGGCGGCTCGCGGACCCGCCGACAGCGGCCCGCCCATGTCGGCGCCGGTTCGTAGACTCGTTGCGTGGCATCCGACTCCTTCGTTCATCTGCACGTCCACAGCGAGTACTCGATGCTCGACGGAGCCGCCAAGATCGGCGCGATGACGCAGGCGGCAGCCGACTACGGCATGCCCGCGATCGCCGTGACCGACCACGGCAACACGTTCGCGGCGTTCGAGTTCTACAACGCGGCCAAGGCGGCCGGGGTCAAGCCGATCATCGGGCTCGAGGCGTACGTCACGCCCGGCACGCACCGCAGCGACAAGTCGCGCGTCGCGTGGGGCACACCCGAGCAGAAGAGCGACGACGTCTCGGGCTCAGGCGCCTACACCCACATGACGATGTGGAGCCAGAGCACCGAGGGCATGCACAACCTCTTCCGGCTGAGCTCGCTGTCGAGCATGGAGGGCTACTATTTCAAGCCCCGCATGGACCGGGAGCTGCTCGAGACGTACGGCAGAGGGCTCATCGCCACGACGGGATGCCCCTCCGGCGAGGTGCAGACGCGTCTGCGGCTCGGCCAGTACGACGCCGCCCGCGCGGCCGCCGCGGAGTTCCAGGACATCTTCGGCAAGGAGAACTACTTCGCCGAGATCATGGACCACGGGCTGTCCATCGAGCGTCGCGTGATGACCGACCTGCTCCGGCTGGCCAAGGACCTCGACATCCCCCTGGTCGCGACCAACGACTCCCACTACACGCACCAGCACGAGGCGGACGCGCACGCGGCCCTCCTCTGCGTGCAGTCCGGCTCCACGCTCGACGACCCCAACCGCTTCAAGTTCGACGGCGACGGCTACTACGTCAAGACCGCGCAGGAGATGCGGCAGATCTTCCGCGACCACCCGGAGGCCTGCGACAACACGCTGCTCATCGCCGAGCGGTGCGAGGTCGAGTTCAACACGTCGGCCAACTACATGCCCCGCTTTCCGGTGCCCGACGGCGAGACCGAAGACAGCTGGCTCGTCAAAGAGGTCGAGGCGGGGCTGCACTACCGGTATCCCCAGGGCATCCCCGACCGGGTGCGCAAGCAGGCCGAGTACGAGACGGGCATCATCCTCCAGATGGGGTTCCCCGGCTATTTCCTCGTCGTCGCCGACTTCATCAACTGGGCCAAGGACAACGGCATCCGCGTGGGTCCGGGCCGCGGTTCCGGAGCCGGGTCGATGGTCGCGTACGCGATGCGCATCACCGACCTCGACCCGCTCGAGCACGGGCTGATCTTCGAGCGCTTCCTCAACCCCGACCGCGTCTCGATGCCCGACTTCGACGTCGACTTCGACGACCGTCGCCGTGGCGAGGTGATCGACTACGTCACCGAGAAGTACGGCTCCGAGCGGGTCGCGCAGATCGTGACCTACGGGACGATCAAGTCCAAGCAGGCGCTGAAGGACGCCGGCCGCGTGCTCGGCTTCCCGTTCAGCATGGGGGAGCGGCTCACCAAGGCGATGCCCCCGGCGGTCATGGGCAAGGACATGCCGCTGAGCGGCATGTTCGACCCGCAGCATCCGCGGTTCAAAGAGGCCAGCGAGTTCCGTGCCCTCATCGACACCGACCCCGAGGCCAAGACGGTCTTCGATCGCGCGCTCGGTCTGGAAGGGCTGAAGCGGCAGTGGGGCGTGCACGCGGCGGGCGTCATCATGTCCAGCGAGCCGCTCCTGGACATCATCCCCATCATGCGCCGCGAGCAGGACGGCCAGATCGTCACGCAGTTCGACTATCCGTCGTGCGAGACGCTGGGCCTGATCAAGATGGACTTCCTGGGGCTGCGCAACCTCACGATCATCTCCGACGCGCTCGACAACATCCGCATGAACAGGGGCGAAGAACTCGACCTCGAGCATCTCGCCCTCGACGATCGCGCCGCGTACGACCTGCTCACGCGGGGTGACACCCTCGGGGTGTTCCAGCTCGACGGCGGGCCGATGCGGTCGCTGCTGCGGCTGATGAAGCCCGACAACTTCGAGGACGTCTCCGCCGTCATCGCGCTGTACCGGCCCGGGCCCATGGGCGCGAACTCGCACATCAACTACGCCCTGCGCAAGAACGGCCAGCAGGAGGTGACGCCCATCCACCCCGAGCTCGAGGAGCCGCTGCGAGAGATCCTCGACATCAGCTACGGCCTGATCATCTATCAGGAGCAGGTCATGGCGATCGCCCAGAAGGTGGCGGGCTTCTCCCTCGGACAGGCCGACATCCTCCGCCGCGCGATGGGCAAGAAGAAGAAGTCCGAGCTCGACAAGCAGTACGAGGGCTTCTCCGGCGGCATGAAGGAGCGCGGGTTCGGCGACGACGCGATCAAGGCGCTGTGGGACATCCTGCTCCCGTTCTCCGATTACGCCTTCAACAAGGCGCACTCGGCCGCCTACGGCCTGGTGTCGTACTGGACCGCGTACCTGAAGGCGCACTATCCGGCCGAGTACATGGCCGCGCTGCTGACGAGTGTGGGCGACTCGAAGGACAAGATGGCCGTGTACCTCAACGAATGCCGTCGCATGGGCATCAAGGTGCTGCCGCCCGACGTCGGGGAGTCGATCCGGTACTTCGCGGCCGTCGGCGAAGACATCCGCTTCGGGCTGGGCGCCGTCCGCAACGTCGGCACCAACGTGGTCGATGCGATCGTCGAGGCGCGGGCCGATGCGCCGTTCACGTCGTTCCACGACTTCCTCGCCAAGGTGCCCGTCCCCGTCGCCAACAAGCGCACGGTGGAGTCGCTCATCAAGGCGGGGGCGTTCGATTCGCTCGGTTCCACCCGCCGCGCGCTCATGGAGATCCACGAGGACGCCACCGAGGCGGCCGTGCTCGACAAGCGCCGCGAGGCCAACGGCGAGGTCGGCTTCGACTTCGACTCGCTGTGGGGCGAGGACGAGCCGCAGCAGGCGGCGAAGGTCCCCGAGCGTCCCGAGTGGACCAAGAAGGACAAGCTGGCGTTCGAGCGCGAGATGCTGGGCCTGTACGTGTCGGACCACCCGCTGGCCGGGCTCGAGATCCCCCTCGCGAAGCACGCCTCCACGAGCATCCACGACCTCCTCGCCTCCGAGGACATCGGCGACGGCGACCAGGTCACGGTCGCGGGCCTGGTCACGAGCGTCCAGCATCGCGTGGCCAAGCAGAGCGGCAACCCGTACGGCATGATCACCGTCGAGGACTTCGACGGCGAGATCACCGTCATGTTCATGGGCAAGACCTACACCGAGTTCCAGCACATGCTGCAGGGAGATGCGATCCTGGTCGTGCGGGGACGGGTGTCGCGCCGCGACGACGGCATGAACCTGCACGCGCAGTCGGCCTTCACGCCCGACCTCGGGTCGCTGGACGAATCCGGCTCCCTCGTGCTCGTCATGCCCGAGAGACGGGCGAGCGAGGACGTGATCGGCGAGCTGCTGCAGACGCTGCAGCGTCACGGCGGCGATACGGAGGTATCGCTCAAGCTGCACAGCGGCAGCGTCGCGAAGGTGTTCGAGGTGCCCCACACCGTGCGGATCACCCCGGACCTCTACGGCGAGCTCAAGGGCCTGCTGGGGCCGCAGTGCCTGGGCTGAGCTCCCGCCCGCGTTCGAGCGTCCGTGATGTGGCCGTGGATCGCGTGGTCTCATCGCGGTCTCATGCGCGCTGAGTAAAATCGGCTCGACGCGGGCCTCGCGGGCCCGCCGGAAGGAACAGACATCGTGACGGACGAGAATCAGAACGTGCAGGTCGACAGAACGGCAGCCGACGAGCCGCAGTACGGGGTGGGTCCGTTCTCGATCCGGGAGGTCGCACTCGTCGGCACCTGGCTCGTCGCGTTCGTCGTCTCGTTCTTCCCCATCATCGGCGAGCTCGGCGAGGGGCCGTCGGTGTGGACCCACGGGATCGACTGGGTGCTGACCATCGGCCTTCCCACCGTGGCGGTCTTCCTCATCGTGCTGCGCCGCCTCTCCCCGCAGGGCATCCGCCGCGTCGGCTCGCTCGGCATCGACCAGTTCGCGTCGGTGGCCTTCTCGGTCGCCGCCGTGACGTGGCTGAACATCCTGTGGCACTCCTTCGTCTCCCTCGCCGAAGAGCGCTTCTTCATCGCGACGTGGGTCGTGTGGGTCGAGTTCTTCCTCATGCTCGCCGGTGTGGTGCTGACCGTCGTCGCGCCGTTCATCGCCCCGTTCGCCCAGGACTTCCAGGGGCGCCCCGAGGCTCCGGCGCACCGCAACGCGCGGCAGGTCCGTCCGGTCACCCCGCGTCCGCCCGTCGAGCGCCCCGAGCGGGCGCCCGAGCAGCACGAGCCCGCCCCGTACGAAGCGGCGGCCGCCGCGCCGTACCCGCCCGAGGCGGCGCCCTCCGCGTCCGAGACGGCTCCGGCGGCGAACGAGCCGGCTCCGGCGTACGTGCCCGATCGCGAGGATGCGGCCGGCGCCCGCGGTGCCTCGAGCGCCGAGGCCACCACCACGGTGATCCCGGTCGATCGCGAGACGGATGCCGTCGCCGCGGACGACGCCGCCGCCGCGGACACGGCGCCCACCGTGGCCGAGCCGGTGCAGACGCGCGAGTCGTTCGAGCACGTCGAGAACCCGAGCTCCACGGTCGAGCCGGCGGCCGCGACGACGCCGCAGAGCCAGGCCTTCTGGGCGCTCGTGCCCGAGGAGCGCGACGTCGTCGACGAGATCGGCATCCCGGTGTTCCGCATCGGCCCGACCGCGTGGGCCCTCGTGATCGAGGACCGCGGTGACGCGTTCGTCGTCCGTCACGAAGACGGCCGCATCGGCTACCTGCACGACGTCTCCGGCGTCACGCGGGGCTGACGGCGCGACGACCGATCCCGCGGCGACCGCGCGATACCGTAGAAGGATGCTCCGGACGATCGACCTGCGGGGACGCACGCTGTCTCCCGCGGAACTCCTCGCCACCGTTCCCCGCGCCGCCGCCGCCCGCGAGGAGGCGCTCGCCACCGCGGCGCACATCGTCGACGACGTCGCGGCGCGCGGCGAAGCAGCTCTCCGCGAGCAGGCCGAGCGCTTCGACGGGGTGGCCGGCCACGACCTCCGGGTGCCGGCGGAGCACCTCGACGAGGCGCTCGCGGCGCTCGATCCCGCCGTCCGCGCGGCACTGGAGGAGGCCATCCAGCGCGTGCGGGAGGCATCCGCCGCGCAGGTGCCGTCGCCCTCGGTGACCGAGCTCGGCCCGGGCGCCCGGGTGACGCAGCGGTGGCAGCCGGTCCGCCGCGTCGGCCTCTACGTGCCGGGCGGCAAGGCGGTCTACCCGTCGAGCGTCGTCATGAACGTCGTCCCCGCGCAGGTCGCCGGCGTCGCCGAGATCGCCCTGGCCTCGCCGCCGCAGCGCGGATTCGGGGGCCGCGTGCACCCGGTGATCCTGGGGGCCGCGCGCCTCCTCGGCGTCACCGAGGTCTATGCGATGGGAGGCGCCGGCGCGATCGGCGCGCTGGCGCACGGCGTGCCGGCGCTCCGCCTCGAGCCCGTCGACGTCGTCACCGGTCCCGGAAACAACTTCGTCGCCGCCGCCAAGCGCGCCGTGGCGGGCCTGGTCGGGACGGATGCCGAGGCCGGCGCCACCGAGATCCTCATCGTCGCGGACGACAGCGCCGACGCCGACCTCGTCGCCGTCGACCTCATCAGCCAGGCCGAGCACGACGAGCAGGCCTCTGCCGTGCTCGTGACCACGTCGGAGCGCCTCGCGCAGGACGTGGTCGCCGCGATCGCGCCGCGCGCAACGGCGACCCGCCACGCGGAGCGTGTGGCGGCCGCGCTCGGCGGACCGCAGTCCGCGATCGTGCTGGTCGACGACCTCGCCGCCGCCACCGCGTTCAGCAACGCGTACGCCCCCGAGCACCTCGAGCTGCACGTGACCGACCCGCGCCCGCAGGACTTCGTGCACGCCGGGGCCGTCTTCGTGGGCGCCGACTCGCCGGTGAGCCTCGGCGACTACCTGGCGGGGAGCAACCACGTGCTGCCGACCGGCGGGCAGGCGCGCTACTCGGCGGGGCTCTCCGCCGCCACGTTCCTGCGCCCGCAGCAGGTGATCGAGTACGACCGCGGCGCGCTGGCGGCCGTCCGCGACGCGATCGTCACCCTCGCCGAGGCGGAGGCGCTCCCCGCGCACGGCGAGGCGATCACCGCGAGGTTCGGCGCTCGACAGGGCCAGGAGCCCGTCGTCGAGGACCCGGCGTAGGCTGTCTGCACCATGCACTGCCCCTTCTGCCGTCACGCCGATTCGCGGGTGATCGACTCCCGCACGAGCGACGACGGGCTCAGCATCCGTCGCCGTCGTCAATGCCCGCAGTGCGGGGGCCGGTTCACCACCGTCGAGACGGCGAGCCTGAACGTCATCAAGCGCTCCGGCGTGATCGAGCCGTTCAGCCGCGAGAAGGTCATGTCGGGGGTCCGCAAGGCCTGCCAGGGCCGCCCGGTGACCGAGGCCGACCTCGCGGTGCTCGCGCAGACCGTCGAGGAGAGCATCCGCCAGACCGGAGCGTCGCAGCTGGATGCGAACGAGATCGGGCTGGCCATCCTGGGTCCGCTGCGCGACCTCGACGAGGTGGCCTACCTGCGCTTCGCGAGCGTCTACCAGGCGTTCGACTCGCTGGAGGACTTCGAGTCGGCGATCGAGCAGCTCCGCGTCGACCACGGACGCGCTCCCGCGCGCGCCGAGGGCGTCGCCGGGGACTGACCGCCGAGGCCCGGAGTGCCGAGCCGATAATCTAGGGGGGATGTATCCCCTCCTCTTCCGCACCGTGCTGTCGCGCATGGATCCCGAATCCGCCCACCACGCCGCGATGCGGGTCATCCGGGTGCTCGGCGTGCCGCCGTTCTCATGGGCCGCCCGTGCGGTGACGCGCCCGGCGCCGGAGCTGGCCACCACCGCGCTCGGCCTCCGGTTCGACTCGCCGTTCGGCGTGGCCGCCGGATTCGACAAGGACGTGAAGGGCGCCGCGGGGCTCTTCGCGCTGGGATTCGGGCACGTGGAGGTGGGCACCGTCACGGCCATCCCGCAGGAGGGCAACCCGCGACCCCGGCTCTTCCGACTCATCCCCGACCGCGCCGTCGTGAACCGCATGGGGTTCAACAACCACGGGGCGGAGGCGGCCGCGGACCGCCTGCGCAAGCTGCGTGCACGCAGGCGCCGTGGCGTGATCGGGGTCAACATCGGCAAGAGCCGCGTGGTCGAGGTGGCCGACGCGACCGCCGACTACGTGCGCAGTGCGACGCTCCTGGCTCCGCTCGCGGACTACCTCGTCGTGAACGTCTCGTCCCCGAACACGCCCGGCCTGCGCGGCCTGCAGGCCGCCGAGACGCTGCGTCCGCTCCTGGAGGCGGTCCGCGAGGCGGCCGGCGCGACCCCGCTGCTGGTGAAGATCGCCCCCGATCTGCCCGATGACGAGATCGTCGCGATCGCCGGGCTCGCCGTGGACGCGGGCCTCGCCGGCATCATCGCCACCAACACGACGGTCTCGCGCGACGGGCTGATCACAAACCCCGGGACCGTCGCCGCGGCGGGTGAGGGGGGACTGTCGGGTGCGCCGCTGAAGGTGCGCTCGCTCGAGGTGCTGAGGCTGCTGCGCGCGGGCGTTCCCGCGGACTTCTGCGTCATCTCGGTCGGCGGCGTCGAGACGGCCGCCGACGTTCAGGAACGGTTGGATGCCGGTGCCACGCTCGTGCAGGGCTACACGGCGTTCCTCTACCGCGGCCCGCTCTGGGCGCGTCAGATCAACCGCGGGCTCGTCGGGCGACGCTGAGCGCGCTGGGCGGGCTGGGCCGGGGAGGCGCCGCGCTCAGGCGGGCTTCTGGCCGCGCTTGACCTGCGGCTTGGGCAGGCGGAGGAAGCGCATCTGGACGGTGCGCATCGCGGCGTACCAGCCGAGGCCCTTCTCCATCTTGTCGGCGCCGAACTTCTTCTTCACGGCGCGCTTGACCGAGATCGAGGTGATCACCATGTCGCCGATGACGAAGAGGATGAAGATCCACAGACCGACGAACGCGTAGTACTGCAGCGCGGCGATGGGCAGGAACGTGGCGAGGATGACGAGCACCATGGCCGGCATCACGGCCTCACCGAGGTGCCATCCGGCGTCCACCCAGTCGCGGGCGAACTTGCGCTGGGCGCCCTGATCGCGCGCCGGGAGGTAGCGGGGGTCGCCGGCCGCCATGCCGAGACGGGCCTTCTCGCGCTGGGCGGCGAGGTCGGCGCGGGCGCGGGCCTTCGCCTCCTTCGTGTCGGGCACGAGCGGCCGCTTGCGGGCGGCCTCCCGCTCGGCGCGGGACGGCGTGGCGCGGCCCTTGCCGGCGGACGTGCCGTTCAGGACGGTTCCCTCGCTGGGAGCGTCGTTCGGAACGGGGGCGGAGTTCTTGGCCACGGATCATCCTCGAGTGCGGAGAAGGGGTGCACTTAAGATTACCCGCATGACCTCTGAGCTCTCCCGACAGGATGCTGTGCGTGACGCGGCGGCCTCCGGCATCCCCTCCGCCCTGGCCGATCTCGGCACCCTCGTGCGCATCCCCTCCATCGCCTTCCCCGGATTCGACCCGGCAGCGGTGCAGCGCAGCGCCGAGGCGGTGGCCGAGCTCGTTCGCGAGACCGGGCTGTTCGAGACCGTCGAGATCCGCCGCGCGACCATCCCGGAGACGGGGGAGCAGGGCAACCCCGCCGTGCTGGCGACGCGCGCGGCCCGCAACGGCCGCCCGACGATCCTGCTCTACGCGCACCACGACGTGCAGCCCGTCGGCGACGAGGCGCTCTGGGAGTCGGCGCCGTTCGAGCCCACGGTGCGCAGCGGCCGTCTCTACGGGCGCGGCGCCGCCGACGACAAGGCCGGCATCATGGCGCACGTCGCCGCGCTCCGCGCGCTCAAGGAGGCGCTGGGCGAGGACTTCGACCTCGGGGTCGCACTCTTCTTCGAGGGCGAGGAGGAGGCGGGATCCCGCTCCTTCGCCCAGTTCCTCTCGGACAACGCCGCCGCCCTGCGCGCCGATGTGATCGTGGTGGCGGACTCCGGCAACTGGGACGACAAGACGCCGGCGCTCACGGTGTCGCTGCGCGGCAACACCCGGTTCACGCTGCGCGTGCGCACGCTCGAGCATGCATCCCACTCCGGGATGTTCGGGGGAGCGGTGCCCGACGCCATGATGGCGACGGTGAAGCTCCTCGCGACGCTCTGGGACGCCGACGGCGCGGTCGCCGTCGCGGGCCTGACCGAGCGGGATGCCGAGACCCCTCCGTACAGCGAGGAGACCCTGCGCGACGAGGCGGGCCTTCCCGACGGCGTCTCGCCCGTCGGCCGCGGAACGATCCTCGGCCGCATCTGGAACAAGCCGTCGATCACGGTGACGGGCATCGACGCGCCGAGCGTCGTGAACGCCTCGAACACGCTCACGCCCGAGGTCTCGGTGGTCATCAGCGCGCGCATCGCCCCTGGGCAGCCGGCGCGCGAGGCCTACGTGGCCATCGAGGCGCACCTGCGCGCACACGCGCCGTTCGGCGCGCAGCTGGAGTTCAGCGACCAGGACTACGGAGACGCCTTCCTCGTCGACACGAGCGGCTGGGCCGTCGCGGCGGCACGCGAGGCGCTCCACGAGGGCTACGGGGTCGCGCCGGTCGACATCGGCGTGGGCGGGTCGATCCCGTTCATCGCCGACCTCGTGCGCGAGTTCCCTGGTGCGCAGATCCTCGTCACCGGCGTGGAGGACCCGCACTCGAAGGCGCACAGCCCCAACGAGTCCCTGCACCTGGACACGTTCCGCAACGCGGTGCTCGCGGAGGCGCTCCTGCTGGAGAAGCTCGACGGCCGGACCCCGCACGAGGGGTAGGCCGTGGGTCGCCGTACCGCAAACCGGGGTCGCGGAGCCTCCTCCCGGCGGGCGCGCGTACAATCGAGGCATCCCGCCGCCGATCGCCTCGGCGGCCCGTCCGGAGGAGTGCCATGACCGACACCGCACTGACGACCGAGCAGACCGCCCGCGACCACGGTGTGCTGCTGACCGATGCCGCCGCCGGAAAGGTGAAGAGCCTGCTCGAGCAGGAAGGACGCGACGACCTGCGTCTGCGCGTCGCCGTCCAGCCGGGCGGATGCAGCGGCTTGATCTACCAGCTCTACTTCGACGAGCGCTATCTCGACGGCGACAAGACGGTGGACTTCGACGGCGTCGAGGTCATCATCGACGACATGAGCGTCCCGTACCTCGACGGCGCCACCATCGACTTCAAGGACACGATCTCGGAGCAGGGCTTCACGATCGACAACCCGAACGCCGCCGGCTCGTGCGCGTGCGGCGACAGCTTCCACTGAGTCAGCGCCGACCGACGGTCGGCTGAGGATCCGAGCACTTCGCGGCGGGTCCGGTGCGCCTTTTTATGGCGCCCGGGCCCGCCTTTTTCGTCTTCGCACGCCGATTCAGCCTGAGTGAATGGCCTGAATGGCCTGGGCGCTTGCCCTAGACTTGCAGGAGTCCTGTTCGTGATCGGAAAGGTGCAACGTGCCTTCGAAACGCCGTATCCGCTGGGCCGTTCTCCCGCTCGGGATCGCGGCGGCTGCAGTCCTCGCCGGATGCACCCCGACCGAGCTCAACGGCTTCCTGCCCGGGTTCACCGAAGACGGCCAGGCGGCCACGAACCGCACCGACATGGTGAGCGGGCTCTGGGTCAACTCGTGGATCGTGCTGCTCGTCGTGGGCGTCATCACGTGGGGTCTCATGGGCTGGGCGGCGATCGCGTACCGGCGTCGCAAGGGCCAGATGGGACTTCCGGTCCAGCTGCGCTACAACATGCCCATCGAGATCTTCTACACGGTGGTGCCGCTCATCCTCGTGATCGGGTTCTTCGCATTCACCGCGCGCGACCAGACGATCCTCGAGACGCAGTACGACGACCCGGACGTCGAGATCACGGCGATCGGCAAGCAGTGGTCGTGGGACTTCCAGTACGAGGGCGAGTCCGAGGACGACACGGTGTGGACCATGGGCGTCCAGGCCGAGACCGACGAGCGCGGCGACGTCGTCAGCGACCTGCCGACACTGGTCCTCCCCGTCGACCAGACGGTGAAGATCAAGCTCCAGTCGCGCGACGTCATCCACTCCTTCTGGATCATCGACTTCCTGTACAAGAAGGACATGTACATCGGGAAGGACAACTACTGGTCCTTCACGCCCACCCGCGAGGGCAGCTACGCCGGCAAGTGCGCCGAGCTCTGCGGCGAGTACCACTCCATGATGCTGTTCAACGTGGAGGTCGTGAGCGAGGCCGAGTACGACGAGTACCTCGCGACGCTCCGCGACGCCGGCCAGACCGGCGACATCAACGACGCCTACGACCGCCTCCAGAACCTCCCGGGCACGGGATCGGGCGAGGCGTCCGAGGAAGAGGGAGACAACTGATCATGGCGACGACGCTTCCGCTTCAGGAACCGACGCAGGGTCGCCCGACCACCCTGCCGCCGCGTCAGGCTGCGCTGCTCAGCGCCACGCGCGTCGAGGACAAGGGCAACATCATCGTCAAGTGGATCACCTCCACCGACCACAAGACGATCGGCTACCTCTACCTCATCTCGTCGGTCCTGTTCTTCCTCCTCGGCGGGGTGATGGCGCTGATCATCCGCGCCGAGCTGTTCGAGCCGGGGATGCAGATCATCCCGACCAAGGAGCAGTACAACCAGCTGTTCACCATGCATGGCACGATCATGCTGCTGATGTTCGCGACGCCGCTGTTCGCGGGCTTCGCCAACGCGATCCTGCCGCTGCAGATCGGCGCCCCCGACGTCGCCTTCCCGCGCCTGAACGCGTTCGCATTCTGGCTGTTCCTGTTCGGCTCGACCATCGCGGTCGCCGGCTTCCTCACCCCGCAGGGCGCCGCGTCGTTCGGCTGGTTCGCCTATCAGCCGCTCGCGAACGCCTCGTTCTCGCCCGGCGCCGGCGGCAACCTCTGGATGCTCGGGCTCGGCATGAGCGGCTTCGGCACGATCCTCGGTGCCGTGAACTTCATCACGACGATCATCACGATGCGCGCGCCCGGCATGACCATGTGGCGGATGCCGATCTTCTCGTGGAACACGCTGGTCACCAGCATCCTGATCCTGATGGCGTTCCCCGTGCTCGCCGCGGCGATCCTGGCCGCCGCCGCCGACCGCGTGCTCGGCGCCCACATCTACGACCCGCAGAACGGCGGCGTGCTGCTGTGGCAGCACCTGTTCTGGTTCTTCGGCCACCCCGAGGTGTACATCATCGCGCTGCCGTTCTTCGGCATCGTGTCGGAGATCTTCCCGGTCTTCAGCCGCAAGCCGATCTTCGGCTACAAGACGCTCGTCTACGCGACGATCGCCATCGCGGCGCTGTCGGTCGCCGTGTGGGCGCACCACATGTACGTCACCGGTGGAGTGCTGCTGCCGTTCTTCGCCCTCATGACCATGCTCATCGCGGTGCCCACGGGCGTGAAGATCTTCAACTGGATCGGCACGATGTGGCGAGGCTCGGTGACGTTCGAGACGCCGATGGTGTTCGCGCTCGGCTTCCTGGTGTCGTTCGTCTTCGGCGGTCTCACCGGCGTCATCCTGGCATCGCCGCCGCTGGACTTCCACCTGTCCGACTCGTACTTCGTGGTCGCGCACTTCCACTACGTCGTGTTCGGCACCGTCGTGTTCGCGATGTTCGCCGGCTTCTACTTCTGGTGGCCCAAGTGGACGGGCAAGATGCTGAACGAGCGTCTGGGGTACGTCCACTTCTGGATGCTCTTCATCGGGTTCCACATGACCTTCCTCATCCAGCACTGGCTGGGCGTGGACGGCATGGTCCGCCGCTACGCCGACTACTCGGAGGCGGACGGCTGGACGTGGCAGAACCAGGTCTCGACGGTCGGCGCCATCCTCCTCGGCGCCTCGATGATCCCGTTCCTGTTCAACGTGTGGATCACCGCCCGCAAGGCGCCGAAGGTCACCGTGAACGACCCGTGGGGCTACGGGGCATCGCTCGAGTGGGCGACCTCCTGCCCGCCGCCGCGCCACAACTTCACGTCGATCCCGCGCATCCGCAGCGAGCGTCCCGCGTTCGACCTGAACCACCCCGAGGCGGGCATCCCCGTGGGCGTCGGGCCGGCCAAGGACGCTCCCGAAGCCCCGACTGTCGACCTCGCCGAGGGAGAGGTGAAGTAAGTGCGTACCAACGCCGGACTCTGGTGGCTGCTGTCCGCCTTCTTCCTCGTCGTCGCGGTGGTGTACACCGCGTGGAACCTGCTGTCGCACTGGGACACCAACGCCACCGGCGGCCAGCAGATGTGGGAGACGGTCACCCTCTCGATCGAGTGGGTCGGCAGCATCGCCCTGCTGTTCACCGCCTTCATGGCCGCGCTCATCGCGTTCTACGTGGGCAAGGTGCACAAGGCGCAGGGCGGTGAGCTGCCCGAGGACCTGCTCACGGCGGACATCGACGACGGCGACCCCGAGCTCGGCGAGTTCAGCCCGTGGTCGTGGTGGCCGATCGTCCTGGCGTTCTCGGCGGCTCTCGCCATGATCGGCCTCGCGGTGGGCGCCTGGCTCATGCCGATCGGCATCGCGGTCTTCGTCGTCGCGATCGTCGGCTGGGTCTACGAGTACTACCGCGGCTACTTCGCCCGCTGATCCGGGATCAGCCGAACTGAGCGACTTCTCGCGCGACGTACGCGGGGTTCCGTCACCGACGGGACCCCGCGTACGGCTGCATGCGGCCGCATACTCGGACATCGGCCCGCATCGGGCGGTGAACCAGGATGCGGCGTTCACGGCCCCCTGGGGTGCTGCCGTGGCGGACGGCGTCGGCGGCGGCCCCGCAGGCGACCTCGCCTCGGCCGCATTCGTCCACCGGCTGGCCGCCGGACGCGTCGGCGCTGTGGAGCCGGAGGCGCTGGCGACGAGCGTCCGGGCGGCGAACTGGGACCTGCGTGCGCACGTGGAGCGGGACGTGACCCTCAGCGGCATGGCCACCACATTCACCGGACTGTTCGTGTCGAGTGCCGGGGATCTCCTCCTGGCGCACACGGGCGACTCCCGTGCGTACCGGCTTCGGGACGCGGCGCTCGTGCAGCAGAGCCGCGACGACTCGCTCGTCCAGGCGCTGCTGGAGCAGGGGCTGGTGTCGGCGGAGGACGCGCTGGCGCATCCGCACCGGAACATCATCACGGCGTCGCTGGGCGGCAGGGAGCGCGACGCGGCCAGTGTCGACGTGCACGAGGCGCGCATCGGCGACAGGTGGATGCTGTGCAGCGACGGGCTCACCGACTACGTTCCCGAGGCCGAGATCCACGCGATGCTCGCCTGGCATCCCGACCCTGCTGAGGCCGCGCGTGCGTGCGTGGAGCTGGCGCTGACCGCCGGAACGCACGACAACGTGACGGTCGTCGTGTGCGACGTGCTCCCGGACTCCGGGGTCGATGCCGGCGAGACGGCGGGCACGGCGTTCTACGGGTCCGCCGCCGTGCGCTTCATGGAGGGGCTGTAGGACGAGCCGCTACCCCGGGGAGCGGTACGCTCAGCCGGCCACGGGCGCGCGCACGACCATGACCTGCGCGTCGAAGACGCGGGGGAGCGGGCCTTCGTCGTTCTCGACGGGCTGTCCTTCGCGGACCCAGTACTCGTAGCCGCCGATCATCTCCCTGACGCTGTACCCGAGCTTCGCGAACTCCACCGCGCCCTTCGCTCCGGCGTTGCAGCCGGGGCTCCAGCAGTACACGACGACCGGTGTCGACCGGTCGATCTCCTGCAGAGCACGCTCGGCGATCTCGCGGTACGGCATGTGGACGGCCCCGGGAACGCGCCCCTGCGCCCACGCCTCGTCGCCCCGCACATCGACGAGCACGAACTGCTCGCCGGCCTTCTGGGCGGCGTACACGTCGGAGGCATCGGTCTCGAGGGCGAGCTTGGCGGAGAAGTACGAGAGCGCGTCGATCATGCTTCCACGCTAAGGCAGGCGCGCCGCGGCGGCCGTCCGGACGTCGGACACCGGCCGTGCGATTCCTGCCGTTCGAGACGAGGTGGCGTCGTCGCGCACCTATCAGGCCGACATGACGGATGCCCCGGCACGATCGGGTGATCGTGCCGAGGCATCCGTCGGCGAAGCGTCGAGCTCTACGCGCCGGGCTCCTTCTCGCGGTTGCGCGGCGCCTTGGTGCCTGCATCCGGCTCGGGGACGATGACGTTCGAGGGGCGCACCGGGATCTCGCCGTGCTTGCCGTCATCGATCGGCTTGTGCGGGGCATCCGGCACACCGGCGCGCTCGTGGGCGCCCTGCAGCTCGAGGTCTTCCTCCGCCGCGATGTGCTCGAGGTCGTGGTGCTGGTGGGCCAGCGCCGCGTCCAGCTCGCTCTGCGTCACCGGGGTGAGGCGGTCCTCGAAGAACCAGCGCGAGATGGACGCGCGGAGGTTCTCGTGCCACGGAATGCGGCCCTTGGCGTTCGGACGCACGACGAGCGGCTCGTAGGAGTCGAAGTCGGCGAGCTTGAAGCGCTCGTACTCGTCGACCGGCTGGTGCACCTCGATGTACTCGCCGCCCGGGAGGCGGACGATGCGGCCCGACTCGTAGCCGTGCAGCACGATCTCGCGGTCCTTCTTCTGAAGGGCGATGCAGATGCGCTTGGTGACGAAGTACGCGATGATCGGGCCGATGATCAGCAGCACCTGGAGGGTGTGGATGACACCTTCCATCGTGAGCCAGAAGTGCGTGGCGATGATGTCGGACGACGCCGCCGCCCACATGACCGCGTAGAACGTGACACCGGCCGCGCCGATGGCGGTGCGGGTGGCCGCGTTGCGCGGGCGCTGGGCGATGTGGTGCTCGCGCTTGTCGCCGGTCACCCACGCCTCGATGAAGGGGTAGATGATGACCAGCACCAGGAAGATGCCGATGATGCCGAGCGGAACCAGGATGTTGAACGACCACGTGCGGTCGAGGAAGACGACCTCCCAGCCCGGCGGGATGAGGCGCAGCATGCCGTCCGCGAAGCCGATGTACCAGTCCGGCTGGGTGCCGGCGGACACGGGGGACGGGTCGTAGGGCCCGTAGTTCCAGATCGGGTTGATCGTGAACAGCGACGCGATGAGCACGATCACGCCGAACGTGATGAACAGGAAGCCGCCCATCTTCGACATGTACACGGGCATCATCGGGTAGCCGACGACGACGCTGTTGGTGCGACCGGCCCCCGCGAACTGCGTGTGCTTGTTGATCACCATCAGCATGAGGTGCACGACCAGCAGGGCCACCAGGATCGCCGGCAGCAGCAGGATGTGCAGGGTGTACAGGCGTCCGACGATGGCGGTGCCGGGGAACTCGCCGCCGAACAGCAGGAACGAGGTCCACGTGCCGATCAGCGGGATGCCCTTGACCATGCCGTCGATGATGCGCAGGCCGTTGCCCGACAGGACGTCATCGGGGAGCGAGTATCCGGTGAAGCCCTCGCCCATCGCCAGGACGAACAGGACGAAGCCGATCACCCAGTTGAGCTCGCGCGGCTTGCGGAAGGCGCCGGTGAAGAACACGCGGAGCATGTGCACGCCGATGCCGGCGACGAACACGAGCGCGCCCCAGTGGTGGATCTGGCGGACGAGGAGTCCGCCGCGCAGGTCGAACGAGATCTCGAGCGTCGAGGCCATCGCCGCCGACATCTCGATGCCGCGCATGGGCAGGTAGGCGCCGTCGTAGTGCGTCTCGGTCATCGAGGCCTGGAAGAAGAACGTCAGGAACGTTCCCGAGAGCAGGACGACGACGAACGCCCACATCGCGATCTCGCCCAGCATGAACGACCAGTGGTCGGGGAAGATCTTGCGTCCGAGCTCCTTCACGAAGCCGGAGAGGCTCGTGCGCTCGTCGATGTAGTTGGCGGTGGCGCCGATGAAGCGGCCGCCGAGAGGCTTGTCGCGCCCGTTCGAGGAGACGGGAGCGCCGGGAGCCTCAGGCTGGGTGACGGTTGGGGTGCTCAATGACGCTCCCAGAAGCTCGGGCCGACGGGTTCGGTGAAGTCGCTGCGCGCGACGAGGTAGCCCTCATCGTCGACGGTGATGGGCAGCTGCGGCAGCGGGCGGGCGGCCGGGCCGAAGATGACCTTCGCCTGGTCGGTCACGTCGAACTGCGACTGGTGGCAGGGGCACAGCAGGTGGTGGGTCTGCTGCTCGTACAGCGCGACCGGGCAGCCGACGTGCGTGCACACCTTGGAGTAGGCGACGATGCCGTCGTACGACCAGTCCTTGCGGTCCTCGGGCTCGGTCAGCTGCTCGGGGAGCAGACGGACGAGGAGGACGAGGGCCTTCGCCTTCTCTTCGAGGTAGCCCTCGCTGTGCGACAGCTCGGCCAGCGCCTCGGGGATGACGTGCACGGCGGAGCCGAGGGTCAGGTCGGCGGCGCGGATCGGCTCGCCGGTCGGGTCGTGCGCGAGACGCATTCCCTCGGTCCACATGGTGTGCTCGAGGAGGAACACCGGGTCGCCCGCGTGCGGGTGCTCGGGGGAGCTGAAGGGCGCGAGGCCGCGGAACAGCACGACACCGGGCACGATCGAGGCGGCCAGCGCGGCGAACAGCGAGTTGCGGATCATGACCCGGCGACCGAAGCCCGAGTCGGCGTCGGCGTCGGCGAACGCCTGGATGGCGGCCGCACGCGTCGTGTCGCGTCCGCGGGTCGCGTGGCGGGGCTCGACGAACTCCTTGTCGGACATGACGGCCTTCGACCAGTGGATCGCGCCGATGCCGATGGCCAGCAGCGCGAACGCGATGCCGAGACCGATGAAGAGGTTGTTCGCGCGGATGTCGACGATCCGCCCGCTCTCGATGGGGAACAGCATGTAGGCGGCGACCGCCCAGATGCTGCCCGCGATCGACAGGTAGAACAGGGTGTAGACCGTGCGGACCGCGCGCTTCATCGAAGCGGGGTCCTTGTCGGTCATCCGCTCGCGGTGCGGGGGGAGGCCAGGGTTGGTGACCGGGTCGGGGACCGCGACGGCGAGCCCGGGGGAGGGCTTCCAGGTAGCCCTCTCGTGCTCGAGCGGGTCGTCCACGTGGGCCATGCTGCTCCTCGTCAAGTGTTGCTGTGGTGTTCGTCGATCAGTTGGACTTCGCCGTGATCCACACGGTGATGGCGATCAGCGAACCGATCCCGAAGATCCAGATGAAGAGGCCCTCGGAGACCGGGCCGAGCGAGCCGAGCGAGAACCCGCCCGCGGACTCGTTGTCCTGCAGGTAGAGCAGGTAGGTGATGATGTCGCGCTTCTCTTCGGTGGTCAGCGTCATGTCGTTGAACACCGGCATGTTCTGCGGACCGGTGACCATGGCCGCGTACATGTTGAGAGGCGTCGTGGTGTGCAGCGCCGGGGCGTACTTGCCCTCGGTGAGCGCACCGCCGGCGCCGGCGACGTTGTGGCACATCGCGCAGTTGATGCGGAACAGCTCGCCGCCCTCGGCCGCGTTGCCCTCGCCGTCCAGGACCTCCTCGTCGGGGAAGGTCGGTCCGGGTGCGATCGACTGGATGTAGGCGCCGATCGCCTCGATCTGCTCGTCGGTGAACTGCACCGGCTTCTGCGGGGCCTGCGGCCCCTGCGCCTGCAGCGGCATGCGGCCCGTGCTCATCTGGAAGTGCACCGCCAGCTCGCCGACGCCGTAGAGCGACGGGCCGTCCTCGGTGCCCTGCACGTCGAGCCCGTGGCAGGTGGCGCAGTTGGCCTGGAACAGCCGCTCGCCGTCCTCGACGGTCAGCGCGGAGTCCACCGCGGTCTCGGTGGTCGTGGCGGCCATCGCGGCGGAGGCGCCCGCGTAGACGCCGCCGGTGATGAGCAGGCCGATGCCGATGAGCGCTGCGGCGGCCCAGGGGCTGCGGCGGCCTTTCGAGCGGCGCGTGGTCTCTCGTGCCATGTCGGGGTTCAGCTCCGCTCTCACTTGAGGAAGTAGATGACGAGGAAGAGGGCGATCCAGACGACGTCGACGAAGTGCCAGTAGTACGACACGACGATCGAGGACGTCATCTCTTTGCGCCCGAAGTTCTTGACGGCGTACGCGCGCCCGATGACGAGCAGGAACGCGATGAGGCCGCCGGTGACGTGGAGGGCGTGGAAGCCGGTGGTCAGGTAGAAGGCGGACGCGTAGGCGTTGGCCGTGATGGGCATGCCCTCGGCGACGAGCTGTGCGTACTCCCACACCTGGCCCGAGACGAAGATCGCACCGAGTGCGAAGGTCAGCCAGAACCACTCGACCATGCCCCAGCCCAGCCAGCCGCGCTTCTTGGTCGAATACGGCTGGAAGCGCTCGGCGGCGAAGACGCCCATCTGGCACGTGACGGACGACAGCACGAGGATGATCGTGTTGACGGTCGCGTACGGGATGTTCAGAAGCTGCGTCTCTTCCGCCCACAGTTCGGGGGAGGTGCTTCGGAGGGTGAAGTAGATCGCGAACAGGCCCGCGAAGAACATCACCTCGCTGCCGAGCCACACGATGGTGCCGACAGCGACCGGATCCGGCCGCTTGACGGACCGCATGGCCTGCGAGTAGGTCGCTGTGGAGGTCGTCACGCTCCCCATTATGGCCGATTCGGGACGCAGAGTTCCGCACCGCGGACCATCTCTTCGGCCGGATGTGAAGTTAGGAGAACCTAAGAGTTCCCTGCGACTCTGCCCTGAACACGTGGTGAAGACGCGGAATCGGCGCCGCCGGGACGCCGTGTCACGAAAAGGTTCCGATTCACGGGCCCGGCTAGGCTTCTTCGTTATGGCGGAGTTGTACACCTGGCCGGCGATCCTGACCGCGCTCCTCGAGCGCCGCGACCTCAGCGTGTCGGAGTCGACGTGGGCGATGCGGCAGATCATGTCGGGCAGTGCGACGCCCTCGCAGCTGGCCGGCTTCCTGGTCGCGCTGCGGGCGAAGGGCGAGACGGTCGACGAGATCGTGGGCTTCCGCGACGCGATCCTCGAGGCGGCCCTCCCGCTCCCCGTCGACGCCGCGGTGCTCGACATCGTCGGCACCGGCGGCGATCGCTTCGGCACGGTGAACGTCTCGACCATGGCGGCACTGGTGGCCGCGGCATCCGGCGTCCCCGTGGTCAAGCACGGAAACAAGGCGGCGAGCTCGTCGTCGGGCTCGTCGGACGTTCTGGCCGCCCTCGGGGTCGACCTCGCGCTCCCGCCCGAGGCGGTGGCCGAGACGCTGTCCCGCGCGGGCATCACGTTCGCGTTCGCGGCGGCCTTCCACCCCGGCTTCCGTCACGCCGGCGCCACGCGCGCCGAGCTGGGCGTGCCGACCGTGTTCAACTTCCTCGGCCCGCTGTGCAACCCGGCGCGTGCGGAGGCCAACGCCGTCGGCGTCGCGCACCTCGACCGGGTGCCCCTCATCACGGGGGTCTTCCGCACCCGGGGTGCTACGGCGCTCGTCTTCCGCGGCGACGACGGGCTGGACGAGCTCACCACGACCGGCCACAGCCGGCTGTGGGAGGTCAGCCGGGGCGACATCCACGAGCACGACCTCGACCCGCGCGATCTGGGCATCCCGCTCGCCGACATCGACGACCTGCTCGGCGGCGACCCGGCGCACAACGCGAAGGTGGTGCGGCGCGTGCTCGACGGCGAGGCGGGCGCCGTGCGCGACATCGTGCTGCTGAATGCCGCCGCCGGAATCGTCGCGTACCGGCTGTTCCGCGATGCGACGCAGGTGCAGCGGCCCATCCTGGAGCGCCTGGCCGAGGCCCGGGACGACGCCGCGCTGGCGATCGACAGCGGCGCCGCGACGGCGACGCTCGACCGCTGGGTCGAGGCCACGCGGTCGTTCGCGGCCTGAGCCCCGGCGCGACCCCTCCCGGCGCGTGGTCTTCCGCGGCGCGCGGCGTCCCCGCTAGCGTGTGGCGCAAGACGTCCCGTTCCGAGGAGGCAGCATGAGCCAGGTTGAGCCCCGCACCGCCGACGTGATCGAGCCCCCCGAGAAGAAGGTCGGCCTCGTGAAGGCCGTGGGCATCCTCGGAATCGTCGGCGGCATCCTGCTGATCGTCGTGGGCATCATCGCCTGGATCGGCGTCACCACCCAGCTGACGGCCGAGAACATCACGATCCCCGATGACGCCGCGGCGTTCCAGGGGCAGCAGGTGACGGGGCCCTTCACCGCCTATGTGCAGGCCGACATCATCAACCAGCACGCGCTGGAGGCGTCCGGCGGGAAGACCTACGCCGAGCTCGACCAGGACGACCCGGTGCGCGCGACGGTGATGCAGGCGTCCTTCCTCCGGGCGTCGCTCTTCACCTCCGTGGTCGCCTACGGGGTCGCGCTCTTCGCCGCCGGCATGGGAGTGCTGGCGATCCTGTTCGGGTGGGCGATCCACCGCCTCGCCGACGTCCCCGTCGTGATCAAGCGGGCGAATGTCGTCTGACCTCGCCCGCAGCCACGCGTGAACCCGCACGACGCGCTCACCGAGATCGCGACGCTGCTCGAGCGCGAGCGGTCGTCGCGGTACAAGTCCAAGGCGTTCCGGGCCGCAGCCGACGCGATCGCGGGGCTGAGCGACGAGGAGCTGCGGGATGCCGCATCGCTGCGCCGGCGCAAGGGCATCGGCGAGTCCACGTTCGCTGTCATCCAGCAGGCGCTGTCGGGCGAGGTGCCCGGGTACCTCGCCGACCTGCGGGAGCGCGCCGGGGTGCAGCGGACGTCGTCGCTGCGGCCCCTGCTGCGCGGTGACCTGCACTCGCACAGCGACTGGTCCGACGGCCTCACCTCGATCGACCTCATGGTGGCGGCCGCGCGGTCGCTCGGGCACGAGTACCTCGCCCTGACCGACCACTCGCCCCGGCTGCGGGTAGCGAACGGACTGTCGCCCGAGCGCCTGCGGGCGCAGCTCGAGGTCGTCGGGGGGATGAGCGGGGACGGGTTCACGCTGCTGTCGGGGATCGAGGTCGACATCCTCGAGGACGGCGCGCTCGACCAGGAGCCGGAGCTGCTGGGAGAGCTCGACGTCGTGGTGGCCTCGGCCCACTCGAAGCTGCGCATGGAGCGCGTGCCGATGACCAGACGCCTGGTCGCGGCGGCGCGCAACCCGCACGTCGACGTGCTCGGGCACGTCACCGGGCGTCTGGTGGAGGGCTCCCGCGGCACGCGCCCGCCCTCGACGTTCGATCCCCGCGCGGTCTTCGAGGCGTGCGCCGAGCACGGCGTCGCCGTGGAGATCAACTCGCGCCCCGAGCGGCAGGACCCGCCGGATGAGCTGATGGCGCTGGCGCTGGAGATCGGATGCCTCTTCTCCATCGATTCGGACGCCCATGCGCCCGGGCAGCTCTCGCTGCTGGACTACGGCGCCGAACGGGCGGAGCGGCTGGGCGTACCCGCCGAGCGCATCGTCACGACGTGGCCGCTGGAGCGGCTGCGCGCGTGGACGGGCCGCGACCGCTGACGGCAGCGCGACGGCTGACGGCAGCGCGACCGCTGACGACAGCCCGACTGCTGCCTACAGCGCGTCCAGGGCCTCGACGATGCGCGTCATCGCGCTGGTGAGGGCCCACCGCTCGGCCAGCGCGGCGGCATCCGCTCTCGCGCTGTCGTCCAGGGGGCGCAGACGGGGATCGGGGACCTCGAGCGGCAGGTCGCGGACGACCGCGACCACCTGTGGTGCGACGGCCAGGTAGGGCAGACCCGCCAGCACCTTGGAGCGCACCCCCGCCGACATGCCCTCGCCCGCCTGCGCGGCGGCGATGATGCCCTCGAGATCGCCGTGGGTCGCGAGCAGGCCGGCCGCGGTCTTCTCGCCGATACCGGCGACGCCCGGCAGCCCGTCCGACGAGTCGCCGCGCAGCGTCGCGTAGTCGGCGTACTGCGAGGGGAGGACGCCGTACTTCGCCACGACCGACGCGTCGGTGAGCACTTCGAGGTTGCTCATGCCCCGGGCGGTGTAGACCACGCGCACGTCGCGTCCGTCGTCGACGAGCTGGAACAGGTCGCGGTCGCCCGTGACGATGTCGACGGGCATCGCCGCGGTCGTCGCGAGGGTGCCGATCACGTCGTCGGCCTCATGAGCCGCCGCGCCGACGATCCGGATGCCGAGGGTGTCCAGCGCCTCGCGGATCACCGGCACCTGCACCTCGAGGGGGTCGGGGACGACCTCGACGTCGGGCCCGCCGGCGACGACCTCGGCGACGCGGTGCGTCTTGTAGGTGGGGATGAGATCGACCCGCCACTGCGGCCGCCAATCGTCGTCCCAGCAGGCGACGAGGTGGGAGGGGCGGTAGGTGGACACGAGCCTCGTGATGATGTCGAGGAAGCCGCGCACCGCGTTCACGGGCGTGCCGTCGGGCGCCCGCACGGTGTCGGGGACGCCGTAGAACGCGCGGAAGTACAGCGAGGCGGAGTCCAGCAGCATGAGGCGTTCTGTCACGCGTTCATCCTGGCACGCGGATCCGACGGCGCGCCCACCGGGCCGCGGCACGCGTCGTTCACCCGCCGGACCTCCGTCGGTCGCCTGCCGGCACCCGTCGCGTTCACGTCTCGCGCCCACCGTGGGGAGACAGCGGGGAGAGGAGACGCCATGGGCCGCGAGGACGTGCTGGCGTGGGTGGAGTCGCCGCTCCAGCTCATCGGCGCCGCCGAGTGGGCCGCCGCGCATCGAACGGCGGTCCCGGTCGCCGGGCGCCTCACGGCGCAGATCTCGGCGACCGCCGACGAGCTGCTCGCCCGCGGGGCCGCGTTCGGCGAGCTCGCGCCCTACCTCGGCATCCCGTGGAGCCTGCTCGCCCGCCATGACCACTGGCTCGTGGGCGACGGCTTCTCGGGGCAGTTCCGTCTGGCCGCCGCCGTCCTGCGGCCGCGTCGGATCACGTTCCTCGACGACGGCGGACTCGCCGTCGCGTTCGCCGACACGCTCTTGGGCCGGCGCCCGTACGCGCGGCCGCACGTCGACGAGCGAGGTCTCACGACGATGGTCGCCCCGCTGGCCGCGGAGCTGGTGCACCGTCGCGCCGCGGCGCGGCGGGTGAGCGTGTTCACCGCCTTCGACCTGGGCGGGGACCGCTTCGACGCGCTGGCCGACCGCGGCTTCGGCATCCGTCGACACGATTTCTCCTGGACGCGCGCGACGGCGCCCGCCGCGCCCGAGCTCGGGCCGCGCATCGTGCTCGGCAGTGCGCTGCCGGTCGACGGCCGCATGATGCTGGTGGACTACCTGCGCTGGGTGCGGGATGCCACGGCCGGCGCCGCGGTCTATCTGCCGCATCGCCGCGAGTCGCAGGAGCAGCTCGACGCCGTCGCGACGCTGCCCGGGGTGCGGATCCATACGACAGGGCTGCCGGTCGAGCTGGTGCTCGCGGGCGCCCGCGAGGCGCTGGACGTCCATACGCTGCCGTCGAGCACCGCTACGACGCTTCCGCTGGTGCTGGCGGGCACGGGCGCCGTCGTGCGCACGGGCGCCGCGCGGCCCTCCGCGCGAAGGGCGGCCGCATGAGCGAGGCCGTCGCGATCATCCCCGCGCGGGGCGGGTCGAAGGGCATCCTGCGCAAGAACCTGCAGCGCGTGGGCGGGGTGCCGCTGGTGGCGCGCGCCGTCGACGCCGCTCGCCGATGCCCCGCCATCGACCGCGTGGTGGTGACCACCGACGACGCCGACATCGCCGCCGTCGCCGCCGAGTGGGGCGCCGAGATCGTCGAGCGCCCCGCCGACCTCTCGGGCGACGAGGCCGGCTCCGAGAGCGCGCTGCTGCACGCCCTCGACGTGCTCGAGGCGCGGCGGGTGGATGCGGGGATCGTGGCCTTCCTGCAGGCGACGTCGCCGTTCCTCGACGTCGACGCGCTGACCACCGCGGTGCAGCTCGTGCGTTCCCGCCGGCGCGACAGCGTCTTCTCCGCGGTCGAGACCTACGGGTTCCTGTGGCGGAAGGGCGGCGGGGGCGCGGCGGAGGCCATCAACCACGACGCCGACGTGCGCCCGCGCCGCCAGGACCGCGATCCGCACCACCTCGAGACGGGCGGCTTCTACGTCCTGCGGGCCTCCGGTCTCCGCGCCGCTCGCCACCGCTTCTTCGGCAGCATCGGCATCGTCGAGGTCGACCCGCGCACGGCGATCGAGATCGACAGCCTCCAGGAGCTCGAGACGGCCCGCGCGGTCGCCGGCCTGATCGACCGGGCGCCCGACGGCCACGGCGCGGCGATCCCTGTCGACGCCGTCGTCACCGACTTCGACGGCGTGCACACCGATGACCGGGTGCGGGTCGATCAGGACGGCATCGAGTCGGTCGCCGTCAGCAGGTCCGACGGCATGGGCGTGTCGCTGCTGCGTGCGGCCGGCATCCCCTTCCTCATCCTCTCCACCGAGGCGAACCCGGTCGTCGCCGCGCGCGGCCGCAAGCTCGGCGTCGAGGTGCGGCAGGGAGCGGCCGACAAGGCGGCCGTCCTGCGCGACTGGGCGAAGGGGCGCGGCATCCCGCTCTCCCGCATCGCCTATCTCGGCAACGACGTCAACGACCTCTCCTGCCTCGAGCTCGTCGGGTGGCCGGTCGCCGTCCCCGACGCGCACCCGCTCGTGCTCTCCGCCGCGCGCGTCGTCCTCGACCGGCCCGGGGGCTCCGGCGCCGTCCGGGACCTCGCCGAGCGCGTGCTCGCCGGACGCAGCCCCGCGACGCCCGCAGGAGCACCCCGACAGGTCCACGAACACGCCGCCGATGCGGCATCCGATCACCCCACCGCACCACTGGAGGCCTCATGACCGTCACCATCGGATCCCGCGTCGTCGGGGGCGGACGCCCCGCCTACGTCATCGCCGAGATCGGACTGAACCACAACGGCGACGTCGAGCTCGCCAAGCGGCTCATCGACGTCGCCGCCGACGCCGGCGCGGACGCGGTGAAGTTCCAGAAGCGCACCCCCGAGATCGCGACGCCCGAGCACATGCGCGACGTCGCCCGCGAGACCCCGTGGGGCACGATGTCGTACCTCGAGTACCGCCGGCGCGTGGAGTTCGACCGGGATCAGTACATCGAGATCTCCGATCACGCGCTGCTGCGCGGCCTCGAGTGGTTCGCCTCGCCGTGGGACGTGCCGAGCATCGCGTTCCTCGAGGACCTCGGCGTCGTCGCCCACAAGGTGGCGTCGGCATCGGTGACCGACCGCGAGCTGCTGGAGGCGCTGCGCGACACCGGCAAGCCCGTGATCCTCTCCACCGGCATGTCGACGATCGAGCAGATCGACGCGGCGATCGACATCGTGGGAACCGACCGCCTGCTGCTGATGCACGCCACCTCGACCTACCCGATGGAGCCTGCCGAGGCGAACCTGCGCATGATCCCGACGCTGCGCGACCGGTATCCGGGCGTGCCCGTCGGGTACTCGGGGCACGAGCGCGGGCTGCAGATCTCGCTCGCCGCGGTCGCCCTCGGCGCGGTGGCCGTCGAGCGGCACATCACCCTCGACCGCACCATGTGGGGCTCGGACCACGCGGCGTCGCTCGAGCCGACGGGCCTCGCGCACCTCGTGCGCGACATCCGCGTCATCGAAGCCGCGCTCGGCGACGGCGTCAAGCGCGTGTACCCCGGCGAGCTCGCGCCGATGGCGAAGCTGCGCCGCGTGCCGGCGTGACGGCGACGACCGGCGACGGCGCGCGGCTGCGGATCGTCGCGATCGCCGACACCGACTCGTACGTGAAGTGGGCCGCGGCGCTGCTCGGCGGCGTCGCGGACCGGTGGGATGCCTCGCTCCTGGTGCTCGAGACGCCGCTCGTGGTCAGCGCACCGCAGCTGCGCGCGGCGCTCCGGGGCAGCGGCCTGGATCGTGACCGGGTCGAGCGCGTGACGTACGACGGGCTCGCCGCGCGGCTGTCGGAGCTGCGCGCCGACGTCGTCGTCCTCGGTGCGCGCGGGCCGCTCGTCCGTGTGCTCGCCCGGGATGTCGCCGCCCTGGCGCCGCGTCCTGTCGTGGTCACGGGGCTGCCCGGGATCGCGATCCCCGCCACGCGCAAGGCCGTCGTGTACCGCCTGCAGTGCGACCTGTTCGTGGTGCACTCCCGACGCGAGCTGCGCGAGTTCGCCGCCCTGTCGGCACGCACCGGCTACGCGCACCGCTACGCCCTCGCGACGCTGCCGTTCGCACGCGGCGCGGCGGTGGCGGGGACAGGCGCGCGCGATGAGCGCGGGGCGACGGGCGGCACCGACCTCGTCTTCGCCCCGCAGGCCAAAGTGCCCGCCGACCGCTCCGACCGACTCGGGATCGCGCGGCTCATGGTGCGGGCGGCCGTCGCCGATCCGTCGCGGCGGGTGGTAGTGAAGCTGCGGGCCGCGAGCGGGGAGCACCAGACCCACCTCGAGCAGGACGGATACCCCGAGCTGCTCGCCTCGCTGGGGCCGCTGCCGCCCAACCTCGTCACCTCGACGGGCCCGATGGGGGAGGCGCTCTCGACCGCCGAGGGGCTCGTGACGGTCAGCTCGACCGCCGCGATCGAGGCGGTCGCCCGCGGCATCCCCGTCATCGCGCTGGACACCTACGGAGTGTCGCCGCAGCTGATCAACGAGACGCTCGCCGAGGCGGATCTGCTGGCCTCCGAGCACGACGTCGTCGCGCGGCGGTTCCGCCATCCCGCCCCCGAGTGGCTCGACGACAACTACTTCCACGATCCGGCCGAGGACGACTGGGCCGACCGGGTCGAGGAGCTGGTCACGGCGCGCCGGGCCGGGATGCTGCCGGGGCGCGCCGCCTTCGCACGGCGCGGCGGCGCCCTCCGCGATGCGTGGGAGCGGAAGGTCGCCCTCGGACGCGGCGACACCTCTCCGGCGGGTGCGGTCGCCCTCGTCATCGGCGTGCCGCTGCGGGCGCTCGCGCGTCTCGCCGGCCGGCTGCGCGCTGCCATCGGGTTCGGCGCTCAGCAGCCCGCCGCGGAGGAGTCCTCGGCGCACGTCCGGTCGACGAGCGCTGTGCGCGCCTCGACGATGCGGACGCCGTAGCCCGGCCCGGCCGCGCGGACGACACCCGGCACGGCGTGCCACGCGCCGCTGCCGAAGTCGACGGATGCCGCGTACTCGACGGTCACCGACACGTCGTAGGTGCCGCGCTCCCGGTACACGTGGCTCGTCGCGGTCGGCGTGAACTGCCCCTGTCCGAGCGACGTCCACGACGCGCCCCCGGTCGTGGAGCGTCCGACGGTGCCGTCGCCGTGGTCGAACACGTACGCGGTCGGCAGGAACCGCACCGTCACGTCCCAGCCCAGCACGGTCCCCGGGATGCGCTCCTCGGATGCCGTCGCCACCAGGTTCGTCGGCATGCCCACGACCCCGAAGCCGGCCGGCTCGCCGCCGAGGGTCGGCGGCGAGGGGCGGAACGAGGCGAGATCGGCGAGCGTCACGTCGGGGATCCCCACCACGCTGTACTCGATGCAGCGGTTCAGCGGCCCGCAGTCCTCGGGCGGCGCGGGGGAGGGATGATCGGGTGTCAGATTGACGCCGTCTTGCGAGGGCGCCCTATTCGCATTGTCACGGCTTCCGCGTTCATGCCGATCTCCAGCAAGATCGACCTGGGTTCCGTCATTCGATGCACAGACGCCCGTCCAGCTGCTGTCGCTGTAGCAGCCGCCTTGGCCGGCGCTAGCCAGCGAGGGAGTCGCAACGCTCGCGATGACGAGCGTGGCCGTAAGAGCTAGCCGCCACATTGGTGGCTGCTCCCTCCGATATTCGAGATAAGCAACCCTGTGTCGGATGCCGAGACTGTCACCAGCGTCACGCGACTCGCCTGAGCGGTCGGGCGGTCCGTTGCGACGACAGAGGCGCCGTTCTCATCCACGACGTCTACCGCGCTGACGTCGGAGCACACGTGCAGGGTTACAACCCCGGAGTATCGATCCGCGCTGCCCAAGTCCAGCGACTGAATCGCGGTGTCGCCGCTCACACGCCATCCGTCGGCGTGCATTGTTGTCAACGACCGCCGCTCGCCGGCATTGGCCTCGCCGGTCGTCCACTCGTAGACGCCCTCGAACGTCTCCGGGTCGCTCAGATCGACCTGGTTCAGCGCATCCACGTACGCCCGGTAGGTCTCCTCGGCGGCGGCGAAGGCTTCTTCCTCGGTGGAGAAGGCCGCCGTGGGAGTAGGCGTGGCGGGCTCGGGGGTCGTGCACCCGGACAGGGCGAGCAGCACCGCAGTGCCGATGACTGCGAGCGCGCGATTCCTCACGCCCCCACGGTAACCGGCACGCAGCGAGCGGCTCGCGAGTTATCCACACCCGAAGACAGAGAAGCCGGCGATCACGACGGGGGCTCGGATCGCCGGCTTCGGGCGGGTCCGCGGGAAGCCGGCGCTAGGGGGACGCACGGTCCGGGCGAGACGCATCGCCGTTCGGTGCACGAGACGAAACCGGACAGCTCCGCCTCGTGAACGCAACCATGGTGGCACTCCCGCCTGGGAGCCGGCCATGCCTCCGCCGTGCAAACACCGGACGCGCGCGCGGGCACTGCCGGGGCGCCGCCACGCGGCCGCGCCGGGATCGTCCACGGCACGCCGCCGCGGCGGTCGCGGCATCCGGGCGTATCCTCGTGCGATGACCACCGCCGCGGGCCGGCGCGAGCTGCGCGCGCTCCTCGACGAGCTGCACGACGCGGCGTCGGCCCGCCTGGCCACGCTGGACGACACGCTCGCCGAGCTCCGCGCCGACCGCGGTGCCGATGTCGCCGACGACGAGCACGACCCCGAGGGTGTCACGCTGTCGGGCGAGTGGGCGCGCGCCGTCGGTCTGGCCGAGGCCGCGCGCAGGGAGATCGGGGAGATCGACGAGGCTGTCCGGCGCTGGGAGGCGGGCACCTACGGGGTCTGCGTGGACTGCGGGCGAGGCATCCCGATCGCGCGCCTCCGGGCGCGCCCCTTCGCGACCCGCTGCGTCTCGTGCGCCGAGAAGGCGGGTGCGTGACATGCCGTCCGGCGCCGCCCGCGGCGGGCCGGGAACCGGCTTCCCGCGCGTCGCAAACACCGACCCCTGCCCGTGCGGCAGCGGAGACGCTTTCGGCGGATGCTGCGCTCCGCTGCTGCGCGGGACTCCGGCCCCGACGGCCGAGCGCCTCATGCGCTCGCGCTACACCGCTTTCGTCGTCGGAGACGAGCGTCACCTGTTCGACACGTGGCATCCGGGCACCCGGCCCGAGGAGCTGACCCTCGACCCCGCGCAGCGCTGGACGGGCCTGGAGATCATCGAGGTGGACGCCGGGGCGGAGGGCGACAAGCGCGGGATCGTCGAGTTCCGCGCCGGCTGGCGGTCCGGCGCCGAGCGTGGCGTGCTGCACGAGCGCAGCCGGTTCGTCACGCAGAGCGGGCGGTGGTGGTACCTGGACGGACGCATCGATCCGGGCTGACCGGGCCGCGGCATGCTCGGGCGCCGATAGCGTGAAACCCATGACCACTCACGCCGAGAAAGCACTGACCCTCGCCCGGCTGCACGCCGCCCCCGAGATCCTGCGCCTGGTGAACGTCTGGGATGCCGTGTCGACCCGGACCATCGCCGCGCTCCCCGAGACGCGGGCCATCGCGACCGCCGGGCACTCGATCGCCGCGTCGTTCGGCTACCGTGACGGCACCATCCCCCTCGACGTCTCCCTCGACATGCTCGGCCGCATCGTCGAGGCCGCCGGCGACCTGCCGGTGAGCGCCGACCTCGACGCCGGCTACGACGACGCGGGCGAGACCGTCCGCCGGGCGATCGGCGTGGGTGTGGTGGGCGGCAACGTCGAGGACCGGCTGCGGCCCCTCGACGAAGCCGTCGCGGCCGTGAAGGCCATCGTCGCCGCCGGTGAGGCCGAGGGCGTGCCGTTCGTGCTCAACGCCCGCACCGACGCCTTCGTGCGTGCGGGGGACCGGCCCGTGGAGGAGTCGATCGCGGACGCGATCGAGCGCGGGCGCGCCTACCTCGACGCCGGCGCCGACCTCGTGTTCGTACCGGGAGTGCTGAACGCCGACGTCACCCGGCAGCTCGTGGACGGCATCGGGGAGCGCAAGATCAGCGTCATCGGCCTGCCCGGCGCCCTCTCGTCGACGGAGTACGAGCAGCTCGGGGTCGCTCGCATCTCGTACGGCCCGACGACGCAGCGCGTGGCGCTGACGGCGCTGCAGGACACCGCGGCCGATCTCTACCGGGGTGGCGTCATCCCGTCGTCGACGCGCGCCCTCAACTGACACCGGCCCGGCCCGGGAATCCCCTCGGGCCGGGGAAGGTTGTCGGGGGTATGGAGCCCGCACCCGTCGACGTCGTCGTGATCGGCGCCGGGCAGGCTGGCCTGTCCGCCGCCTACCACCTGCAGCGGCGCGGCTTCGTGCCGCTCGCGCGAGCGGCGGCCTCCGATCCGTCGTTCGTCGTCCTCGACGCTGACGTGCGGCCGGGCGGCGCGTGGCAGCACCGGTGGGCGTCGCTGCGCATGGCGACGGTCAACGGCATTCACGAGCTGCCGGGCTTCCCGGTTCCGCCCGCCGACCCGGCGGCCGCCAGCCGCGACGTCCTGCCGGCGTACTTCGCCGCGTACGAGGAGCGCTTCGCGCTCGACGTGCTCCGCCCGGTGAGGGTGAGGGCGGTGCGACGCGCCGACTCGGACGGCCGCCTCGTGGTCGAGAGCGACAGCGGCTCCTGGGCCGCAAGGCACGTCGTCAACGCCACCGGCACGTGGCGACGTCCCTTCTGGCCGCACTATCGCGGGCAGGAGCGGTTCCGCGGCCGGCAGCTCCACGTCGCGGACTACGTCTCGGCGGAGGAGTTCCGCGGCAAGCGTGTCGTGATCGTCGGCGCCGGGATCTCGGCCGTGCAGCTGCTCGACGAGATCTCGCACATGGCCGACACGTTCTGGGTCACCCGGCGGGAACCCCACTGGGTCGACGAGGACTTCGACGTCCCCGCCCGCGTCGCCGCCATCGCCGGGGTCGAGGATCGGGTCCGTCGCGGTCTGCCGCCGGGCAGCGTCATCTCGGTGACGGGCATGCACTGGACGCCGTGGGCGCGCGCCGCCGAGGCGCGTGGCGTGCTCGTGCGCCATCCGATGTTCACCGGGATCGAGGAGCACGGCGTGCGCATGCCGGACGGGTCCTTCGAGCCGGCCGATGCGATCCTGTGGGCCACGGGCTTCCGGCCTGCGCTCGACCACCTCGCCCCGCTGCGGCTGCGCACCCCCGAGGGAGGCGTCCGCGTCGAGAACGGCCGGTCGATCGACGAGCCACGGCTGTTCCTCATCGGCTACGGACCGTCGCAGTCGACGGTCGGCGCCAATCGCGCCGGGCGCGACGCGGTGCGGGCGATCGTCGCCGAGCGCGAGGCGCTCGCCGCCTGATCCTCAGCGGGGCGCGACGGCGTCCAGAAGCAGGTCGAGGGCGTCATGCGCGGACGCCCGGGCCCGGGCGTCGCCCGGCCCGTCAGCCAGCCACAGCGCCGCCTCGTTCATGGCGCCGCTCAGCTGGCGGGTCACGGCGTCGACGAGACCCGGCGGAACGGTGCCGAGCGCCGCGATCGCCTCGCGCAGCTCACGCCCCGCGGCTTGCGCGTCGAGCTCCCGCCACTGCGCCCACCCCAGGACGGCGGGTGCGTCGACGAGGAGCACGCGCACCGCGCGATCGTCGGTGATCGCGTCGAGGAAGGCATGGCTTCCGGCGCGCAGCTGGTCCGCGGCATCCGTCTCGCTCTCCGCCGCCGCGACGACCCGCGCGGCGATCTCGCCCTGCAGCCGCTCGGCGACGGCGCGGAACAGCCCGGGCTTGCTCCCGTAGTGGTGGTAGACGGCCCCGCGGGTGACGCGCGCGCGGCGGGCGATGTCGTCGACGGATGCCGCGGCGAAGCCATCCGCGGCGAAGCGCTCCTGCGCCGCCTCGAGCACGCGGCGTGAAGTCTCGGCGGCGTCGGCAGCACTTGCTCGGGGCATGGGTTCCTTTACGTGCGTGGTGTATGTATCGTTGCTTACGAACTCATCGTATGTAAAGGGGCCGGCCGATGGAGACGATGACGAGCTTCTACCCGGTGGTCATGACGACGGATGCCGCGGCCGCCGCGCGCTTCTTCGAGGAGCGCTTCGGCTTCACGCGGACGTTCGCGGCCGACTGGTACGTCAGCCTCGTGCGGGACGGAGCAGAGCTGGCGTTCCTCGCGAGCGACCACGACTCGATCCCGGCAGGCTTCGGCGCGCCGGTGCGGGGCGTGCTGCTGAACGTGGAGGTCGACGACGCGCGGGCGGCGTACGAGCGCCTGGTCACCGCTGGCGGAGCGGAATGCGTGCTGGCGCTGCGCGACGAGCCGTTCGGACAGCGGCACTTCATCCTCGCCGCACCCGGCGGCGTGCTCGTAGACGTCATCGAGCCGATCGAGCCCTCGGAGGAGTTCGCCGCGGCGTTCGCGTGAGCAGCGACCGCGACGGTGCCGGGAGGGGCGGCCTGCGTGCGCCCGCGGACCGGAGGCGGTGACCCGGCCGATGGCCCGCTGGCGTAGCGTGGGTGGTCCGACGGAGGGAGTCCCATGGCCCGCATCCTGATCCTCGGTGGCCACGGCAGGGTCGCGCTGCTGCTCGAGCCGCTGCTGGTGTCGCGAGGACACACCGTGACCGCGGTGATCCGCAACCCCGACCATGCCGCCGAGGTCGCGGCGACCGGCGCGCAGGCGCTCGTCGCCGACATCGAGACCTTCGACCTCGACCAGCTGACCAACCTCGTCGCGGGGAACGACGTCGTCGTGTGGTCCGCCGGCGCCGGCGGAGGAGACCCGGCGCGCACGTACGCCGTCGACCGGGATGCGGCGATCCGCTCGATGGACGCCGCCGCGGCCGCGGGCGCGCTGCGGTACGTGATGGTGTCGTGGATCGGCTCCCGGCAGGACCACGGCGTCGCCCGCGACAGCTCGTTCTTCCCGTACGCCGACGCGAAATGGGCCGCCGACGCGCACCTCGCGCAGAGCGGCCTCGACTGGACCATCCTGGCCCCGGGGACGCTGACGCTCGACCCGCCCACCGGACGCATCGCGATCGACCCCGAGGGCTCCGGCGAGGTGCCGCGTGCCGACGTCGCGGCGGTGATCGCGGCGGCGATCGCGGACGACTCGACCATCGGCCGCACCATCCGCTTCGGAGCCGGGGACGAGGCCATCGGCCACGCGGTGGCCGGCTGAGCTCAGTCCTCGCTCGAATGCAGCCCGCGGTGGGCCGAGAGCAGGGTCACCTCGGGCCGCTCGGCCACCAGCCGCTCGGCGTGGTCGAGGACGTCGCGCACGTGCGACGCCCCGGATGCCACGACCGACACGCCGATCTGGGCGCGTCGGTGCAGGTCGTGCTCGCCGACCTCGGCCGCGGCCGCCTCGGTGCGGCGGCTGAGCTCGGCGATCAGCGGCCGCAGCACGCTGCGCTTCTCCTTCAGCGATCGCACGTCGCCCAGGAGCAGGTCGAACTCGATCCATCCGATCCACATGGGTACATGCTGACAGGGGGCGGGCCCGGGACGCCCTATCGTCGGGACGTCTCGCGTCTCGCGTCTCGCGTCTCGCGTCGAGCGGCAGCGCAGCCCGCCGCCCCACCGGGGCCCTTAGGCTCGGACGCATGCTCGCCACCGTCATCCACGCAGCCCGAGACATCCGCGTCGAGTCCGTCCCCGATCCGGTGCTGTCCACCGGCGGCGATGCGATCGTCCGCGTCGTCGCCGCCTGTGTGTGCGGCTCTGACCTCTGGCCGTACCGCGGCGTGACCCCGACGACCGAGCCGCACCGGATCGGCCACGAGTTCGTCGGCGTGGTCGAGGAGGTCGGCCCCGACGTGAGGATCGTGCGTCCCGGCGACTTCGTGATCGCGCCGTTCTACGTGTGCGACGGCACCTGCGCGAACTGCCGCAACGGCGTCAGCACCTCTTGCCTCACCGGCGGCTGGTGGGGGAGCGACGACCGCTTCGGCGGCTTCGCCGACGGCGGCCAGGGCGAGCGCGTCCGCGTGCCGCTCGCGGACGGCACCCTCGCCGTCGTCCCGGGACCGGTGGCCGACGACGAGATCCCCGGTCTGCTCACGCTCAGCGACGTCATGGGCACCGGCCACCACGCCGCCGTCTCTGCCGGAGTCCGGCCCGGCGACAGCGTCGCGGTCGTCGGCGACGGCGCGGTGGGACTGTGCGCGATCATCGCGGCCAAGCGGCTGGGCGCCGGGACCATCATCGCGATGTCGCGCCACCCGCAGCGACAGGCGCTCGCCCGCGAGCTCGGCGCCACCCTCATCGTGCAGGAGCGCGGCGATGCGGGCGTCGAGGCCGTCCGTGAGCTCACCGACGGCGTCGGCGCAGACCGCGTGCTCGAGTGCGTCGGCACCAAGGAGTCGATGGATCAGGCCCTGCGCTCCACCCGGCCCGGCGGGATGGTCGGATACGTGGGCGTGCCCAACGGCGGCCCCGAGCTGCCGGTGCGTGAGATGTTCGGTCGCAACGTCGGGGTCAACGGCGGCGTCGCGCCGGTCCGCGGCTACATCGAGGAGCTGCTGCCCGACGTCCGCTCGGGCGCGATCCGGCCCGGGCGCGTGTTCGACCTCGTGCTCCCGCTGTCGGAGGCCGCCGAGGCGTATGCCGCGATGGACGAACGACGCGCCGTCAAGGTGCTCCTGCGGCCGTGAGCAGGGACGCGCGCAGCGGCCGATCCGGTGCGCCGGCGATCCGCGACGCGCCCGCGCGCCTGCGCGCGACCGGCCGCGCGTGCGGTAGAACAGCAGAAGTCGAAGGGACACCCGAACCGTGAAGCTCGTCAAGCGCATCGTGCTGCTGCTCGTCATCGCGTTCGCGGTCTTCTACCTCATCACCAGGCCGCAGGACGCGGCGAACGCCGTGCAGGGCGCCATCGGTGCGGTGTGGGGTGCGGGTGCCGCCGTGGTCGACTTCTTCGTGGCCCTCGCCCAGGGCTGACCGTGTTCGATCCGCGGATCGACAAGCACCTGATCACCGATCAGGGGGAGCGGATCGTCGACGAGGTGCGCAAGCACTGGGCCGCCAGCGCCTCGGCCGCGCTCGAGCTGTTCGCCGGCATCGTCGTGCTGCTCCTGACGTTCTCCGTCCCCGCGCAGGCGTGGTGGGTGCCCGCGGTGCTCGGCGGCGCGGCGATGGTGCACGCCGTCTGGCGCCTCTTCGAACAGCACACCGACCGGTTCGTGATCACCAACATGCGGGTGTTCCGCGTGCACGGCATCGTGTCGCAGCGCATCGCGACGATGCCGCTCACGCGCATCCTCGACATCTCGGTGCACAAGCCCGCCATCGGCCGCATCTTCGGCTATGGGCACTTCGTCTTCGAATCGGCCGCCCAGGAGCAGGGCCTTCGCGACATCCGCTACGTGGGCGATCCCGACGGACGCGGTCTGACGATCCAGCGGGTGATCCAGCAGGCGGGCCTGCGCGGCGCCGCCGGGCGGCCCGACTTCGCCGGCGCGCCGATGATGCCCGCTCCGCAGCCGCCGCCCGCCGCGTCGCTCACCACCGCCGAGACTGCGCACGAGACCCATGCCACGGCGCCGGTGCCCGAGGTCCGGCACGCCGCCGCGGCCTCGGGGTGGGACTGGCTCGCCGAGGCGCAGCGGCGCGAGGACGAGCGGCTGGCGCAGCTGCGCGGAGAGCCCGCCCCTGCCGCCGAGGCCTTCGATCCCGACCGCACCAGCACCGCGCCGATCGACCTGCCGCGGTGAGCCGCGGGTCGCCGGCGGCGCCCGAGCCGCGCTTCGCGGGAACATCGCGGGCGACCCCGTCGTTCTGATACCCTGGATCGTCACTCGTGTGGCTGTTTCGCCACGCCTGAGTACCGGTTCGCGCCGGTGACCGGACCCCGCAAGGGCCGGGTGGCATCGCTTTACACAATCCGCTTCGCCTCGGTTCGAGGCATCCGTTCGCGCTCGCGTGGCCGGCTGCCGCTGAAAGCCGCGGCCCGACTCCCAACCCAACAAGGACAACCCACTACATGACTAGCGCAACGACCGCCACGGCCACCAAGCAGGTCGCGATCAACGACATCGGCTCTGCTGAGGACTTCCTGGCCGCGGTCGAGAAGACTCTGAAGTTCTTCAACGACGGCGACCTGATCGAGGGCACCGTGGTGAAGATCGACCGCGACGAGGTCCTCCTCGACGTCGGCTACAAGACCGAGGGTGTCATCCCCTCGCGCGAGCTCTCCATCAAGCACGACGTCGACCCCAACGAGGTCGTCAAGGTCGGCGACGAGGTCGAAGCCCTCGTTCTCCAGAAGGAGGACAAGGAAGGCCGCCTCATCCTCTCCAAGAAGCGTGCGCAGTACGAGCGCGCGTGGGGCGACGTCGAGAAGATCAAGGAGAACGACGGTGTGGTCACCGGCTCCGTGATCGAGGTCGTCAAGGGCGGTCTGATCGTCGACATCGGCCTGCGCGGCTTCCTCCCCGCCTCGCTCATCGAGCTCCGCCGCGTCCGCGACCTCACGCCGTACCTCGGCCAGGAGATCGAGGCGAAGATCCTCGAGCTCGACAAGAACCGCAACAACGTGGTGCTCTCGCGCCGCGCGCTGCTCGAGCAGACGCAGTCCGAGTCGCGCACGACGTTCCTCAACAACCTCCACAAGGGCCAGGTCCGCAAGGGCACGGTCTCGTCGATCGTCAACTTCGGTGCGTTCGTCGACCTCGGTGGCGTCGACGGTCTCGTCCACGTCTCGGAGCTGTCGTGGAAGCACATCGAGCACGCGTCCGAGGTCGTCGAGGTGGGCCAGGAGGTCACCGTCGAGATCCTCGAGGTCGACCTGGACCGCGAGCGCGTCTCGCTGTCGCTCAAGGCGACCCAGGAGGACCCGTGGCAGGTCTTCGCCCGCACGCACGCGATCGGCCAGGTCGCGCCGGGCAAGGTCACCAAGCTCGTTCCGTTCGGCGCGTTCGTGCGCGTCGCGGACGGCATCGAGGGCCTCGTGCACATCTCGGAGCTGTCGGGCAAGCACGTCGAGCTCGCCGAGCAGGTCGTGTCGGTCGGTGAAGAGGTCTTCGTCAAGATCATCGACATCGACCTCGAGCGTCGCCGCATCTCGCTCTCGCTCAAGCAGGCGAACGAGTCGGTCGACCCCAACGGCACCGAGTTCGACCCGGCCCTCTACGGCATGGTCACGGAGTACGACGAGAACGGGGAGTACAAGTACCCCGAGGGCTTCGACCCCGAGACCAACGCGTGGCTCGACGGCTTCGACGAGCAGCGCGAGAAGTGGGAGCAGGAGTACGCCGCCGCCCACGCTCGCTGGGAGGCCCACAAGGCCGCCGTCACGAAGGCTCTCGAGGCCGAGGCTGCCGCCCCGGCCGAGACCGGCTCGTCGACCTTCTCGTCCGACAGCAGCCCGGTGGGCACGCTGGCCGACGACGAGGCGCTCGCCGCTCTGCGCGAGAAGCTCTCGGGTCGCTGATCCCGGGCTGAGCCCCGCGGTTCGCTGAACCTCTGGTCGAAGGGCCGTCACCTGCCGGTGGCGGCCCTTTCGCCTGCCTGCCGGGCATCCGCCGTCGCCTCGGCAGCGGCGTCGGTGGTCCTGGGTAGTGTCGCGGTGTGCCCGTGAACCCCGCTCCCGTCCGCTGCGCCGTGGATGACGACGGATGCCGCGGCCCGGTGCCCGCCGGCGCTCCGGTGCCGCTGTGCGAGGCCCACCTGGCGATGGCGGGGGAGTGGGCCGGGGTAAAGTACGGTCTCACCGACGTGCTGCCGTCGCCCTGCCTGCTCTGCGGGTCGCGCCTGGGAGTGCACTACGCATCAGGATGGCTGTGCGCGGTGTGCGAGTGGCGCCAGGGCGAGATACCCGACGGCGAGCTGGCGCCCCCGCGCGTGGACGTCGTCTACTACCTCGGCTACGCCGACCGCATCAAGATCGGAACGAGCTCGAACCCGAGGCAGCGCCTGTCGGCGATCTGGCACGACGAGCTCCTCGCCTTCGAACGCGGCGGGCGCGCGCTCGAGCAGCGTCGGCACGCGCAGTTCGCGGCCGACCGCCACCCGCGCACGGAGTGGTTCCGACGCTCCGAAGCCCTCACCGCCCACATCGCCGTGCTCGCCGCCGGGGTCGACGACCCGTGGGATCAGCACGCCCGGTGGCTGAGCGAGGCGCTCGCCGCGCGCGGGTAGGAACCCTACGCTGGGCGGACGGCGGCGGTCGACCCTCCAGCCCGCTCAGAGGAACCGCCTCTAGCGTGTGAGACACCGCACCACCCCGCAGGACGGAGCAGACCATGGGATTCCTCGATCGACTCTTCGGAGGCTCGGACGACGCACGCCAGGCCCCGCCGGTGCCGCAGAACTCCTACGGCGGGCAGACTCCGCCGTCCCGGCCGGGCATGCAGCCGCCGCGCAGCCAGGACGAGATCGCGGTCGAGCGCTACCGCTACCTGCTGCGGACGGCGCCGCCCGAGACGATCGAACAGGTGCACGCGGAGGCCTTCGCGAAGCTCACCGAGCCGCAGCGGCAGCAGGTGCTCGCCGAGCTCTCCGCGGGCCTGCCGCCGTACGAGCAGCCTCGGTCGACCGACCCGCAGGCGATGGCGCGGGCCGCGACGCGGGCCGAGTACCAGAACCCCGGCTTCATGGAGCGCACACTCGGGCCGCAGCGACAGGGCGGCGGCCCCTCGTTCGGGTCGATGCTCGGCTCGTCGATCCCCGGCACCGTCGTCGGCTACGTCATCGGCTCCGCGCTCGTGAGCTCGTTCCTGGCACCCGGCATGGCCTACGACCAGGGCTACCAGGACGGCTCGGCCGCCGAGGACGGCTCCGGCGACGGCGGGGGAGACACCGGAGCGGATGCCGCGGGCGATGCCGGGGCGGGCGACGCCGGCTGGGGCGACCCCGGCTCCGGGTGGGGCGGCGACGCGGCCGGCGACATGGGCGGATTCGGAGACATGGGCGGCGACTTCGGCGGCGACTTCGGGTTCTGACCCCTCGCGGGGCGTTAACGCCCGCTGTCGCGGGACGGGAATGCCGCGCGCGCCCCGCACACGTGCGGGCGGGCATCCGTTAGCGTCGCGGTATGACCGCCGCGAGACCGCGCGAACCGGGCGTGCTCACCGGCCGCCCGCGCCCGGGAGTGACGGCACCCGAGGCGGCCGACCGCACGCGCGGTCGCACGGCGACGCTCAATCAGCTGCTGCTGGCGGCCGTCGTCTTCGTCCTCGGCGTGTTCGTGGCGATCGGGCCGTTCGCGGGCGACCCGCAGCTGTTCTTCCTCGGCGTTGTGATCGTGGTCGTCGTCGCGGCGGCGACCGTCGTCATCCCGTGGGGCCGGATCAGCTACGGCTGGGTCGCGCTGGTGCCGGCCGTCGACATCCTCGCGATCACACTGATGCAGGTCGCAGCACCCGACACCGCCATCGGCCTCCTGTGGATCTTCCCCACGACCTGGCTCGCCGGCGGCTTCGGGCTGATGGGGCTGTCCGGGGTGATCGTGGCGATCGCGGGCATCGCCAGCGTGCTGGCCGCGCTCAGCGCGACGGAGGTCACGTACCTCACCTTCCTGCTCCCGCTCGTGCTGACCGCGCTGGCGGCGACGAGCCACCTCAACGCGCGGCGCTCGGACGCGCAGCGGATGCTGCTGGCCAAGCAGTCCGAGCTGCTGCGGAGCGTCCTGGCCCGTACCCGCCGACAGGAGCAGGTCGTCACCGAGGTGCTCGACGCCGTCGACTTCGGAGTCGTGCGGCTGCGCCCCGACGGGCGGGTCACGATCACCAACGAGGCGCACGGCAGACTGCAGCTGGGCCTCGAACCGGACGAGGCGTCCGAGGTGCCCGCCTTCCGCGACGACGGCACCTCCCGGATGCCGCACGACGAGCTTCCGCTCGAACGGGCGCGGCGCGGCGAGGCGTTCGACGATCAGGTGGTGTGGTTCGGTGAGGAGCCCGGCCCGCGCCGCGCGCTGAACATCACGGCGCGGCGCATCACCGACCCGGACGGGGGCGACGCGGGCGCCGTGGTCGTGTCGCGCGACGTGACCGCCGAGCTGACCGCCCTCCGTGCCCGGGACGACCTGGTCGCCTCGGTCTCGCACGAGCTGCGCACCCCCCTCACGTCGATCCTCGGCTACCTCGATCTGGCGATCGAGGACCCCGACACCCCCGAGACCGTGCGTGCCGGGCTCGACATCGCCGAGCGCAACGCCGAGCGACTGCTGCGGATCGTCGCCGACATCCTGGCGGCGTCGAGCTCGTCCCCGTCCTCGGTGGAGGCCTCGCTCGTGCCCCAGCTGCTCGACGCGCGCGAGCTCGTGGGCGCCGCCGCAGCCGATGCGGCGCCTCGTGCCGCGGCACGCGCCATCACGATCGACCAGACGGGGCTGGAGCCGGCGGCGGCGTGGGCGGACCCGCTGCGGCTCCGGCAGGTCGTCGACAACCTGGTCTCCAACGCCATCGCGTACAACAAGGACGGCGGCACCGTGTTCGTCGGTACTACCAGTGACGGGACGTCGAGCTGGATCCTGGTGCGCGACACCGGCGTCGGCATCTCGGACGCCGATCGCTCGCGCCTGTTCCAGCGGTACTACAAGGCGGGAGGGGAGCGCCGCGCCGGGACCGGGCTGGGCCTGGCGATCACCCGCGACATCGTGCGGGCCCACGGGGGCGAGCTCGCCCTGCACACCGCTCCCGGCGTGGGCTCGACGTTCATCGTCAAGCTGCCCGCGGTCGCCCCGGAAGGAGACGGATCATGACGCTCGACCTCGCCAGCGTCCACCTCATCACCGCGCTCGTGGTCAATGTCAGCGGCGTGCTGTTTATCATCGAGACGATCCTCCGCCGCGACGAGGGCGCCGGCCGGATCTGGTCGCTCGCCTTCCTCGCCGGCATGCTCACGACGCTCGCCTACACCGTCTGGGTGCTGTCGGAGGGCGCCTGGTGGGCCATCGCCGTCGGGAACGCCTCCTTCGTCGCCGGCACGGGGTGCATGTGGCTCGGATGCCGCCGCTTCAACGGCCGCCGGATGCAGTGGGCGTCGCTCGTGGTCGCGGCCGGGGTGATCGGGGCCGCTGCGGCGGTCGCGGTTGAGGGCGCGCAGGGCGGGGACTGGGCGGGCGCGCTGTGGATGTTCGTGCCGCTGCTGGCCTTCGCCGCGGCCGGCGCGACAGAGTGCTTCCGTGGCGACATGCGGGAGTCGCGCACCGCGTGGGTGCTGGGCGCGGTCCTCGGCTTCCAATCGCTGTACTACGTGTCGCGCACGACGGCATTCGTGACCTCGGGACCCGACAGCGCCCTGTTCCGGACCGCGTTCGGCACCATCAGCACGAGCTTCCTCACCGTCACCCTCACCATCGTCGCGGTCGTCGTGACCTCGGTGCTGCGGGCGAGCCGTGCGCCGATGCGGGGCTACCTCATGCGCGCTCCGTCCGGCGACGCCGAATCGGGCATCGTCGACGGGTCGTCCTTCCCCGCCCTCCTCGAGGTGCTGTGCGACCGGGCGTCGCGGCGCGGAGAGCTCGTGGCCGTGACGTCCGTGCGACTGGACGACCTCGACGAGATCTCCACGGCCTTCGGAAGCGATGTGGCCGGCGCGGTCTCGGAGACGTGGCGTGCAGGGGTCCGGCGGCACGCCCCCACCAACGCGGTCGTCGCCGAGGACGGCCCCACCGGGTTCGTCGTGGCCCTCGCGGTCGCCTCCGGGCCGGAGGCGCGCCGCCAGGCCGGCGCGATCTACCGCGCGCTGTTCGACGACCTCGCGAAGGTCGGCGAAGGCGTGATCCCCGTCGTCGGCGTCGGGGTCGCCCTGAGCGACTCCGCCGGCTACGAGCCCGCCCGCCTCGTCGGCGCGGCGCGCGACGCCGCCAGCCGGGCGGCTGCGAACGTCGAGACCTCGGTGCTGGTCGACGAGGGCGAGTGACCGGCGTGGACGGCGGGTGATCAGGCGGTGAGCCGGTAGCCGACGCCCCGCACCGTCTCGATCCACCGCGGCTGAGACGGCGACTCGCCGAGCTTGCGCCGCAGATTGGCCATGTGCACCTCGATGGCGCGGGCGTCGCTGTCGCTGACGAAGTCATTCGCCACGTATTGGTCGCCGCGCAGCATGATCGCGAGGTCCGCCTTCGCGCGCACGCGCCGGCCGGCGACCAGCAGGTCAGCGAGGATGTCGAACTCGCTGCGCGTCAGCTCGATGTCGTGGCCGTCGACGGTGACGATGTGCGTGTCGGCGTTGAGCCTGAGGCCGCGGTGCTCGAGCCACGAACCGTCGTCGTCGGCGGACGGCGCGGCATCCGCTGACTCGGCCGGCGCGACGTGGCGGGGCCTGCGCAGCATGGCGTCGATCCGCGCGCGCAGCTCGCGGGGCCGGAACGGCTTCGCGACGTAGTCGTCGGCTCCCGCTTCGAGGCCCTGCAGGGCGTCGATCTCCTCCGTGCGCGCGCTCAGCATGACGATGTAGGTCGAGCTGATGGCGCGGATGCGCTTGGCCGTCTCGAAGCCGTCCATGCCGGGCATGTTGACGTCGAGTGTCGTCACCAGCGGTCGGCGCTCGCGCACGAGCTGGACCCCGTCGGCACCGTTGGCCGCGCCGTGAACCTCGAATCCGGCCTGCCCGAGGACGGTGGACAGCAGCGACCGGATGTCTGCCTCGTCTTCGATGACGACGGCGATACGGGATTCCTTCACCGTTGCACCTTCCCCGAACGGTGTCGCGGACGACCGGTCCTGGACGTCCGAAATGATATCCCAGAACACGGTCTGGAATCCGCGGGGCCGATCGTCCATCAGCGGACGCGGCGAGGAAGGAAGCCGGCGGCGGCGAGCGCACGGCGGCTCGTCGCGGCTGGAAGACAGGGCGCGCGGAGGGCGGGAGATGCCCCCATTCCCCGCCCCACGCGCGTCCTCGACGTGCGGGGCCCGGCCGCCTTCGTCCCCACGCGAGCGGCCGGCCCGCACTCCCGGACGATCCCACCGCGCCTGCCATCGAGCTGACGGGCGGCGCGGCGTGTGCGGAGGGGCGGATCGGCGTCGTGCGCAACGTGGTCGCGTCCGGCGCTCATCCTCCGCCCTCCCCAGCTCCGCACCTGCGGATCTGTCCTTCGGGTGCCCCCGACGCTACTCCCGGCCCCTCAACTCCCGCTCAGCGCAGCCTCAAGAAGTCCGCAGGCTTGCCGGCGTCGCGGACGGTGGCGGACGTGGCATCCTCGACTCATGCCGCTCGTCGCCCTCACCGGAGGCATCGCCTCGGGAAAGTCCACGATCGCCCGCCGCCTGGCCGAGCACGGCGCCGTCGTGATCGACGCCGACCAGCTCGTGCGCGAAGTGCAGGCACCCGGCTCGCCGGTGCTCGACGCGATCGCCGACGCCTTCGGCGACGAGATGCTGCGACCCGACGGATCCCTCGACCGCGCGGCGCTGGGCAGCCGTGTCTTCGGCGATGAGGCGGCGATCCGCCGGCTCAACGCCATCGTGCATCCCGCCGTCCGGGCGGAGTCGGCGCGCCGTTTCGCCGAGGCCTTCGCGGCCGACCCTGCCGCGATCGTCGTCTACGACGTGCCGCTCCTGGTGGAGGCCCGCGCGGAGGACCCGTGGGAGCTCGTCGTCGTGGCGCACGCTCCCGCAGACATCCGGGCCGCGCGGCTCGTCGAGCTGCGCGGGCTCAGCGAGGCGGAGGCCGCCGCGCGGATCGCGTCGCAGGCTCCCGACGAGGCGCGCCTTCGCATCGCCGACGTGGTGATCGACACCGCGGGAACCCTCGACGAGACGCTGCGCCAGACCGACGAGCTGTGGAACCGCCTGCCGGAGCACGTCGGCGGACGCACGGGCCGGGGTTAGCCTCGGGAGCTCTCTGTGTCCGGAGGGGGCGGGGGAGCGGCATCCGTCGTCGTACCGAGCCGCCGCCGGCGCCGTGCCCGCAGGGCGAGCGCGACCGCGACGACGAGCGCGATCATGATGACGAGCGCGACGAGGGGCAGCAGGATCGCGAACACCGACAGGCCGAGCGCTGTGGCGTCCTCGGCGGTGCTGACGGCGGGCGCGGCCATGCCCGCCGTGGCCAGGTTGGCCGCCGGACGGACGGCCGTCTTCGCGACGTGGACGGCCAGTGCGATGACGACGCCGACGACGATCGGGATCCAGGCCGTCCCCGCGAACAGGTCCGGGTCGTCCACCCGGACCGTCTCGGCGCTCGAGCCCGCGCCGAACGCGATGCCTCCCGCCACCGGCCGCACCGCGGTCTGGATCACGTCGTTGACGGAGTCGACGGCGGGGATCTTGTCGGCGACGATCTCCACGACGAGGAGCACGCCGACGATCCACAGTGCGGCATCCGACGACAGCCACGCCCAGCCGGCGGGCAGCTCGACGGCCGGAACGAAGCGATCGGCGATCCCCAGCACGAACAGCGGCATCCACGCGTTCAGGCCCGCCGCGGTGGCCAGCCCCGATCCGACGATGAACTCCAGCACGCGTCCACTCTAGATTCCCGCCGCCCGGACCGACCCGCGCACGCGCGCGTACCGCGGCGGGGCCGCGCGGCGTAGCCTGGGAGCGGATCCAGGGGGTGTCACATGGGCGTGTTCTCGAGACTCAGGCGGCGTCGCGACCCGTACCGGTCGGTGACGGAGGAGGAGCGCATCTCGCGCTACGTCTATCTGCTCAACACACTGCCCGCGTCGGTGATCGAGAGCGCGCACGCGTCGGCGTTCAAGGACGTGCCGCCCGAGCGACGCCGTGAGATGTTCGAGCAGCTCCGGCCCTTCCTGTCCGATTCCGAGCGGGACGCCGCCGCCGAGGACCCCACCGTCATCGCGCGGCTCGTCCGCAGGGCCGAGGAGCACCGGGCGCGGCGCGCGCAGGCCGCCGAGACGGATGCCGCGACCCGCGCTGCGCCCGAGACGGCGCGCACGGCGGTCGGCGTCGAGGACGGTGATCCTCGGGACGGGGTCGACGCGCGCGCGATGCTGATGAACGTGGGCGTGATGGCCTTCGTCGCGAATCAGTTCCTGCTGTCGAGCTCGGTGGCCGCGTACTACACGGTCGGCGCGGGATCGCTCCAGATCGGGTCCGAGCCCGGCTGGGTGGGCGAGACCTTCGACCCGGCTTCGGCGGGGCTCGACGGCGGCTTCGGCGGAGGCTTCGACGGCGGCGGATCCGGGGGAGCGGACGGCGGCGGGTTCGCAGGCTTCGACGCCGGCGGCTTCGGCGGAGGCTTCGACGGCGGGGGCGGCTTCGGCGGATAGCCGGTGAGACCGCGGGCCCTCCCCGGGCGAGGCATCCGCTCGCGGCGAACGCCGCCCCGGTGTCGGTGGTGACGCCTACGCTGGATCGAGTGCAGACCACACGATCCGTGCGACCGTTCGAGGTCGTGAGCGAATTCGCCCCGTCGGGCGATCAGCCACAGGCGATCGCCGAGCTGGCGGCGCGCATCAATGCCGGCGAGACGGACGTCGTGCTGCTCGGGGCGACGGGTACCGGCAAGTCCGCCACCACGGCGTGGCTCGTCGAGGCGGTCCAGCGCCCGACGCTCGTGCTCGCCCACAACAAGACGCTGGCGGCGCAGCTCGCGAACGAGTTCCGCGAGCTCATGCCCCACAACGCCGTCGAGTACTTCGTCAGCTACTACGACTACTACCAGCCCGAGGCGTACGTCCCCCAGACCGACACCTTCATCGAGAAGGACTCCTCGATCAACGCCGAGGTCGAGCGCCTGCGGCACTCCACCACCAACTCGCTGCTGAGCCGCCGCGACGTCGTCGTGGTCAGCACCGTCTCGTGCATCTACGGCCTCGGCTCGCCCGAGGAGTACCTGCGCGCGATGGTGGCGCTGCAGGTCGGCGAGCGGTACGACCGCGACGCGCTGATCCGCAAGTTCATCGCGATGCAGTACAACCGCAACGACGTCGACTTCTCGCGCGGCAACTTCCGCGTCCGCGGCGACACGATCGAGATCATCCCGGTCTACGAGGAGTACGCCATCCGCGTCGAGATGTTCGGCGACGAGATCGAGGCCCTCTTCATGCTGCACCCGCTCACCGGCGACGTCGTGCAGCGCCTGGACTCCGTGCCGATCTTCCCCGCGACGCACTACGCGGCCGGCACCGAGACGGTGCAGCGCGCGATCGGCACCATCGAGCACGAGCTCGAGCAGCGTCTGAAAGAGCTCGAGTCGCAGAACAAGCTCCTCGAGGCGCAGCGCCTGCGGATGCGCACGACGTTCGACCTCGAGATGCTCCAGCAGCTCGGCTTCTGCTCGGGCATCGAGAACTACTCCCGCCACCTCGACGGTCGCATGGCGGGGGAGCCGCCCCATACGCTGCTGGACTTCTTCCCCGACGACTTCCTCATGGTGATCGACGAGTCGCACGTGACCGTGCCGCAGATCGGTGCGATGTACGAGGGGGATGCCTCCCGCAAGCGCACGCTCGTCGAGCACGGCTTCCGGCTGCCGAGCGCGATGGACAACCGGCCGCTGCGGTGGGACGAGTTCAAGGAGCGCGTGGGGCAGACGGTCTACCTGTCGGCCACGCCGGGGCGCTACGAGATGGGGATCGCCGACGGCGTGGTGGAGCAGATCATCCGGCCGACGGGCCTGGTCGACCCCGAGATCATCGTCAAGCCGTCCAAGGGCCAGATCGACGATCTGCTCGAAGAGATCCGCCTGCGCGTCGAGCGCGACGAGCGCGTGCTGGTGACGACGCTCACCAAGAAGATGGCCGAGGAGCTCACCGACTTCCTCGGCGAGCACGGCGTGCGCGTGCGCTACCTCCACTCCGACGTCGACACGCTGCGCCGTGTCGAACTGCTCAGCGAGCTGCGGGCCGGCGTGTACGACGTGCTGGTCGGCATCAACCTCCTCCGGGAGGGCCTGGACCTGCCCGAGGTGTCGCTGGTGTCGATCCTCGACGCCGACAAAGAGGGCTTCCTCCGCAGCGGCACGTCCCTCATCCAGACGATCGGCCGTGCGGCCCGGAACGTGTCGGGCCAGGTGCACATGTACGCCGACACCGTCACCGACTCGATGCGCAACGCGATCGAAGAGACCGACCGTCGCCGCGAGAAGCAGGTCGCGTACAACACGGCGCACGGCATCGATCCGCAGCCGCTGCGCAAGCGCATCGCCGACATCACCGAGGTCCTCGCACGGGAGGCCTCCGACACCGATCGGATGCTCCGGGGCAAGGCCGCCGCCAAGACGAAGTCGGGCGTCGGCAAGAGCCCGACCCCGCAGCTGCGCCGGGAGGGGATCGCCGCCGAGGGTGCGGAGCAGCTCGAGGCGACGATCGCCGACCTCAGCCAGCAGATGCTCGCGGCGGCGGGGGAGCTGAAGTTCGAGCTCGCAGCCCGGCTGCGCGACGAGGTGCAGGACCTCAAGAAGGAGCTGCGCGCGATGGAGCGGGCCGGCCACGCCTAGCGCCCGCGCAAGCGGTCGACGCGACGACGTCGATGCCGCGACGGCTGCCGCGGGGCTGTGCGGATGCTACGGGCAGTGCATGAGCGGCTTCGGGCCGGACCGGTCGAAGGTGTGCTGCGTGATCGGCGCACCGCACAGGGGGCACGCCCGCTCCGCACGCTCCGCGGCACTCGGCGGCGGAGCCGTCTCGTACGGTCCCACGGCGGCGGGTCCCGCGAGGCGGATCAGATTCGCGTTGAGGAAGGCGTACCAGCCGCCGGCCTCGCGGACGCGCTCGCGGAGCGGTCGGCGGTCAGGGGCTGCGGCATCCGGTGTCGGCATACTCATTAGTGTACTAACGATTCGTGCGCGATAGACTCATCCGCGTGACGACCGCCCCGCCGACGCCCGACGATCTGCTCAAACTCGACAACCAGCTGTGCTTCGCCTTCGTGACCGCAGCGCGCAACGTCGTCGGGCTCTACCGCCCGATCCTCGAGCCGCTGGGGCTCACGCATCCGCAATACCTGGTCATGCTGGCGCTGTGGGAGCGGTCGCCGCGCTCCCTGCGCGAGCTGGCGGGGGAGCTGGCGCTCGAGCCGGCCACGCTGTCGCCCCTGGTGAAGCGGCTCGAGGCGCAGGGGCTCGTCACCCGCGCGCGTCGCGAAGGGGACGAACGCGTCCTTGACGTCGCGCTCACCGACGACGGAAGGGCGCTCCGCCGCCGCGCGCTGGCGGTGCCGGAGCAGGTCATGGCGCGTACCGGCATGACGGTCGACGACCTGGCGACGCTGCGCGATACGCTCAAGGACTTCGCCGGCGCGGAGCCGAAATGGGGGTCTTCGCTGCGCGACGGCTGACCAATGTGTGAACTCCTGCCGATGACTCTTCCCGAATTCCCAGGAAGTTCTTAGGCTCGACATCGGTGCGAGGGTGTCCCGAGGATTCGCCCGAGCCCGTCCCGTCCTTCACAGAGGAGATCCCGCCCATGCACGTCAGGTCACACCCAGACCGCTCACCCGCCATCCGGCGAGCCGCGACCGCGGCCGCCGCTGCCGCGGCACTCGGAGCGGGCTTGCTCGCCGCGCCCCCCGCCTACGCCGCCGACACCGAGATCCAGATCGTCGCCACCAACGACTTCCACGGCCGGATCCTCGACGAGGGGGCGCAGGCCGGAGCGGCGAAGCTCGCCGGCGCGCTGGACGCGCTGCGCGCCGCCAACCCCAACACGGTCTTCGCCGCGGCGGGCGACCTGATCGGCGCCTCGACGTTCGAGTCGTTCATCCAGAATGACAAGCCGACGATCGACTCGCTGAACGCCGCGGGCCTCGAGGTCTCGGCTGTCGGAAACCACGAGCTCGACCAGGGCTACGACGACCTGGTGAACCGCGTGCTCGCCCCGTACGATCCCGAGACGAACCCGTACGGCGGGGCCGAGTGGGAGTACATCGCGGCGAACCTGAAGATGCGCGCGACGGGTGAGCCGGCGGTGCCCGCCACGTGGATCAAGGAGTTCGGCGACGTCGAGGTCGGCTTCGTGGGCGCGGTGACCGAAGACCTTCCCACGCTCGTCAGCCCTGACGGCATCGCCGACATCCAGGTCGACGGCATCGTGGAGTCGGTCAACGCCGAGGCGGCCGCCCTGGTGGCAGAGGGTGCCGACCTGGTCGTCATGCTCGTGCACGAGGGCGCCCCGTCGACCTCGTGCGAGACGATGGACGACTCTGGACGGTGGGCGGACATCATCAACACCGTCTCGCCGGACGTCGACGCCATCGTGTCGGGCCACACCCACCTCGCGTACAACTGCGCCTTCCCCGTCGCCCAGTGGGCGACCGAGGGCCGGGCCGTGACGGAGCGGCCCGTGGTCTCGGCGGGGCAGTACGGGACGAGCCTGAACCGGCTCATCTTCACGGTGGACGGCGCGACCGGCGAGGTGAAGGCGAAGGCACACGACATCCTGGCCGTCGCCGGCTACCCGGCCGACTCCGAGGTGGCGGCGCTCGTCGCCGACGCCGAGGCCGTCGCCGAGGACCTGGGCTCGGTCCCGATCGGCGAGATCGCCGGTGCGTTCAACCGTGCCCAGCTCTCGACCATCAACCCGACGACGGGTCTGCCGAACGAGAACCGCGGCGGCGAGTCGACGTTGGGCAACCTGGTCGCCGAGGTCCAGCAGACCGCGACGGAGAGCGCGGAGTCCGGGGCGGCCCAGATCGCCTTCATGAACCCGGGCGGACTTCGGGCCGACATGGTCGGGACGCCTGCCGGCGACCCGTACCCGCGAGAGCTCACCTACCGGGAGGCCGCAGAGGTGCAGCCGTTCGCGAACACGCTGGTCAACATGTCGCTCACGGGCGCTCAGATCGAGACGCTCCTCGAGCAGCAGTGGCAGCGTGACAGCCTCAACAGGGTCGGCACGCGTCCGTTCCTGCGGCTGGGCGTCTCGGAGGGCTTCGAGTACACGTACACGCAGCGCATGGTGACGGAGTACCCGCTCGACAACCCGGCGACCGCCGACGTCGACGAGTCGCTCACGCCGTACACGGCGCCGCGCGGGTTCATCACCGGCATGTGGCTGAACGGCCAGCCGATCGACCCGGCCGCGACGTACTCGGTGACCGCGAACGCGTTCCTCGCAGCCGGCGGCGACAACTTCCGCGAGTTCGGCAACGCGACGGGCAAGCGCGACACCGGCAAGATCGACCTCGCCGGGATGGTCGACTACATGGAGGACGCGGCGGCGACCGGCGCGGTGCCGGTGGACTACTCGCAGCGCGCCGTCGAGGTCACCTTCGGCGAAGGCGCCGCCACCGAGTACGCGGGCGGGTCGACCGTTGCCTTCGACGTGAAGTCGTGGTCGATGTCCACCGCCGCCGATCTCACGGACAGCGAGATCGTCGTGACCCTCGGCGACCAGACGCTGGGCACCTTCCCGGTGGCCACCGTGCTGGGAACCGACCCGTACGACAACCTGGGCACCGCGCGCGTGTCGGTCCAGCTTCCCGCCGGCCTGCCGGCCGGTCAGGCGACGCTGGTGCTCTCCGGAGCGACGACGGGCACCGAGGTCCTCGTCCCGCTCACGGTCGTGGAGGGCGTCAAGACGACCGTCTCGGGCAAGCTCACGGGCGGCAAGAAGGGCGAGCCGTACGTCCTGGACGTCACGGTGAAGGCGCGGGGGATGTTCGCCCCGGGATCGGTCACCATCACCGTCCCGGGCCTGGACCCCATCGTCGCGCCGCTCACCGACGGCACCGCGTCGGTGGAGCTGCCCGCGCTGCCTGCCGGCAAGACGGAGATCACCGTCTCCTACCCCGGAAACGGCGTCTTCATCGCAGCGGAGACCACGGTCAAGGCGAACGTGAAGTGACCCGGATGTGATCGACGGCGGATGCCGCGGGGCCCGGGCCCCGCGGCATCCGTCGTCTTCGCCCGCGGCGAACGGCTCACAGGCCCTATGTCGGAGGCCCCGCCTAGACTTGTCTGGTGCCCATCGTCCCTGTCGCCCTGCCCGGAAACATGCCTGGCAACACGCCCGGAACCGCCCTCGGCGGCACCAGCGGAAAGCTCAGCGTCCGCGGTGCCCGAGTGCACAACCTGAAGGACGTCGACCTCGACATCCCGCGGGATTCGCTCGTGGTGTTCACCGGCCTGTCCGGCTCGGGCAAGTCGAGCCTCGCGTTCGACACGATCTTCGCCGAGGGCCAGCGCCGCTACGTCGAGTCGCTCAGCGCGTACGCGCGCCAGTTCCTCGGCCAGGTCGACCGTCCCGACGTCGACTTCATCGAGGGACTGAGCCCCGCCGTCTCGATCGACCAGAAGTCCACGAACCGCAACCCGCGCTCGACGGTGGGCACGATCACCGAGATCCACGACTACATGCGCCTGCTGTGGGCGCGCATCGGCGTGCCGCACTGCCCGGAGTGCGGCGAGGTCATCCAGCGCCAGACCGTGCAGCAGATCGCCGACCAGCTCATGGAGCTGCCCGAGCGCACGCGGTACCAGATCGTCGCGCCCGTCGTCACGCAGAAGAAGGGCGAGTTCGTCGACCTCTTCAAGGAGCTCGGCGCCAAGGGCTACGCCCGCGCCATCGTCGACGGCGAGCTGATCCAGCTGGCCGAGCCGCCGACGCTCAAGAAGAGCTACAAGCACGACATCGCCGTGGTCGTCGACCGCCTCGTGGCGGCGCCCGGCATCCTCGACCGCGTCACCGACTCGGTCGAGACCGCGCTGTCGCTCGCCGGCGGCGTGCTCCAGATCAACTTCGTCGACGAGGAGGGCGATGCCGCATGGCAGTCCTTCTCCGAGAAGCTCGCGTGCCCGAACGGGCACCCGCTGCAGCTGACCGAGATCGAGCCGCGCACCTTCTCGTTCAACGCGCCCTTCGGCGCCTGTCCGGCCTGCTCCGGCCTCGGCACCCGCATGTCGGTCGACGTCGAGCTGATGCTCGGTGATGAGGACCTCTCGATCCGCGAGGGCGTGCTCATCCCGTGGACGACGCAGGGCAAGGGGCTCTTCCAGTACTACGAGCGACTGCTCGAGGGTCTGGCGAACGACCTCGGCTTCTCGCTGGACACCCCGTGGAAGCGCCTCCCGTCGGCGGTGCGCGAGGCCGTGCTGCGCGGCGAGAACTACAAGGTCACGGTGAAGTGGAAGAACCGCTACGGCCGTGAGATGCGGTACTCGTCGGGCTTCGAGGGGGTCGTGCCCTACATCGAACGGCAGTACACCCAGGCAGAGTCCGACACGCAGCGCCAGCGCTGGTCGGAGTACCTGCGCGAGGTGCCGTGCCCGGTCTGCAACGGCGACCGCCTGAAGCCCGAGGTGCTCGCGGTGCTCGTCCACGGGCACTCGATCGCGGATGCCTCGCACCTCAGCCTCGGCGAGGCGCGCGAGTACTTCGCCAAGCTGACCCTGACCGAGCGCGAGGCGACGATCGCCGCGCAGGTGCTTCGCGAGATCCGCGTCCGCCTGGACTTCCTGATCCGCGTGGGGCTGGACTATCTCAGCCTCAGCCGCGCGGCAGGCACCCTGTCCGGCGGTGAGGCGCAGCGGATCCGGCTGGCCACGCAGATCGGCTCGGGCCTGACCGGGGTGCTGTACGTGCTCGACGAGCCGTCGATCGGCCTGCACCAGCGCGACAACCGGCGGCTCATCGAGACGCTCGTCGCGCTGCGCGACCTCGGGAACACGCTCATCGTCGTCGAGCACGACGAGGAGACCATCCACGCCGCCGACTGGGTCGTCGACATCGGGCCCGGTGCCGGCGTCAACGGCGGCGAGGTCGTCCACTCCGGGCCGATCGAAGAGCTGCTCACGGACCCCGACTCGATCACCGGCGACTACCTCGCGGGGCGCCGCGAGATCCCGACGCCGAAGAAGCGCCGCAAGATCGACAAGAGCCGTCAGGTGAGCGTCGTCGGCGCGCGCGAGAACAACCTCAAGAACGTGACGGTGGACTTCCCGCTCGGCGTGCTCACCTCGGTCACCGGGGTGAGCGGGTCGGGCAAGTCGTCGCTCGTCAACGGCATCCTGTACCAGGTGCTCGCGACGCGGCTCAACGGCGCCCGCCGGGTCGCCGGCAAGCACACCCGCGTGACCGGTCTGGACAACCTCGACAAGGTCGTGCACGTCGACCAGGCGCCGATCGGCCGCACGCCCCGATCGAACCCCGCCACCTACACCGGCGTCTTCGACCGGATCCGGACGCTGTTCAGCGAGACGCCCGAGGCGAAGGTGCGCGGCTACCAGCCGGGGCGGTTCAGCTTCAACGTCAAGGGCGGCCGCTGCGAGGCGTGCTCGGGCGACGGCACGATCAAGATCGAGATGAACTTCCTGCCCGACGTGTACGTCGACTGCGAGGTGTGCCACGGCAAGCGGTACAACCGCGACACGCTGGCCGTGCACTACAAGGGCAAGAACATCGCCGAGGTGCTCGAGATGCCGATCGCCGAGGCGGCGGAGTTCTTCGAGCCGATCCAGGCGATCCACCGGTACCTCAAGACGCTCGTCGACGTCGGGCTCGGCTACGTGCGGCTCGGGCAGTCGGCCACGACGCTCTCGGGCGGCGAGGCGCAGCGCGTCAAGCTCGCCACGGAGCTCCAGCGGCGCACGAACGGCCGGTCGATCTACGTGCTCGACGAGCCGACGACGGGTCTGCACTTCGAAGACGTGCGCAAGCTCCTCGAGGTGCTGAACGGCCTCGTCGAGAAGGGCAACACGGTCATCGTCATCGAGCACAACCTGGACGTCATCAAGTCGTCCGACTGGGTGATCGACCTCGGGCCCGAGGGCGGCGCCGGCGGCGGTCAGGTCATCGCCACCGGCACGCCGGAGCAGGTCGCGCGTGCCGAGGGCAGCCACACCGGCGCCTTCCTCGCGGAGGTGCTCGGCGTCCGTGCGCCGGCAGGCCCGGTCGCCGAGCTCGTCGGGGCCCGCAAGGCCGGCTGAGCCCGGCGAGGCCTGACACCATGGCGCGATCCGCTCCCACGGTCCCGTACAAGCCGAAGCCCGGCGAGATCCCGACCAATCCCGGGGTCTACCGCTTCCGCGACCGCGACGGCCGCGTGCTGTACGTCGGCAAGGCGAAGAACCTGCGTGCCCGCCTGTCGAACTACTTCGCGCCGCTGCACACGCTGCACGAGCGCACGCGGCGCATGGTGACGACCGCGGCCTCCGTGGAGTGGACGGTCGTCGCGACCGACGTCGACTCGCTGCAGCTGGAGTACCAGTGGATCAAGGAGTTCGATCCGCCCTTCAACGTACGGTACCGCGACGACAAGTCGTATCCGTTCATGGCGATCACCCTCGCCGACGAGGCGCCGCGCGTGATCGTCACCCGCAACCGCCGCATCGCCGGGGCGAAGTACTTCGGGCCCTACCCGAAGGTGTGGGCGGTCCACGACACCATCGACCTGATGATCAGGGTGTTCCCGATCCGCACCTGCAGCGACTCGTCGTACAAGAAGGCGATGTCGACCGGACGCCCCTGCTTCCCCGGCCAGATCGGGCGGTGCGGAGGCCCCTGCTCGATGAAGGTCACGATCGAGGAGCACCGCGCGATCGTCGAGGACTTCATCGCGTTCATGTCCGGCGGCGATCAGCGGTTCACCAAGGAGCTGACGGCCCGCATGCGCGAGGCGTCCGCCGCGATGGACTACGAGGCGGCCGCCGTCTACCGAGACCGGCTGCAGGCCATCGACGCCGTGCTGAACAAGAGCGCGCTCGTGCTCGCCGCCGACACCGACGCCGACCTGTTCGGCATCGCCGAGGACGAGCTGGCCGCCACCGTGCAGCACTTCGTCGTCCGCGGTGGCCGCGTGCGGGGCGTCCGGGCGACCACGATCGAGAAGGAGATCGACATCTCGGGCGGGGACCTCGTCGACCAGGTGCTGCAGCGCACGTACGGCAACGCCGCCGGCGCCGACATCCCGCGCCAGGTGCTCGTGCCCGCGATGCCCGAGGACGCCGCGGACCTGGAGGAATGGCTCCGCGGCCGCCGGGGCAAGGCCGTGACCATCCAGGTGGCCCAGCGAGGCCGCAAGGCCGATCTGATGCGCACCGCCAGCCTCAACGCGCAGCAGGCGCTGATGCTGCACAAGACCCGTCGCACCAGCGACTACGTCGCCCGCACGCAGGCGCTCACCGATCTCCAGGAGGCGCTGGACCTCGCCGAGGCGCCCCTGCGCATCGAGTGCTTCGACGTGTCGCACCTCAGCGGCACCAACGTCGTCGCGTCGATGGTGGTCTTCGAGGACGGACTGCCGAGGAAGGACCAGTACCGCTCCTTCGGCGTCGGCGAGACGACGGACGACACCGATTCGCTCTACCAGGTGCTCACCCGCCGGCTCGCCTACCTCGACCGCCCGGACGAGCAGGACGAGACGACGGATGCCGCATCCCGCGCCATCCCGGACGGCGAAGAGCCGGTCGTCACCACGCGCAAGCGTCCCCGCTTCGCCTATCGGCCGCAGCTCCTCGTCGTGGACGGCGGCAGACCGCAGGTCGAGGCGGCCGCCCGCGCCCTCCGCGACGCCGGCCACGAGGAGATCGCGCTGTGCGGGATCGCGAAGCGCCTGGAGGAGGTGTGGCTGCCGGGGGAGGACTTCCCGGTGATCCTGCCGCGCACCTCCGAGGCCCTCTACCTCCTGCAGCGCCTCCGCGACGAGGCGCACCGGTTCGCCATCACGCATCAGCGCAGGCGGCGGCGGCGCGACATCCAGAGCGTGCTCGCCGAGGTGCCGGGCCTCGGCGAGGCCCGGATCAAGGCGCTGCTGCGGCATTTCGGCTCGGTGACGGCCCTGAAGAATGCGACGGCGGACGAGATCACCGAGCTTCCGGGAGTCGGGCCGAAGCTCGCCGCGGCGATCCATGCGCACCTCGCGCAGTCGCCGGCCCTGCCGGACGGCCAGGAGGCACCCGCGCGCGAGCATGCCGCCGCCACCAGTGACTAGGCTGGTGAGGACGGGGGTGGTCATGGTCGAGGCGACGCGTCACGACGTCGGAGAAGTGCTGATCGTCACGGGCATGTCGGGCGCCGGTCGGTCGACCGCGGCGAACGCGCTCGAGGATCTCGACTGGTACGTCGTCGACAACCTCCCCCCGCAGATGCTCAAGCCGCTGCTGGAGCTCACCGAGCTCGCCGGGGGAGTGCTGCCCCGCGTGGCGGTCGTGGTCGACGTGCGCGGCCGGGACCTGTTCTTCGATCTGCCCGACGCGATGCGGGCGCTCCGCGAGCGCCGGCAGATCCGCCTGATGTTCCTCGACGCGTCCGACGAGGTGCTGGTGCGTCGGTTCGAGGCTGTGCGCCGCCCGCACCCGCTGCAGGCGGACGGGACGCTGCTGGACGGCATCCGTCGCGAGCGCGCCCGGCTGGCAGCCGTCCGCGAGAGCGCCGACGTGATCATCGACACGTCCTCGTTCAACATCCACCAGCTCGCCACGAAGGTCGCCGATCTCTTCACCGAAGAGGGCGCCGCGCGCCACACCGTGACGCTGCAGAGCTTCGGCTTCAAGTACGGGCTGCCGGCCGACGCGGACATCGTCGCCGACATGCGGTTCCTGCCGAACCCGTTCTGGGACGAGCGGCTGCGGCCCTTCACCGGCGAGGACGCCGAGGTGCGCGAGTACGTGCTGGCGCAAGAGGGCGCGAAGGAGTTCCTCGACGCCTACAGCGCGGCGCTGCGGCCCGTCCTGGAGGGGTACCAGCGAGAGAACAAGAGCCACTCCGTGATCGCCGTCGGGTGCACGGGCGGCAAGCACCGCTCGGTCGTGATGGTGCGCGAGCTCGCCGGTCGCCTGGCCGCCGTGCCGGGCGTGGCCGTGCGAATGACCGACCGAGACCTCGGTCGCGAGTGATGCCCGCCGACCCGGCCTACCCGGCCGGGTAGGCTTGACGGTCGTTCCCGGAAGACCCTTGAGAAGGAGAGTCGTGTCGCTGACCGCTGACGTGAAGGCCGAGCTGATCACCGTGCGAGACCCGCGCCCCACCGCGCGGGTGGCCGAGCTCACGTCGCTGCTGCGGTTCTCGGGAGGCCTGCACTCGATCGCGAACCGCGTGGCGGTCGAGGCGGAGCTGGACTCCGACATCCTCGCGCGCCGCACCGCGCGCGATCTCGTCGAGCTCTACGGCGTGCGCCCCGAGCTCGTGCACGTGCAGGGCTCCGGGGCCCGCAGCGGCAGCCACTACGCCGTGCGCGTCATCGAGGGCGGCGAGACGCTCGCCCGTCAGACCGGACTGCTCGACCAGCGCCGCCGCCCCGTCCGCGGCCTGCCCAACAAGCTCACGACCGGCTCCCGCGGCGACCTCGCCGCCATCTGGCGGGGCGCGTTCCTCGCCGCCGGCAGCCTCAGCGACCCCGGCCGCTCGGCGGCGCTGGAGATCACCTGCCCGTCGTCGGAGGCAGCCATGGCGCTCGTCGGCGCCGCCCACCGCCTCGGCATCGCGGGGAAGGCCCGCGAGGTGCGCGGCATCCCCCGGGTGGTCGTGCGCGAGGGCGAGGCCATCCGCGCCGCCCTGGCAGCCATGGGCGCCGTCCGCGCGGCGGCCGAATGGGATCAGATGCGCCAGCGCCGCGAGGTGCGGGCGGGGGTCAACCGCCTCGTGAACTTCGACGACGCCAATCTGCGGCGTTCCGCCCAGGCCGCGGTCGCCGCGTGCGCGCGCGTGGAGCGCGCGCTGGAGATCCTCGGCGACGAGGTGCCCGAGCACCTCCGCCAGGCAGGCGACCTGCGTCTGGCCCACCGGGATGCGAGCCTCGACGAGCTCGGCCACCACGCCGACCCGCCCCTGACGAAGGATGCCGTGGCCGGTCGCATCCGCCGGCTGCTGGCCATGGCCGACAAGAAGGCCGAGGCCGAGGGCCTCCCCGGCACGGAGTCCGCCGTTCCCGCAGGCATGGAGGACTGATCCGCCGCCGGCGAGGCATCCGTCTTCCACACGTCATGGAGGGAAGCAACCCCGGCGCGCGCGCGTTGCCGCTCAGTAGGATGAGTCCGTCACCCTCGCTGCGCCGGGGAATCGGCGCGCGCCGACAGGAAGAAGAGAACATGGCGAAGTACACCTTGCCCGACCTCCCCTACGACTACGCGGCGCTCGAGCCGCACATCAGCGGCAAGATCATGGAGCTGCACCACAGCAAGCACCACCAGGCGTACGTCACCGGTGCCAACACCGCGCTCGAGCAGCTCGCGGAGGCCCGCGAAACCGGCAGCCTGGCGAACGTGAACAAGCTCGAGAAGGACCTCGCGTTCAACCTCGGCGGCCACGTGAACCACTCCATCTTCTGGACCAACCTCTCTCCGGAGGGCGGCGGCGAGCCCGAGGGCGAGCTGCGCGCTGCCATCGACGAGTTCTTCGGCGGCTTCGACAAGTTCCAGGCGCACTTCACCGCCGCTGCGACCGGCATCCAGGGCTCGGGCTGGGCCGTGCTCAGCTGGGACCCGATCGGCGAGCAGCTGATCATCCAGCAGCTCTTCGACCAGCAGAGCAACACCGCGCAGGGCACCGTGCCGATCTTCCAGCTCGACATGTGGGAGCACGCGTTCTACCTCGACTACCTCAACGTCAAGGCCGACTACGTCAAGGCGGTCTGGAACATCGCGAACTGGCAGAACGTCGCGCAGCGCCTCGACGCCGCCCGTCAGAAGACCTCTGGCCTGCTGGTACTGTCCTAGTAGGCGCGGCCGTCCCGGCGGGATGATGCCCGCCGGGACGCCGTTGTCCTCGTTCGAATCGCAACAACCGCGCACTCGCGCACGACACACTCAGGAGAAACTCCGTGGCTGTCAAGATCGGCATCAACGGCTTCGGCCGAATCGGACGCAATTACCTCCGCGCGGCCCTCGCGCAGGGCGCGGACCTCGACATCGTGGCGGTGAACGACCTCACCGACAACAAGACCCTGGCCCACCTGCTCAAGTACGACTCGGTGGGCGGCGTGCTCGACGCCGACGTCTCGTACGACGCGGACTCGATCACCGTCGGCGACAAGAAGATCAAGGTCTTCGAAGAGCGCGACCCCGCCAACCTGCCCTGGGGCGAGCTGGGCGTCGACATCGTCATCGAGTCCACCGGCCGCTTCACCAAGGCCGACGACGCCAAGAAGCATGTCGCGGGCGGCGCGAAGAAGGTCCTCATCTCGGCACCCGCGACCGGTGACGACGTGACCGTCGTGATGGGCGTCAACGAGGGCGACTACGACCCCGCGAACCACGTCATCATCTCCAACGCGTCGTGCACGACGAACTGCCTCGCGCCCCTGGCGAAGGTCTTCAACGACGCCTTCGGCATCGAGCGCGGCTTCATGATGACGGCGCACGCCTACACCGCCGACCAGAACCTGCAGGACGGCCCGCACAGCGACCTCCGCCGTGCGCGCGGCGCCGCGATCAACATCGTGCCCGCCTCGACGGGTGCCGCCAAGGCCATCGGCCACGTGCTCCCCGAGCTGAACGGCAAGCTCAGCGGCTCGTCGTACCGCGTGCCGGTGCCCACCGGCTCGATCGTCGACCTCACGATCGTCACCCCGGCCGAGGGCCTCACGGTCGACCAGGTCAACGCCGCCTACCAGGCCGCCGCGGCCGACGGTCGCCTCGCGGGCTACCTCCAGTACACCGAGGACCCGATCGTCTCCAGCGACATCCAGGGCAACCCGCACTCGTCGATCTTCGACGCGGAGCTGACCAACGTCAGCGGCAACCTGGTCAAGGTCTCGGCCTGGTACGACAACGAGTGGGGCTACTCCAACCGTCTCGTCGACCTCACCGAGTACGTGGCCGAGCGCCTCTAAGCGATCACCATGGCTCTGCGCACCCTCGACTCGCTGGGTTCGCTGGCCGGCAAGCGCGTCATCGTCCGTGCTGACCTCAACGTCCCCCTCAAGGACGCGGTCATCACGGACGATGGCCGTGTGCGGGCCACGCTCCCCACGCTGAACGCCCTCATCAACCAGGGCGCCCGCGTCATCGTCTGCTCGCACCTCGGCCGCCCCGACGGCGCGCCCGACCCGAAGTACAGCCTCGCGCCGGTGGCGCAGCGCCTGTCGGAGCTCCTCGGCAAGCCCGTCGCCTTCGCGCGGGACACCGTGGGGGAGTCGGCTCATGAGGCCGTCGCCGCACTCGAGGACGGCGACGTCGCGATCATCGAGAACCTGCGGTTCAACGCCGGCGAGACCGCGAAGGACGACGCCACACGCCGTGCCTTCGCGGAGGAGCTGGCCGCCCTGGGCGACGTGCTCGTGTCCGACGGCTTCGGCGTCGTGCACCGCAAGCAGGCGTCCGTCTACGATCTCGCCGAGATCCTCCCTTCGGCCGCCGGCTTCCTCATCGAGAAGGAGGTCGACGTCCTCGACCGCCTCACCGAGAACCCCGAGCGCCCCTACACGGTCGTGCTCGGCGGCTCGAAGGTCAGCGACAAGCTCGGCGTCATCGACCACCTGCTGCCGCGGGTGGACCGGCTGCTCATCGGCGGGGGGATGCTGTTCACCTTCCTCGCGGCGCAGGGGCACAAGGTCGGGTCGAGCCTCCTCGAGGCCGACCAGCTCGACACCGTGCGCGAGTACATGACGCGTGCCGAGGAGTCCGGGGTCGAGCTCGTGCTGCCCACCGATGTCGTCGTCGCCTCGAAGTTCGGCGCCGACGCGGAGCACGTGGTGACCAGGGCCGACGCGATCGAGGAGACGCCGTTCGCGGCATCCGGCCTGGGACTGGACATCGGACCCGAGACGGGCGAGCGCTTCGCCGCGCTGGTCCGCGACTCCAAGACGGTGTTCTGGAACGGTCCGATGGGCGTGTTCGAGCTCGCCCCCTTCGCCGCGGGCACCAAGGCTGTCGCTCAGGCGCTCACCGCGGTCGACGGCCTGTCCGTCGTCGGCGGCGGCGATTCCGCCGCGGCGGTCCGCCAGCTCGGATTCGCCGACGACGCGTTCGGTCACATCTCGACCGGCGGCGGCGCCAGCCTCGAGTTCCTCGAGGGCAAGAAGCTCCCCGGACTGGAGGTCCTCGGATGGCAGTGAGCACGCGAACCCCGCTCATCGCGGGCAACTGGAAGATGAACCTCGACCACCTGCAGGCGGTCGCGTTCGTGCAGAAGCTGCACTGGACGCTCAAGGACGCCAAGCACGACGACGCGTCGGTCGAGGTCGCGGTCTTCCCGCCCTTCACCGACCTGCGCACCGTGCAGACGCTCCTCGACGCCGACAAGATCCCGTTCGCGCTCGGCGCGCAGGACGTGTCGACGCACGACTCCGGCGCCTACACCGGCGAGGTCTCGGGCGCGTTCCTGGCGAAGCTCGACGCGCGCTACGTCATCATCGGCCACTCCGAGCGGCGCCAGTACCACGCCGAGACCGACGAGGTCGTGGCCTCGAAGGTGAAGGCGGCGATCAAGCACGGGCTCGTCCCGGTGATCTGCGTCGGCGAGACCAGCGAGGATCTCGAGAAGTTCGGTGCGAGCGCCGTTCCGGTCAGCCAGCTGTCCGTCGCGCTGGAGGGCCTGAAGCCCGACGCCGACATCGTCGTGGCCTACGAGCCGGTGTGGGCCATCGGCTCGGGTCAGGCCGCGACGCCGGAGCAGGCGCAGGACGTCTGCGCCAAGCTGCGCGACGTCATCGCGGACAAGCTCGGGGCGGATGCCGCGGCCCGCACCCGTGTGCTCTACGGCGGGTCCGTCAAGGCGGCCAACATCGCAAGCTTCATGCGCGAGCCCGATGTCGACGGCGCCCTCGTCGGCGGTGCGAGCCTCGTCGTCGACGAGTTCGCCGCCATCATCCGGTACCAGAAGCACGTCGGCGTCTGACGCCGTGGCCGGCGGACCGCGGGGCTCCTCGCGGTCCGTCGGCCGACACGTATACTTGACCCTTGTGCGATCGGCGACCGATCGCAGCGAAAGGCTTCAACGACTGTGCAGATCCTCGAGTTCGTCCTGCAGGTGCTTCTCGGCATCACGAGTCTCCTGCTGACCCTCCTCATCCTGCTCCACAAGGGACGCGGTGGCGGCCTGTCCGACATGTTCGGCGGCGGCATGACCTCGGCCCTCGGCTCGTCCGGGCTCGCTGAGCGCAACCTTAACCGGTTCACGGTGGTCCTCGCCCTGGCGTGGTTCGCCTCGATCGTCGCGCTCGGCCTGATCACGAAGTTCCAGGCCCTCTGATGGCGACCGGAGGCAACGCGATCCGCGGCACCCGCGTCGGCGCGGGCCCGATGGGCGAACAGGACCACGGCTTCCACGCGGAGCGCATCGCGGTCTCGTACTGGGACGCCCTGGGCAACGAGACGGTGCGCCACTTCGCCGCGGGCATCCCCGAGGAGGAGATCCCCGAGATCATCGACTCGCCGCACTCGGGTCTTCCCGCCGGTCGAGACAAGGACAACCCGCCCGCGGTCGCCAAGACCGAGCCGTACAAGACGCACCTGGCCTATGTGAAGGAGCGTCGTACCGAGGAGGAGGCCGAGAGCCTCCTCGAGGACGCCCTCAAGCAGCTGCGCGAGCGTCGCGGCCAGGAGTGACCTCCTGAACAGACAAGAAGAGCGGATGCCGACGGCATCCGCTCTTCTCGCCTATGCGCTCGCATGTGATCCGAGCCGCGTCAGTACTCCCGGTCGATGAGCTCGGGCGGAACCTGCGAGGCAGCGGCCTCGTCGACGAAGAAGGTCGTGCGCTTGCGGCCCTTCGCGCCGGCGGCGGGCACGCTGGCGTAGCTCGCCCCGGCGAGCGCGAGGCCCAGTGCGGCGGCCTTGTCGGCGCCGGCGAGGACGAGCCACACGCGCTTGGAGCTGTTGATGACCGGACGGGTCATCGAGATGCGCTCCGGCGGCGGCTTGGGGGAGTCGCGCACGGGGACCACCGCGCGATCGGTGATCTGGATCTCGGCTCGATCGGGGAACAGCGAGGCGATGTGCCCGTCCGGGCCGACGCCGAGGAAGCAGACGTCGAACGACGGCCAGGCACCCTCGCTGCCGGGGAACGCGGCGAGCTCCTCGGCGTACGCGGCGGCAGCGGCGTCGAGATCGGCGCCGTCGTCGCTGCCCAAGGGCGAGTGGATGTTGCCGGCCGGGATGTCGAGGGCGTCGAGGAACGCCGCGCGCGCCGGTGCGTCGTTGCGGTCGGCGTGCCCGCGCGGCACGAACCGCTCATCGCTCCACCAGAAGTGCACGCGCGACCAGTCGATGTCGGCCACGCGAGGGCTGCGGGCGGCGACGGCGAGGACCGCGGCCCCCATCGATCCGCCGGTGAGGGAGACGTGGGCGAGCTTGCCCTCGTCGACCCGCTTGGCCACGCGGCTCAGGAAGCGCGGAGCGACCGACTCGGCGAGTGCCGCGGGATCAGGACTGATGATGACGCGCTTCTCGGCCCAGCCTTCAGGCATTCGCAATCCCGTCCGTCACCCGCACGTCGCTCATCTGGCCAGCGTCTCCTTCGTCGCCGGAGAGTCGAGCAGGTCCCAGCCCTCCGTGATGACTCGACCATACAGGAGGTCCGGGTCCAGGCGACGGAGCTCCTCGGCGAGGCACTCGCGCAGCGTGCGGCGCGGGAAAGCCAGCTCGTGGCTCGGCTGCCCCGGCTGCGTGAGGATCGCGACACCGGGCGTCGGACGCTCCAGCAGCACCTCGCCGCTGGGGCGGACGAGTGCCACCGACTTGATGCCGTGCGGCCACTCCTCGGGGTCGAGGTACGCCCAGTCGACCGGCACGTCGAGGGTGAGCCGCAGCCAGGCCGCGAGCAGCGCGGTGGACGGCGAGTCCGATGCGCCGCGCACCCGCACGCTGAGCACGGGCTCGTACGGCGGCTGGTCGAGGATCGCGGCGAGCTGCTCGCGCCACCGCGTCAGACGCGTCCACGCGAGGTCGGTGTCACCGGGCGCGTACTGCTCGCCGAGGTCCGCGACCCACGCCGACGGGTCGGCCTGCGCGGCGGCATCCGTGATCCGTCGCTGTGCGATGCGGCCGATCGAGGTCTTCGAGATGTGGGCGGGCGTGCGGTTCGGCCACCAGACCACCACGGGCGCGTCCGGCAGCAGCAGTCCCGTGACGAGGCTCTCGAGGTTCGAGCGCCCGGCGTCGCCGAACGCGCGGAGCGTGACGACCTCGCTCGCCCCCGCGTCGCCGCCCACGCGGATCTGCGCGTCCAGGCGCGGATCCTCGTCGTAGCCGTCGGCGATCATCAGCACGATCACGCGCATGGGGTGCTCGCGGGAGGCGTCGTTGGCGGCCTCGATGACCTCTTCGACGGCACCCTCGCGGGTCAGGATGATGAGGGTCAGCACACGGCCGAGCGCGACCGCGCCGCCCTCCTCGCGCACGTTGACCAGTGCGCGGGAGATCTTGCTGACGGTGGTGTCGGGAAGATCGACGATCACGGGCGCCTCCAGCTCCGTCCGTCGCGGGCGAGCATCTCGTCCGCGGATGCCGGGCCCCACGACCCGGGCGAGTACTGTTCGAGCGGACCGCCCTGAGCGTCCCAGAAGCGCTCGATGGGGTCGAGGATCTTCCACGACAGCTCGACCTCTTCGTGCCGCGGGAACAGCGGCGGGTCGCCGAGCAGCACGTCGAGGATGAGTCGCTCATAGGCCTCGGGGCTCGCCTCGGTGAAGGCGTGGCCGTAGCCGAAGTCCATCGTGACGTCGCGCACCTGGGCGCCGGCACCCGGCACCTTCGAGCCGAAGCGGATCGTGACGCCCTCGTCGGGCTGCACGCGGATGACCAGGGCGTTCTGCCCCTGTCCCGAGGTCTGGCTGCGCGGGAACAGGAGCTCGGGTGCGCGCTTGAACACGACGGCGATCTCGGTCACCCGCCGCCCGAGGCGCTTGCCGGTGCGGAGGTAGAACGGCACGCCCGCCCAGCGGCGGGTGTTCACCTCGAGGGTCACCGCGGCGTACGTCTCGGTGGTGGAGTGCGGGTTCATGCCGTCCTCCTCGAGGAAGCCCAGCACCTTCTCGCCGCCCTGCCAGCCGCCCGCGTACTGCCCGCGCGCGGTCGAGCGCGCGAGGTCCGCGGGGAGCGTGACGGCCGCGAGGACCTTCTCCTTCTCGGCGCGGAGGTCCTTGGCCTCGAACGAGATGGGCTCCTCCATCGCCGTCAGCGCCATGAGCTGCAGCAGGTGGTTCTGGATGACGTCGCGTGCCGCGCCGACGCCGTCGTAGTAGCCCGCGCGTCCGCCCACCCCGATGTCCTCGGCCATGGTGATCTGCACGTGGTCCACGTAGTTGCGGTTCCAGATCGGCTCGTACAGCTCGTTGGCGAAGCGCAGCGCCAGGATGTTCTGGACCGTCTCCTTGCCGAGGTAGTGGTCGATGCGGAAGATCGAGTCCGTCGGGAACGCCGAGCGCAGCACGTCGTTGAGTGCGCGCGCGGACTCCTGGTCATGGCCGAACGGCTTCTCGATGACCACACGGCGCCAGCGGTCGGGCCGGTCGGCGGTGTCGTCGACGAGGCCGGATGCCTTCAGCTGCTCGGCGACGAGCGGGAACGCCTTGGGCGGGATCGACAGGTAGAACGCGTGGTTGCCCATCGTGCCGCGCTCGGTGTCGAGCTTGTCGACGGTCTCGCGCAGACGCCGGAACGCGTCGGGGTCGTCGAACTCGCCGGACACGAACCGGATGCCCTGCAGCAGCTGCTGCCAGGTCTCCTCGCGGAACTCGGTGCGCGCGTGCTGGCGCACCGCGTCGTAGACGACCTTGGCGAAGTCCTGGTCCTCCCAGTCGCGGCGGGCGAAGCCCACCAGGGCGAACCCGGGGGGCAGCAGACCGCGGTTGGCGAGGTCGTAGACGGCGGGCATGAGCTTCTTGCGGGAGAGGTCTCCCGTGACGCCGAAGATGACGAGCGCGCTCGGGCCGGCGATGCGGTTGAGGCGACGGTCTTCGGGGTCGCGCAGCGGGTTGTGCCCGCGCGCAATCTCGACGGTCATGGGGCGGTGAGCTCCTACTGGGCCGCTTCGAAGAGCGAGAGCACTTCGATCTGGGGATCGGTCAGGGTGAGGGTGACGACCGGGCGGTCATGGCCTTCGGCGAGCACGCTCGCATCGCCGGCGGCCTGCGCCTGGATGAGCTGGCCGAAGGTGAACGGCCGGCCGGGGATCTCGAGGTCGACGTCGGTCTGCTCGAGGATCTGGAGGAAGACGCCGTTCGCCGGCCCGCCCTTGTGGTACTGGCCGGTCGAATGCAGGAACCGGGGTCCCCATCCGAAGGTGGTGGGCCGGCCGGAGTCCGCGGCGACGAGCTCGCGCAGTCCCGAGAGCTGCGGCAGCTCGAGACGGTTGACGTAGGCGTGGATGGCGACGTAGCCGCCCGCCGGGATCCGCGCCCAGAGCGCGTCCAGGACGCCGGCGACGGTCCCGGATGCCGCCAGAGCGGGGTCGGACACGCGGACCTCGACGTCCTCCGCCGAGAACGCGGGGGCGGTGGGCTCGGGCCGTGCGTCGAGCAGACCTCGCGCGGCGACCTTGGCGGACTCGACGTCGGGCTGGTCGAAGGGGTTGATCCCCAGCATCCGGCCGACGATCGCCGTCGCGTGCTCCCACACGACGAACTGCGCGCCGAGCGAGCCGCTCACGAGGACCTCGCCCTCGTGGTGCTCGAAGAGGTGGAACTGCTTGGCCTCGTCGACGAAGCGCACGATCTGCACATCGTCCGGCCGGGTCTCGACCTCGGGGGAGACCGGCAGCATGACGACCGGCAGCACACCGGTCCCGTCCTTGCCGGTGGACTCGGCGACGAGCTGCTCGATCCAGTCCGGCAGCCCCTCGATGTGGGTGCCGTCGGTGACGAGACCGAGCTTGTCGCGGCGCGGCTCGTCGCCGGCGATCGCGGCGGCCAGGACCAGCGCCGGGTTGTCGGGGCTGTCGATCGCCACCTCGAGGAGCGACGCCTCGGCCTCGTCGAGCAGCTCGGCGATGTCGGCGCCGGCGAGACCGGCCGGCACCAGGCCGAACGCGGTGAGCGCGGAGTAGCGCCCGCCGACCGTCGGGTCGGCGTTGAACACCGTGTAGCCGTCGGCGCGCGCGGACTCGTCCAGCGGGGAGCCCGGGTCGGTGACCACGACGATCCGCTCGGCCGGGTCGATGCCCAGGTCGCGGAACGCCGCCTCGAAGGCCCGCTTGGCCGAGTCCGTCTCGACGGTCGATCCCGACTTGGACGACACCACGAGCGCCGTCCGCGTGAGGTCGCCGCTCTCGGCGTCGCCATCGATGGCGGCGAGCACCTGGCCCGGCGCCGTCGAGTCCAGGATCACCAGCGGCACGCCCGCGGTCTGCGCGATCACCTCGGGAGCCAGCGACGAGCCGCCCATGCCCGCGAGCACGACACGCGTGACCCCGCGCGAGCGGAGGCGCTCGCGCAGCGCGAGGATCTCCGGCACCAGGGGGCGCGAGACGCTGACCGCCTCCACCCAGCCCAGACGCCGGGACGCCTCGTCCTCGGCGGCCGGCCCCCACAGGGACGCGTCGCCGGCCGTGATGCCCGACGCGACGAGGCTCGAGACCAGGCCGGGGAGCGTCTCCTCGACGACCGACTTGACGCGTCCCGACAGGTGGATGTCGAAGCTCATCGGGTGCCCTGGAGGGCGTCCTCGAGGGCGGTCTTCACGGTGCCCTGGAGGTCGTGCCAGGAGGCGATGAACTTGTCGACGCCCTCGTCCTCGAGCACCTGAGTGACGTCGGCGAAGTCGACGCCGGCCGCCGCGAGGTCCGCGAACACCTTGTGGGCGGCCTCGTAGGTGCCGGTGACGGCGTCGCCGGCGATCTGACCGTGGTCGAACGTGGCCTCGAGCGTCTTCTCGGGCATCGTGTTGACGGTTCCCGGGGCGACGAGCTCGGTGACGTACAGCGTGTCGGGCAGCGACGGGTCCTTGACGCCGGTCGAGGCCCACAGCGGGCGCTGGACGTGGGCGCCGGCATCCGTCAGCGCCTTCGCGCGGTCGGTGGCGAACTCCTTCTCGAACAGCTCGTACGCCAGTCGCGCGTTGGCGACGCCGGCGAGCGACTTCAGCTCCGCGGCCTCGTCGGTGCCGATCGCCGTGAGACGCTTGTCGACCTCGGTGTCCACGCGCGAGACGAAGAACGACGCGACGGAGTGGATCTTCGAGATGTCCTTGCCGTTCGCCTGCGCCTGCTCGAGGCCCGCGAGGAAGGCCTCGATGACCTCGGCGTACCGCTCGAGGCTGAAGATCAGCGTCACGTTGACCGAGATGCCCTCGGCGAGCACCGCGGTGATGGCGGGCAGGCCCGCCTTCGTCGCGGGGATCTTGATGTGCACGTTCGGGCGGTCGACCTTCGCCCACAGCTCCTTGGCCTGGGCGACGGTGGCGTCGGTGTCGTGGGCGAGGTCGGGGGAGACCTCGATCGAGACCCGCCCGTCCACCCCGTCGGTCGCGTCGTAGACCGGACGGAAGATGTCGGCGGCGTCGCGGACGTCGTCGGTCGTCGCTGCGAAGATCGCGTCGTCGACCGAGGCGCCGGCGCGAGCCAGCTCGCCGATCTGGTCGGCGTAGGCGTGCCCGCCGCCGCCGATCGCGCCCTGGAAGATCGTCGGGTTCGTCGTGACGCCGGAGACGTTGCGCGTCGAGATGAGCTCGGTCAGGTTGCCCGACGTGATCCGCTCGCGCGACAGGTCGTCGAGCCAGATGCTCACGCCCTCGGCGACCAGCTTCTCGGTGGGGGTGCTCATGCTGCCTTCTCCTCGTGCTTACTCTGCCGCGGCGGCCGCGATGGTCTCGCGGGCAGCCTCGACGACGGCGTCGGCGGTGATGCCGAACTTCTGGAACAGGGTCTTGTAGTCGGCCGACGCGCCGAAGTGGTCGATCGCGACCGAGCGGCCGGCGTCGCCCACGATGCCGCGCCAGGTGAGCGCGGAGCCGGCCTCGACCGACACGCGCGCCTTGACCGCGGCGGGGAGGACCTTCTCGCGGTACGCCTCGTCCTGCTCGTCGAACCACTCCAGCGAGGGGGCCGACACCACGCGGGCGTTCACGCCCTCCGCGGCGAGGGTCTCGCGTGCGGCGACGGCGAGCTGGACCTCGGAGCCCGTCGCGATGAGGATCACGTCGGGGGTGCCGTTCGGCGCCTCGGCGAGGATGTACGCGCCCTTGGCGACGCCCGCGGTCGAGGCGAATTCGTCACCGGATGCCTCGCCCTCGCCGCGCGGGAACACCGGGATGTTCTGGCGGGTCAGTGCGATGCCCGACGGCCCGCCCTGGCGGCGCAGGATCTCGAGCCACGCCGCGGACGTCTCGTTCGCGTCGGCCGGGCGCACCACGGTGAAGTTCGGGATCGCGCGCAGCGTCGCGAGCTGCTCGACCGGCTGGTGCGTGGGCCCGTCCTCGCCGAGCGCGACGGAGTCGTGCGTCCACACGAAGATCGACGGGATGTCCATCAGCGCGGCCAGACGCACCGAGGGGCGCATGTAGTCGCTGAAGATGAGGAAGGTGCCGCCGAACGGACGCGTCGGGCCGTGCAGCTTGATGCCGTTGACGATCGCGCCCATGGCGTGCTCGCGGATGCCGAAGTGCAGCACGCGGCCGTACCGGTCGCCCGACCACTCGTGCGTCGACCATTCGGACGGGATGAAGGACTTGGCGTCCTTGATCGTCGTCAGGTTGGACTCGGCGAGGTCGGCCGAGCCGCCCCACAGCTCCGGGAGCTCCGCCGCGAGGGCGTTGATCACGACACCCGACGCGGCACGGGTCGAGACGTCCTTGCCCGCCTCGAACGAGGGGAGAGCGGATGCCACGTCCGCGGGCAGCTCGCCCGCCTCGAGGCGGTCCAGCAGCGCCTTGCGCTCGGGGTTGGCCGTCGCCCACGCGTCGAAGGACTCCTGCCAGGCGGCGCGCGCCTCGGCGGCGCGGTCCTTCAGCGCACGGGTGCGGGCCAGCACGTCGTCGGCGACGACGAACGACTGCTCGGGGTCGAAGCCGAGGACCTTCTTGGTCGCGGCCAGCTCGTCCGCGCCGAGGGCGGAGCCGTGGATCTTGCCGGTGTTCTGCTTGCCGGGCGACGGCCAGCCGATGATGGTCCGCAGGACGATGAGCGACGGCTTGTCGGTCTCGCCCTGCGCGGCCTCGATCGCGGCGTGCAGCTCGGCGACGTCCTCGACGTACTCGCCGGTCTTCTTCCAGTCGACGGTCTGGACGTGCCAGCCGTATGCCTCGTAGCGCGCTGCGACGTCCTCGGTGAAGGCGACATCGGTGTCGTCCTCGATCGAGATCTGGTTGGAGTCGTAGATCGCGATGAGGTTGCCCAGCTGCTGGTGGCCCGCCAGCGAGGACGCCTCGCTGGTGACGCCCTCCTGCAGGTCGCCGTCACCGGCCACCACGTAGACGAAGTGGTCGAACGGAGACTCGCCCGCGGGCGCCTCCGGGTCGAACAGGCCGCGCTCGTAGCGGGCCGCGTACGCGAAGCCCACCGCCGACGCGAGCCCCTGGCCGAGCGGGCCGGTGGTGATCTCGACGCCCTTGGTGTGGCCGTACTCGGGGTGGCCCGGGGTCTTCGAGCCCCACGTGCGCAGCGCCTTCAGGTCGTCGAGCTCCAGCCCGAAACCGCCCAGATAGAGCTGCACGTACTGCGTCAGCGACGAGTGCCCGGCCGAGAGGATGAACCGGTCACGGCCCAGCCAGTCGGTGTCGGCGGGGTCGTGGCGGAGCACGCGCTGGTAGAGCAGGTACGCCGCCGGCGCCAGGCTCATCGCGGTGCCGGGGTGGCCGTTGCCCACCTTCTCGACCGCGTCCGCTGCCAGCACGCGTGCGGTGTCCACCGCGCGCCGATCGATCTCATCCCACCGCAGTTCCGACACCCGGCCGCCTTTCTCGAGGAGGTTGCGCCCAGAAGCCGGCCGGCTCGCGGCCCTTGTCCGGACGGAGAAGGGGGAATCGGCGACGGGCGCGCGTGGTCTCAGCATAGCGAAGCGGTATACCACCGAGGCCATGCGAGAGGTCTATGTGACGCAGTCTTGCGAAGGCCCTGTCGCCGCCTGTGACATGGCGGTGTCCTGGACGTCACGTTCTGCTCACGCTCGCGGCAGGCGTCATGTGATCCGCGGGCCGCGACCGGGAAGGGGGCGGGCGGGCAGGGCGCGACACGCCGATGACATAGACTTGGGAGGATTCTGCAGGCGGCGATTGCGGGGGCCATGGACATCACGAAGACGGCCGGCGCCGGGGCGCTCGTCGACGGTTCGCACCGGCCGCGTCAGAGCTTCGGCCGCACCGTCCGGGCCTACATCGCCCTGATGAAGCCGCGCGTCCTCGAGCTTCTGCTGGTGACCACCGTCCCGGTCATGATCCTCGCCGAGGGCGGGCTCCCCGACATCTGGCTGGTCATCGCCACCGTCATCGGCGGAACCGCGAGCGCGGGCTCGGCCGCCGCGTTCAACATGTATCTCGACCGCGACATCGACGCGCACATGCAGCGCACGGTGAACCGGCCGCTCGTGACGGGCGAGGTGTCGCCCCGCGGCGCGCTGATCTTCGCGTGGACGCTCGCGGTGTTCTCGACGGTGTGGCTGTGGGTGACCACCAACTGGCTCGCCGCGACCCTGTCCGCCGCGGCGATCTTCTTCTACGTCGTGATCTACACGATGATCCTCAAGCGCCGCACCGAGCAGAACATCGTGTGGGGCGGCATCGCAGGCTGCTTCCCGGTGGTGATCGGCTGGACCGCAGTGACCGGCTCGCTGGCCTGGCCGCCGATCATCCTCTTCGCGCTGGTGTTCCTGTGGACGCCGCCGCACTACTGGCCGCTGTCGATGAAGTACAAGGACCAGTACGAAGAGGTCGACGTTCCGATGCTGGGGGCCACGCGCGCCGGCTCGCAGGTCGGGCTCCAGGTGATCCTGTACGCGTGGGCGACCGTGGTGTGCTCGCTCCTGCTCATCCCCGTCGCCGGGATGGGCGTGGTGTACACGGTCTCGGCGCTGGTGTTCGGCGGCTGGTTCATCTACGAGTCGCACGTTCTGTACAACCGCGCGGTGCGTGGGACCGAGCCGCGACCGATGCGCGTCTTCCACGCGTCGATCACGTACCTCACGCTGCTCTTCGTCGCCATCGCGGTCGACCCGCTGCTCCCGTTCTGACAGGAACGCGAAGAGGCCGCCCGGCTTACCGGGCGGCCTCTTCGTGAACGTGCGATCAGCGCGAGAGCGCGGACTCCTCGGCGGCCGGCTCCGCCTCGGCGGGCGACTCGTCAGCGATCTCGGACTCGGTCCGGTCGGTGAGCTCCACGACCTCGACGGGCGGGTGGGGACGCAGCGTCGAGAGGGCGGCGACGGCCAGCGTGAGCAGCACGCCGATGACTCCCGCGCCGATGAGGGTCCCGCCGAGCTGGGCGATCGACTGGCCGACGTAGACGTCGACACCGGTCGCGGTGCCGTCGGTCAGCGTCGTCGTCATCGAGGCGAGCTCGCCGGTCGTGAGGAACCAGCCGGCGGCGATCGTCGCCAGCGAGACGACGAGAAGGCCCCAGAACGGGATGCTGCGGATGAGACGGGGACGGGTGGGCATAGGGTCGATCACTCCTCGGGATGTGCGACCCGGGTGGCCGCGGCATCCCACCCTCCCAAACGCGCCCGTGCGGCGCCAATCCTCGCGCTATGAATCAGCTGTGGGCGGCGTCGGCCGCGGCGGCCCGCTCCGGCGCCTTCAGGTGCAGCACCACGACGGTCATCGTGGCCGCGGCGAGGGCCGCCAGCACCATGTGCGCGCCGACGGCGAGTTCGGGAAGGCCGTTCCTGGCCTGGTACAGGCCGACGCCGATCTGGACGAACTCGACCGCGAGCAGGACGACCGTCCAGCGCAGCAGCCGGGGCGCCGCGGTCCGCGAGCGCCGGCCCGCGACCAGCAGAGCGACGGTGAGGGCGAACAGCGCATAGCCCGGCCACGCGTGGACGTGCTCGAGGATCGAGGCGTCGAAGCCGTTGCGGCCGGCGTCGGCGTCGCCGGAGTGCGGCCCGGCGCCGGTCGTCAGCACGCCGAAGGCGATGGTCAGCGCCATCGCGAGGGAGGTCGCGTGGGCGAGCACCTCGTGCCAGCGCGGCACGAGCAGTACGCGCGGTCCGGCGGGCTGCGACATCCGCACCAGGAAGGCCGCCGTCACGCACACCAGGGCGAGCGACGCGACGTAGTGGAAGCCGACGATGAACGGGTTGAGCCCGGTGAGCACCGTGATCCCGCCGACGATGGCCTGCGCGGCGACACCGCCCACCACGACCACGGCGAGCACGTACAGGTCGCGCCGCCGCGTGCGCAGCTTGAGCAGGAGGATCAGAACCGCCAGGGCGATGAGCCCGACGACGCCCGTCATCAGCCGATTGCCGAACTCGATGATCGAGTGGATGCCCTCGTCGATCCCCGGCGTGGGGACGAGCGAGTCGGCCGTGCACAGCGGCCAGGTGGGGCAGCCGAGGCCCGACCCGGTGAGGCGCACGGCGCCGCCGGTGCCGATGATGATCACCTCGGCGAGGAACGAGAGCCACGCGAACACGCGGATCCGCCGGTCGACCCGATCGGGCAGCCAGCGCCAGAAGCGCTGCCACAGGCCGGGGTCGGTCTGGGTGGTCTGCTGCGCGGACATGCCGGTCTTGCCTCCAGGGAGAGGCTCCGCGCTCCCCGTGTGACGGACGTCGCGCGTCCGCGGCGGGGTGGAACCTGTAGAATCGAGGGGTCGGTCGCGCGCGCCCTCGGCGCCGCGCACCACCGACAGTCTAGGCGCGATGGTCGGCGCCACTTGAGAGGGCCCGAGAAGCGGCATCCCCCCTCCGGTATCTCCACCGGAGATCACGGATGCCGGGACGGATGACACCGCCAGGGCCCGGAGGAGAACGTGACGATGACTGATGTGCTGATCGATCGCCCGGAGCTGGAAGGCCTGGGTGTCTACGAGTTCGGATGGCACGATGCCGACGCCGCGGGCGCCGTGGCGAAGCGCGGCATCGACGAGGGCGTGGTGCGCGGCATCTCCGCTCTCAAGAACGAACCGGAGTGGATGCTGAAGACCCGTCTGAAGGGCTATCAGCTCTTCGGCCGCAAGCCGATGCCCACGTGGGGGGCTGATCTCAGCGAGATCGACTTCGACAACATCAAGTACTTCGTGCGCTCCACCGAGAAGCAGGCGCAGTCGTGGGAGGACCTCCCCGAGGACATCCGCAACACCTACGAGAAGCTGGGCATCCCGGAGGCGGAGCGTCAGCGCCTCGTCGCCGGCGTCGCCGCGCAGTACGAGTCCGAGGTGGTGTACCACCAGATCCGCGAAGACCTCGAGGCGCAGGGCGTCATCTTCATGGACACCGACACGGCGCTGCGCGAGCACCCGGAGTTCTTCGAGGAGTACTTCGGCACCGTGATCCCCGCCGGGGACAACAAGTTCGCCGCCCTGAACACCGCGGTGTGGTCGGGCGGGTCGTTCGTGTACGTCCCGCCGGGCGTCCACGTCGAGATCCCGCTGCAGGCCTACTTCCGCATCAACACCGAGAACATGGGCCAGTTCGAGCGGACGCTCATCATCGCCGACGAGGGCTCGTACGTGCACTACATCGAGGGCTGCACCGCCCCGATCTACAAGAGCGACTCGCTGCACTCGGCCGTGGTCGAGATCATCGTGAAGAAGAACGCCCGTGTGCGCTACACGACGATCCAGAACTGGTCGAACAACGTCTACAACCTCGTCACCAAGCGGGCCGTGGCCCACGAGGGCGCGACGATGGAGTGGATCGACGGCAACATCGGCTCCAAGGTGACGATGAAGTACCCGTCGATCTTCCTGATGGGCGAGCACGCCAAGGGCGAGACCCTGTCGGTCGCCTTCGCGGGACCCGGCCAGCACCAGGACGCCGGCGCGAAGATGATCCACATGGCGCCCTACACGCAGTCCTCGATCGTCTCGAAGTCGATCGCCCGCGGGGGCGGCCGTGCCGGCTACCGCGGTGAGGTGCGCGTCGACGCCAACGCCCACCACTCGGCCAACACCGTCCGCTGCGATGCGCTGCTGGTCGACACGATCTCCCGCTCCGACACGTACCCCGCGATCGACATCCGGGTCGACGACGTGCAGCTCGGCCACGAGGCGACCGTCTCGAAGGTCAGCGAGGAGCAGCTGTTCTACCTCATGAGCCGGGGACTGCCCGAGGACGAGGCCATGGCCATGATCGTGCGCGGCTTCATCGAGCCGATCGCGCGCGAGCTGCCCATGGAGTACGCGCTCGAACTCAACAAGCTCATCGAGATGGGCATGGAAGGATCCGTCGGCTAGATGAGCCCCACCACCGAGGCCCCCACCATTCCCGGCGCGAAGGGCCACTCCGATGGCGCCGGTGCGTTCGTGCCGGTGCAGACGCGCTCCGAGCGTCCCCGTTCCTACGACCCGGCCGCCTTCGAGGCACCGACCGGGCGTGAGGTGAACTGGAAGCACACCCCCACGAGCCGCCTGGCGCCGCTGTTCGCCGACCAGCCCGCGCCCCACGGCGTGATCCAGGTCGACGTCCAGGCGCCCTCCGAGCTGGTCCAGGAGCGGCTCGGCCACGGCACCCGGCCGCGCGGAGAGGTCTTCCAGCCCGAGGACCTGCCCGCCGCGATCGCCTGGAAGCAGGAGGCCGAGGCGCCGCTGCTGCGCATCCCCGCCGGCGTGGAGCTCTCCGAGCCGGTCGTCGTGAACCTGCGGGGGACCGGCGGGCTGGCGCACGCCCACGTCGTGGTCGAGGCGCTGCCGAACTCCCACGCCACCGTGGTGTTCCGCCACACCGGCACGGCGCAGCACGCCCAGAACGTCGAGATCATCGTCCGCGACGGCGCCCATCTCACCCTGGTGTCGGTGCAGGAGTGGGACGACGACGCCGTGCACGCGGCATCCCACCAGGCCCGCGTCGAGCGCGACGCGACCCTCCGCCACGTGGTCGTCAGCTTCGGCGGCGGCGTCGTGCGCGTCAACCCGAGCGTCGAGCTCGCCGGAACCGGCTCGCGCGGCGAGCTGTACGGCCTCAGCTATTCCGACGCCGGCCAGCACCTCGAGAGCCAGGTGTACCTGCACCACAAGGGCGCCGAGACCAGCGGCGACGTCCTGTACAAGGGCGCGCTGCAGGGGGAGGGCGCGCGCAGCGTCTGGATCGGCGACGTGCTCATCGGACCGGATGCCGTCGGCACGGACTCGTACGAAGCCAACCGCAACCTGGTGCTCACCGACGGCGCGCGCGCCGAGTCGATCCCGAACCTCGAGATCGAGACGGGCGACATCCGCGGTGCCGGACACGCCAGCGCCACCGGGCGCTTCGACGACGAGCAGCTGTTCTACCTGCAGTCCCGCGGCATCGGCGAGGACGAGGCACGGCGCCTGGTCGTGCTCGGCTTCCTCGCGGAGATCGTGCAGAAGATCGGCGTCGCCGAGCTCGAGACCGAGCTGTTCGCCGCGATCGAGGCTGAACTCGCCAAGGAGGTCGTGCGATGACCGCGCAGCGCGTGTGCGCCCTCAGCGACCTCGTCCAGGACGAAGCCCGCCGCGTCGAGGTGGACGGCGTCGCCATCGCCGTCGTGCTCGACTCCAACGGCGAGGTGCACGCCATCGGCGACGTCTGCACCCACGGCGACATCTCGCTGTCCGAGGGCTTCGTCGACGGCGAGACGCTCGAGTGCTGGGCCCACGGCTCGGCGTTCTCGCTGCGCACCGGAAAGCCCCTCAACCTCCCCGCGTACGAGCCGGTCCCGGTCTTCGCGGTCACCGTCGACGGCGATGACGTGCTCATCGACCCGACCGTCAAGCTCGAAGTGAACTGAAGAAGGTACTGAACAATGTCTGTCCTCGAGATCCGCGACCTGCATGTGACGGTCGAGACGGATGCCGGCACCACCCCGATCCTCAACGGCGTGACGCTCACGATCCGCACGGGTGAGACCCACGCGATCATGGGCCCCAACGGCTCCGGGAAGTCCACGCTCGCCTACACGATCGCCGGTCACCCGAAGTACACCGTGACGAGCGGTTCGATCACGCTCGACGGCGAGGACGTCCTGGAGATGTCCGTCGACGAGCGCGCACGCGCGGGCCTGTTCCTGGCCATGCAGTACCCGGTCGAGATCCCCGGCGTCACCGTCACCAACTTCCTGCGCACCGCGAAGACGGCGGTCGACGGCGAGGCGCCGTCGATCCGCACGTGGACCAAGGACGTCAAGGCGTCGATGAAGAACCTGCGCATGGACCCGAAGTTCGCGCAGCGCAACGTCAACGAGGGCTTCTCCGGCGGAGAGAAGAAGCGCCACGAGATCCTCCAGCTCGAGCTGCTGAAGCCGCAGATCGCCGTCCTCGACGAGACCGACTCGGGGCTCGACGTCGACGCGCTGAAGGTCGTCTCGGAGGGCGTCAACCGCGCCAAGGCCGAGACCGACCTCGGCGTGCTGCTCATCACGCACTACACGCGCATCCTCCGCTACATCCACCCCGACTTCGTGCACGTCATGGTGGGCGGCCGTATCGTCGAGGAGGGCGGACCCGAGCTCGCCGACCGCCTCGAGGACGAGGGCTACGACCGCTTCCTGCCCGCGGGCGAAGAAGAGCCGGCCGCGGCCGAGGCCCCCGTCGGCAGCGAAGCGTAGGATCGTCTCATGACGGCGACGCTCACGCCCGAGAAGTACGACGAGGTCACCGAGGCCCTGAAGGACGTCATGGACCCGGAGCTCGGGATCAACGTCGTCGATCTCGGTCTCATCTACGATCTCGCCTGGGATGACGAGAACGATGCTCTGGTCATCCACATGACCCTGACATCGGCCGGCTGCCCGCTGACCGACGTGCTCGAGGAGCAGACGGCGCAGGCGCTCGACGAGGTCGTCGAGCGGTTCCGCATCAACTGGGTGTGGATGCCGCCGTGGGGTCCCGAGCGGATCACCGACGACGGCCGCGACATGATGCGCGCGCTCGGCTTCGCCATCTGACCGAGCCTGGTCGCCACGACGGCGGTGACGTTTCGCACGGTGACGCCTCGGCGATGCGGCGGCGCACCCGTCGCTAGGCTCGAACGGTGAGCGTCATCACCCCCCTGCAGGCACTTCCCGTCGATCAGCTGCGCCGGCGCTCGAGCACGAAGTGGCGCCGGTATCCGGAGGACGTGCTGCCTATGTTCGTCGCCGAGACGGACTTCGTGCCGGCCCCTGCCGTCACGGCGGTGCTCGCGCGGGCGGTGGAGCTGGGCGACACCGGCTACACGCCCCCCGACCCCGGCATCCGCGACGCCTACGCGGGCTTCGCGGACCGACGCTTCGGATGGACCGTCGACCCGGCGCGCATCCGCACCACGTGCGATGTGATGATGGGCGTCGTCGAGATCCTGCGGCGGGTCGTCGAGCCCGGGAGCCGCGTCGTCGTGACGCCGCCGGTCTACCCGCCGTTCTACGACTGCGTGCCCGAGGCGGGCGCGGTCGTGGAACGGGTGCCGCTCCGTGACACCGGCGACGCGTGGGAGCTCGACCTGGCCGGCATCGAGGCGGCGTTCGCGGACGGGGCGCGCGCGATCCTGCTCTGCAACCCGCACAACCCGACCGGCACCGTCCACTCCCGCGCGACGCTCGCGGCTCTCGCCGAGATCGCGTCGAAGCACGGCGCCGTCGTCGTCAGCGACGAGATCCACGCCCCCCTCACCGGACGCGGCGCCACCTTCACGCCGTTCCTCGACGCGTCGCCGACGGCCGCGCGGGTCGGGTACGCCGTCGTGAGCGCGAGCAAGGCGTTCAACCTCGCGGGCCTGAAGTGCGCGCTGATGGTCACCGCCGACGACGCGACCGCGGCGGTCGTGCGCTCCCTGCCCGACGAGGTCGAATGGCGCACAGGCCTCTTCGGAGCACTCGCGGCCGTCGCCGCCTTCTCTCCGGAGAGCGACGGCTGGCTCGACGCGCAGCTGGCGGCCCTCGACGAGAACCGGCTCCTGCTGGCCGACCTCCTCGCCGAGCATGTGCCGGCGGCGCGGTACCGGATCCCGGATGCCGGATTCCTCGCGTGGATCGACCTCTCCGCGTTGGGCTGGGGCGAGAACCCCGCGGTGAAGGTGCTCCGGGATGCGAAGGTCGCGCTGCACTTCGGCCCGCTCTTCGGCGAGGAGGGCAGGGGCCACGTCCGTCTGAACTTCGGCTGCTCACCCGACGTGCTGCGCGAGGCGGTGCAGCGCCTGGGCGCCCTGGCGCGGTCGTGACGGGCGCGCCGCGGACGAGCATCTGGCAGGCGCGCTACGTCTGGGTGACCGTCGGCGCCGTCGCGCTGATCTTCCTCGCGGCGATGCAGTCGCTGGCGATCACGACGGTCATGCCCGTCGTCAGCGCAGACCTCGACGGCGATCGGCTCTACGCCGTGGCGTTCGCGGGCACGCTCGCCACGAGCGTCATCGGCATGGTGGCGGTCGGCGCCTGGTGCGACCGCGGCGGCGTGCTGGCCCCGCTCACCACCGCGGTGGGACTCTTCGTCGTCGGGCTGGTGCTGTCAGGGCTCGCCCCGAGCATGCCCGTGCTCGTCGCGGGCCGTCTCGTGCAGGGGCTCGGCACCGGCGGGCAGACGGTGGCGCTGTACGTCGTGGTGGCGCGGGTGTACCCGGGCGCCGTGCACGGGCGCGTGTTCGCCGCGTTCTCGGCGGCGTGGGTCGTGCCCTCGCTCATCGGTCCGTTCCTGGCCGGCGCGGTCACCGAGTTCCTCCACTGGCGCTGGGTGTTCCTCGGTGTCGCCGCGCTCACGGTCGTCGCGTTCGTCATGGTCGTGGCGCGCCTGTATGGGCTGCCTCTGCACACCGATCAGCCTGCGACGGGGCGCGTCGGGCCACGGCTGGCGTGCGCCGTCGCTCTGGCGATCGGCGCCCTCGGGCTCAGTCTCGCCGGAGAGCTGGGGGTCTGGGCGGGAGTCGCGGTCGCGGCATCCGTCGCCGTCATCGCCCTCGCCTCGCGACCTCTGCTGCCGCGCGGGACCCTGCGCGCGGCGCGCGGTCTTCCCAGCGTGGTGCTCATGCGCGGGCTGATCGCGGGGGCGCTGTTCGGAGCAGAGATCTACGTGCCGTACCTGCTCATCGACGACTACGGGTTCTCGCCGACGTGGGCCGGCCTGGGCCTGACCGCCGCGGCACTCGCGTGGGCGGCCGCCGCCGACGTGCAGGGCCGGTTCGGCGACCTGATCGGGAACGCGCGGATCACGCTCGTCGGCACCGGGCTGCTCGTCGCCTCGCTCACCGTTGCCGCGGCCACAGCGCTCCTCGGGCTGCACCCGGCGATCCTCATCGCCGGGTGGGGGCTCGCCGGCGGCGGCATGGGACTGATGTATCCGCGACTGACCGTGCTGACGCTCGCGTACTCGACGGCGCAGAACCAGGGGTTCAACTCATCGGCGCTGTCGATCTCCGACGCGGTCGGCTCGGCGTCGTCGATCGCCGTGATGGGACTCGTCTTCACGATGCTGGCGGCGACGGATGCCGGATTCCCCGCCGTGTTCGCGATCGGCATCGTGCTCGCGCTCGCGGCCCTCATCCCCGGGCTCCGTCTCGGCCACGCCCATGAGGCTGCGCGCGCGTGACGGCGGATGACGACGCGCGATTTGGGGGAGCGAGGCAGGTAAGGCTAGCCTAACCGGGTGAGCACTTCGACCGAGACCCGCACACGTCCCGCCTATCGTCCCTACCGGACCAGCGTCGTCGCGGTCGAGCGGCTCGCGCCGCACTTCGTGCGCGTGACCTTCACCGGCCCCGACCTCGACGTCTTCGGAACCGCCGGTCTCGACCAGCGGATCAAGCTCATCCTCCCGCTGCCCGACGGCTCCCTCAGCGACATCGGGCAGGACGACCCCGCCGCGGTCGACGACGGGAGCTGGTACCTCCGCTGGCGCTCGGTGCCGGGCGCGTCCCGCAGCCCCCTCCGCACGTACACCGTCCGGCGCATCGACCCCGTCGAGCGCCGGCTGGTGGTGGACTTCGTCGTCCACCACGACGCCGGGCCGGCCGGTTCGTGGGCGGAATCCGCCGCCGCCGGGCAGGAGCTCGTCATCGTCGGACCCGACGAGCGCAGCGAGGACCGCCGCTCCGGTCTGGACTGGCATCCCGGTACCGCACAGCGCGTGCTGCTCGCCGGCGACGAGACGGCGACGCCGGCGATCTGCGCCATCCTCGAGTCGCTGGACGACTCCTACGACGTGGACGCCTTCCTCGAGGTCCCCACGGCGGCGGATCGCCTGGACCTCGACGTGCCCGGCCACTTCCGTGTCACGTGGCTCGCCCGCGACGCCCGGCCGCACGGCGAGAGCCTGATGTCCGCGGTGTCGGCCTGGACGGATGCCTCGCCGGACGTCCTCGCCAAGGCCGCGGCGCCGCGGACGCAGGACCTCGTCGACGTCGACGTGGACATCGACCTGCTGTGGGACAGCCCTGCCGACGCCGACGGCGACTTCTACGCATGGATCGCGGGCGAGGCGGCGATGGTCAAGGGACTGCGCCGTCACCTCGTCCAGGGGTGCGGCGTCGACCGCAAGCGCGTCGCGTTCATGGGGTACTGGCGCCTGGGCCAGTCCGAGCGGCAGGAATGACCGGCGCCCGCACGCGGCGCGCGCGGGCCATCTTCGCGGCGGCCCTCGTCGTGCTCGCGATCGCCGTGCTCCTGAGCCTGGCAGTCGGCGCGCGGCCGATACCGCCGTGGGTGGTCTGGGACGCGCTGACCGCGCCGGACCTGACGATGGCGGACCACTCCGTCGTGCTGACGCAGCGCATCCCTCGCACCGTGATCGGGATCCTCGCCGGAGCGGCGCTCGCCGCGGCCGGGGCGGTGATGCAGGGGCTCACGCGCAACCCGCTCGCCGATCCCGGACTGCTGGGCATCAACGCGGGGGCTTCGCTCGCCGTCCTCGCGGCCATCACCCTCCTCGGCATCACCACCCCCGCCGGGTTCGTGTGGTTCGCCTTCGCCGGAGCGGCCGCCGCCGCCGTCCTCGTCGCCGCGATCGGCTCACGCGGGGCGGACGGCTCGAACCCGGCCAAGCTCGCGCTCACGGGCGCCGCCGTCACCGCCGGTCTGACCTCGGTGTCGATCCTCATCCTGACGACGGACATCGTCGCGCTGGAGGTCTACCGCTACTGGTCGGTCGGAGCCCTCACCGCTCGCGGCCTCGACGCCGTCGCCGCGGTGGCCGGGCCGGTCGTCGTCGGGCTCGCGCTGGCGGTCGTCTCGATCCGCGGACTGGACCTGATGGCGCTCGGTGAGGACACGGCGCGCGGCCTCGGCCATGATGTGACGCGCACCCGGGTGGTGGGGATCCTCGCGACGGTGCTGCTCTGCGGCGGGGCGACCGCGATCGCCGGGCCGATCGTGTTCCTCGGCCTGCTGGTCCCGCACGTGCTGCGCGCATTCGTCGGAGACAGCTACCGCGACCTCGTGCTGATCGGCATCCCGCTCGGCGCCGCGGTGCTGGTGCTGGCGGACGTCATCGGACGCGTCATCGCGCCACCGGGGGAGGTCCAGGCGGGCATCGTGGTCGCCTTCCTCGGGGCGCCGATGCTCATCGCCCTCGTCCTGCGGCGGAAGCAGGTCACGCTGTGAGCGTCGTCGAGGCCGTCCGCACGAGGACGCGAACCCGTCGCCGCTGGGTCGTGCTGGCGCTGAGCGCGGTGCTCGTCCTCATCGCCGCGCTCTCGCTCTCGCTCGGGGACTACCCGCTCTCGCCCGATCAGGTCTGGCGGACGCTGTGGGGCGGTGGCGAGCGCGTCGAGGCCTACGTGGTGTTCCAGGTGCGGGCTCCGCGCTTGACGATGGCCCTCACCGCCGGCGCCGCGCTCGGCACCGCGGGTGCGCTGCTCCAGGCGCTGCTGCGCAATCCGCTGGCCAGCCCCGATCTCCTCGGGATCTCGGGCGGCAGCGGCGTGGCGGCGGTGTTCGCCCTGCTGGTGCTGGGGACGACCGGGCCCGTCCTGACGGTCTTCGCGTTCGCGGGCGGCCTCACCGTCGCGGTCCTCCTGCTGTTCGCGGGGCGGGGCCAGCGCGCCGGCGGCTACCGGCTGATCCTCGCCGGCATCGGGGTGGCGTTCCTGTGCACGGCGATCACGAACTTCCTCATGGTGCGCGCGCAGGTGGAGCAGACGCAGACCGCGCTGCTGTGGCTCACGGGAAGCCTGTCCTCCACCCCGTGGTGGCAGGTCGTGACGCTCGTGCTGGTCGGGGTCGCCGCCGTCCCCGCCGTCATCGCGTCCGCCCGCTGGCTCCCGATCAACCAGATGGGACCCGCGACGGCGGCGGGACTCGGCATCCATCCCTCCCGGGTGCAGCTGGTGGCGGTCGGGGCGGCCGTGCTCCTGACCGCTGCGACCTGCGCGTTCATCGGCCCCGTCGGCTTCATCGCGCTGTGCGCGCCGGCGATCGCACGACCGCTGCTCGGGCACGGGGCCATCGGCGTCGGCTCGAGCGCGGTCGTCGGTGCGACGCTGCTCGCCGCCGCCGACCTCGTCGCGCAGTTCGCCATCCCCGGCCTGCAGCTGCCGGTCGGGGTCGTGACGGGTGCGCTCGGCGCCGTCTTCCTCCTGTGGCTTCTCGGCACGTCGAAAGGACGCAACCTGTGAGCACCGACACTCTTTCTCCGCGGCTGGTGGCGCGCGGACTGTCGGCCGGCTACCCGGGTCGACGGGTGATCGAGGATCTCGACCTCACGATCGCCCCGGGTCGGGTCACGATGATCATCGGCGCGAACGCCTGCGGGAAGTCGACGCTGCTGGGCGTGCTCGCCCGCCTCCGCCCCCCGATGGCGGGCACCGTCGAGCTGGACGGCGTCGACGCGACGACCCTGTCGCGGCGGCGGTTCGCGCGAGCGGTCGGCCTGCTGCCTCAGCAGCCGTCGGCGCCCGAGGGGCTCACCGTGGCAGAGCTCGTCTCGCGCGGTCGGCATCCGCACCGAGGCGTGTTCCAACGGTGGAGCCCGGAGGACTCCGCGATCGTGGACTCGGCGCTGGCGAGCACGGGGATGACCGAGCTCGCCGACCGCCCCGTCGGCGACCTCTCCGGCGGCCAGCGGCAGCGCGCGTGGATCGCGATGGCGCTCGCGCAGGACCCGCGGATCCTGCTGCTGGACGAGCCGACCACGTTCCTCGACCTCAGCCACCAGATCGAGGTGCTCGATCTGCTCCGAGAGCTCAACCGCACGCAGGGCACGACGATCGTGGTGGTGCTGCACGAGCTCAACCTGGCGGCGCGATACGCCGACGAGCTCGTCGTCATGTCGCACGGCCGTGTCGTGGCGCATGGCGCGCCCGCCGATGTGCTGACGGCGGAGGTGGTCGCCGAGGCCTTCTCGCTCGACGCCCTGGTCATGCCGGACCCGCTCACCGGCACCCCGCTGATCGTCCCCGTCCCCGGCGGCGCCCACAGCGCCGCCGACCACGCCTGACACCATCGAAAGGAACACCACATGTCACGCAAGCTCACCCGTGGCGCCGCCGGCGCGGCTGCGGTCGCGGCGCTGGCCCTGACCCTCGCCGCGTGCGCGGGCGCGCCCGCCGCCGAGACGTCGGCCGACGAGGGGTCCGAGACCGGCGCCTACCCGCTGACGATCCCGAGCGCGCTCGGCGACGCCGTGATCGAATCCGCGCCGACCCGCGTCGCGACGTGGGGATGGGGCGCGACCGACGCGGTCCTGGCGCTGGGAGTCGTCCCTGTCGCGATCCCGTCCGACGACTACTCCGGCGGCGACGACCGCATGGCTCCGTGGGTGGCGGACGGGCTGGAGGGGCTCGGCGGGGAGGCGCCGGCGATCCTCGACAACTCGACCTACGAGCTCTCGGTCGAGGAGCTGCTCGCCACCGACCCGGACGTGCTCCTGGCGCCCTACTCGGGTCTCACGCAGGACGAGTTCGACGCCGTGACCGAGGCGGGCGTGCCGGTCGTCGCGTACCCCGACGGTCCGTGGACCACCCCGTGGCGCGATGTCGTCACGATCGTCGGTGAGGCGCTGGGCAAGGAGGACGAGGCCGAGCAGGTGCTCGAGGACCTCGACGCGATGGTCGCCGAGGCGGCTGCGGCGCATCCCGAGTTCGCCGAGTCGACGATCGCCGTTCCCACGGAGTCGGCGGGCACCTACTACCTGTACCTGGCCTCCGACCCGCGCGTCGAGATCCTCGAGGACCTCGGATTCCAGACGCCCGCGAGCGTCGCCGACCTCGACACGGGGGAGAGCACGTTCTACACCACGGTCAGCCCGGAGAACCTCGACCGGATCGATGCCGACGTCATCCTGACGTTCGCGGAGACGCAGGACGCGCTCGACGCGTTCCTGGGCTCAGATGCGGGCAAGCTCATCCCCGCCGTGCAGAGCGGCGCGGTCGCCTCGCTCGTGGGCGCCGAAGACGTCTCGGCGCTGTCGCCCACGCCGCTGACGCTGCCGTGGGGGCTGGACGCCCTCGTGGAGAAGCTCGCCACGGCGACCGCCGTCGCGCAGGGCTGACGCCTGGAACAAGGGGAGCCCCGGCCGATCGGCCGGGGCTCCCTCGTCGTCCGAGCGCGGGATCACTCCTTGGAGGCGTCGGCCTTGCGCACCAGCGCCCACGCGCCGGGGATGATCGCGGCGGCGAGGGCCGCCTTGATCAGGCCGCCGAGGATGAAGGGCAGCAGCCCCACCTCGAGCAGGCCGGCGAAGGAGTAGTCCAGCCCCATCACGACGTTGAGGATGAACGCCATGTAGGGGATGCCGAAGAGGAAGGGCACGATGCTCGCGGCGGCGAAGCCGATGAAGGCGAGGGCGGGGCGCCGATCCCATGCGCGCTCGGCGAACCAGCCGGCGACGAACGCCGAGACGATGAATCCGATGACGAAGCCGAAGCTGGGCTTGCCGACGGCGGCGAGGGTCCCGGTGAAGCCGGCGAACACGGGGAGGCCCGCGAGGCCCACGAGCATGTAGGTCGTGAGCGCCGCCGCGCCGCGCCAGGCGCCGAGTGCGGCGCCGACGACGATGACGCCCAGCGTCTGTCCGGTGATGGGGACGGGCCAGAGGGGGATCTCGACCTGGGCGAGGAGGGCGACGACGGCGGCGCCGGCGATGACGAGCCCGGCGTCGAGGGCGAAGGCGCGGGCGCGGGAGGACGGGCGGGCGATGACGTCTGCGAGCACGCGGCGCGCGCCTGCGGCGGCGGTCGGGACGGCGGCGATGGATGACATGGGACTCAGCCTAGGGGGCGACGGATGCCGCTAGTTGGACGCAGTCCACCAATGATCGGCCGATCCGCTGTCCGGCTTCCACACCCGCCGAGGTGAGGGCTGCGGTGCGAGGGCGGGACGATCGCCGGCCGACGAAGGCCCGTATACTGGATGGCTGGCCACTCGGCCGCCCCACCACCCACCGACGGAACGGACATCCGCTGTGCTCGCCGTGCACGACCTCGAGATCCGCGTGGGCGCGCGCGTGCTCATGTCGGACGTCTCCTTCCGCGTCTCCGATGGCGACAAGATCGGCCTCGTCGGGCGCAACGGCGCCGGCAAGACGACGCTCACGAAGGTGCTCGCGGGCGACCTCATCCCCGCGGACGGCAAGGTCGAGCGCTCCGGCGAGCTGGGCTACCTCCCGCAGGACCCGCGCTCCGGCGACCCCGAGATGCTCGCGCGAACGCGCATCCTCGACGCGCGCGGCCTCGGCACGCTCGCGATCGGCATGCACGAGGCATCCCTCGCCATGGGCGACGGCGACGAGGCCGTCGCCGCGAAGGCGATGCGCCGATACGCGAACCTCACCGAGCGCTTCGAGGCGCTGGGCGGCTATGCGGCCGAGGCGGAGGCGGCCTCGATCGCGCACAACCTGTCGCTGCCCGACCGCATCCTCGACCAGCCGCTGAAGACCCTCTCGGGCGGTCAGCGGCGGCGCATCGAGCTCGCGCGCATCCTCTTCTCGGACGCGCAGACGATGATCCTCGACGAGCCCACCAACCACCTCGACGCCGATAGCGTCGTCTGGCTGCGCGAGTTCCTCAAGAGCTACAAGGGCGGGCTCATCGTCATCAGCCACGACGTCGAGCTGGTCGGCGAGACGGTCAACCGCGTGTTCTACCTCGACGCGAACCGCCAGGTCATCGACGTCTACAACATGAACTGGAAGAACTACCTGCGCCAACGGGTGGCCGACGAGGAGCGCCGCAAGAAGGAGCGCGCCAACGTCGAGAAGAAGGCCACCGTGCTCCAGCAGCAGGCGGCGCGGTTCGGTGCGAAGGCGTCCAAGGCCGCGGCGGCCCACCAGATGGTGGCCCGCGCCGAGAAGATGCTCGCCGGGCTCGACGAGGTGCGTCAGGAGGAGCGCGTGGCCAAGCTGCGCTTCCCGAAGCCTGCGCCCTGCGGCAAGACGCCGCTCATGGCGTCGGGCCTGTCGAAGTCGTACGGCTCGCTCGAGATCTTCACCGACGTCGACCTCGCGATCGACCGCGGCTCGAAGGTCGTCATCCTCGGTCTCAACGGCGCCGGCAAGACGACGCTGCTGCGCATCCTCGCCGGTGTCGACCAGCCCGACACGGGGCAGCTCGAGCCGGGCCACGGGCTCAAGATCGGCTACTACGCGCAGGAGCACGAGAACCTGGACGTCTCGCGGTCGGTGCTCGAGAACATGATGTCCGCCGCGCCCGACATCACCGCCACCGACGCGCGCAAGGTGCTCGGATCGTTCCTGTTCACCGGCGACGACGTGCTCAAGCCGGCCGGTGTGCTGTCCGGCGGCGAGAAGACGCGCCTCTCGCTCGCGACGCTCGTGGTGTCGTCCGCGAACATGCTGCTGCTCGACGAGCCCACGAACAACCTCGACCCCGCCTCGCGCGAAGAGATCCTCGGTGCGCTCGCGCACTACGAGGGCGCCGTGGTGCTGGTGTCGCACGACGAGGGCGCAGTCGAGGCGCTCAACCCCGAGCGCGTGCTCATCCTGCCCGACGGCGTCGAGGACATCTGGGGCCGCGACTACGCCGACCTGGTCACCCTCGCGTAGCGTCCGCGCCGCCGCATGCCGGCGACGTCAGCGCCCGGCGGCGTCCAGCAGGGCGTCCTCGTCCTCCGCATCGCGATCACGCCGGCGGCGCGATGGCGCCGCGGCCGCGGCATCCGTCGCCTCCGCCCTCTCAACGGCTGCGTCCAACGCGTCCTCCGCGTCCTCGCGGCGGTGGCGGCGTTCCGTGCGGATGACGTAGCCGATGAAGACGAAGCCCATGATCGCGAACAGGATCCACTGGATGGCGTACGACAGGTGCGGACCGGGGTCGTCCGACGGCGCCTCCAGTGCGTTGGGCGTACTCGCCGGCGCGGGCTCCTCCGAGACCATCACGCCGTAGGCACTGCGCTCGAGGGCGTCACCGGCCGCGGGGGAGAGGCTCTCGGCGACGAGGCCGAGGTTGATCGTCGGCACCTGTCCGTCGGGCGCGCCGCGGCCCGACGCCGGGAGAGGCTCGCCCGGCCGGAGCCGGACGACGACCGTCGCGGGACCGTCGGGTGGAGCGGGCACGGCGTCCGGCACGGGCTGATCCTGCCCGGGCGGCACCCACCCGCGATCCACCAAGAGCACGCGGCCGTCATCGAGCCGGAACGGCACGAGCACCTCGAACGCCGACGTGCCGCCGTGCGGACGGTTGCGCACCAGCAGCGCGTCGTCGGCGAGGTACGTCCCGCGAAGGACGACCGGACGCCACTCGTCCGCCGGGTCGAGCCCGTCGCCGTCGGCGATGAGCTCTGCCAGCGGGACCGCGTCGGCGTCGTAGTTGCGCTCCACCAGCTCGAGCTGGGCGGATCGCTCCTGGTTGCGCGAGAACTGCCAGTTGGACAGGAACGCGCACGCGATCGCGAAGACGACGGCCAGGGTGATGTAGATCGCCCACCGCCCCGCGCGCGGGAGATTCTGCATGCTCACCGAGCGCCCGCTCATCGCGCGGCCTCCGTGGGAAGAAGGGGGTCCACCGAGAGCGGGAAATCCCGTGCGGCGAGGAACTCCCGGAGGTAGCCGACGTGCTCGTCGCACGCGACCCACGTCTTGCGGCGATCGCCGGCGTGGATGCGCGGGTTGCGCCAGTCGATCCGCCAGCGCGCAGCGGCGCGGCATCCTGTCCGCGAGCACATCGCGTCGGCGACCTGATCGGGCTCGGGGAGGCTCATGCGCTCCGGTCCGTCGTGTCGTCGGCCGCCGGACGCGACTCCTCGATGCGGATGACCCGCGGCGGCGAGGGCTCCGCGGGCGGCGCGGAGGACGGCGCCGGCAGCGCGGGCTCGGGGTCCTCTCGGCGGTTGCGACGGCTCTCCTGTCCGACGTTGGCCGAGACGACGGCGATATAGGGCAGGAAGATCGCGCCGGCGGCGAACACCCACGTGTACCAGCCGTACGGCGTGATGACAACCATCAGGATGAAGCACGCGACGCGGATGCCCATCATCACGAGATACCGCGCCGACCGCGCGCCGACCTCGTCGCGCGGTGCGCGCGGCAGAGATGTCGCAGACGGGGCGTTGCCTGAGCTCTTCACGGTACTTCCAGCGTACGCCGGTTGCACCGTGCGGGCGCCCGGGGAGCGGCTCCCCGGGCGCCTCCGTCAGACGCTTCCGCCGGACTGCTGGTAGATCGCCGCGAAGAACGAGAAGAACACGATGGCGGCGATGATGCCGAGGATGGTGAGGCCCAGGCCGACCCACCCGACGATGGTGCCCGCCAGCGCCATGCCGCGGCCCTGCTCGCCGCTCGTCTTGAGCTGGTTGAGCGACATGTGGCCCGTGATCACTCCGACGATCGACCCGATGAAGGGGAGGATGACGAAGCTCGCGATCGACGAGATGAGGGAGACGATCGCCAGCGTGTTGGTCTTCGCCGGCGCGCCGTAGCCGTAGCCGTACGACGGAGCCGATCCGTAGGCCTGCGTCGAGCCGTACGCGGCTCCGGGGGCGGCGGCCGGGTCCGAGCCGTAGGCCGGCGGGTACGCACCCTGCGAGGCGGGAGGGTACGCGCCGGGCGACGCCTGCGCCGGGGACGGCGGGGGCGGGACCGGCGGGTAGGAACCGGGCTCGGGGTTCTGGGGGCTCTGCGGGGTGCTGTCGCTCACGGCGAGGCCTTTCTCGATGTCTGGCTCCAGCGTCCCAGCGGCGGTCGGGGGTGTCAAACGCGACCGGGCGGGGCCCTCGCGCGCCGATAGGCTGGTGCGGATCCGCCCGCTCACCCCTGGGAGTACCACCATGTCCAGCGATCGCGTCGTCCTCGTCACCGGCGGCAACCGCGGCATCGGCCGCGCCATCGCCGAGCGCTTCGTCGCGGAGGGCTACCGCGTCGCCGTCACGGCGCGGTCAGGTGAGGGCCCCGAAGGCACCCTCACGGTGCGCGCGGATGTGACGGATGCCGCAGCCGTCGACGCCGCCTTCACCGAGGTCGAGAAGGCGCTCGGACCGGTGGAGATCGTCGTCGCCAACGCCGGCATCACCAAGGACACGCTGCTGCTGCGCATGACCGAGGACGACTTCGACAGCGTCATCGCCACCAACCTCGGCGGCACCTTCCGTGTGGTCAAGCGGGCCTCCAAGGGGATGCTCCGCGCCCGCTGGGGCCGCGTCGTGCTGATCTCGAGCGTCGTCGGCCTCTACGGCTCCGCCGGGCAGATCAACTACGCCGCCTCCAAGAGCGCCCTCGTCGGCTTCGCCCGGTCGCTCACGCGCGAGCTCGGGGGCCGCGGCATCACCGCGAACGTCGTGGCGCCGGGCTTCATCGAGACCGACATGACGGCCGAGCTCTCCGACGAGACGCAGGCCGAGTACAAGAAGAACATTCCCGCCGGCCGCTTCGCCTCGGCCGAGGAGGTGGCGGGCGTCGTGGCGTGGATCGCGTCGGACGACGCCGCGTACATCTCCGGCGCCGTCATCCCGGTCGACGGCGGCCTCGGCATGGGGCACTGACCTCCGCGAGCCGGTCGACGGGTCAGCCGATGGCCCGCAGGATCGCCTCTGCCACCGCGCCGGGACGTGAGAACTGCGGCCAGTGACCGGTCGGGTCGCCGTCTGCTCCGAGCTGGATGATGTCGAGCTGCCGCAGCGCCGCGAGTTCTGCCGCCCACTGCGGGGCGGCCGCGATGATCTCGCGGATCTGCGCCTCGCTCACTGTTCCGGTGATGATCGTCGCGGGCACGGAGCGCCGGCGCTCATCGGACAGGTGGATCGGGTCGGTGGGCACGCGCGCGGGAACCGAGCGGGTGCGGGCCGCGGCATCCGCCCTCGTCTGCGGGTCGAGGTCGGCGACGTCGAGCTCGTCGAAGAAGTCCCACCCGGGGAACGGGATCACCCCGTCGACGACGGGGAACTCCGACACCGACCCGCCGTCGGAGGGAGGGAAGGTGTCGAGGAAGACCACGCGCGCGACACGCTCGGGGCGGGCATCCACTGCGCCGTAGGCGACATTGCCCCCGCCGGAATGCCCGACCAGCACGATCTCGCCGTCGAGCCGGTCGACCGCCGCGACCGCCGCCTCGACCCAGTCGGCGATGCCGATCCCGGCGGACTCGTCGGCCGGCGCTCCGACTCCGGGCATGGTGAGCGGGTGCGTGCGATGGCCTGCCGACTCGAGCGCCGGGGCGACGTCGCCCCACGACGCCGCGTCGAGCCACAGTCCGGGTATGAGGATGATGTGCATGGCGCCGACGCTACGCCTCGCCGCCGACATCGCGCGAGGACCGTCAGGGCAGCAGCGGGATGACCTCGGCGAGGTCCACCGGTCCGACGACGACATCGGCGCGGGCGCGCACCGCCGGCTTCGCGTTGAACGCGACACCCAGGCCCGCGACCGCCATCATCTCGAGATCGTTCGCGCCGTCGCCGATCGCGATGGTGCGTGCCAGCGGGACGGTGCGCTCGGCCGCCCACTCCCGCAGGGCGGCGGCCTTGCCCGGGGCATCCACGATCTCCCCGTCGACGACGCCGCTGAGAACCCCGTCGCGCGTGGCGAGACGATTCGCGCGCCACACGTCGACGCCGAGCTGCGGCGCCACGGTGTCGAGGATCTCGTGGAACCCTCCCGACACCACCCCGACGGCCCCGCCCCGGTCGTGCACCGCCTCGATCAGCTCGACGACGCCCGGCGTCGGCTCGATGCGGGCCCGCACCCGGGCGAACGCCGCGAGCGGCACGCCCTCCAGCACGCGCACGCGCGAGCGCAGGCTGGTCGCGAAGTCGACCTCGCCGCGCATCGCGGCCTCGGTCGCCGCGGCGACCTCCGGTCCGCGGCCCGCCTCGTCGGCGATCAGCTCGATGACCTCGTTGCGGATGAGCGTCGAGTCGGCGTCGAGGACGACCAGGAAGCGGGCGGGCGCTGCGGGCATGACTCCACGCTAGCGGGACGCGGATGCCGCTCCCGACCGCCCGTCATCGTTCGACGCGCACGCCCTTGCCGACCACCGTGATGCCGCTGTCGGTCACCGTGAAGCCGCGGGCCAGGTCCTTCTCCCGGTCGACCCCGACGGTCGCGCCGTCCTCGAGCCAGACGTTCTTGTCGAGGATCGCGCGGTGCACGCGCGCCCCGGCGCCGACGTGCACGTAGTCGAACAGGACGGAGTCGGTGATCGTGGAACCGCCGCCGGCGAGCGTCCACGGCCCCACCACGCTGCGCTCGAGGTGCGTGCCCGACAGCACCGATCCGAGCGAGACGATCGAGTCGATCGCGTTGCCGATGCGGCCCACCGAGTCGCGCACGAACTTCGCCGGCGGGGAGTTGACCGCCTGCGAGTGGATCGGCCAGTCGGTGTTGTAGAGGTTGAAGATCGGCAGCGTCGAGATGAGGTCGCGGTGCGCGTCGAAGAACGAGTCGATCGTTCCCACGTCCCGCCAGTAGTACCGGTCGCGGTCGGTGGACCCCGGCACCTCGTTGCGGTTCATGTCGTAGACGCCCGCCTCGCCGCGCTGCACGAAGTAGGGGACGATGTCTCCGCCCATGTCGTGGTTGGAGGTCGCCAGCTCGCCGTCGTGCTCGACCGCCTCGATGAGCGCGTCGGTGTTGAAGATGTAGTTGCCCATCGACGCGAGCACCTCGTGAGGCGCGTCGGCCAGCCCCACGGGACTCTGCGGCTTCTCGAGGAAGTCGCGGATCCGGCCCGGGTCCTCCGGGTCGACGTCGATGACGCCGAACTGGTTCGCCAGTGCGATCGGCTGCCGGATGCCGGCGACCGTGGCGCGCGCGCCGGACTCGATGTGGGCCGCGAGCATCTGCCGGAAGTCCATGCGGTAGACGTGGTCGGCGCCGATCACGACGACGATGTCGGGCTGCTCGTCGTTGATCAGGTTGAGGCTCTGCAGGATCGCGTCGGCCGAGCCGGAGAACCAGCGCTTGCCGAGGCGCTGCTGGGCAGGCACCGACGCGACGTACGAGTCCAGGAGCGCCGACATCCGCCAGGTCTGGGAGATGTGGCGGTCGAGACTGTGGGACTTGTACTGGGTGAGCACCACGACCTGGCGCAGCCCCGAGTTGATCAGGTTCGAGATCGCGAAGTCGATGAGCCGGTACTGCCCACCGAACGGCACCGCCGGCTTGGCGCGATCCGCGGTCAACGGCATCAGCCGCTTCCCTTCGCCGCCGGCGAGGATGATTCCGAAGACCTTGGGCGCTGCTGGCATGGCACCACCCTAGGCCCGGCGGGTGATTCGGGGGTACCCGTTACACCCGGGCACGCCGGTGTAATAGGTTTCGTGCCATGCGCGTCGACATCGTGACCAAGGAGTACCCGCCGGAGATCTACGGGGGAGCCGGCGTCCACGCCACCGAGCTCGTCAAAGCGCTGCGCGACATGATCGACGTCCGGGTGCGCGCCTTCGGCGCCGACCGCGACGAGGAGGGGACGACGTCCTACGGGGTGCCGTCCGAGCTGGCGGCCGCCAACGCCGCCGTGCAGACGCTCGGCACCGACCTCGAGATCGTGTCGGACGTCGCCGGCGCCGACGTCGTCCACAGCCACACCTGGTACGCGAACTTCGCGGGGCACCTCGCCTCGCTGCTGCACGGCATCCCGCACATCGTCACCGCCCACAGCCTCGAGCCGCTGCGCCCCTGGAAGGCCGAGCAGCTGGGCGGCGGGTACGCGGTCTCCAGCTGGATCGAGAAGACGTCCTACGAGGGCGCGGCCGCGATCGTCGCCGTGAGCGGCGGCATGCGCGCCGACATCCTGCGCAGCTACCCGGCGCTGGACCCCGACCGCGTGCACGTCATCTACAACGGCATCGACGTCGAGGCGTGGCATCCGGTCGAGGACCCGGCTCTGCTGGAGGAGCTCGGGATCGATCCGGCGAGGCCGTCGGTGGTCTTCGTCGGGCGCATCACGCGCCAGAAGGGCCTGCCGTACTTCCTCCGTGCGGCCGAGCGCCTTCCCGCCGACGTGCAGGTGATCCTCGCGGCCGGCGCCCCCGACACCCCGCAGATCATGGCCGAGGTCGAGGGTCTCGTGCGCGGCCTGCAACAGAGCCGCGACGGCGTCGTGTGGCTGGACCGCATGCTGTCACGCCACGAGCTGTGCACGATCCTGAGCGCCGCGACGACATTCGTCTGCCCGTCGGTGTACGAGCCGCTCGGCATCGTCAACCTCGAGGCGATGGCGTGCGGCGCCGCGGTGGTCGGCACGGCGACCGGCGGCATCCCGGAGGTCGTGGTCGACGGCGTGACGGGGCGCCTCGTGCCCATCGAGCAGGTGCAGGACGGCACCGGCACCCCCACCGATCCCGAGCGCTTCGTCGCGGATCTCGCTCGCGTGCTGACCGAGGTCGTCAGCGATCCCGAGCGTGCCCGCGAGTACGGCGCGGCAGGGCGCCGGAGGGCGACCGAGGAGTTCAGCTGGCGGCGCATCGCCGAGCAGACGGCGGCGCTGTACGCGGAGGTGGCCGCCGGCGGCCGATAGGCTGTCGGCATGCCTGAGGTGCTCGAGTTCTCCGACGTCGTCGTCCGCCGAAACGCTCGGAACATCGTCGATCACCTGAACTGGACGGTCTCCGACGACGAGCGCTGGGTGATCCTCGGGCCGAACGGCGCCGGCAAGACGACGCTGCTGCAGATGGCCGACACGCTGCTGCACCCGACGTCCGGCACCGTGACGATCCTGGGGGAGCGGCTCGGCCGCACCGACGTCTTCGACCTGCGCCCCCGCATCGGCTTCGCCTCTTCCGCGATGGCCCGTCGGGTGCCCCCGGAGGAGACGGTGCTGAACGTCGTGCTCACCGCGGCGTACTCGGTGCTCGGACGCTGGCGCGAGGACTACGAGGACATCGACGAGCGGCGCGCCCTGCGCGTGCTCGCCGAGTGGAAGCTCGACCATCTCGCCGATCGCACGTTCGGAACGCTCAGCGACGGCGAGCAGAAGCGCGTGCAGATCGCGCGGGCCGTCATGACCGACCCCGAGCTGCTGCTCCTCGACGAGCCCACGGCGAGCCTCGACCTCGGCGCCCGCGAGGAGCTGCTCATCCTGCTGGGCGGGTACGCGCAGGCGCCGACGACGCCGGCGATGATCATGGTCACGCACCACGTCGAGGAGATCCCGGTCGGGTTCACGCACGTCCTGCTGCTGCGCGACGGCCAGGCGGTGGCATCCGGCCCCGTCGGCGAGACCCTCACCGCGGACGCGCTCACCGAGACCTTCGGCGTGCCCATCCGGCTGAGCGAGGACGGCGGCCGCTACGCCGCCCGTGCCGCACACTGACCCGTCCGGCTCGCGCGCCGTGGAACGGCGGTTCGGCGAGCGGGCCCTGGGCTGGTAGACTCGCTCTTTGGTGCGCAAGCACCGCAGACTTTGACCGCCCTGGCAAAATCCAGGGCACCATCCTCAAAGGACCATCATGAAGACTGACATCCACCCGGACTACCAGGCCGTCGTGTTCCGTGACCTCGGCTCGGGCGAGACCTTCCTCACCCGCTCGACGGTGTCGAGCGACAAGACGATCGAGCTCGACGGCGTCGAGTACCCCGTCATCGACGTCGAGATCTCGTCGGCCTCGCACCCGTTCTACACGGGCAAGCAGCGCATCATGGACTCGGCCGGCCGCGTCGAGAAGTTCAACCAGCGCTTCAAGAACTTCGGCACCAAGTAAGCCGCCGCGCAGCGGACCGTCGACGGTCCGCCGCCCCGGAAGACCCCGCCCCGCGCGGGGTCTTCTGCGTGTGCGGCGTCAGCGGATCGGCCAGCGGCCGTCGAGCCGGTCGTCGGGGTCGATGCGCCCGACGCGGATGAAGTACTCCGTCAGGCTCTCGGCCTGCGCGCGGGCCCACCCGATCTGCCGGGTGTGGAGCTCGTGCACGGTCGTGGGGAGCCAGGGCGCGAAGCGCTCGGCGAGGGCCTGCGCGACGCGGCCCGCCGCCACGGCGTCCGCCGAGGCCTCGTGGGCGGCGTCGAGGCGCACCGCGTAGTGGGCGGCGACGACCTCGAGCGTGCGCTTGCCCCGGCGCCAGCGGTCGTACGCCTTGTCGACGACGAGCGGGTCGATCACCGGCGACGGGCGCTCGATGGGCGGGACGCCGTGGCGCAGCGCCTCGTACTTCAGCATCGAGAAATCGAAGGGCGCGTTGTAGGCGACCACCGGGATGCCGGCGTCGAGCAGGGCGCGCAGCGCCGTCACGACCTCGTCGACGACCTCGCGCGCGCCGCGCCCGTGGAGGCGGGCGTGCGCCGTGGAGATGCCGTGGATGGCGCTGGCCCCGTCGGGGATCTCGACCCCCGGATCGGCGAGCCAGTCGCGGGCGCGGATCACCCCGCCCTCGGCGTCGAGGAGCCCGACGTGCGCGGTGACGATGCGGTCGGCCGTGACGTCGACCCCCGTGGTCTCGAGGTCGAAGACCCCCACCACCTGGAGCCACTCCGGGACATCCCACAACGCCAGCTGATCGGGATGCCGGTGGCTCATGCCGCTCACGGTATGCGCCGGCTCCGACATCCCGGGTCAGGCGCTCCGCGCGATGCGGGCACGCGGCGGGCTCGTAGACTCGACGGGTGACCTCCGTCAACCCGTACGCGCGTCTGCTCGATGAGATCCCCGTCGAGCGGCACGAGGCGAGCGTGCTGGGAGGGACCACCGCGTACTGGGTCTACGGGCCGGCCGACGCGCCGACCACGATCGTCGCGGTTCACGGGTTCCGCGGCGAGCACCACGGTCTCGAACCGGTGGTGGCGCACCTTCCCGGTATCCGCGTCATCTCACCCGATCTGCCCGGGTTCGGCGAGACGCCGCCCGTCCCCGGCCGCACGCACGACCTCGAGCTGTATGCGCAGTGGCTGGAGGAGTTCGCGCGTGCCGTCGCCCCCGGCGCCGTGATCCTCGGTCACTCGTTCGGCTCGATCGTGGTGGCGGCCGCCGTGGCGGGCGGGCTGGACACCCCGCGGGTGATCCTCGTCAACCCCATCGGCGCCCCCGCGCTGGAGGGGCCGCGGGGCATCCTCACGCGGCTCGCGGTGTTCTACTACTGGGCAGGAGCGCGGCTTCCCCGGCGGCTGGGCGAGGCGCTGCTGCGCAACGGCCTGATCGTGCGCGTGATGAGCGAGTCGATGGCCAAGACCAGGGATCGCGGCATCCGTCGCTTCGTGCACGATCAGCACGACACCTACTTCTCGCGCTTCGCCGATCGCGACGTGCTGCGCGACGCGTTCGTCGCGTCGGTCTCGCACGACGTGCGCGCGTTCGCCCCGCGCATCGCGCAGCCGACGCTGCTGGTCGCGGCGCAGCGCGACGACATCACCCCCATCGAGGCGGAGCGGCGCCTGGCGACCATGTTCCCGGCGGCGGAGCTCGTCGAGATCGCCGACGTGGGGCACCTCATCCACTACGAGACGCCGGCGACCGCGGCCGGCGCCATCACGCGGTTTCTCGCGCCTTCCGACGCCGGTACGCGTTGACGTTCATCCGGTTGCCGCAGTTGCCGGTGTCGCAGTAGCGCTTCGAGCCGTTCTTCGAGTAGTCCACGTAGACGCCGTCGCAGTCGTCGGCCGCGCAGATCCGCACGCGGTCGTACTCGTCGGCACGGATGACGTCGACGAAGGCCATCGCCGCCTCGACGAGGACCCGCGTGGCCAGCGGTGCGTCGTCGCTCGTGGCGTGGACATGCCAGTCGAACCCGTCGTGGATGACGAGGCGGGGGAGGGCGTGCCCGTCGCGGAGCATCCCGTTCACGAGCGGCACCGCGCCGTCGCGGTCGACCTCCCAGAGCCGGCGCAGCCGCGGCCGGATGGCGCGCAGGGCCGACAGCTCGGTCTCGTCGCGCCGGATCGCTCCCGTGTAGGGGTTCACCCGCAGGTACTCCTCGAAGTCGTCGGCGGTGGTGAGGGTGTCGTCGCCGTCGCGTCCGGGCATCGTGTTGACCAGATACGCGGCGGCGCGCAGGCTCTGCTGCGTGTCATGGATGAAAACCATGTTGACTCCTGACGTCCGACGCGAGTACCGTCACCAGTGTAAGCACGTTTCACTCCTGACAGTCGGATGCCGCCCATGACCGCCTCGACCGCGCCCCTCCCCGTCATCGCCCCCGGCGCGGCCGTCGCGTCCGGCGCTCGGCTGCGCACGACCGGGCTGCTGCTCGGCATCGCGTCCGCACTCGCGTTCTCGTCGAGCGGTCCGTTCGTCAAACCCCTGCTCGAGGCGGGCTGGTCGCTCGGGGCGGCGCTGCTCGTGCGCATGGGGGTCGCGGGGCTCGTCCTGTCGCCGGCGCTGCTGCTCGCGATGCGGCGGCAGCCGGGATTCCTGCGGAGGCACTGGCGGCTCATCGTGGGATTCGGCCTGATGCCGGTGCTCGGCTGCCAGCTGTTCTTCTTCTCCGCCATGCAGCGGATGCCCGTGGCCGTCGCGCTGCTGATCCAGTACCTCGCGCCGGTCATGCTCGTCGCCGCCGTCTGGCTGCGCACCCGCCGGCGCCCGTCCGGCCTCGTGCTGTGGGGGTCCGTCGTCGCGATCGCCGGCCTGGTGCTCGTCGTCGACATCTCCGGGGCGTCGTTCGACCTGCTGGGCACGTTGTTCGCGCTCGCGGCGGCCGTGTGCGTGTGCGCGTACTTCGTGATCTCGGAGCGGACCGGCGACGACCTTCCGCCCCTCGCGCTGGCGGCGAGCGGTCTGCTGACGGGCGCGCTGGTGATGGGCCTGCTGTGCCTCACCGGCCTCATGCCGTTCCGGGCGCCCGCCGTCGACGTCGTCCTCGCCGGCGTGGAAGTGCCGTGGTGGATGCCGATCCTCTGGGTCGCCGGCGTCGCCACGACGCTCGGCTACGCCTTCGGCGTCATGGCTGTTCCGCGCATCGGCTCACGGGTGGCGTCCTTCGTCGGGCTGTCGGAGGTGCTGTTCGCGCTCGCGTTCGCCTGGATCTTCCTCGCGGAGGTGCCCGCGCCCATCCAGTTCGTGGGCGGTGCGCTTCTCCTCGCGGGCGTGGTGCTCGTGCGCGCCGATGCGTCCTCGAGCGGGAATCCGAGGGGCGAGGCCGCGGTCATCTCCTGACCGCGTATTCGCCGGCGATCACTCGCGTCGCGCGAGCTCCATCAGCGGCGTGACGCGGTGGGGGATGACCTCGCCCATGACGAGCGAGGTCTCGGTGCGCTCGACGCCCTCGATCGCGAGGATGCGGGCGTCGGTGTCGAAGAGGTGCTGCGTGTCGCGGCACGCGACCCGCACCAGCAGGTCGACCTGACCCGACAGGCCGTGCGCCTGGACGACCTCCGGCACGCGCGCGAGCTCCACCGCGATGCGGGGCAGATCCGCCTGGCGCACGATGACGCTGATGAACGCCTCGATGGGAAAGCCGAGCGAGGCGGAGGAGATGGCGCGCTCGTACGAGAGGAAGACGCCCGCGCGCTCGAGCCGGGCCATCCTCGCCTGCACGGTGTTGCGCGACAGTCCGAGCCGCTCCGCGAGGGCGACGACGGTCGCGCGGGGGTCCGCGGAGAGCGCGGCGAGAAGCTCCAGGTCGACGTGATCGAGGGCACCCATAGTGCGAAACGTTAGCACGCCTCCGGGGGGTGATAGTTGTCAACATGCTCAAGTCGAACGCAGATGCTTGAGCGAGGTGCCTGGCGGACGTAGCCTCGAATCAGTCGGCGACGAAGCCGGCGCACGCGAAGCGGCTCCTCACGAGGGGGCCCGCAACGAGGAGTGATGACGATGACGCACACCCTGACCCCGACGGCGGATCTCGCCACCGACATCGACGATGTCGCGCGGCTGCTCACCCCCGACGGCGAGCGCATCGCCGACCCCGAACTGGACCGCTGGGTGGCCGACGTCGACGCGGCCGCGCTGCGCGGCCTGTACCGGGACATGGTCCTGCTCCGGCGCATCGACACGGAGGGCGTGGCCCTGCAGCGCCAGGGCCAGCTGGCTCTCTGGCCGCCGTGCCAGGGCCAGGAGGCCACGCAGATCGGCACCGCCAGAGCGCTCCGCGCCGACGACTTCGCCTTCCCGAGCTATCGAGAGACGGGCGTGGTGTACGCGCGCGGCGGAAAGCCCTCCGACTTCGTCCTCGCCTGGCGCGGCGAGGAGCATTCCACCTACAACCCGTACGAGCTCAACACGGCGACCCAGCAGATCATCATCGGCGCGCAGGCGCTCCACGCCGTCGGGTACGCGATGGGCATCCAGCGCGACGGCACCGACCAGGTCTCCGTCGCGTACTTCGGCGACGGCGCGTCCAGCCAGGGCGACGTCAACGAGGCGATGGTCTTCGCGTCGTCCTTCGGCGCACCGGTCGTCTTCGTCTGCACCAACAACCAGTGGGCGATCTCCGAGCCCGTCACCGTGCAGGCGAAGTTCCCGATCGCCGGCCGCGCGCCGGGCTTCGGCATCCCGAGCATGCGCATCGACGGCAACGACGTCCTCGCGTGCCTCGCCGCCATGCGCTGGGCGATCGACAACGCGCGCCGCGGGAACGGACCGGCCTTCATCGAGGCCGTCACATATCGGATGGGACCGCACACCACGTCGGACGACCCCACGCGCTACCGCGACAAGGAGGAGGTCGAGATGTGGCGCCGCCGCGACCCGATCTCCCGCGTCGAGGCGCTGCTGCGGACGCAGGGCGAGTTCGACGAGGCCTTCGTCGCGAGCGTCGAGGCCGACGCCGACGCCCTGGCCGCCTCGGTGCGCGAGGCCGCCATGACCGCGACGACGCGCGCGCCGCTCACCGTCCTGGACGACGTCTACGCCGAGCCCCATTCGGGCATCGACGAGCAGCGCGAGTGGTTCGGCGCCTACCTCGACGGGTTCGCCCCGGCGGCAGAGGGGGCGTGACGATGGTGCAGCTGACGATGGCCAAGGCCATCAACGAAGGGCTCCGCCGCGCGATGGCCGACGACCCGAAGGTGCTCGTGATGGGCGAGGACATCGGGAAGCTCGGCGGCGTGTTCCGCATCACCGACGGTCTGCAGGCCGAGTTCGGCGCGCAGCGCGTGGTCGACACGCCGCTGGCCGAGGCGGGCATCATGGGCACGGCCGTCGGCCTCGCGTTCCGTGGCTACCGTCCGGTCGTCGAGATCCAGTTCGACGGGTTCGTGTATCCGGCGTTCGACCAGATCGTGTGCCAGGTGGCCAAGCTCCACTACCGCACCCGCGGCAACGTGACGATGCCGATCACGATCCGCATCCCCTGGGCGGGGGGCGTCGGCGCAGCCGAGCATCACTCCGAGTCCCCCGAGGCCTACTTCGTCCACACCTCCGGCCTCCGGGTGATCGCCGTGTCCAATCCGCAGGACGCGTACGTCATGCTGCGCCAGGCGATCGCCTCCGACGACCCCGTGGTCTACTTCGAGCCGAAGCGCCTGTACCACTCCAAGGGCGAGGTCGATCTGGACGTGCAACTCGCCGATGCGCCGCCGATGGGCCTCGCGCGCGTCGCGCGGGAGGGGAGCGACGTGACGCTGCTGACGTACGGCTCGCAGGTAGGGACCGCCCTCGACGCCGCCACCGCGGCCGAGGACGACGGCGTCTCGATCGAGGTGATCGACCTGCGATCGATCTCGCCGGTGGACTACCGCACCGTGACGGCATCCGTCCGCAAGACCGGCCGGGTCGTCGTCACGCACGAGGCCGCGCGCGAGGCGGGCGTGGGCGCCGAGCTGATCGCGAGCGTGACCGAGCGCTGCTTCAACTACCTCGAGGCCGCGCCGCAGCGCGTCACCGGGCACGACATCCCCTACCCGCCCGCGAAGCTGGAGAAGCACCACCTTCCCGACCTCGACCGCATCCTCGACGCCGTCGATCGCGTGATGGACCGCCCGAACAGCCTCTCGGGGGTGCTGGACTCATGACCCAGGACTTCCGACTCCCCGATCTGGGCGAAGGCCTGCCCGAGGCCGAGCTGGTGCAGTGGATGGTCGCGGTGGGCGACACCGTGACGCTCAACCAGACGATCGCCGAGGTCGAGACCGCGAAGGCGGTCGTCGAGCTGCCGTCGCCGCACGCCGGCACCGTCACGGCGCTCCACGCCGAGCCCGGCGACGTCATCGCCGTCGGATCGGTGCTCATCTCCTTCGACACCGCGGCGACGGATGCCTCGCCCTCGGCGCCCGCCCAGGAGGCCGGCGTCGCGCACGCCGACGCCTCGGCCCCCGCGGCCGAGGCGTCACGGCGGCCGGAGCCGGTTGAGGCGGCCGAGCAGGGCCAGCCGAACCTCGTCGGGTACGGCGCGGCCCCGCGAGGCTCCGCCCGCCCGCAGCGCCGCGCGCGCGTCGCCGCCGCGGCCGCCGCGGCGTCCGACACGGCGGTGCTCGAGGCGGCGCCGCACGACGCCATCCAGCTCGGCGACGTCGAGCGCCCGATCGAGCGGCCGCGCTCGACGCCGCCGGTGCGCAAGTACGCCAAGCAGCTGGGCATCGACCTGGCCCTCGTGGAGGCCACGGGGGCGTCGGGCGTGATCACGCGGGCCGACGTCGAGGCGTATGCGACGCGGGTCGGGGCGGTCGCCGCCGAGCCGGCCGCCGCCGAGCCGGTCGAGGCGTTCGAGCCGCCGCGGCCCGTCGCCGCCGGCGAGCGGACCACGCGCACCCCGATCCGCGGGGTGCGCCGGCTCACCGCCGACGCCATGGTGCGCAGCGCCTTCACCGCGCCGCACGTCACGACGTTCCTCACCGCCGACGTGACCGCGACGAGCGAGCTCATCGCCTCGCTGAAGGCGGACCGGGCACTGCAGGAGCACCGGATCGGCATCATGGCCGTCGCGGCCAAGGCCGTATGCCTGGCACTCGCGCGGCACCCGGGACTGAACTCCCGCTGGGACGAGCAGGCCGGCGAGATCGTCGAGCACCACTACGTCAACCTCGGCATCGCGGCCGCCACCGGCCGCGGCCTGGTGGTGCCGAACATCCGCGACGCGCAGGAGCTGAATCTGGCCGAGCTCGCCGACGCGATCCGGGCTCTCGCCGACACCGCGCGCGCCGGCAAGACGGCACCCGCCGACATGATGGGCGGCACCTTCTCGATCACGAACGTCGGCGTGTTCGGGGTGGATGCGGGCACCCCGATCATCAACCCGGGCGAGGCCGGAATCCTCGCGCTGGGTGCGGTGAGGCGCCAGCCGTGGGAGCACCGCGGTGAGATCGCGCTGCGCGACGTGATGACGCTGGCGCTGTCGTTCGACCACCGTCTCGTCGACGGGGAGCAGGGGTCGCGGTTCCTCGTGGAGGTGGCCGACATCCTCCGTGAGCCGGGGAGGGCGATGCTCCTGCAGTGAGCGGTCTGCCGCCGCCGGACGCCTGCCGCGCAGCGGCGTCGCCGGTGGCGGCATCCGTTCACGACGTCTTGGGATAGAACAGCCCGAGGCCGTGCTTCTGCAGCACGTCGAACGCCTCCGCGTAGCTCTGCGGCTCCGGGGCGCCGGGCGGTCCGTACTTCGCGAGCAGCAGGCCGAGGAGGCCGCGGCCCGGCGGGCTGAGCGGCTTGTGCTTGTGGGGGCCGTCCTTCAGGTCGGATGCCTCGTCCTCGTGCGGGTTCGGCGGCACGTACATCGCGTGCACGACGGGCCAGGTCGCCGGGTCGCGCGGCGCGTCGAGGTTGACGATCGAGAAGAGGTCGTTCGCCTCGGCGTCGCGGCGCGTGAGCGGGCGGAGCCCGTGCAGGCGTGCGAGCGTCGCGATCACGGCGGCGTGGTGCATCTCGTCGTGGACGACGGTCCCCGCGCGCGTGTAGGCCGATACGGCGATCGCCGGGACGCGCACCCCGAGCCGGTCGAAGGCGAAGCCCATCTCGCCCGGAGCGTCGTCGGCGACCGGCGGCGTGGCGGGGGGAGGAGGGACGTGATCGTACGTGCCGCCGTGCTCGTCGAAGGTGATGAGCAGGAGCGTGTTCATCGCGTTCGATCCGTCCGGCGCTGCGGACGTCTTCACGGCGTTGTAGACGTCGGCGACGAGCTTCTCGCCGTTGCGCACGTCGGACACGGCGGAGTCGATGACGTCCTCGCCCTCGACGTCGCTCTCGCGAAGCGTCCCGAACGGCGGGTGGAAGTCGTTGTGGTTGTAGACCAGCCGGGGCTCGATGAAGGAGTACGCCGGGAGGCGGCCGGCGGCGGCATCGTCGTAGAACTCCGACATGTGCCCGAACCGCCCGGTCCGCCAGTACTCCTCTAGCACCGGAGCGTGGAGGATGCCGGTGAGCGAGACGAGCTGCATCTCGTCGAAGTACACCTTCCAGGACACCCCGGCGTCCTCGAGCCGATTGAAGATCGTCGGCGCCGCATCGGCGTCGAGCCACTTGTCGTAGCCGCCGCCGTGCTTGTTGGTGACGTACCCGTGCGAGGTGGAGGCGTGGAAGAACGACCGGTTGCAGTACGTCTGCGACGGCACGGCGGCGAACCACGCGTCGAAGACGGCGAAGCCCCTGGCCAGCGTCGACAGCACCGGGAGATGCTCGGGCGAGAAGCCGCCCATGATGTGCGACGCCTCGTCGAGGGTCGGCGCCTTGCCGTGCCGCAGCCGCATCAGGTTGTTCCAGTAGTCGCGGAGGAAGCCCTCCATGGTCGCGGCCGTGCCCGAGGACGGCGCGTTGAACGGCGCCACCATGTCGCCGACCTGGCTGGCGGCATTGCCCGCTGGGTGCACCGTGCCGAACAGCTGCGTGTTGACGTGCGGGAACTCCTCGCCGGGGTCCGGGTCGGGGCGCGCCATGACGTCGTCGGTCGGGCCCGAGTACGCGTGCACGCTCACGCGCTCGCCGGAGGGCGCGATGTTGGCGTAGTCGCCGAACGCCAGCCCGTCGAACGTCTCGCCGTCCGGCAGCGTATCGGGCGTGTAGAGCCAGCCGAGGAGATTGTCGAAAGACCGGTTCTCGCCCATCAGGACGACGATGTGGTCGAAGCCCGGCTCGGATCGCGGCGCGACGGCGCCGAGGTCGAGCGAGCCCTCCCGGTAGCCGACCGCGTGTCCGATCGCGGCGCCGGCGGCCGCTCCGACGCCGCCGCCGACGACGAGTCCCGCGGCGGCGATGCCGCCGAGCTTCAGGAAGTCGCGGCGGGAGCTCTGATCGAGCGCTTCGGGCGCAGGCGGAGTCGCGGGCGTCTCGGTGGCCTCGACGCGGCCCGCCCCGCCGTCGTCGTCGTCGTGCCCATGCCCCGCCATGGTGGGTCCAGACTAGGGCCTTCCGCGGCTCAGGCCGTGAGGGAGGCCTGCGCCATCGTGCGGAGGATGCCGCGCACGTCCCCGGCGCCGGGCCGTGAGCGGGTCGCGCGCACGGTGTGCGGCGTCGAGTTGATGAGGCCGAAGCAGGCGTGGGCGCGGACGCGGAGGTCGTCCTCGTCGCGATCGGGATGCACGGCGGCGAGGATGCCGATCCACACCTCGACGTACTCGCGCTGCAGTCGCCGCACGGTGTGGCGATCGGCGTCGCTGAGGCTCGCCAGATCGCGGTCCTGCACGCGGATGACGTCGGCGTCGCGGAGGGCGAACTCGACGTGGAAGTCGATGATCGCGTCGAGCTGGGCGACGGGTTCGTCGTGCGCGGCGAGGACCTCCCGCCCGCCGGCGAGCAGGCGCTCGCTCACCTCGACGAGGATGGCGCCCAGCAGCGCCTGCTTGTTGGCGAAGTGCCGGTACAGCGCGGGGCCGCTCACGCCGACGGCGCCGCCGATGTCCTCGAGGCTCACGCCGCTGAACCCGCGCTCGGCGAAGAGGGCGGCGGCCTCGTGGAGGATCGCCGCGTGCCGGTCTGCCTTCGCGCGTTCGCGGTCGGTGGCGCCGCTCGTCATCTCCGCACTCCGCTTGTCGTTCGAGTTAACAACCGCTAACCTAAAGCTCAGTTAGTGAACACTAACCAATGCGATCGCGTCCGGACAACCGGCGTGATCCGATCGTGACGTCGACGGGGATGACACGGAGGGCGAGATGAGCGTGCTGACCACCGACGCGGTGCACGACGATGCGTTCACGCGCACGCGAGACGCCCAACGGGAGCTGGCGGAGCAGCTGCGCGAGCGGCTGGCGGCGGCATCCCTCGGCGGACCTCCCGCCTCGCGGGAGCGGCACGTCGCCCGCGGCAAGCTGCTGCCGCGCGACCGGGTCGCGCGCCTGCTCGACGAGGGGAGTCCCTTCGTCGAGGTCGCGCCCCTCGCCGCCGAGGGCCTCTACGACGGCGACGCCCCCGCCGCCGGGGTGATCGCCGGCATCGGGCTGGTGCAGGGGCGCCACGTCATGGTGGTGTGCAACGACGCGACGGTGAAGGGCGGCACCTACTACCCGCTCACGGTCAAGAAGCACCTGCGCGCGCAGGAGATCGCGCTCGAGAACCGGCTCCCGTGCATCTACCTCGTCGACTCCGGCGGGGCGTATCTGCCGATGCAGGACGAGGTGTTCCCCGACCGCGATCACTTCGGGCGCATCTTCTTCAATCAGGCGCGGCTGTCGGCCGCCGGCATCCCGCAGATCGCCGCCGTGCTCGGCTCGTGCACGGCCGGGGGCGCCTACGTGCCCGCGATGAGCGACGAGACCGTGATCGTCCGGGATCAGGGCACGATCTTCCTCGGCGGACCGCCGCTGGTGAAGGCGGCCATCGGCGAGGTCGTCACGGCGGAGGAGCTCGGCGGGGGAGAGCTGCACGCCCGCCGCTCGGGCGTCGTGGACCACCTCGCCGAAGACGACGAGCACGCGCTGGAGATCGTGCGCGACATCGTCGCCACGCTGCCCGGGCCCGCCGAGCCGGCGTGGGACGTCGCGCCGTCGCGGGAGCCGGCGGTGGCGGCATCCGATCTGTACGGCGTCGTCCCGGTCGACGTGAACCAGCCCTACGACGTGCGCGAGGTCATCGCGCGCCTCGTCGATGCCAGCGAGTTCCACGAGTTCAAGCGCGAGTACGGCGACACGCTGGTCACCGGGTTCGCCCGCGTCCACGGGCATCCCGTCGGCGTCGTCGCGAACAACGGCGTCCTGTTCAGCGAGTCGGCCCAGAAGGGCGCCCACTTCATCGAGCTGTGCGACCAGCGCGGGGTGCCGCTGCTGTTCCTGCAGAACATCTCGGGCTTCATGGTGGGGCGGGATGCCGAGGCCGGGGGCATCGCGAAGGACGGCGCGAAGATGGTCACCGCGGTGGCGACCACCCGCGTTCCCAAGCTCACCGTGGTCATCGGCGGGTCCTTCGGCGCGGGCAACTACTCGATGTGCGGTCGCGCGTACTCGCCGCGGTTCCTGTGGACCTGGCCGGCGAGCCGCATCTCGGTGATGGGCGGCAACCAGGCCGCGTCCGTGCTCTCGACCGTCAAGCGCGATCAGATCGAGGCGCGCGGCGAGGAGTGGCCGGCCGAGGACCAGGCCGCGTTCGAGGCTCCCATCCGCGCGCAGTACGAGCAGCAGGGCGATCCCTACTATGCGACGGCCCGCCTGTGGGACGACGGCGTCGTCGACCCGCTGGACACCCGCGACCTCCTCGGCCTCGCCCTGGACGTCGTGTCGCGCACGCCGCTTCCCGAACCGCGCTTCGGCGTCTTCCGGATGTGAGACCCATGTTCGAAACAGTCCTGGTCGCCAACCGCGGCGAGATCGCGCGCCGGGTGATCCGCACGCTCCACCGCCTCGGCATCCGCTCGGTGGCCGTCTTCAGTGACGCCGATGCCGGGGCGCCGCACGTGCGCGAGGCCGATGCCGCGGTGCGCATCGGGCCCGCGGCGGCGGCGCGCTCGTACCTCGACGTCGACGCCGTCGTGCAGGCGGCGATCGTCGCCGGCGCACAGGCCGTGCACCCGGGCTACGGGTTCCTGTCGGAGAACGTCGCGTTCGCGCGGGCCTGCGCCGCGGCCGGCATCGTCTTCATCGGCCCGGGCGAGCGAGCCCTCGAAGTCATGGGCGACAAGATCCGCGCGAAGGAGCATGTCGCGGCCCACGGCGTGCCGACCGTGCCCGGGTTCAGCGCGGCGGAGATGACGGATGCCGAGATCGCCGTCGCCGCCGAACGGTCCGGCTACCCGCTGCTGGTCAAGCCGTCCGCGGGCGGCGGCGGCAAGGGCATGCAGGTCGTGCGCTCTCCCGGAGAGCTGCCCGACGCCCTCGCGACCGCGAGACGGGTGGCGCTCGCCGCATTCGGCGACGACACGCTGCTGCTCGAACGCCTGATCGAGCGGCCCCGGCACATCGAGGTGCAGGTGCTCGCCGATGGGCACGGCGGTGTGGTCCACCTCGGCGAGCGCGAATGCACGCTGCAGCGCCGACACCAGAAGGTGATCGAGGAGGCGCCGTCGCCCGCCGTCGACGCGGCGACGCGCGCACGCCTCGGCGCCGCGGCCTGCGCCGCCGCGGCATCCGTCGACTATGTCGGCGCCGGGACGGTGGAGTTCCTCGTCGCCGCCGACCGGCCGGACGAGTTCTTCTTCATCGAGATGAACACGCGGCTGCAGGTCGAGCACCCGGTGACCGAGCTCGTGACCGGCTTCGACCTCGTCGAGCAGCAGCTGCGGATCGCGGCGGGGGAGCCCCTGTCGTTCGCGCAGGACGACGTGCGCCTCGACGGCCACGCGATCGAGGCGCGGGTGTACGCCGAGTCGCCGGAGCGTGGCTTCCTGCCCGCGACCGGCGAGGTGCTCGCGTGGCGGCCCGCCGCCGGGGTGAGGACGGATGCCGCCGTCGAGACGGGCAGCGTCGTCACGGCCGACTACGACCCGATGATCGCGAAGGTCATCTCGCACGGCGAGGATCGTGCGACCGCCCTCGCGCGCCTGGACGCCGCACTCGCCGACACGGTCGTGCTCGGGCTCGACACCAACATCGGGTTCCTCCGCACGCTGCTCGCCGACGACGGGGTGCGCACCGGCGACATGGACACCGGGCTCATCGACCGCATGCCCGCCTTCGTCGCTCCGCAGCCCGGCCCGACCGCGCTCCGCGCCGCCGCGTCGTTCGTCCGGGCTCATGCCGAGATCGCGCCATCTCGTCGAGACAGCACGTCCTCGGCGCCGAGGACGTGGTCGTTCGGCGAGAACGCACGATCTCGACGCAGCGGGGCGGTGTGGCACGAGCTGTCGGGGTGGCGGATGGGCGCTCCGCCGGCGCCGGCGACGGCCGCGTTCGAGACCTCCGACGGTGGGGTCGTCGTCACCGAGGCCGACGCGCCCGGACCGGTCGTGGGCGCGGGAACGGACCCGCGCGGCGCCCTCCGCAACGGCCACGCGGCTGCGCCGGGTGTCGAGCTCGCGACAGCCGCCGACGGACTGCTGTGGGTCCACGTCGACGGGGTCACCACGGCGCTCCGCCCGCTCACCCGGCGCGCCGCGATGGAGCGCCGCCTGGCGGCCCGCCGACGCGAGGCCGCGGCATCCGATCCCGAACTGCGCGCACCGATGCCGGGCGCCGTCGTCGCGGTCCACGTCGCCGACGGCGCTCATGTCGCCACGGGCGACCGCATCGTCACCATCGAGGCCATGAAGATGGAGCACCCCGTCCTCGCGCCCCACGACGGCGTGGTGCGCGTCGACGTGGGCGTCGGCGACCAGGTGCGCCGCGACCAGGTGCTCGCGCACGTGACAGCCGCTGACGCGGCGGGCGCGGCATCCGACCATCCCGCACAGACCGACGCGGACGCCCACGAGGCGCCTGCGACCGCGCCCTGACACCCCCGAGGAGCAGCCATGGACGGCTACGACACCTACGACATCACCGACGACGAGCGCGAGCTCGCCGCGATGGCCCGGCAGTTCGCCGAGGAGGTGGTCGCGCCCCGCTCGTACGAGGCCGACCGCACGCACACGCTGCCGATGGACGTCGTCGCCCAGATGGGCGAGCTGGGGCTGTTCGGCCTGCCGTTCCCCGAGGAGTACGGCGGACAGGGCGGCGACTACTTCGCGCTGTGCCTCGCGATCGAGGCGCTGGGCAGGGTCGATCAGTCCCTCGCGATCACCCTCGAGGCCGGCGTGAGCCTCGGCGCGATGCCGGTGTTCCGGTTCGGCACCGAGGAGCAGAAGCAGCAGCTGCTTCCGGACCTCCTCGCCGGCCGTGCGCTGGCGGGCTTCGGCCTCACCGAGCCGGAGGCGGGATCGGACGCCGGCGCCACCCGCACGACCGCGCGGCTGGAGGGCGGCGAGTGGGTGATCAACGGGTCGAAGCAGTTCATCACGAACTCCGGCACTGACATCACCCGATTCGTCACCGTCACCGCGGTCACCGGCGAGACGGACGGGCGCAAGGAGATATCGACCATCATCGTGCCGAACGGCACGCCGGGCTTCACGGTGGAGCCGGGCTACGACAAGGTGGGCTGGCGGGCCTCCGACACCCATCCGCTCACCTTCCAGGACGCGCGGGTGCCCGAGGGGAACCTCCTCGGCGAGCGCGGGCGCGGCTTCGCGAACTTCCTGCACATCCTCGACGAGGGCCGCATCGCGATCGCCGCGCTCTCCACGGGAGCGGCGGAGGGATGCCTCGAGGCCGCCGTCGACTACGCGCGCAAGCGCACGGTGTTCGGCGAGGCCCTCGCCACGCGGCAGGGCATCCAGTTCCTCCTCGCCCGGATGCAGCAGCGAGTGCACCTCGCCCGGCTCGCGTGGCACCACGCGGCGCGGCTGCGCGACGCCGGCAGGCCGTTCAAGACCCAGGCGGCGATCGCGAAGCTCACCGCGAGCGATGCGGCCATGGACAACGCGCGCGACGCCACCCAGGTCTTCGGAGGCAACGGGTTCATGAACGAGTACCCGGTGGCCCGGCACTACCGCGACTCGAAGATCCTCGAGATCGGCGAGGGCACCAACGAGGTGCAGCTCCTCGTGATCGCCCGGGCGCTCGGCATCGCGTGAGGGTAGCGTGGCACAGGTGACCCCCGACCCCCACGACGCCGGCGCCGCCCGGGCGATCGTGCAGCGCGGGCTGTACTACGACGAGCTCGAGGTCGGCGCGCGGTACCTGCATCGTCCCGGCCGCACCGCGACGGAGGCCGACAACGTGCTGTTCTCGTCACTGACGATGAACACGCAGGCGCTGCACCTGGATGCCGCGTACGCGGACGCGCAGCCGTTCGGGCAGCGTCTCATGAACTCGATGTGGACGCTGGCGACGATGGTGGGCGCATCGGTGACCCAGATCACGCAGGGCACCCTCGTGGCGCAGCTCGGACTGACCGACATCCGCTTCCCGGCCCCGCTGTTCCACGGCGACACGCTGTACACCGAGTCGGAGGTCGTCGACAAGCGGCTCTCGGCCTCGCGGCCCGGGCAGGGCATCGTGACGCTCCGCCACACCGGCCGCAACCAGCGCGGCGAGATCGTGGCGGAGGCGACCCGGACCGCGCTGATGTGGTGCGCTCCGCCATCCGCAGCCGAGCCGCCCGGCGCCGTGCCGGCGGAGGGGGAGACGTCATGACCTTCGAGCTGGGGCCCGCGCTGCTGTTCTGCCCCGCCGACCGGCCCGAGCGGTACGCCAAGGCGATGCAGCGCGCGGACGGGGTCATCCTCGACCTCGAGGACGCGGTCGCGCCGGCCGACAAGACCGCTGCGCGCGGACACCTCATCGAGTCGGAGCTGGACCCGGCGCGCGTCATCGTGCGGGTGAACCCGCCCGAGACGGGAGACTTCGCCGCCGATCTCGCGACGCTGTCGCAGACGGACTACCGGCGGATCATGGTCGCCAAGGCCGAGTCCCCCAAGCGGATCGCCAAGATCGACGCCCGGTTCGAGGTCGTCGCGCTGTGCGAGACGGCCAAGGGGGTCGCGCAGGCCGATCGCATCGCGGCGCTCGGCAACGTCGCCGCGCTCATGTGGGGGGCGGAAGACCTCGTCGCGAGCATCGGCGGCACGTCCAGCCGCAAGCCGAACGGCCGCTACCGCGACATCGCGCGCCACGCGCGGGCACAGGTGCTGCTCGCGGCGGGCGCGCGCGGCAAGGCGGCGATCGACGCCGTGCACCTCGACATCGCCGACGTGAAGCGCCTGGCGATCGAGGCGGCGGATGCCGCGGCATCCGGCTTCCGTGCCACGGCCTGCATCCACCCGAGCCAGGTGACGATCATCCGCGATGCGTACCGCCCCGACGACAAGACCGTGGCGTGGGCGCGCGGCGTGCTGGAGGCGGCGCGCGGCGAGCGCGGGGTGTTCTCGTACGAGGGCCGCATGGTGGACGAGCCGGTCCTGCGGCACGCGCGCGGGATCCTGGTGCGCGCAGACGGCTGAGCGGTGGATCGAGGCTAGGCCACGAGGCCTGCGTACGCGATGAGCCGCAGGTGATCGCGCTCGTAGACGAAGTCGTGCGCCGAACCGTTGAGCAGGCGCTCGCCTTCCGGCGGCAGCTCGCCCGCCGTCGCGTGGCGGATGATCTCGCGGATGAGCGCGCCGTGGCTCACGACGATGAGGGATGCCGCGACGGGGGCCGTCGCGCGGCGATGGTCGCGCACCGCACGGCCGAGGGCGGCGATGCCCCGCTCGCGCAGGTCCGGCCACGGTTCGGCGCCGGGCACCTCGGCGGTGTACCAGTCGCCCCATCGCGTGCGGAACTCGTCGACGCCGAGCCCCTCTGCCTCCCCGTACGCGCGCTCGCGAAGACCGCGATAGGTCCGCGGCGCGGCGAGACCCAGCTCGCCGGCGATGATCTCGGCCGTCTCGCGGGCGCGGGCGAGGTCGCTCGACACGATCGTCGGCTGGTCGGCTCCGGACAGGCGCTCGCGGAGGAGGGCGGCGGTCGCGCGCGCCTGCGCACGTCCGTTGTCGTTGAGGGGGATGTCCGTCGACCCCTGGATGCGCCGGTCGCGGTTCCAATCGGTCTCGCCGTGGCGGATGAGGATCAACGCGGTCACGCTTCGAGCCTACCCGCGCGGCATCAGGCGAGCGCCGGCAGCCCGTCCGCGAGGAGACGCAGCACCTCGCTGGTGCCGGCGTCGATCTTCACCGTGGCGCGGCTGTCGGCCCTGGTCTGCCCCCGGTTCACGATCACCACGGGCAGGCGGCGCCGCCGCGCGCGCTCGAGGAGCCGGATGCCGGAGTTCACGACGAGCGAGGAGCCGGCGATGACGAGCGCCTCACTGGCGTGCACGAGCTGCTCGGCCTCGCGGAACTTCCCGGCCGGGATGAACTCGCCGAAGAACACCACGTCGGGCTTGAGCATGCCGCCGCACACGCTGCAATCGGGCACGCGGAAGCCGTCCGTGCTCTCGGGGAGCACGTCTCCGTCCGGCCCGAGCGGGACGTTCTCGGGCACGCGGATCCACGGGTTGTCGTCCTCGACGCGTGCCGCGAGGTCCCGCCGGTCGAAGACCTGGCCGCAGTGGGTGCAGAAGACCCGCCGCATCGTGCCGTGAAGCTCGACGACCCGCCGGCTGCCCGCCCGCACGTGCAGGCCGTCGACGTTCTGCGTGACGACGCCGGTGGCGAGCCCCCGCGCCTCGAGGTCGGCGATCGCGCGGTGGCCGGGGTTGGGCTCGGCCGCCGCGAACGCCTTCCAGCCGAGGTGGCTGCCCACCCAGTAGCGGCGGCGGGACGCGTCGCTGGCGAGGAACTGGTCCGCGGTCATGGGCGTGCGCACGGGCGCGCCCGCACCGCGGTAGTCCGGGATCCCGGAGTCGGTCGACACGCCCGCACCGGTGAGCACAGCGATGCGGCGCCCGGCGAGCGTCGCGATCGCCTGCGCCACGGCATCCGTCGCGCGGGCGTCCAGTTCGGTCGCCATCGAGGTCACGGTGCACCCCCTTCGCGGTCGAGTGTACGGTCCGGGCTTTACCGGGATGTTACGGCGTCGGCCGCCGTGCCAGGATGAGCGCGTGGGCGGCTTCGGAGGTGTCAGCGCGGAGGCCTACGCGCGCTTCATGGGCCGGTTCTCGACTCCGCTCGCGGTCTCCTTCGCCGACGCCGGGCTCGTGGGCGTCTCGCCCGATGCGCGGGTGCTCGACGTCGGCTGCGGCCCAGGCATGCTCACGGCGGAGCTCGTGCGGCGCCGCGGCGCGGACGCCGTCGTCGCGGTCGACCCGGAGCCGGCGTTCGTGGCGGCCACGGCCGAGGCGTGCCGCGGCGTGGACGCCCGGGTCGCCCGCGCCGAGGAGCTGCCGTTCGACGACGGCGAGTTCGGGGCGGCCCTCGCCCAGCTGGTCGTCCACTTCATGACGGATCCCGTGCGCGGGGTCGCGGAGATGGCGCGGGTGACGACGACGGGCGGACTGGTCTCGGCGTGCGTGTGGGACCACGGCGGGGGAGGGGGCCCCCTCTCGGACTTCTGGCGGGTCGCGCAGCGGCTCGACCCCGACGCCCGCGGCGAAGGCGGGCTCAGCGGCGCCTCCGAGGGGCAGCTCGTCGAGATCTTCGAGCGTGCCGGGCTCGCCGACATCACCCAGCAGGTCGTCGAGAGCACCCTCTCGTTCGACGGCTTCGACGACTGGTGGCAGCCGTTCCTCCTCGGCGTCGGACCGGCGGGCCGCTACATCGCCGGTCTCGACGAGGCGGCGATCACGCGGCTCGAGCGGTCCCTGCGGGACGAGCTCGGCGAGGGGGCGTTCACGATCACCGCGCGCGCCTGGGCGGCGGTCGGCGTCGCCCGGTGAAGCGCCGGGCCCGTGCGACGATGGGACGCGATGGGTGCGACCTGGATCTCCGACGCCGCCGACGAGCGGCTCGCCGACTACCGCGACCTCACGGACGTCGCGCTGCGCCGCGTCATCGAGCCCGAGGGCGGTCTGTACATCGCCGAGTCGGCCAAGGTGATCTCGCGCGCGCTCGCGGCCGGACACCGGCCGCGCTCCGTGCTCGTGCAGGACAAGTGGCTGTCCGACGCCGAGGCCCTGGTGGGCGACGCCGATGTGCCGATCCACGTCGTCACCGCGGAGGTCGCGCAGTCGCTGACCGGGTACGCCGTGCACCGTGGGGTGCTCGCGTCGATGCATCGACCCGCGCTGCCGCCGGTCGCCGACGTGATCTCGGGGGCGCGTTTGATCGTCGTGCTGGAGGACATCGTCGATCACACCAACGTGGGCGCGATCTTCCGGGCGGCCGCGGGACTCGGAGCCGACGCCGTGCTGATCAGTCCGCGCTGCGCCGATCCGCTCTACCGTCGGAGCGTCCGGGTGAGCATGGGCACGGTGTTCCAGGTCCCCTGGACCCGGCTGCCCGAGTGGAGCGAGGCGCGCGCCGCGCTGCACGACGTCGGCTTCGAGCTGGCCGCGCTCGCGCTGGCCGATGACGCGGTGTCGCTGGACGCCTACAGCGCACGGCGCCCCGAGCGAGTGGCGCTGATGCTGGGCGCCGAGGGCGACGGCCTGTCGCGCGCCGCGCTGCAGGCCGCCGACACGGTGGTGACCATCCCCATGGCCGGCGGCGTGGACTCGCTCAACGTCGCGGCGGCCAGCGCGGTGGCGCTATGGGAGCTGCGCCGGCCCTGACCGGAGCACCCGCGCGGCAGACCGGGCTCAGCCGCCGGGGCGGACGGTGAGCTCGGTGAGGTCGGCGTCGCGCGGCAGGTCGAGCGCCGCCAGGATCGTCGTCGCGACCGAGGCGGGGTCGATCCACTTCGTCGCGTCGTAGTCGGCGCCCTCCTGCTGATGCACCTTCTCCTGCATGGGCGTCGCCGTCCGTCCGGGATACACCGTCGTGACCCGCAGGCCGTGGGCGCGCTCCTCCTCGCGAAGGGCGTCGGCGACCGCGCGGACCGCGAACTTGCTCGCCGCGTACGAGCCCCACTCGGGGCTCACCCGCAGTCCGGCGCCGGAGTTGACGAAGACCACGTGCCCGCGCGCGATGCGCAGACCCGGAAGCAGGAGGCGCGTCAGCTCAGCCGGTGCGACGGCGTTGACGTTGAGCTGGTGCTGCCAGGTCGTCACCGGGGTGTCGGCCACCGCGCCGAGCTCGACGACGCCCGCGACGTGCAGCAGCGAGTCCAGACGTCCCGGCACGCTCTGGTGGCTGAAGGCCCACGACAGGCGCCCCGGATCGGCGAGGTCGCCGACCAGCGTCCGCGCCCCGGGGAATCGCTCACGCAGCTGCGCGGCCCGGCCCGCGTCGCGTGCGAGCAGCCAGAGCTCGTCGCCCCGCTCGGCGAGCCGCTCGGCCAGGGCGGCCCCGATTCCCGATCCCGCGCCCGTGATGAGGTGCGTCGCCACGTCAGGCCTCCTCTTCGCGCGCGGCGGCGGCATCCGGACTCAGCGCCGGCAGCGCCGACGTCTCGCCCGGGGGCGCCGACGCGATCATCGGCAGCGGGTCAGGGCGCTTGGCCGTGACGGTGTCGCCCGAGGACTGGTGGCGGACCCGCCGGAGCACCCACGGCACGAGGTACTCCCGCGCCCACACGAAGTCGACCGCGCGGGCCTCGCGCCACGTGCGCACGGGCAGGGGGTCGGGCTGCATCGGCTGGAGGTCGTTCGGCACGGCGAGGGCGCGCAGCACCATGCGGGCGACCTCGTGATGCCCCAGCGCGTTGTAGTGCAGGCGGTCGTCGTCGAAGAAGCGCATGTCCTGCACCTCCTTCAGCGCCCACTGATCGGCGACGACGCAGTCGTACCTGTCGGCGATCGCGCGGATGTTCTCGTTGTAGATGGCGACCTTCCCGCGGATGCCGCGGAACACCGGCGTGAAGGCGGTGTCGATGCCCGTGAACACGACCACCGTCGCGCCGTCGCGTGAGAGGCGCACGACGGCGTCCTCGAAGAGCTGCGCGATCGCATCGGGATCGCCGTTCGGCCGGATGACGTCGTTGCCGCCGGCCGAGAACGTCACGAGGTCGGGCTTCAGCGCGATCGCCGGCTCCACCTGCTCCGCGACGATCTGGCCGATGAGGCGCCCGCGGATCGCGAGGTTCGCGTACGCGAAGTCCTCCACCTGCTCGGACAGCACCTCGGCGACGCGGTCGGCCCACCCGCGGAACCCGTTGGGCGCGGTCGGCTCCGGGTCGCCCACGCCCTCGGTGAACGAGTCCCCGATCGCGACATAGCGACGCCAGGGGTGGGGCCCCGCGTTCGCGACGTGGGGAGTGCGGGGGTCTTCTGTCGTGGACATCCCTGTTCCGTTCCTCGGCTCGTGACCGACACACAGGCTACCGCGCACCGCGGACGCGGACGGATGCCTCGGATCCGGTGAGGTGGCACCCACGATGTCGGCCCGGTCGTCTATCGTGGTGACTCGTTGTCTACGGGGGAGGTGCATTCGGTGACGGACGAAACGACGATCGAATCGCCGCCCGAACTCACCGAACCGCACCACGACCCGCGCGCCGCGCGCGACGGCGAGCCGCACATCGGCAGCTTCGCCGCCGAGCACCTGTCGCCGACCTATCCGCAGCGCGCGCCATGGGGAACGGCCCAGCGGCTGCGCGCGTGGCAGGCCGAGGCCCTCGACCTGTACTTCGGGCTGGACGGCCCCGACGGCCCCGGGGGCGGACCGCGCGATTTCCTCGCCGCGGCGACCCCCGGCGCCGGCAAGACGACGTTCGCCCTCCGCCTTGCCAGCGAGCTGCTGCGCCGGCGCATCGTGAACCGCGTCGTCGTCGTCGCGCCGACCGAGCACCTGAAGACGCAGTGGGCGGATGCCGCGGCCCGCGTGGGCATCCGGCTCGACCCGGCGTTCAGCAACCGCCACGTGGCACCGGCCCGCCAGTACCACGGCGTCGCCGTGACCTACGCGCAGGTCGCGGTGAAGGCATCCGTCCATCAGCGGCTCACGATGGACGCGCAGACGCTCGTGATCCTCGACGAGGTGCATCACGGCGGCGACGCGCTGAGCTGGGGCGACGCCCTGCGCGAGGCGTACGGCCGCGCCACGCGACGCCTGCTGCTGTCGGGCACGCCGTTCCGCAGCGACACCGCGCCCATCCCGTTCGTGGAGTACCACCCCGACGCGAAGGGCATCCGCGTCTCGCGGACCGACTACGCGTACGGCTATGGCCGCGCGCTCGAGGACGGGGTCGTCCGCCCCGTGATGTTCATGGTCTACGCCGGGCACATGCGGTGGCGCACGAAGACCGGCGACGAGATGGAGGCGCATCTCGGCCAGGACAACACCAAGGACATCACCGCGCAGGCGTGGCGCACGGCGCTGGACCCGGAGGGCGACTGGATCCCCGCGGTCCTGCGCTCGGCCGACCGCAGGCTCACCGAGGTGCGCGAGCACGTGCCCGACGCGGGCGGACTGGTCATCGCGACCGACCAGACGGCCGCGCGCGCCTACGCCGCGATCCTGCACCAGCTGACCGGCGAGCCGCCGACGGTGGTCCTGTCGGACGAGGCGGAGGCGTCGGGCCGCATCGAGGCGTTCTCCCAGAGCACCAGCCGCTGGATGGTGGCGGTGCGCATGGTGTCGGAGGGCGTCGACGTGCCGCGCCTGGCCGTCGGCGTGTACGCCACCAGCGCCTCCACACCGCTGTTCTTCGCCCAGGCGATCGGACGCTTCGTGCGCGCGCGCCGCCGCGGCGAGACGGCGAGCGTGTTCCTGCCCAACGTGCCGCAGCTGCTGGCCCTCGCGGGCGAGATGGAGCGACAGCGCGACCACGCGCTCGACCGCGACTCCGACGGCGACGACGAGTGGAACGCCGAAGAAGACCTCATGGACGCGGCGGAGCGCGAGGACAAGGCGTCCGACGCGCTCACCGAGGAGTTCGCGTATCAGGCGCTCGGCTCGCTCGCGCACTTCGACCGCGTGCTGTTCGACGGCAAGGAGTTCGGCCAGCTCGCCGTTCCGGGCACCCCCGAGGAGGAGGAGTTCCTCGGCATCCCCGGTCTTCTGGAGCCCGACCAGGTGCACGAGGTGCTGATGTCCCGTGTCTCGCGGCAGTCCCGCCACCGCGCCGCCCGCGAGGCCCGCGCCGCCCGGGCCGAACCGGGCTCGGAGACCGCCGACGAGGAGCCCGCGCTCCCGCAGGCGCTGCACCGCACGCTCAAGGAGCAGCGGCAGCTGCTCAACAGCCTCGTCGGCCTCTACGCCCGGCAGTCCGGCGAGGCCCACGGGCTCGTGCACGCCGAGCTGCGGCGCATCTGCGGCGGACCGGCGGTCTCGCACGCGACGGTGGCGCAGCTGCAGGCGCGCATCGACGTGCTCCGCAAGCGCGTCCACTCCTGACGCGCCCGCCCACCCGCACGTCAGACGCTGCGCGCCACGCGCACGTCACGCGCTGCGCGGAGAGGAGGCGGCGCCGGCCGCTGAAGGCCCATGCCGTTCGGATCCCCGAAATGCTGGCAATCCTCGGTTTCCGCCGGTTCGCGGCCGGACCGCTGGCTACCGTTGACGAGTCCCGAACCGCCGACTGGAGGCACGAGTGAGCGCGCCCGCCGCACCGACCGACCGCGATCGACGCCGCTGGGCGCGGTACCTCGTCAACGAGCGCGCCGAGGCGCGCGTGTACCGCGAGCTCGCCGGGCGGCGCAGCGGCGAGGAGCGAGAGATCCTCCTCGCGCTCGCCGAGGCCGAGGGCAGGCACGAGGCGCACTGGCTGGAACTGCTGGGTGCCGAGCCTCAACGGCTGCCGCAGCCGGACGTCCGCACCCGCCTGCTGGGGTGGATGGCCCGCAGCTTCGGATCGATCTTCGTCCTCGCGCTCGCGCAGAGCGCCGAGGCGCGATCGCCGTACGACGACGAGCCGTTCGCGACGTCGCGGATGGCCGCCGACGAGAAGGTGCACCACGAGGTCGTCCGCGGTCTCGCGGCACGCGGCCGCCGGCGCCTGTCGGGCACGTTCCGCGCGGCCGTCTTCGGTGCGAACGACGGCCTGGTGTCCAACCTGGCTCTCGTGATGGGCATCGGCGCGACGGGCGTCGCGGGACAGTTCGTGCTGTTCAGCGGAATCGCCGGACTCCTCGCCGGAGCGCTGTCGATGGGGGCCGGGGAGTTCGTCTCGGTGCGCTCCCAGCGGGAGCTGCTCGCCGCCACCGAGCCCAGCGACTACGCCGACGGTGCCATCCCTCACCTGGACATCGACGCCAACGAGCTCGCGCTGGTGTACCGCACGCGCGGGATGCCGGAGGCCGAGGCGTCCGCACGTGCCCGCCGCGCCGTCGAGGCGGCTCGCGCCCTCGGGCAGGGGAGGGCCGAGACCGGCCCCATCGCCCTCGCCGACGACGGCGAAGTGGTGGGCACCGCGTGGGGGGCCGCGCTGTCGAGCTTCCTGTTCTTCGCGTCGGGGGCGATCATCCCGGTGCTGCCGTGGATCCTCGGGCTCACGGGCACCCCGGCGATCGTCGTCGCACTGGTGCTCGTCGGCATCGCGCTGATGTCGACGGGGGCCGCGGTCGGGCTCCTGTCGGGGGCCCCGCCGCTGCGCCGCGCACTGCGCCAGCTCGCCATCGGATTCGGCGCCGCCGGCATCACCTACCTCCTTGGACTGCTGTTCGGAGTGTCGCTCGGATGACGCGCCCGGCAGCTCTCGGCGATTCGTTGAACGGTCGGTGACGTGGTAATGTCATTCCTCGGTTGCGAAACCGGAAACCACCTGCGCGGGTGGCGGAATAGGTAGACGCGCTAGCTTGAGGTGCTAGTGCCCGTATAGGGCGTGGGGGTTCAAGTCCCCCCTCGCGCACAGTGAAGAAGGCCCCCGGAAGGGGGCCTTCTTTCGTGCGCCGGCAGGCGCCTCGCCGGCTCGTCCGCGATCGCGGACGAGGGGTCCGGCGGCGGGCTTGGAAACGGAGGGGAAACGAGTGACAGGTAGGTTGGAGCGCATGCCCTCACCCGATCTCGGACTCCCCGAAGTCGCCGCCGTGGCGCGAGACCTCATCCGCTTCGACACCACCAATCACGGCGGGGGCCGGGCGGCGGGCGAACGGGAGGCGGCGGAGTACGTCGGCGCGTACCTCGAGGGCCTGGGCCTGCAGGCGGAGTACTACGAGCCCGTCCCGCGGCGCACCAACGTGATGGCGCGGGTTCCCGGACGCGACCGCGACAAGCCGGCGCTCGTGCTGCACGGTCACCTCGACGTCGTCCCCGCGATCGCGGAGGACTGGAGCGTCGACCCGTTCGAGGGCGTCGTCAAGGACGGGCTGCTGTGGGGCCGCGGCGCCGTAGACATGAAGGACATGGACGCCATGATCCTCACGTCCGTCGCCGAGCTCCTCCGCACGGGGGAGCAGCCCGAGCGCGACCTGGTGCTGGCGTTCTTCGCCGACGAGGAGAACGGCGGCATCGAAGGCTCGGCGCTGGTGGTGCAGGACCATCCGGAGTGGTTCGCCGGCGCGACGGAGGCGATCAGCGAGGTCGGCGGGTACTCGATCCCGGTCGGCGACCGGCACGCCTACCTCCTCCAGGTGGGGGAGAAGGCGCTGGTGTGGATCCGCCTCGTCGCCCGCGGCCGCGCGGCGCACGGATCGAGCGTGCACGCCGACAACGCCGTCACGCGCCTGGCCGAGGCCGTCGCGGCGCTGGGACGCACCGCGTGGCCGGTGACCCTCACCGACACCACGCGCGAGATGACCGACCGGCTCGCCGAGATCATGGGACGCTCCGCCGGCGACCCCGACGCGGTCGCCGCCGCGACGGGCGCAGCATCCGGATTCCTCCGCTCGACGCTCCGCACGACGACGAATCCGACCGGCCTGGTCGCCGGGTACAAGCACAATGTGATCCCCGATCGCGCCGAGGCGCTCGTGGACGTGCGGGTGCTCCCCGGCACCGAGGACGCCGCTCTCGCCGACATCCGCCGGATCGTCGGCGACGACGTCGCGGTCGAGGTCGTGCATCAGGACATCGGCCTCGAGGTGCCGTTCTCCGGCGACCTCGTCGATGCGATGGTGGCGGCCCTCGGCCGTCACGACCCGGGGGCGCCTGTCGTGCCGTACCTGATGGGCGGCGGCACCGACAACAAGGCGCTGGCGGCCCTCGGCATCGCCGGCTACGGCTTCGCGCCGCTGCGGCTGCCGGCGGACCTCGACTTCACGGGCATGTTCCACGGCGTCGACGAGCGCGTGCCGATCGACGCGCTCGTGTTCGGCCAGGCCGTGCTCACCGACCTGCTCCGCACCTACTGAGACCCGAGCGGATGCCGCGACCGGCGGCATCCGCCCTGCACGGCTGAAAGGCGCCCATGCTTCTCGAAGCGATCATCCTCGGCTTCGTCCAGGGATTGACCGAGTTCCTGCCGATCTCCTCCAGCGCGCATCTGCGGATCCTCGGGGAGTTCCTGCCCTCCGCGCAGGATCCGGGGGCCGCATTCACCGCGATCACCCAGATCGGCACGGAGACGGCGGTCGTCGTGTTCTTCTGGCGCGACATCGTGCGCATCATCGGGCAGTGGTTCCGGTCGCTCGGCGGACGCGTTCCGCGCAACGACCCCGACGCGCGGCTCGGCTGGCTCATCATCATCGGCTCGATCCCGATCGTCGTGCTCGGACTGCTCTTCCAGGACCAGATCGAGACGGTGCTGCGGTCGCTGTGGATCACCGCCGGCATGCTCATCTTCTTCGGCGTGCTGCTCGGCATCGCCGACCATGTCGGCGCGAAGAAGCGCAAGCTCCAGGACATGACGGTCGGACACGGCGTCATCTACGGCTTCGCGCAGTCGCTCGCACTCATCCCGGGCGTGTCGCGGTCAGGCGGGACGATCACCGCCGGCCTCTTCATGGGGTACGAGCGCGCCGCGGCGGCCCGCTACGCGTTCCTGCTCGCGATCCCGGCGGTCTTCGGCAGCGGGTTCTTCCAGCTGTTCAAGAACCTCGGCGAGCCGGGCGTGTTCACGCTCGGCGAGACCGCGGTCGCGACGGGCGTCGCGTTCATCGTCGCGCTCGGAGTGATCGCGTTCTTCATGAGCTGGATCTCCAAGCACAGCTTCCTGCCGTTCGTGGTCTACCGCGTCGCGCTCGGATCGCTCCTGCTCGTGCTCCTGAGCATGGGCGTCATCCAGCCGTAGCGGCGCACGCGCCGCAGCATCGGCAGACGGATGCCGCTCAGCGGCGCGGATCGTCGCGGCCGGGCTTGTTCGGCCCGTCGCCCGGCTTGCCGTCCGTGCGGCGCAGGTAGCGCTCGAACTCCTGCGCGATCGCGTCTCCGGAGGCCTCGGGGGAGTCCCATGTGTCGCGGGTGCGCTCGAGCTGGCGGATGTACTCCGTCATCTCCTCGTCGTCGGCCGCGGCCGCGTCGATCGAGGCCTCCCATGCGGCCGCCTCGGTGGCGAGCTCGCCGCGCGACACCGACGCGCCGGTGAGGTCCTCGAGGCGGTCGAGCAGGGCCAGCGTGGCCTTGGGCGACGGCGTGTGGCCGGCGACGTAGTGGGGGACGCTCGCCCACAGGCTCGCCGACGGGATCCCGGCGCGCTCGGCGGCATCGCCCAGCACGCTGAGGATGCCGACCGGGCCCTCGTAGGTGGAGCGCTCGAGGCTCAGCGCGCCGCGGAGCGCCTCGTTCTCGCTGCCGGCGAAGACCGAGATGGGGCGCGTGTGCGGGACGTCCGACATCATCGAGCCGATGGACACGAACCCGGTGATGTCCTCGCGGAGGGCGACGTCGATGAACTCCGACGAGAACGCCTGCCAGGCGCGCGCCGGCTCCACGCCGGTCAGCAGCCACAGCTGCGTGCCGCGCGTCGCGTGGGCCGGGCGGAGCAGCGTCGCCTCCGGCCAGCGCAGCGACCGGCCGCCGTCGCCGTCGGCGGAGATATGGGGCCGGGTGTACTGGTAGTCGAAGTACAGCTCGGGATCGACGGAGAACACGGTCTCGTACGAGCCGCCCTCGCGCAGCTGCGTGAGCGCGGACGACGCGGCTTCGCCCGCGTCGTTCCACCCGTCGAACGCGGCGACGAGAACCCGGCGACCCAGTCCGTCCACGAAACCTCCTCCGCCCGCATCCGGCGGTGCGAGCTCCTTCCAGGATAGGCCCCCTCCCAGCGGGGGGCCCGAGGCCCGTCGGTAGGATTGGACGGTGAACCAGCCCCGACTCGCCGCCGTCCTGTGGGACATGGACGGCACACTCGTCGACACCGAGCCCTATTGGATGGCAGCCGAGACGCCGCTGGTCGAGAGCTTCGGAGGCTCGTGGTCGCATGAGCAGGCGCTCGGCCTCGTCGGGCTCGGGCTCGAGGACTCGGCCCGGATCCTGCAGGAGACCGGCGTGCGGATGAGCACCGACGCCATCGTCGACCACCTCACCACGGAGGTCATGAGCAGCCTGTCCCGGACCGGTGTGCCGTTCCGCCCCGGCGCGCGCGAGCTCCTCGCGGGCCTGCGGGCGGCGGGCATCAAGACGGCCCTGGTGACGATGTCGATGCGGCGCATGGCCGAGACGGTGGTCGACCTGATCGACTTCGAGGCCTTCGACGTCGTCATCGCCGGCGACGACGCCACCCGCCCCAAGCCCTTCCCCGACCCGTACCTGCAGGCGTGCGAGGCGCTCGGGGTCGCGCCCGAAGAGACGGTGGCCATCGAGGACTCGCCCAACGGACTGCGATCCGCGGTCGCCTCCGGGGCATCCGTCATCGGCGTTCCGCTGATGGTGTCGCTCACCGGTGCGGGCGCACACGCGCTGTGGGACACCCTGGACGGCCGGACGGCCGACGACGTCGCGGCGTTCCACGCCGCCCATCGCGCCCGGATCGCCGCCGGCGCGGTGCACCACGCCGAGGAGGTCGCGCGATGACCGGGGCGATCGAGCGACCGAGCGGGCCGTTCCGGCTCGGCGATCGCGTTCAGCTCACCGGGCCGAAGGGCCGTCTGCACACGATCACCCTGCGGGAGGGGGGCGAGCTGCACACCCATCACGGCGTGCTCCGCCACGCCGACCTGGTGGGGCAGCCCGATGGCTCGGTCGTCGCCAACAGCGGCGGTCACGAGTACCTCGCGCTGCGCCCGCTGTTGCGGGACTTCGTCATGTCGATGCCACGGGGCGCCGCGATCGTCTATCCGAAGGACGCCGCGCAGATCCTCGCCGAGGCCGACATCTTCCCGGGGGCGACCGTCGTGGAGGCGGGAGTGGGATCGGGCGCGCTGTCGCTGTGGCTCCTGCGGGCCATCGGCACAGAGGGCCGTCTGGTGTCGTTCGAGCGCCGCGACGACTTCGCCGCCGTCGCCCGTGCGAACGTCGAGACGTTCATCGGCGCCGTGCCCGAGAACTGGGACGTGGTCGTGGGGGACCTCGCCGAGCAGCTGGGGGGCGCCGTGGCACCGGCATCCGTCGATCGCGTCGTCCTGGACATGCTCGCGCCCTGGGACTGCATCGACGCCGTCGCCGACGCGCTCACCCCCGGCGGCGTCGTGGTCTGCTACGTGGCCACCGCGACGCAGCTCAGCCGCGTCGCGGAGTACATCCGCGTGACCGGCCTGTTCACCGAGCCGGACGCGAACGAGACCATGGTCCGCGGCTGGCACGTGGAGGGGCTCGCCGTGCGGCCGGATCACCGGATGGTCGCGCACACCGGCTTCCTGGTGTGGGCGCGGCGCCTCGCGCCGGGGGCGATCCCGCCCGAGGTGAAGCGCCGCGCGTCGAAGACCAGCTACGGCGACGAGGACGTGGAGCTGTGGACCCCCGGTGCCGTCGGAGACCGCCAGATCACCGATAAGAACCTGCGCAAGCGCGTGCGGGAGGCGGAGCGGGCGGCCGAGGGCGCGCGGCAGGCCGCGGCACGCGCGAGCGAGCCGGACGCCCCCTGACCCTCGTGCACGGCATCCGCCCCGCACGCATCTAAACTGTTCCGGTGCGCAAGATCCCCGCTGCCCTCGCCGTCCTCGGTCTGACGACGCTCGGCCTCGCCGGCTGCTCACTGCTGCCCGGCGCCTCCGACTGCTCGCGGCCGGCGGTGTCCGACCCCGACGTGATGGAGCTCATCACGGTCACCGGCGACGTCGCGGACGAGCCTGACGTGGAGGTCTACACGCCGCTGAGCGTGCAGCAGCTCGCCTTCGAGGACGTCGTCACCGGCGAGGGCACCGCGATCACGACGGACAACCAGCTGATGGTCGTCGACGTCGCGGTCGTCAACGGCGCGACCGGCCAGCCGATCGTCTCGACCGCCTACGACGGCGACCTCTCGCGGGTGTCGTCGCCGGCGCAGTGGGCGACCACGTTCCCGGGCTTCCAGGAGGCGCTCGACTGCGCCACCGAGGGGTCCCGCATCGCCATCGCGATGTCGCCGGACGACCTCGGCGACGGCGTCGCGAGCAGCTTCGAGCTGGAGGAGGGCGACAGCATCGTCACCGTCGTCGACGTGCGCAAGGTCTACCTCGCCGCCGCGAACGGGCAGAACCAGTTCAACAGCGGCTTCGGGCTTCCCAGCGTCGTCCGTGCGCCCGACGGACGTCCGGGCCTCATCATCCCCGAGGGCGCCCCTCCCGCGGACGTCGTCGTCCAGACCCTGAAGAAGGGCTCCGGCGAGGAGGTCACCGGCGAACAGCCCGTGCGCGTGCACTACACCGGCGTGGTCTGGGGCGAGGACGAGCCGTTCGACACCACGTGGGACTCCGAGGCCGCGTCGCTCACGCTCGACGCCGTCGTGCCCGGGTTCGCGCAGGCGCTCGAGGGGCAGACCGTCGGCTCCCAGGTCATGGTCGTCATCCCGCCGGAGCAGGGCTACGGCGACGAGGGCCAGGGTGCGATCCCCGGCGGATCGACGCTCGTCTTCGTCATCGACATCCTCGGCGTGGACGCGCCGGCCCCGGAGTGATCGAGGATCGGCTGCGGCGGCGCGGCCGGCTCTAAGATGGGCGGGTGCCTGCCGTCGCCGCCAAGATCCCGCCCGAGGAGCGCCTGGTCAACCTCGTGGTGGCCCTCATCGCGACTGATCAGGGGCTGACCAAGGACACCATCCTCAGCTCGGTCGCCGGCTACCGCGAGCAGAGCGAGGCGGGGGCGTCGAAGGACGCGCTCGAGAAGATGTTCGAGCGCGACAAGGAGTCGCTGCGCGGCCTCGGGGTTCCGATCGAGACGATCGGGGACTGGGCCGACCCGGACGACCTGCGCGAGGCGCGGTACCGGGTGCCGACGGCGGAGTACGAGCTGCCCGAGGACATCGAGTTCACACCCGCGGAGCTGGCGCTGCTGACGCTCGCCGGCGGCGTGTGGAGCGAGAGCTCGATATCGGACGACGCCCGCAGCGGCCTGCGCAAGATCCGCGCGCTCGGCGACCTCGTCGACGAGCCCATCATCGGCTTCTCGCCGCGGCTCAGCATGCACGACCCGGCGTTCCTCCCGTTGCAGCAGGCGATCGAGCAGAGCCGCGTGGTCGGCTTCCCCTACCTGAAGCCGGGCGAGGGCGCGCCGCGCATGCGCCGCGTGCAGCCCCTGGCGCTCGTCGAGTACGAGGGGCGTTGGCACGTGTTCGGCATCGACCTCGACGTCAGCGCCGACCGCACCTTCCTCCTCTCCCGCATCGTGGGGCCCGTCTCGGTCACCCGCGTCCCGTTCGATCCCGCGCTGCGCGAGGGCGCGGGGGAGCGGGCGCTGGCCGGGCTCGAGGAGGTCGCCGCCCGCAGCTCCGCCCTGCTGGAGGTGAACCCCGGCACCGAGGCGGCCCTCCGCCTCGCGCGCCGGGCACGGCCTGCGGAGCAGGGCATCCGCGTGCCGTACGTGGACGTGCACATCTTCGCCGACGAACTGGCCTCCTACGGCCCGGAAGTGCGGGTGGTGGAGCCCGCCGACCTGCGCGACCGGGTGATCGACCGCCTCGCGGCCACCCGCGACCTGCACGGAGGCGCCTCATGACCGCCCGTCGGCCCCTCGTCGCGACGGACCGCGCGGCCCTCATGCTCCAGCTCGTGCCCTACCTCATGGGCAAGGGCGAGGTCTCGCTCGCCGAAGCGGCGGACGAGTTCGACGTCTCGCCCGAGCAGATGCGCTCGATGGTCGAGAAGCTCACCGTCATCGGTCTCCCCGGCGATCGGGGCTACTGGCAGATGGCCAACGACCTGTTCGACATCGACTGGGATCTTCTCGACGAGCGGGACCTCATCGTCATCACGAACTCCGTCGGACTCGAGCGGGCGCCCAAGCTCACCGCACGCGAGGCGGCGGCGCTGCTGGCCGGCCTCCAGCTCGCACGCTCGATTCCGGGTATCGGCGACACCGAGCTCTACGCGGGCCTGCTCGCCAAGCTCGCCCGCGGCGCGTCGGGGACGCCCGCCGAGGTCATCCTCGCCCCCGAGCCCGTCGACACGGCGCGCGACCTCGTCGCCGATGCGCTGCGCCGCGGGGTGGCCGTCTCGTTCACCTACAAGGCGCCGGATGCCGCGCCCACCACGCGCACGGTGGATCCGGTGAAAGTTCACATCGCGAGCGGACAGTGGTACCTGCAGGGCTGGTGCCATCTGCGGGAGGCGATGCGCACCTTCCACCTGGATCGGGTGAGCGATCTCGAGCTGACGGACATCGCCAGCACGCACGCGGGCGACCAGGCCCCCGACTGGTTCGACACGGATGCCGGCGACGTGGTCGCCCGCGTCCGCTTCGCCGAGGGCGTCGCGCCGCTCCTGGGCGACTACCTCGATCGGGCGACGGTGGAGACGAGGGACGGCATGACGATCGCGACCATGCGCGTCGCCGACGAGCTGAGCCTGCGCAGGCTCGCGGCGCGGCGCGGCGGGCTCGTGGAGGTTCTGGAGCCCGCCGGAGCGCGCCGGGCGGTAGCCGAGTGGGCAGAGGCCGGTCTCGCGCAGTATCGCTGATCGGCCGCATCCTCCCGCCCCGGCATATTAGACTTAGGCCGATCCCCGCTGACGCGAACGACGGAGCAACTCATGTTGGGCAATCTGAACGGCTGGCACCTGCTGATCCTGCTCGTCGTCATCCTGCTGCTGTTCGGCGCGGCGAAGCTGCCGGCGCTCGCCAAGAGCATGGGGCAGTCCGCCCGCGTGTTCAAGGGCGAGATGAAGGCCATGAAGGAAGAGGACAAGACCGCCGACGCGTCGACGACGTCGACCGTCGCGGACTCCACGGTCGCGGATGCCACGACCCCCGCCACTCCCGCCACCGACAGCGCGCCCGACAAAAAGCCGTAGCGGATGGTGGCCGCAACCGGCTCCGCGCCGATCGACGGCCCGGAGCTGCCGAAGCGCGACAAGAGGATGTCGCTCGGCCAGCACCTGCTGGAGCTGCGCCGGCGCCTGGTCTTCGCGGCCATCGGCCTGCTCGTCGGCATGGTCGTGGCGTTCATCATCACCGACCCGATCATCCACTGGATCACCGAGCCGATCCGCATCATCTCCGAGAGACGCGGCGACGACTTCTCGGCTCTGAACTTCGGCACCGTCACGTCGTCCTTCGACCTGCGGATGCGGATCGCGTTCACGATCGGGCTCTTCCTGTCTGCGCCGATCTGGCTGTGGCAGATCTGGGCGTTCATCATGCCGGGTCTCACCCGCAAAGAGATCAAGTACACGATCGGCTTCGTCGCCGCGGCCGTGCCGCTGTTCTTCATCGGCTGCTGGGTGGGCCTGCTCATCGTGCCGCACGTCATCGAGCTCATGTGGAGCTTCACGCCCGAGGGCGCCGTGAACTTCTACGCCGCCGCGGAGTACTACGACTTCGTGTTCAAGCTGATGATCGTCATCGGCGTCTCGTTCGTGCTGCCCGTCTTCCTCGTCGCCCTCAACATGGCGGGGATCATGTCCGGCCGGGCGATCGTGAAGGGATGGCGCGTCGCCGTCCTCATCGCCACCGCCTTCGCGGCGCTGGCCACGCCGGCCGCCGACGTGGTGAGCATGCTGATGCTGGCCGGCATCCTGGTCGTGCTGTTCTTCGCGGCCGCCGGCCTGTCGATGCTGTTCGACAGGCGCAAGGCCAAGCGCAACGCCGCCCTGCTCCCGCCGGAGCCGACTCCGTGACCGATCCGGGCCCCGCCGAGCGGTACGCGAGAGCACGCGAGTCCGCCCAGCTCGACCGGTCACATCCCCTCACGGCTGCCTTCGCCGCGGCACAGCGCTTCACCCTGGATCCGTTCCAGCTCGAGGGATGCCGCGCCCTCGAGGACGGCCGCAGCGTCCTCGTCGCGGCGCCCACCGGAGCGGGCAAGACGATCGTCGGCGAGTTCGCCGTGCACCTGGCGATGCGCGAGCCCGGGGACAAGGCCTTCTACACCACGCCGATGAAGGCGCTGTCGAACCAGAAGTTCCGCGAGCTGCAGGACGTCTACGGTCCGGACGAGGTGGGCCTGCTCACCGGCGACACGAACATCAACGGCAACGCACGGGTGGTCGTCATGACCACCGAGGTGCTGCGCAACATGCTGTACGCCGACTCACCCGCCCTCCGCGGCCTGCGTTACGTCGTCATGGACGAGGTGCACTACCTCGCCGACCGGTTCCGCGGCGCGGTGTGGGAGGAGGTCATCATCCACCTCGCGCCGAGCGTGCGGCTCGTGTCGCTGTCGGCGACCGTGTCCAACGCCGAGGAGTTCGGCGACTGGCTCGACACGGTCCGCGGCGACACCGAGGTGATCGTCTCCGAGACCCGCCCGGTGCCGCTGGAGCAGCACGTCCTGGTGCGCGGTGACCTGCTGCCGCTGTTCGACGACCGTGCCGGCATCGCGACGGCGCAGGTGAACCAGGAGCTCATGCGCATCCGGTCCTTCAAGGGCTCGAACTACGAGAACAACCGTCGCGCACAGGCGTCGAGCAGTGCCCGCCACGCCGGCTACGAGGCATCCCGCCGTCGTCCCCAGCGGGGCGGCAGACGGCCGGTGCGCTCGGCCAACGTGCAGCGCATCGAGCGGCTCGACCGGCCCGAGGTCGTCGAGCTGCTCTCGCGCTCCAACCTGCTGCCGGCGATCTTCTTCATCTTCAGCCGTGCAGGGTGCGACGGCGCCGTCCAGCAGGTGCGTCGCTCGGGGCTTCGGCTGACATCCCAGGAGGAGCGGCGCGAGATCCGCGCGGTCGTCGAGGAGCGCACGCGCACGCTCCTCGAGGAGGACCTGGCCGTCCTGGGCTACTGGGAGTGGCGCGACAACCTCGAACGCGGCGTCGCCGCCCATCATGCGGGCCTGTTGCCCGCGTTCAAGGAAGTGGTCGAGGAGCTCTTCCAGCGCAAGCTGGTGAAGGCCGTGTTCGCGACCGAGACGCTCGCCCTCGGCATCAACATGCCCGCACGGACCGTGGTGCTCGAGAAGCTCGAGAAGTTCAACGGCGAGGCGCGCGTGGCCATCACGTCGGGGGAGTACACGCAGCTCACCGGCCGCGCCGGCCGCCGCGGCATCGACGTCGAGGGCCATGCCGTCATCCAGTGGACGGAGGGCCTCGATCCCCAGGCGGTCGCGGCCCTCGCCTCTCGGCGCACCTACCCGCTCAACTCCAGCTTCCGGCCGACGTACAACATGGCCGTCAACCTCATCGACCAGTTCGGGCGCGCCAGGGCGCGCGAGATCCTCGAGTCGTCGTTCGCGCAGTTCCAGGCCGATCGCGCCGTGGTGGGCATCGCACGCGAGGTGCGCGAGCAGGAGGAATCTCTCGCCGGCTACCGCAGCGCCATGACGTGCGACCGGGGGGACTTCGCCGAGTACTCCGGCATCCGCCGCGAGCTCAGCGACCTGGAGAAGATCAACCGCAAGGACGCCGGCGCCTCGCGGCGAACCCGCGACGAGCGGCAGCGGCAGATCGCGAGCCTGCGCAGGCGCATGCAGCGGCATCCGTGCCATCAGTGCCCCGACCGCGAGCATCACGCGCGCTGGGCGGAGCGGTACTGGAAGCTCAAGCGCCAGATCGACAAGCTGCGCCGCCAGATCGATACCCGCACCGGCACGGTCGCGCGCATCTTCGACCGCGTCGTGGACGTCCTGGCCGCCCTGGAGTACGTCTCGCTGGACGAGGACGGCCGTACGACGCTGACCCCGTCGGGGCGGACGATGCGGCGCATCTACGGCGAGCGGGACCTCCTCGTGGCGGAGTCGCTGCGGCGCGACATCTGGAAGGACCTGGATGCCCCCTCGCTCGCCGCGCTCGCCTGCTCGCTGGTGTACGAGCCACGGCGCGACGATGCCGGGCCGGGCGAGCGCGGGCTTCCCCGGGGCGCCTTCCGCCCGGCATTCGAGGCGACGCTGACGCTGTGGCAAGAGCTCGACGATCTCGAGCAGGAGAACCGGCTGCCGGGCACGGAGCCGATCTCGGCCGGCCTCGCGCAGGCCATGCACACGTGGGCGCGCGGCGGGATGCTGGATCGGGTGCTGCTCGAGGCGGACATGGCCGCCGGCGACTTCGTGCGGTGGGCGAAGCAGACGATCGACCTTCTCGACCAGCTGTCCCTCGTGGCCGATCAGCCCGTCGCGGGCACCGCCCGCAAGGCGCTGGATGCGGTGCGCCGCGGCATCGTCGCGTACTCCGGCGTCTGAACTCGGGGATGACGGATGCCGCGCCTGTGGCGTCCGCGCGCTCGCTTAGGCTGATGGCGTGCCACCTGCCCCCGCGACACGCCCGCTGCTGCCGCTGTGGGCCGCGATCCCGGCCTCGGTGCTCGGCGGCGTGCTGCTGGACGTGTCGTTCCCGTCCGTCGGGTGGTGGCCCATGGCCTTCGCCGCCGTCGCGCTGGCGCTGGTCAGCCTCATCGGCAGGCGGGTCGGCAGTGCGCTCGTCGTCGGGATGGCGTTCGGGCTCGCGTTCTACCTGCTGAACGTGGACTTCACCGCCGAGTGGGTGGGACCCCTGCCGTGGATCGCGCTCTCGGTGCTCGAGGCCGCCTTCGTCGCCGGGGGTGCCGCGCTCATCGCGCTGGCGTACCGGTGGGTGCCGCGGGCGACGTCCCGGAGGGGGCGCGTGATGCTCACGTCGGGGCTCGTGGCGGGCCTGTGGACGGCGCGCGAGGCCGTCAACGGCGGGTTCCCGTACGGCGGCTTCCCGTGGGGTCGCGTGGGGACGTCCCAGGTGAGCGGCCCCTTCGCAGAGCTGGTCTCGTGGATCGGCACCGCGGGCGTGACCTTCATCGTGGTGGGACTGGTCGCGGTCGGCATCGAACTGGTGCGCGCCCCGCGCCGCGATCGCGGAAACGGCGTTCGCGGTCTCCTCCCCGTCGCCGTCCTCGCCGTCGTCGCGACGGCGCTCCTGCTGGTGCCGGCGTGTGCGACGACGCCCGCCGGCTCCCTCCGCGTCGCCGGCGTGCAGGGCAACGGGCCGGCGGGGTACTTCGACGACCGGCAGGCCGGGGATGTGCTCGAGTCGCAGTACGAGGCCACCCTCCCGCTCTTCGGCGCCGAGGACGTCGACGTCGTGCTGTGGCCCGAGGGCAGTGTGGACGTCGACCCGGACGGCTCACCGGCCGCGGCGGCGGCGTTGGACCGCGTCGTCCGCGAGGTCGGGGCGCCGCTCGTCGCGAACCGGATCGATCAGCGGGGCGACGAGTACTTCAACATGTCGTTCCTGTGGCGAGACGGCATCGAGCAGACGTACGACAAGCGCAACCCGGTCCCGTTCGGCGAGTACGTGCCGGATCGGGCGTTCTACGCGGCGATCGCTCCCGACCTCATCGGCATGATCGGCCGGGACTACACCCCCGGCACGACTCCGCCGGTGTTCGACATCGACGGGACCCTGGCGGGGCTCGCGATCTGCTTCGACGTCATCTACGACGCGCTGGTGTGGGAGGGTGCGCGCGAAGGGGCGCGCGTGTACCTCTTCCAGACGAACAACGCCGACTTCCGGGGGACCGACGAGAACCTGCAGCAGCTGGCGGTCGCGCGGCTGCGCGCGATCGAGACCGGCCGCTCCGTGGTGAACCTCTCGACCGTCGGAACCAGCCAGGTGATCGCGCCGGACGGGTCGACGATCGAGGGTCTGCCCGCAGACGAGCCCGGCCACATGCTCACCGACGTCCCGCTGCGCACCGGCCTGACGCCGGCGGTGATCGCGGGCGGCTGGGTGAACGCGCTGCTGTCATGGGGCAGCGTGGCGCTGCTGGCGGGCATCGGAGTCGTCGCGCGTCGGCGCCGGAACGCGAAAACGCCGGCCCCGTAGGGCCGGCGTCGCGCGGACGTGCGTCAGGCGCTGAGCTTGTCGGAGTTCGCCTGGTCTCCGCCGCGGCGGGCGCGGAGGTAGGCGAGGCGCTCCTCGAGGAGCTCTTCGAGCTCCGGGATGGTGCGACGCTCCAGCAGCATGTCCCAGTGGCTCCGCGGCGTCTTGTCGCCCGAGTGGTCGACGGTCGCGGTGCCCTCTCCGACGCGGAGGAGAGCCTCGGCGCCGCACGTGCGGCACTCCCAGGCCGGGGGGACCTCGGCGTCGGCCGCGAAGGTCAGGGTGGTGTCACGCCCGCAGGCGGTGCAGGTGTAGATGTGCTGTGCGCGCTCATGGAACACGACGCCCTCTTCGCTCTGTAGGCTCTGGGCGCCGAGTCGGATGCCGCGCAGACTGCGGTCTGCCATTGTGTGGTCCTCTCGTCGCTGTACAGGTATAACGAAACGACCTGTGCGGATCATCCGAAGGGGGGCTGTTCATCGACCTTTCACAGTCGATGCACAGGGGCGTCTGCCTGCCTTCGTCGGGGCGTGCTATCCGAGAACCTCGAGCGCGACGTCGGCGCGGTCGGTGACGATGCCGTCGACGCCCATCGCGACCAGCCTGCGCATCTCCTCAGGGTCGTTCACCGTCCACACGTGCACTTCGACCCCGTGCCGGTGGGCGGCGGCGATCAGGCGCGGCGTGACGACGCGCAGGCGTCCCTGCCGCTCGGGCACCTGCAGTGCGTCGACGCCGGCGAGGGCCCTGGCCAGCAGGCGATCCGAGCGGGCCGAGGCGGCCGCGAGCACTTTCGCGATCGTGCTCCTGCCGGCGGAGGTGGCAGGACGGATGCCGCGTCTCGCGGTCGCCGCGGCCTCCAGCGCCGCGGTCCGGCGCTGATCCGAGAAGCTCGTCACGAGCACCCGCCCGCCATGCACCGCCACCGTCGCGCCGACGTCGGCCGCGGCATCCGCCGCCTTCACGTCGAGGTTGAACCGGAGGGTGGGGAAGGCGTCGAGCGCCTGTGCGAGCGTGACGAGGCCGCCGCGCCCGGTCATGAGCTGCTCCAGCTCGTGAACCGTGACGTCGGCGATCTTCCGCGGATCGCCGGTCACGCGCGACAGGTCGTCGTCGTGGAACAGCACGACGACACCGTCGGCGGTGCGATGGCAGTCCGATTCGACGTACCGGATCCCGGCGGAGTGGGCGTGGGCGACGGCGGCGAACGAGTTCTCGACGATGCCGTCGCGGGCATCGGACGAGGTCACCAGTCCGCGGTGGGCGAGCACCCGGGGTCGGGCGACGCCCTGGAACCACGGGTGGGTCACGGAGCCGGAGGGGCGCCCGGCGTGGTGTGGCCGCCGAGGGCGGGACCCGAGGACTGCGCACGGCCGCGGGCCGAGGCATCCGTCACCGCACCGGCGAAGGAGCCGCTCAGCCCCTTGAGGGCATCGGTGAACTCGCTCGGGATGATCCACAGCTTGCTCGAGGCGCTGTCGGCGATCTTCGGCAGCGTCTGCAGGTACTGGTAGGCCAGCAGCTTGTCGTCGGGGTTGCCGGAGTGGATGGCGTCGAAGACCGTCTGGATCGCCTCGGCCTCGCCCTGCGCGCGCAGGACCGCCGCCTGCTTGTCGCCCTCGGCCTTGAGGATCTCGGCCTGCCGGCGGCCCTCGGCCTCGAGGATCTGGGACTGCTTCGAGCCCTCGGCGGTGAGGATCGTCGCGCGGCGCTCCCGCTCGGCGCGCATCTGCTTCTCCATCGAGTCCTGGATCGAGTGCGGCGGGTCGATGGCCTTCAGCTCGACACGGGAGACGCGGATGCCCCACTTGCCGGTCGCCTCGTCGAGCACCACGCGCAGCTGTCCGTTGATGTTGTCGCGGCTGGTGAGCGCTTCTTCGAGGTTGAGCCCGCCGACGACGTTGCGCAGGGTGGTCGTCGTCAGCTGCTCGACGGCGCCGAGATAGTTCGCGATCTCGTACGTCGCGGCGCGGGCGTCGGTGACCTGGAAGTAGACCACGGTGTCGATGGACACCACCAGGTTGTCCTCGGTGATCACGGGCTGCGGCGGGAACGACACGACCTGCTCGCGCATGTCGATGAGCGGACGCAGCCGGTCGATGAACGGCACCAGGAGGTTCAGGCCGGGCATGAGGGTCTTGTGGTACCGGCCCAGGCGCTCGACGATCCCGGCGTTGGCCTGCGGGATGATCCGGATCGACCGGACGATCACGACCAGCACGAAGATGAAGACCGCGATCGCGAGGAGCCAGCCGATCGCGGCGGGGACGGCCGCGGCGAAGTCGTTCATGCGTAGGGGTCTTCCTGAGCGGGGGCGAGAGGTTCGGGGGAGTCGGAGCGGACGACCGCGGTGGCGCCGTCGATGCGGCTGACGCGGACCCGCGTGCCCGGGTCGAGATCGCCCGCCTCGGTGCGCGCGGTCCAGACGTCGCCGTTCGCGAGCTTCACCTGGCCGCCGTGGGCGCCGACCGACGAGATAACGGTGCCGCCGATGCCGATGAGGGCGTCGACGTTGGACGGCGTGGGGTCCTCGCCGCGTCGCAGGCGCCGCAGCAGCGGAGGCCGCAGGAGCAGCACGAGGACGGCGGCGACGCCGGCGGCGATGATGACCTGGAGCCAGATCGGTGCTCCGAGGATGTCGGCCACCAGCCCTGCCAGGCCGCCGATGCCGAGCATCAGGAAGGTGAAATCGAGCGTGAGCATCTCGATGACGAGGAAGACGAGGATCAAGACGAGCCAGCCGATCCACGCCCACTGCTCGACGGTCTGGATGAGCTCCACGGTGCGCCTCCTCTTGCCTCGAACCTAGCAGGTAGGGTCGCTGTGTGACTGAGACACCCACCCCGATTCCCGCCGGTGCCCTGAGCGGCAGGACCGCGCTCGTGACCGGCTCGTCGCGCGGCATCGGCGCCGACACCGCGCGGTACCTCGCGCAGGGCGGCGCGAACGTCGTCATCAACTACCGCAACAAGGCCCCGCGGGCCGAGAAGCTCGCGACGGAGCTGCGCGAGCTCGGCGTCGAGGTGCTCGTCGTGGGCGCCGACCTGACCGACGCGGAGTCGGTGCAGGCGATGTTCGATGAGGTCGCCGCCGCGTTCGGAGGCCTCGACATCCTCGTGCTCAACGCATCGGGCGGCATGGAGTCCGGCATGGCAGAGGACTACGCCCTGCAACTCAACCGGGACGCGCAGGTGCGCGTGCTCGAGACCGCGCTGCCGGTGCTGCGCGAAGGCTCGCGGGTGGTCTTCGTCACCAGCCACCAGGCGCACTTCATCCGCACCACGCCGACGATGCCCGAGTACGAGCCCGTCGCGCTGTCCAAGCGGGCCGGCGAGGACGCCCTGCGCGAGCGCATCCCTGCCCTCACGGAACGCGGGGTGGAGTTCGTCGTCGTCTCCGGCGACATGATCGAGGGCACCATCACGGCCACGCTGCTCGAACGGGCCAACCCCGGCGCCATCGCGGCGCGCCGCGAGGACGCGGGCAAGCTCTACAACGTGTCGGAGTTCGCCGCCGAGGTCGCCGCCGCGGCCGTCGAGCCGGTGCCGTCAGGCAACACGCGTCTCATCGGCGACACGTCGTCGTTCGCGGGGGAGTGATCGGTGAAGGCTCGCGACATCGAGACACTCATCTCGGTCGGGCGTCCGGATGTCGCCGCTGACGGCTCCTTCGCCGTCTTCGCGACCTCGCGGCCCGACCTCGACGCCAACCGGACCGTCGGCCAGGTGTGGCGCGTCGAGCTGCCGGGCGGCACACCGCGTCGGCTGACCCGGGGCACCGCCGACACCGCGCCCCGGCTCTCGCCGGACGGCTCTCAGCTGGCGTTCCTGCGCGCGGACGGCGCGCGCAAGCCGCAGGTGCACGTCGTCGCAGCGAGCGGCGGGGAGCCCGTGCAGGCGACCGACGCCCCTCTCGGGGTGGAGCAGTTCGCGTGGTCGCCGGACGGCGCCACGATCGCGTTCCTCGCGCGCGTGCCCGAGAAGGGGCGGTACGGGAGCGTCGAGGGTCTGGAGCCCCACGCCGAGGCGCCGCGCCGGATCACCGGCGTCCGCTGGCACGCGAACGGCCTGGGCTACGCCGCCGACCGCCCCGCGCACCTGTTCGTGGTCGCGGCGCCGCAGCCCGACAGCGAGCCGTTCTACGAGCCTGCGGCAGCCGTGCGCGCCGACGACGCCGAGCCTGTCCGCAAGCGGGTCCTCGCGGCCGAGGCGCGGGCGCTCACCTCGGGGCCGACGTCGCACAGCAGGATCGTGTTCACGGCGGACGGCCGCGAGCTGCTCACGGTGCCCGATGAGATCGAGACGGAGCGCCGCGATCTGCGCAGCCGTCTCGTCGCCGTCGCGCTCGACGGATCGGGCGTCCGCGAGGTGCTCGGCGCAGACGCAGGGCTCTCGGTGCTCGACGTCGCGGTCGCCGGAGACGGCGCCATCGGCATCCTCGCCCACGAGGTCGGCGATGGTCTCGACTTCGTCGCCCCCGGCGTCGGGGTCTTCCTCCTCGAGGACACCGGTCCGCGGCGCCTCACCGACGCGGAGACGATCCACCTCGGCGAGGGGCATCTCACCGCCGTCGACGCCGACTTCCTCGCCCAGGACACCACGCGCGGCCGCGTCCGGCTGCTGCGCATCTCCCGCGAGGGGGTCATCGCCGAGGTGCTCGGCGGCGACGTCGAGGTCGGCGGGCACGCCGCCGTCGGCGGCCAGGTGGTCGCTGCGGTGTCGCGGCCCGATTCCTTCGGCGAGCTGGTGCTCGTCGGCGACGAGCCGCGGACGCTCACGGCATTCGGTGCAGCGGCCGCGGCATCCGGCATCGTCCTGCCCCGGGAGCTCACCGTGACCGGCCGCGACGGCTACCCCGTGCACGGCTGGGTGGCGACGCCCGAGGGCGAGGGTCCGTTCCCGGTGATCCTCCAGATCCACGGCGGGCCGTTCGCGGCGTACGGGGTGCACCTGTTCGACGAGACGCAGGTGCTCGTCGACGCCGGCTACGCGGTGGTCTACTGCAACCCCCGCGGCTCGGCGGGCTACGGGCGCGCGCACGGGCGAAGCATCCGTCAGCAGATGGGGACGGTGGACTTCGCCGACGTGATCGACTTCCTCGAGGGAGCGATCGCCGATGACGATCGCCTGGACGGCGGCCGCGTCGGCGTGCAGGGCGGCTCGTACGGCGGCTATCTCACGGCGTGGGTGATCGCGCACGACCACCGGTTCGCCGGGGCCATCGTCGAGCGCGGGTTCCTCGAGCCGGTCTCCTTCCAGGGCACGAGCGACATCGGGTCGTTCTTCGGCGACGAGTACGTCGGCGTCTCGCCCGACGACATCGCCCGGCAGAGCCCGATGGCGGTGGTCGGCCAGGTCACCACCCCGACGCTGGTGATGCATTCGGAGCTGGACTTCCGCTGCCCGCTCGAGCAGGCCACCCGCTACTACTCCGCGCTCAAGCGCCAGGGCACCGACGCTGAGCTGCTGGTTTTCCCCGGTGAGGATCACGAGCTCACCCGCTCGGGTCAGCCGCGCCACCGGGTCGAGCGCTTCGACGCCGTGCTGGACTGGTGGCGGCGTCACCTGCCGGTGACCTGATCGTCGCGGACGGCCCCGGGAGCGATCGCTCCCGGGGCCGTCGTCGTCAGTGCCTGATCAGAGGTCGCCCTTGAAGGTGAAGGCGCGGACGATGTTGATGATGCCGAGCACGATCAGCGCGATCCCGAGCAGCCACCACAGCACGGCGGCGCCCCAGATGGGCGAGAAGAGCAGGATGATGCCCGCGATGATGCTCAGGATGGCGAAGATGACCGACCACACCTTGGATGCGGCGTCGCCGAGGGTGGACAGTGCGACGATGCCCTCGACGATCCACATGATGCCGACGAGGATGCCGAGGAACAGGGCGAGCCAGGCGGTGGCCTGTCCGAGGTTCAGCAGCGCGACGATGCCCGCGATGATGAACAGGATGCCGAGCACGATGTGCCCGACGCGCGCCCAACCGCCCTTGGTCTTGGAGAAGATCCCCAGACCGGCGTAGACGAGGCCGGCGGCGATCGCGTAGATCGCGATGATCGCGGTGACGACGGCGGCGGTCTTGCCCGGCCAGACCAGGACCAGGATGCCGACGATGACGGCGAGGACACCGCCGATCCCGAGCGCCGTGCGGATCCCGTTGACGGCCGACTTCTCGGCCTCGGATGCAGTGGACATGTGCGGCCTTTCTGAAAGTTTCCTGTACGTGGTGCGGCTAAAGCTTAGACCTCATGTCGAACTCCGGCGCAACATCGTTCGTGTGTCGTGACAGTGCTCGCCCCGCGGCAGCTCTCCGCGCTACCGTGAGCGTGCGTCGCCCCGCGATGGCGATGCGCCGGGCGAGCCGTCGGAGGGAGCTGGAATGGCCGTCATCTCGAGGGGCTTCGGCGCACGCCGTCGCGAGAGCGATCCGCGACTTCCGCCGGGGCAGTATCTGACGGAGGACTTCCCGGTGCTGTCGGCCGGGCCGACACCGCGCGTCGACACGGGGGAGTGGCGCTTCGGCATCCGCGACGAGGCCGGCGGCGTGGTCTCCTGGACGTGGGAGGAGTTCCTGGCCCTCCCGATCGAGGACGTGCACACCGACATCCACTGCGTCACCCGCTGGTCCAAGCTCGGCACCTCGTGGCGGGGCGTCTCGCTCGACACGCTGCTCGAGGGCGTCGACACGGATGCCGGCTACGCGATGGCGCACTCGTATGGCGGGTACACCACGAACATCCCGCTCGACGAGCTGCGCGACGGCCGGGCGTGGGTCGCGTTCGAGTTCGAGGGTGAGCCGCTCGATCCGGAGCATGGGGGTCCGGCGCGTCTGCTGGTGCCCCATCTGTACTTCTGGAAGAGCGCGAAGTGGGTGCGCGGGCTGACGCTCATGGACGACGACGCGCCCGGCTTCTGGGAGCAGAACGGCTACAACATGCACGGCGACCCCTGGACCGAGGAGCGGTATTGGTGACGGTCGGCGACTGGCGTCCGGCCCGGGTCGTCGACGCCGTTCCGGTGACACGCTCGGCGCGGATCCTCCGGCTCGCGGTGCCCGGCTGGCCGGGGAGCGTGGCCGGCCAGCACGTCGACGTCCGCCTGACCGCCGAGGACGGCTATCAGGCCGAGCGCTCGTACTCGCTGGGGTCGTACGGCGCCTCGGACACCATCGAGCTGGCGGTCGACGAGATCCCCGACGGCGAGGTCTCGCCCTATCTGGTGCGCGATGTGCTCCCCGGCGACGAGCTCGAGGTGAAGGGACCGCTGGGCGGCTATTTCGTCTGGCGGCCCGGGGGAGAGGGGCTCGTGCAGCTGATCGCCGGCGGCTCGGGCATCGTGCCGCTGATGGCGATCGCGAGGGCGGCGACGGATGCCGGAGCCGCGGCATCCGTTCGCCTGCTGTACTCCGTGCGCCGTGCCGAGGACGCGATATATCGCGATGAGCTGGAGCGCGGCGCGGCGGACGGGGGAGTGGCGGTCGCCTGGCGCTACACCCGCTCCGCGCCGCCCGGGTGGGGCGCGGCGGTGGGGCGGGTCGACCTCGATGCGCTGCGCGAGTCGACGTGGGACCCTGGACGGGAGCCGATCGTGTACGTCTGCGGTCCGACGGGTTTCGTCGAGCACGTCGCCGACGCGCTGGTCGAGCTGGGCCATCCGCCGGCGCGGATCAGGACCGAGCGCTTCGGAGGTGCATGATGCGGGCGGATATCGCCACGAGCACCGTGGACGGCAACGCCGCCGCGGGGATGCTGTGGGACGTGTTCGGGGCCGACGTCACCGCGCTCATCGGTGTCTGCGGGGGCTGCGGCGCGGCCGCGCCGATGGCCGAGGCGATCGTGGAGCTCGACGAGACGGCCGCGATCGTGCGGTGCCGCGGCTGCACGCACACCCTCATCACGGTGCTGCGCGACGAGCACGGCGCCAGAGTCGTGATCGGTGCGCTGCGCGAACTCGTGCGGGCCTAGCCGGCGACCGTTCACCCGAGCAGCAGCGTCACCAGGATCAGGACGGGGACGCACCCGATCGTGGTGAGGAACACCGTGTCGCGCGAGATGGTCTCGCCGACGTCGTATCGCTGCGAGTAGTTGAACACGTTCTGCGCGGTCGGGAGAGCGGCCAGCACCGTCACCACGAGCACGTCGTGGGCACTGAGGCCGAACACGAACTCCGCCACGGCCCACGCCACGATCGGCATCGCCACGAGCTTGAGCACGGTCGCCAGCACGATGTCCTGGCGGCGTCCGGACGGACCGAGGACGCGCTGGCCGTGCAGCGAGATGCCGTACGCGATCAGGAGGATCGGGACGCAGGCGTTCGCGATGAGCACCGCCGGCTCCATGACGATCGGCGGCAGGTCGACCCCCAGCACCGACACGAGCGTGCCGAGCACCGATCCCACGACGATGGGGTTGGTGACCACGCGGGCGACGGCCCGCCAGAGCGAGGCGCGGGCGGTGGTGACGGCATCCAGGATCGCCATCGTGATGGGCGTGAACACCAGCAGCTGCATGAGGATCACGGGGGCGGGATACGCGGCGCTGCCCAGCAGGTACAGCGACAGCGGGATGCCGATGTTGTTGGAGTTCACCTGGCCGGCGCTCAGGGCGCCGATGACCGTCTCGCCGACCGAGCGCCGCCAGGCGAGGCGGGCGACCACGGCGTACACCAGGATCACGGCGACCGCGGCGATCGCGGACACCGGCAGCAGCGCCGAGAACAGCGTTCGCACGTCCGCCTGGGCGAGCACGACGAACAGCAGGAAGGGCGACAGCACGAAGAACGTCAGGCGCGCCAGCACCGGCCGGGCGTGCTCGCCGAGGAGGTCGATGCGCCCAAGGATCCACCCGACGAGGATCGCGACGCCCACCACGACGAACCCGGTGAGCGATTCCAGCACGCTCCGAGCTTAGGGACAACGTTCTGTCGCTCCGAATCGCTCGTCACGGTCTGTCAGACTGGCACCCGCCGAGACGAAGGAGCGATGGATGCCGCAGCCCCGCGACCGTGCCGCGCGCAAGGCCGACCTGCTCGCCGCGCTGACCGCTCCGGCCGCCGACGTCTGGGTGGCCACGGCGTCCGCGGACGCGACGCCGTATCTGGTGCCGCTGTCGCTCGCGTGGATCGACGAGCGCGCCGTCATCGCCCTCGAGGGCGCATCCGTGACGGCGCGGAACCTCGCCGCGTCGAACGTCGCACGGCTCGCCGTGGGGCCGACGCGTGACGTCGCGATCATCGACGTCGCGCTCGAGCGGTCGCTCGGCGTCGACGACGACGCGCGCATCGGCGCGGCGTACGCCGCGCAGGCCGACTGGGACCCGCGCGGACTGGCCGCCTACGTCTTCCTCGTGCTGCGTCCTGTCCGCATCCAGGCCTGGCGCGAGTCGAATGAGCTCGCAGGCCGCCTGCTGATGCGGGATGGCGAGTGGCTCGTCTGAGGCCGGCTCGCTGGTCGGCTGAGCGCCGATAATGCACATTATGTCAGATCGAAGATCGACCTCTTCGCGTCTGGTTCGAATTGGCCTCTCCCCTCGACCTGCTTTGGTTGGCGCCGGACGAGCCCACTCGTCGGTGCGTCGGCGATGGTCGCGGAGTGCGTCCATGTCGCTGTCAGGCGTGACGGCGATGTCACTGGCCATCTCGGCTCCGGCAGTTTCGAGCGTCACGGTGATCGCCGCATCTCCCCTTCGCGCCGTGGCCGCGGCCGGTGCCTCGGGATGCGGTCAGACGGCGGGCGCGGCAGCCGGAGTCAGCACGATGAGCGGACTGTGCGCGATCATCTCGTCGACATCGTCTCTGCGCCATCGGCGTGCGGCGGCCTCGATGAGCGGCCGTGCTTCGCGGGGATCGGTGATCACCCGCGCCGTGGCAGGAACGTCGGCCTCGATGTCTGTCTTCAGATGCACGATGACGTTGGGGTCTGCGGTGATGTTGTGTATCCAGTCCCTTGTGCGGTCTCGACGCGGCATCCCGGTGATGAACAGCACGCCGTCCTCGTCGTGCAGGAAGATCTCGATGCGGCGCGGTAGCCCGCTACGGCGACCGGTCGTCGTCAAGTCGATGAGCTGACTTCGGTGCAGAGCGGTGCTGACGTCGTTGTCCACACCTGGTGAAGCAATCTCGCTGCTGCACACATTCCACACGACCGGTGAGATATTCCGCGCGCAACGCTGATGGCCAACGTTCCCTGCAGCAAAGCCACCTGAGTCGGCACGGGCATTACAGGTCGTAACTGTGGGCGGAAATCTGCCATTCATCAGCGGGGCTCGCGCGTTCAGCCATATGTCCGGGCGGAAGCGTGGCCAGGGCGGCCAACGTGGGATCGAGTGTCAGCACGTGCGCGATGTGTGTGGCAACGCAAGCGTCAGGGAGGTTGGGGTCGTTCACGCCATCGCCGATCGCCCAGTCCCCATCGATGTCATGTACGACAAGCCGCGCGGGTTCAACCTGATGCAACACCGTAAGTTGAACGACGGCACCCAACGTTGCCGGGAACGCGCCTCCGGGGAATGGAAACGGAATGTGCCGGTCCATCTCCGCCCAATTCATGAGACCATCCAACACTCTGGGATGAAGAGGATTAAATCACGACGGGCGTTAGACGGTCCTCGCCTGCCTTCAGTCGCGCGGTACGCAGCGGATCGCCCTGCGGGCGGCGCTGTGCGGGACGTGGGTGTCAGCGGGGGCGCCGCACGAACGCCAGCGTGAGAAACGGAACGTGATCTCGCGGAACGACGGCGGTAAGGGTGCCGCCGCCGGGGAGCTTTGCACCCACTGCATAGACCAAGCCCGAGTTGTTCACGGAACTAGTTCATGAGGATGTGATTCGTGTGCTGCACCAGCAGCGAATCGAGGGTGCTGCGCTCGGTCTCCTCACGATGCCAGGTCGTCTGCGCAGCCTCCCAGAGCATCGGATACCGCATCCGCTCGACGGACTCGACCAACCAGGCCGGGCGTGGCCAGGGCGGCACCTCGTCGAGTGCACGGCGCGTGGCCTCGTCGAGGTCCGCGAGGTTCACCGGGTCGGACTTGTTCACCGGGTTCCGCCACAGCGTCGCCGACATGCTGACGGTCATCGCGTCGACGCCCACGCAATCCGCCGGCGTGCAATCGCTGCACGTTCTCGAAGCTCGCTCTCGTGCGTTCGCGCGCCGGTCCTCCGCCGCGCGGGATTCAGCCGGACTCGTCGTTCGCTGCTGCTTCGATCCAGTCGACGGCTTCATCCGAGAGAAAGAAGCCGTCAGGTCCTGACTCGCCGACCCACCATGCGCTCGAGGTGACCGCGCCGCCTGCCGCCGCTATCTTGTTCAGCACTTCGGACGATACCGCTTCGCCGTTATGGGCAATGAGCCACGCCTTGGCGTCGGAGTCCACCTTCGCCCACCACTCGATGGTTTCCATGCGGCCACCATTGCACCGGATGAACCCGACCGAAAGCCGGTCCCTCCCCCGCGTCGGACGCCGACGCTCCAGCCGCTCCTCAGTCCTGCGACCCGCTGGCTTTGGAACACCTCGTCCCATTACGTTCGTCGTTATGAGTCTCGCCGCGGTCACGTTCAACGCCGCGAAATTCTGCAGATCAACCCTTAGCTGAACCGAGGAGTGGCATTGCCTGGTACGCGACCGCGGTTGACGACGGCCGGGTTGTTCGCGGTCGGCATCGTCGTGGCCGGCCTTCTGGCCGGTTGCTCCCAGACGAGCTCGGGCAGCCGGCACACGCTGTACGACAGCGTCGAATCGCTCGCGGCTGACAGTTCGTCGATCGTCGTGGGCACAGTGTCGACGCAGACGACGGAAGGCGATGCGACCATCTCCTCCGTCGAGGTCACCAACGCGCCCACGAACCCACAGCTGGGCGCCGCTCTCGTTGACCGCCCGGAGCCCGCCGCGGTGGGCGACACCGTCGAGGTTCGACAGGATCTTCCGCCGGTGCTCGGCCTGGGCGAGGAGTACTTGCTGTTCCTGACTCCGACGATGCTGCCCGGAGAGGCCGGCGGTCAGTACTTCGTCACCGGAGCAGTCGCAGGTCTCTACATCCGGCAGGACGACGAGTTCCGGCGGGTCGTTCCGGACAGCGGCGATACCCTTCCCGACACCATCACAGCCGTCGGCACCCCGGGCGGATAGCCGTTCTCGAGCGTCGCGGGCCCCCGGGCACAACGAGAGGTCGTCCCCGCGGAGGGCGGAGAGCACTGACCGCGGGCGCGCCGTAGCGCCCGCGGTCAGGTGTGTTCGTCAGAGTCCGGCGGCGTCGTCGGTCGAAGCCGTGCTCTGGCGCGTCACGCGCTCGTTCGCGACGGGGTCCACCGCGGTGCGCGTCACGGTGTCCGAGCGGCGGCGGCGCGCCATGAGGACGAGGCCGATGATGAAGATGACGGCTCCTGCGGCCATCAGGATGTAGCCGATCATGTCGAGGTTCACCCATTCGACCTCCACGTTCACCGCGAACGCGAGGATCGCTCCGATGGCGAAGAGGGCGATGCCAGCTCCGATACTCATGCGAGGTGTCCTTTCCGGGGCGCGGCGATGGGCCCTCCCCTGCTGTGGGACGAGTTGTCCCTCGACAACCGTGACGCAGTCGCCACCGCGCGAGGAGGGTCTTGACAAACGACGCGTGAGCACTCAAAGAGCCGCGGATGCCGGCGGCTACTGTGGAATCGTGCCCAGCCTCTCGCGTCCTCCCGCGGCGGGGCCCGGGCTGCGCGCGTGGGTGATCTGGACCGTCGGGGTGGCCGCCTATGTGCTCGCGATCACGAACCGGTCCTCCCTCAGCGCCGTCGGCGTCGATGCGGCCGCCCGGTTCGATGCCGACGCGGCGACCCTGTCGATGTTCGCGGTCGTCCAGCTGGCGGTGTACGGCGGGATGCAGATCCCCATCGGGGTGCTGCTGGACCGATACGGCGCTCGGCCCATCATGACGGTCGGCATGATCCTGATGGCGGTGGGGCAGCTCACCATGGCCCTCTCCCCCAGCGTCGGCGTCGCGATCCTCGCGCGGATGCTGCTGGGGGCGGGCGACGCGGCGATCTTCCCCGGGGTGCTGCGTCTCATCGCCACCTGGTTCCCCGCTCAGCGGGGACCGCTCATGGTGCAGTTCACCGGTATCGTCGGCCAGTCCGGGCAGCTCGTGTCGCTGGTGCCGCTGGCGGCTCTCCTCCACGCGACGAGCTGGACCATCACGTTCGGCAGTATCGCCGGGCTCGGCATCCTGTTCGCGGTGCTGGTGTTCCTGCTCATCCGCAACCATCCGCCCGACCGCGACGACGACGTGTCGGTGGACACCGACACCGGAGCGATCCGGGTCGTGACCTCCGCCGTCGACACCGGCGTCGGGATCCGCGCGGCATGGGCGCACCCCGGCACGCGGCTGGCGTTCTGGTCCCACTTCACCACCCCGTTCGCCGGGACGGCTTTCGTCCTGCTGTGGGGAATGCCCTTCCTCACCGCCGGCGAAGGCCTCACCACCGCCCAGGCGGCCTCGGTCATGTCGCTCTACGTCGTGGTCGGCATGCTGCTCGGGCCGGTGATGGGCGAACTGTCCCGCCGCGTCCCCCATCTGCGGTCGCAGGCCCTCGTGCTGCCCACGGTCGCCGTCCAGGCGATCGCGTGGCTCGCGGTCATCGCCTACCCCGGGCCGGCGCCGCTGTGGCTGCTCCTGGTGCTCGCCGTCGCGCTCGCGACCGGCGGTCCCGCCTCGATGATCGCCTTCGACCACGCCCGCACCCACAACCCGTCGCACCGGCTCAGCACCGCGACGGGCGTGACGAACGCCGGCGGGTTCCTGGCGGCACTGATCGCCATCCTCCTCATCGGCCTCGCCCTCGACCTGCAGGGTGCCGGAACGCCCGACACCTACAGCTTGGACGCCTTCCGCGTCGCGTTCCTGATGCAGGTGCCGCTGTGGCTGCTCGGAGCCGTGCTCATCGTGATCGAGCGCAAGCGCACCCGCATCCGGCTCGGCCTGGATCCGCCCCGCCGGCCACGCGGGCCGCGCCGCTGACGCGGCATCCGGATCGACACCGCGGCGTCGTCACGCGGTCTGCAGGCGCTCCAGCACGCGCTCGATGTCGTCGACGAACGCGTTGTAGCCGGCGATCGTCGCCGCGACCTGCTCGTCGGTGAAGTCCGACCGGTCCTGGCGGATCGTGAGGACCGTGGCGCCGTCGCTCTCCTCCAGGTCGAACAGCACGGGCAGGCCTGCGTCGTCGCCGGGCTGGTCGGTGAGCGTCATGGCCAGGTGCGACGGCGGCTCGACCACCCGGTACTCGCCCGCCCAATGGATGAGACCACCGTCCGGCAGATGCATGACGGCGCGGAAGGCCCCACCCGGTCGCACGTCCATGGTCAGCGTCTCCTGCGGGACCTCCACCGCCGCGGTGCCGAACCACACGGCGAAGTGCTCGGGCCTGGTGAGGGCCTCGAAGACGAGGTCGCGCGGCGCCTGCAGGGTGCGGGTCACGGTGAAGTACTCAGTCATGGTCGTTCTCCTTCTCGGTGGATGCGACGGCCCTGCCGTCTGCGGCGCCCAGCTGCTGCAGGGCGTTGAGGTAGTGGTCGAGTGCGCCCAGACTGTCCTCCCAGAACCGCGCGTAACCGCCGATCCAGTCGGATGCCGCGGCCAGGGGTCGTGCATCGAGCCGCGCGGGCCGGTACTGGGCGTTACGGCCCCGCGTGACGAGGCCCGCCCCCTCGAGCACCCGGAGGTGCTTCGAGATCGCGGCGAACGTCATGTCGAACGGCTCTGCGAGCTCGCCCACCGTCGCCTCCCCGTCGGCGAGCCGCGCCAGGATGGCACGACGCGTGGGGTCGGCGAGAGCCGCGAACGTGCGGCTCAGGGTGTCGGCCACGGGACTCCTCCTTTGTTCAACCGGTAGGTACAATACCGATCGGTTGAACAAACGTCAATACCCGGTGTCGTATCCCCGCGATACCGTCACGACATGCCTCGCGTCATCTTCTACACTGCGACCACCCTCAACGGGTTCCTGGCCGACGACGACGACTCGCTCGAGTGGCTGTTCGCCGCCCCGGGCGGCGAGGGCGGCGACGCCGACTTCCAGCGGTTCCTCGCGGGCATCGGCGTACTCGTGCAGGGGTCGTCGACCTACCGGTGGGTGCTCGAGCACGAGGACCTCGTCGCGCATCCGGAGAAATGGCCGGCGTACTACGGCGAGCGGCCCACGTGGGTCTTCACCACGCGGGAGCTGCCGGTGGTCCCGGGGGCAGACGTCCGCTTCGCGGCCGGAGACGTGCGTGACGCCTGGCCGCAGATCCGCGACGCCGCCGGCGACCGCGATGTGTGGGTCGTGGGAGGGGGCGATCTCGCCGGACAGTTCGCCGATGCCGGGCTCCTCGACGAGATCCGCGTGTCCGTCGCGCCGGCCACGCTCCCATCGGGCAAGCCGCTCCTCCCCCGCCGCCTCGGCGCCGATCGGCTCGAGCTGCTCTCCGCGCGCCAGGCCGGCGCCTTCGCCGAGCTCACCTACCGGCTGAAGGGCGAACCGGGCTGAGGGCTGCAGTCGGCCCGGTCGGGGGCCGCGTCAGGCGGCTGAGGGGGCGAACGCGGTCCACTGAGCGAATTTGGCGGTCCGGCCGTCGCCCGACGAGGTTCCGGTGAGCCGGCGCCGCACCCAAGGCCCGACGTGGTCACGGTAGTAGGCCGCTCCGCGCGCGCCGGCGCCCGGCAGCGGATCGAGCGACCACCATGAGGCGGGCACCTCGAGTCCGAGGGCGTCGAGCACGCGTGCCGCGACGCGGTGATGGCCGCGCGAGTTCATGTGGAGGCGGTCCTCCGACCAGTACGGCGGGCTCGCGAGCTCCTCGTCGAACCAGTTGTAGGCGCGGACGATGTCGGAGCGAGCCGACAGCCGGGCCTCGACCGCGTGCGAGAGCAGGTCCCCCCGGCGCTGGATGACGCGTCGCAGCGGCAGCTGGCGCGTCGGGTTCGCGCCCGACAGGACGATGAGCTGCACGCCCTCCTCGTCGCAGCGACGCAGGACGGTGTCGAACGCCTCCACGACCCGCGCCACGCTCGTGCGCGGGCGCAGCATGTCGTTGCCGCCCCCGTTGAACGACAGGTGCGTCGGCTTGAGAGCCAGAGCGGGCTCGAGCTGCTCCTCGACGATCGGCCACACGAGCTTGCCCCGGATGGCCAGATTGGCGTAGTCGATCGCCTCGCCGGCGGCATCCGCCCACCCCTGCGCCACGAGGTCCGCCCAGCCGCGCACGCGTCCGTCGGGAAGCTCGTCGCCCACGCCCTCGGTGAAGGAGTCGCCGATGGCGACGTATCGAACGGATGCCACGACCCCAGCCTACGACCGCCACCGGTCACCGGTCGTCGAGCGCCGCCCCCCGCCGGTCGACGAGGCCCCACGCCGCGGCGGCCGCGACGGCGAAGAACACCGCGAACACCACGAACAGCGTCGGCGCCCCGCCCGCCATCAGCAGCGGCGGCACGACGAGCGGCGCGACGATGGACGCGATGCGGCCGGCGCCGGCCGCCCAGCCCGTGCCGGTGGCGCGCAGCGACGTGGGGTACATCTCCGGGCTCACCGCGTAGAGCGCGCCCCACGCCCCGAGATTGAAGAACGACAGCGCCATGCCGGCCGCGATGATCACGCCCGGCGATCCGGCCGTGCCGAAGAAGACCGCCGATGCTGCGGAGCCGATGAGGAACACCGAGAGCGTCGCCCGCCGGCCCCAGACCTCGATCAGCCAGGCCGCGACGGCGTAGCCGGGCAGCTGCGCCAGCGTGATGATGAGCGTGAAGCCGAACGAGCGCACCAGGTCGTATCCCTGCGCGACGAGGATCGACGGGATCCAGATGAACGCGCCGTAGTACGAGAAGTTGACGCAGAACCACACCAGCCACAGGCACGCCGTGCGCACGCGGAACTCGGCCGACCACAGCGCACCGAGCCGCTCCCCGAGGGAGGTCGCCTTCGCCGGTGACGCGACAGGCCTGCCGGCGGCCGGAGCCGCCGTGACGCCCGCCGCCTCCTCGAAGGTGCGCACGACCGACTCCGCCTGCGTGAACCTCCCGCGCCGCTCCAGCCACCGCGCCGACTCCGGCAGCCCCCAGCGCACGACGAGCGCATAGACGGCCGGGATGGCGCCCAGTGCGAACGCCCAGCGCCAGCCGTTCTCGGAGGACGGGATCACGAAGTAGCCGATCAGCGCAGCGAGCGTCCACCCGACGGCCCAGAACGCCTCCAGGATGACGATCAGGCGCCCGCGGATGCGCGCCGGCGCGAACTCGCTCACGTAGGTGCTGGCCACCGGGAGCTCGGCGCCGAGGCCGAGGCCGACGAGGAACCTCAGCACGAGCAGAGCCGCCAGCCCGCCGACGAGCGCGCTCGCGCCGGTCGCCACGCCGTAGACGAGCAGGGTCAGGGCGAACACCTGCCGCCGGCCGAAGCGGTCGGCCAGCAGGCCGCCGACGCTCGCGCCGATGGCCATGCCCACGAACCCGATCGACGCGATCCACGCGGTCTCGCTCGGCTGGAGGCTCCACTGCGCGGCGAGGGCCGCGATCACGAACGAGATGAGACCGACGTCCATCGCGTCCAGTGCCCAGCCGACCCCCGAGCCGGTGAGCACGCGCAGATGCGCGCGGGTGAACGGGAGGCGGTCGAGACGCTGCGAGAGCGTCGACGACATACGGGTTCCGGCATCCGTCATAGCGTCATGCTACGGATGCCGCGCACCCGGCGGGGCTCACGACAGCATGTCGCGCACGAGCGGGGCCACCTCGGTGCCGAAGAGCTCGATCGAGCGCATCATCCTCTCGTGCGACAGCGTGCCGGTGGAGAACTTCATGTCGAACCGCGACGCGCCGAGCGTTCGCACCGTGTCGGCGATCTTGCGGGCCACCGTCTCGGGCGAACCGACGTACAGTGCGCCGTCGGGCCCGACATCGTGCTGGAAGCGGAGCCGGTTGTACGTGGGCCAGCCGCGCTCCCGTCCGATCGAGTTGTTCATCGCCTCGAAGCCCTCGTAGGCCTCGTCCCAGGCCTGCTGGTCGGTCTCGGCGATGTGGCCGGGCGAGTGCACGCCCACGGGCAGCTGCGGCTGATCGAACGTCTTGAGCGACCGGCGGTACAGGTCGGCGAACGGCCGGAAGCGGGCGGCGGGGCCGCCGATGATCGCAAGCATGAGCCCGTAGCCGTACCGCGCGGCGCGGACCGCCGACTCGGGCGTGCCGCCGACGCCCACCCATGCCCGGAGCCCGTTCTCGGTCTTCGGGAACACGTCGGCGCCCTCCAGTGGAGCGCGCATCGTGCCGCTCCAGGTGACCGGCTTCTCCGTCAGCAGCTGCGAGAAGAGGTCGAGCTTCTCGTCGAAGAGGGCCTCGTAGTCGCGCAGGTCGAACCCGAACAGCGGGAACGACTCGATGAACGACCCGCGGCCGAGGATCACCTCGGCGCGGCCGTGGGAGACGGCATCGAGCGTGGCGAAGCGCTCGAAGACCCGCACGGGGTCGTCACTGGAGAGCACGGTGACGGCGGTGCCGAGGTGGATCCGCTCCGTGAGCGCGGCGGCTGCCGCCAGGACGATCTCGGGGCTCGAGATGGCGAACTCCCGGCGGTGGTGCTCCCCCACCCCGAAGAACGACAGTCCGACGCGGTCGGCGAGCACGGCCTGCTCCACGACGTTGCGGATGGTCTCCGCGTCGCTGAGCAGCTCGCCCGACGCATCGCGGGTCACGTCGCCGAACGTGTCCAGTCCGAGCTCGATGGTGGCAGGGTCGACAGAGGTCATTGCGTCTCCTTCTATGCGATTGCATGAACCTCGCCGGTCGGTGCGGCATTCCCGAGACGTGCAGACCGCATGGGCGTAGCGTGTGGGGCATGGCCCTCTTCGCGGATCGACGGGCAGCCGGGCGGGAGCTGGCGGGCGCGCTCAGCCGGTGGCGGGGAACGGATGCCGTCGTGCTCGGCATCGCCCGCGGCGGTGTCGTGGTCGCCGCCGCCGTGGCACAGGAGCTCGGCCTCCCCCTCGACGCCGTCGTGGTGCGCAAGCTCGGGGCGGCCGGCCATGAGGAGTTCGCCGTCGGGGCCATCGCCGAGGGCGTCAGGATCGTCACCCCCGGGGCGGTCCGATGGGCGGGGATGTCCGAGGGCGACGTCGAGCGCGTCGAGGAGGCCGAACGCGAGGAGCTGCAACGGCGGACGGATGCCTACGGCTCGCGTCCGGCTGATCTGACCGGCCGCACGGCTCTCGTCGTGGACGACGGCGTGGCGACGGGCGCGAGCGCGGTCGCCGCCTGCCGTGCGGTCAGGGCGCGCGGCGCGACGCGCGTGGTCCTCGCGGTGCCCGTCGCGCCGCACCGGTGGCGGCCGCCCGCGGATGCCGTCGACGAGTTCGTGTGCCCGCACCGCGAGGCGGACTTCTGGGCCGTGGGTCAGTACTACGACGACTTCGGCCAGACGACCGACGCCGAGGTCGTCGCCCTGCTCGCCGGCGACGGAGGAGGCTCAGCGACCGGCGCTGAGGACGATCGCTGAGCCTCGTCGCACGTCAGCGGGACAACGCGGCGCGAAGCGTGTCGAGTCCGACGCCTCCGATGTCGAGCGCCCGCTTGTGGAACTGCTTGATCGAGAACGCGTCGCCCTCGCGCTCGGCCACGTCGTCGCGCAGCTGCTCCCAGATGCGCTGGCCGACCTTGTAGGACGGCGCCTGGCCAGGCCAGCCGAGGTAGCGGTTGACCTCGAACTTCACGAACTCCTCGGGCATGTTGACGTTGCGCAGCATGAAGTCCAGCGCGAAGTCCGCGTCCCACGGTCCCTGCTCGTCGGGGCGCTGCTTCTCGAGGTGCACGCCGATGTCGAGCACCACGCGCGCGGCGCGCATGCGCTGGCCGTCGAGCATGCCCAGCCGGTCCGCCGGGTCGGAGAGGTAGCCCAGCTGCTCCATGAGGCGCTCGGCGTACAGCGCCCATCCCTCGGCGTGGCCCGACGTCCCCGCCAGGAGCCGGCGATACGTGTTGAGCTGCGCGCGGTTGTAGACCGCTTGGGCGATCTGCAGGTGGTGACCGGGGACGCCCTCGTGATAGACCGTCGTGAGCTCGCGCCAGGTGTCGAACTCCTCCACGCCCTCCGGCACCGACCACCACATACGGCCGGGCCGCGAGAAGTCGTCGGTCGGGCCGGTGTAGTAGATCCCGCCTTCCTTCGTCGGCGCGATCATGCACTCCAGCGTGCGGATCGGCTCGGGGATGTCGAAGTGGGTCCTGCCCAGCTCGGCGACGGCGCGGTCGCTGGTCTCCTGCATCCACTTCTGGAGCGCATCGGTGCCGTGGAGCTTGCGGCTGGCGTCCTGCTCGAGGAAGGCCACCGCCTCCTCGACGGATGCCCCGGGCTTGATCTCGTTCGCGATCGACTCCTGCTCCGCGACCATGCGGGCCAGCTCCTCGATGCCCCACTCGTACGTCTCGTCGAGATCGACGGTCGCTCCCAGGAACCGGCGGGAGTGCAGCGCGTACAGCTCGCGGCCGACGGCGTCCTTCTCCGTCGCCGCGGGCGCCAGCTCGGCGGTGAGGAACGACGCGAGTTCGTCGTAGGCGACGCGGGCGGCGTTGGCGTTGTCGGCGACCTCTCGCGCGAGCGACGCGGGCAGCTGGCCCTCCGCCGGGGCCGCTTCGGCCGCGAATGTGGCGAAGAAGCCGCCGTCGGCGGTGTAGCGGGCGATCTGCGTCGCGACCTCCACCACCTGGCGGCGGGCCGGCACGACGCCCTGGGCGATGCCCTCGCGCAGCGATGCGACGTAGCCGTCGATGGCGCCGGGCACCGCGCCGAGGCGCGTGGCGACGACGGACCAGTCGTCGGCCGTCGCCGTGGGCATGAGGTCGAACGCCGAGCGGATGTTCTGCGCGTGCGATGCGATGACGTTGAGGTCGCGCAGGTGCCACTTCGCGTCGTGGAGGTCCAGTCCGAGCTGGATCTCGCGCGCGAGGTCGTCCTGGGTGACGGCGTCCACATCATCGGCCGGTGTGGCGGCCTGCAGCGCGGTCAGGGTCTTGCGGCCCTCTTCGACCAGGCGCTCGTGCCCCTGCGGGCTGTAGTCGCCGAACCGGTCGTTGTACTCCGAGCGGCCGATGTACGTCGCGAGCGTCGGTTCGAGCTCGGCGAGGGTGTCGACCCACGCATCTGCGATCTTGTCGATCTGCGTGGGTGTGCGGGTTTCGTCAGTCATGGCTCCGAGCCTAGGGACGAGACGTGGTGCCGCCAAACGGGACTTCGAGTCTCTTCCCCGCGCCCGGCGCAGGCTCAGTGGCCGGCGGCGTTCCAGTCGTCTCCGCGGCCGATCTGCACGTCGAGCGGCACCGAGAGCTGCGCGGCGTCGCCCATGCGCGAGCGGACGATGCGCTCCGCCGCCTCCCACTCCGCCGGCGCCACCTCGATCACGAGCTCGTCGTGGATCTGGAGCAGCACCCGTGAGGTGAGACCCTCGGCGGCGAAGTCGTCGTGGATGTGGAACAGCGCGATCTTCATGATGTCGGCGGCGCTGCCCTGGATGGGCGCGTTCAGCGCCGCCCGTTCGGCGTTCTCGCGCAGCACGCGGTTGGGGCTGGCGAGATCGGGGAACGGGCGACGGCGGCCGAAGATCGTCTCGGTGTACCCGTCGATCCGGGCCTGCTCGACCGACGAGCGCAGGTAGTCGCGCACCGCGCCGAAACGGGCGAAGTACTCCATCATCAGCTGCTTCGCCTCGGCCTGTTCGATGCGCAGCTGCTTGGAGAGCCCGAAGGCGGACAGGCCGTAGACGAGACCGTACGACATCGCCTTGACCTTGGTGCGCATGGCGGGGGTGACGTCCTCGGGCGCGACGCCGAACACCCGGGAGCCCACGAAGCGGTGAGTGTCCTCCCCTGAGTTGAAGGCCTCGATCAGACCGGGGTCCTCCGACAGGTGCGCCATGATGCGCATCTCGATCTGCGAGTAGTCGGCGGTCAGCAGCGTCTCGTATCCCTCGCCCACCGTGAAGGCGGAGCGGATGCGCCTGCTCTCTTCGGTGCGGATCGGGATGTTCTGCAGGTTGGGGTCGGTGCTCGACAGCCGGCCGGTCTGGCTGCCGGTCTGCACGTACGTGGTGTGGATGCGTCCGTCGGCGCCCGCCGAGCGGTCTGCGCCGATCGCCGTGTCGAGCGACTCGATGATCTGGCGCAGCTTCGTCGCCTCGCGGTGCTGGAGCAGCAGGTCCAGGAACGGGTGCGGGTTGGTCTCCTGCAGGTCGGCGAGGACCGCGGCGTCCGTGGAGTACCCGGTCTTCGTCTTGCGGGTCTTCGGCAGCTGCAGCTCTTCGAAGAGCACCTCCTGCAGCTGCTTCGGCGAGCCGAGGTTCACCTCCCGGCCGATCGCCGCATACGCCTGCGCAGCCAAGGCGTCGGCGCGCGCGCCGAGCTCTCCGGAGAAGGCAGAGAGGCGCTCGTGCGAGACCGCGACGCCTGCCAGCTCCATGTCGGCGAGCGTGTGCAGGGTCGGAAGCTCGATGTCGGTGAGCACCTTCGTGACGCTCGGGGGCATCTCGGACTGCAGGGCGCGAGCCACGCGCAGCGTGTACCACGACAGCTGCCCGGTGGTCGCGCCCTCCGTCTCGGGTACGAGCTGTGCGGGATCGGACTCGGGCAGTCGCTCGTCGAGGTAGCGGTCGACGAGGTCGGCGAGGTTCTTGTCGGGGAGGCTGGGCCGCTGCAGCCAACCGCCGAGGATGACGTCGAAGACGAGCCCGCCCAGCCGCAGCCCGGCGCGGCGGAGCGCCTTGACCTGCGGCTTGGCGTCGGCGAGGACCTTCGGCTCGTCGGACGTCAGCCAGGGGGTCAGCGCCTCCTGCAGCTCGGGCGTCCATGCCGCTTCGGCGGCGGCATCGCTGGTCGCCGCCCCGATGCGCGCCGGCTGCCCGCCCTCGACGACGACCGTCACGCCGACCTCGCTGGTGGTGGCCGCGAGCCAGGCGGCGAAGTCCGTCGGCGAGAGCTCCTGTGCGACGGGGGCGAGCTCGGCCGCTGCCGACGTGACCGCGGCCATCTGCTGCTCGATGCCGGCCAGCTCGGCGACACGCGGGATGAGCGTCTTGAACTCGAGCCGGGAGAAGATGTCGCGCACCGCCTGGGCGTCCATCGGCTGCACCTCGAGGTCGTCGGGACCGAACGGAAGCTCGACGTCTGTCAGCAGGCGATTGAGGCGCCGGTTGCGGCGCACGTCGTCGAGGTGCTCGCGCAGGTTGCCGCCGACGACGCCCTTGATGGAATCCGCGCCCTCGAGCAGGGCGTCGAGCGAGCCGAACTGGGTCAGCCACTTCACCGCGGTCTTCTCGCCCACCTTCGGAACGCCGGGGAGGTTGTCGCTGGTCTCGCCGACGAGGGCGGCGATGTCGGGATACTGCTCGGGCGGCACGCCGTAGCGCTCGATGACGGCCTCCCGGTCGTAGCGCTTGAGCTGCGAGACGCCCTGCACGTTCGGGTACAGCAGTGTGATGTCGTCGTTCACCAACTGGATGGTGTCCCGGTCGCCGGAGCAGACGAGGACCTGGAAGCCCTGCGCCGCACCCTGGGTGGCGAGAGTCGCCAGGATGTCGTCGGCTTCGATGTCCTCCTGCGAGAGCGTGCGGATGCTCATCGCCGCCAGGCAGTCCTGCAGGAGCGGGATCTGGCCCTTGAACTCGCTGGGCGTCTCGGAGCGGTTGGCCTTGTACTCGCTGTACTCCCGCGTGCGGAAGGATTGCCGGGACGTGTCGAACGCGACGGCGAGGTGGGTGGGCTTCTCCGCCTTGATGAGATTGATCAGCATCGCCAGGAATCCGTAGATCCCGTTGGTGTGCTGGCCGTCCTTCGTCGAGAAGTTGTCGACCGGGAGGGCGTAGAAGGCCCGGTACGCCAGCGAATGGCCGTCGACGACGAGAAGGGTAGGCTTTGCGGTGTCCGTCACCCTGCAAGCCTAGCCAGGGGCGGCGACAGTCCCTCCCGCGCGGAACGCCCGTCCCGCCGCCCGAACCGAGAGTCCTGCCATGCCCGAGCACTCCCCCTCCGCCGTCGACGGACTCGCGTGGGCGGCGAATCGCGGCATGGGCGCGCTGGCCGAGAAGATGGGGATCGTCTTCACCGAGTTCTCGGTGGAGCGCGCGGTGGCGACCATGCCCGTCGAGGGCAACACGCAGCCCGTCGGGCTCCTGCACGGCGGTGCGTATGTGGTGCTGGGCGAGTCCCTCGGCTCGATGGCGGCGAACCTCTATGCCGGGCCCGGACGTCTGGCCGTCGGCGTGGACATCAACGCCACGCACACGCGCTCGGCCACGTCCGGGGTCGTCACGGGAGTGTGCACGCCCGTCCACCTCGGGCGCGGCATCACTGTCCACGAGATCGTGGTCACGGACGACCAGGGGCGCCGCTGCTCGACGGTGCGCATCACGAACCACATCACGCAGCGGCCGCAGCGCTGATCCTCACGCGAAGAGCGGATGCCCCGATCGAGGCATCCGCTCCTGCAAAGCGTGCGCGGTCAGCCCTTCTTCGGCGCGAGCTGCTCGATGATCGCCTTGGCGACGTCCTGCATCGTGAGGCGGCGGTCCATCGACGCCTTCTGGATCCACCGGAAGGCCTCGGGCTCGCTCAGGCCCATCTTCTCGTTGAGGAGGCCCTTGGCGCGATCGACGAGCTTGCGGGTCTCGAAGCGCTCGACCATGTCGGCGACCTCAGCCTCGAGCGTGATGATCTGCTCGTAGCGGGCGAGGGCGATCTCGATGGCGGGAAGCAGGTCGTTCGGCGTGAACGGCTTCACCACGTACGCCAGCGCGCCGGCCTCGCTGGCGCGCTCGACCAGTTCCTTCTGGCTGAAGGCCGTCAGCAGCACCACGGGGGCGATGTGGTTCTTGCTGAGCTTCTCGGCGGCGGAGATGCCGTCGAGCTGCGGCATCTTGACGTCCATGATCACCAGGTCCGGCCGCAGCTCGGTCGCCAGCTGGACGGCCGTCTCGCCGTCGCCTGCCTCGCCGACGACGTCGAACCCGTTGTCGCGGAGGATCTCGACGATGTCGAGGCGGATGAGCGACTCATCCTCCGCGACGACGACACGACGGGGTGTGGAGGCCGTGGGGGCGGCGTTCTGCTCCTGCTCAGTCACCATTGAATCCTACGGTATGGTCAATCGCGGACGCGCGGCATGCCCGCGGGCCGGTGTGGCGGAATGGCAGACGCGACCGACTCAAACTCGGTTGCCCGCAAGGGCGTGTGGGTTCGACTCCCACCACCGGCACCCCATCTGTCGCGGAGAGCGGATGCCTCGGATTCGAGGCATCCGCTCTTCGGCGTTTCCGGCACCCGAGACTTCTCGGTATTCGGTGTTGCTAGGTACTGGTACCTAGTGTTACTTTGTACTGGTAGTCAGCAACACTGAGTAGTCAGAGGAGGCGCGTGGTGGGCAAGCAGGAGACCGAGATGCTCAAGGGCACGCTGGAGGGCATCGTGCTCGCGATCCTCTCGGGCCGCCCGGCCTACGGATACGAGATCACCACGTGGCTGCGCGACCAGGGCTTCAGCGACATCGCCGAGGGCACGGTCTACGCCCTGCTCGTGCGGGTCGAGCAGCGCGGTCTCGTCGACGTCGAGAAGGTGCCGTCCGAGAAGGGGCCGCCGCGCAAGGTGTACTCCCTCAACGCGCAGGGGCGCGAACAGCTCACGGAGTTCTGGCGGACGTGGAGCTTCCTCGCAGAGCGCATCGAACAGCTCCACCGCCAGCACGAAGACAACAACAGGAAGGAAGAGGTCTGATCATGGCCGCCAAGTGGTACGAGGTCGTCACCGGCTCGCTCGAGCAGAAGAAGCAGTACAAGCAGTACAAGGCACGCATCGAGGCCCTGCCGGAGCCCTACCGTGCCGCGGCGAAGGCCGTGGAGCGGTACTTCATGACCGTCGGCGGCATGACCGACGGCGAGTCCATGGTCCAGATGCTCAGCGACTCCGCCGACATGTGGGAGCGCGCCGCCGCCGACCACACCCCCGTGCGCGACATCGTGGGCGAGGACCCGTCGGCGTTCGCGCAGGAGTTCACCGCCGCCTATTCGGGCAGGCAGTGGATCGACAAGGAGCGCGAGCGCCTCAACAAGGCGATCGACGACGCAGAGCGAGGAGAGAACCGATGACCGCCGCCACCGTCATCCAGGTCGCCGGCCTGGAGAAGTCGTACAAGGACCTGCACGTGCTGCGAGGCGTCGACTTCGATGTGAAGAGGGGCAGCATCTTCGCCCTTCTCGGCTCCAACGGAGCAGGCAAGACCACCGTCGTGCGAATCCTGTCGACGCTGCTGAAGGCCGACGCCGGCAAGGCCGCGGTCGCCGGCTTCGATGTGGTCGCGCAGTCCCAGAAGGTCCGGGAGACGATCAGCCTCACGGGGCAGTTCGCGGCGGTCGACGAGGTCCTCAGCGGGCGCGAGAACCTGATGCTCATCGCGCAGCTGCGCCACCTGCCCGATCCGGGCGCCGTGGCCGACGACCTCCTCGCGCGCTTCTCGCTCACCGACGCGGGTTCGCGCAAGGTCGCGACCTACTCCGGCGGTATGCGCCGGCGGCTCGACATCGCCATGAGCCTCATCGGCGACCCGCCGGTGATCTTCCTGGACGAGCCCACCACGGGCCTCGACCCGGCGGCCCGCCTGGAGGTGTGGGATGCCGTCAGAGAGCTCGCGCGGGGCGGCACGACCGTCCTGCTCACCACCCAGTACCTCGAAGAGGCCGAGCAGCTCGCGGACCGGATCGCGATCCTCCACAAGGGCCGGATCATCGTGAACGGCTCCCTGAGCGAGCTCAAGCAGCTGCTCCCCGCGGCGAAGGTCGAGTACGTCGAGAAGCAGCCGAGCCTGGAGGACGTCTTCTTCGCCCTGACGGGCGAGGACGGCGCCGCGGAAGCCGGCGAGGCCGGGACCGGCACCGCCACGACACGGAAGGAAGGGCGATGACCTCTCACGCCATCGGCGACACCGCCGTACTCACCGGTCGGTCGCTGCGCCACATCCTGCGCAGCCCCGACACCATCATCACCACGGCGGTCACACCGATCGCCCTGATGCTGCTGTTCGTCTACGTCTTCGGCGGCGCGATCGACACCGGTGCCGACCGCGGGTCGTACATCGACTACATGCTGCCCGGCATCCTGCTCATCACCATCGCCTCGGGCATCGCATACACCGCCTATCGGCTGTTCCTCGACATGAAGAGCGGCATCTTCGAGCGGTTCCAGTCGCTGCCGATCTCGCGGTCGGGGGTGCTGTGGGCGCACGTGCTGACGTCGCTCGTGTCGATCGTCGTCTCGCTCGCGATCGTCATCGGCGTCGCGCTGCTCATGGGCTTCCGCACCGGGGCGAGCCTCGGCGCCTGGCTCGGCGTGGCGGGCATGCTCGTGCTGTTCACCCTGGCGCTCACGTGGCTCGCGGTGATCCCCGGACTGACCGCGAAGACCGTCGACGGCGCGAGCGCGTTCTCGTACCCGCTGATCTTCCTGCCGTTCATCAGCTCGGCCTTCGTGCCGACCGAGAGCATGCCGGCCCCGGTGCAGTGGTTCGCCGAGAACCAACCGGTGACGTCGATCGTCGACTCGATGCGGGCACTGTTCGCCGGCGAGCCCGTGGGCAGCGAGATCTGGGTCGCGATGGCGTGGCTCGTGGGCATCCTCGTCGTCGCCTACGTCGCGTCGATGGCGATCTACCGTCGCAAGATCAGCTGACGCGCGCTCCGGCCCAAGAGCAGATGAGCGGATGCCTCGACCCCGAGGCATCCGCTCTTCTGCTGCGCCGGCGCTAGGCGCCGAAGTACTGGTTGCCCAGGGCCTTGCTCTTGAGGGCGTCGAACTCGCCCTGCGTGATGATGCCGGCATCGAGGAGCTCCTTCGCCTTGGCGATGTCCTCGGCGGGGCTGGTGGAGGCGGCCGGACGGTAGTCGTCCGCTTCGGCCACCACTCCCCCGCGCGCGGCCTGGGCGCGCTCCGCCATGCCCTTCCCGCGGGCGATCACGTAGATCAGCGCGGTGAGGAAAGGCACGAACACCAGGAGGATGATCCACAGCGCCTTCATCCAGCCGTTGAGCTTGTCGTCACGGAACAGGTCCGTGATGATCACGATCACCACGTAGAGATAGGCGATGAAGTAGAAGCTCCAGAGCAGGAACCAGATGAAGTCGTTGAAGAACATGGCGTCCCCTGTCGGCGAGATGTGGTGGCGATAGCGTAGCGTCCGGCCGTGCCGGGACCTATGGGCGCGCCGGGCGTGTCAACCCCGCGGGGCGGATTCACGCGAGATGCGAGGATGGCCACTCCGTCACGAGGGAGAGGACCCGGATGCCCGACACGGCCATCGCCCGGGCGGCGCGCGAGATCTTCGGCTGGACGACGCTGCGCGCCGGACAGTCCGAGGCGATCGACGCGCTGGTCGCCGGGCGCGACGCCATCGTGGTCCTGCCCACGGGCGCCGGGAAGTCCGCCGTCTACCAGCTCGCGGGCGCACTGCGCGACGGTCTCACCGTCGTGGTGTCCCCGCTCATCGCCCTTCAGGACGACCAGGTCGCGCAGCTGTCGTCCGCACCGCGCGCCGCGCGCGGGGCGGTCCTCAACTCGACGCTCGGCGAGCGTGCGACCGCCGAGCTGTGGGACGAGCTCCGGTCGGGCGCCGTGGGATACCTGTTCCTCACGCCGGAGCAGCTGTCGAAGGACGACGTCGTGGCCGCGCTCCGCGACGTCGGAGTGGCGCTGCTGGCCGTCGACGAAGCGCACTGCGTGGCCAGCTGGGGCCACGACTTCCGGCCTGACTACCTGCGGCTGGGCGCGGTGCGCGAGAGGCTCGGCGCTCCCCCGGTGGTCGCGCTCACCGCCACGGGTGCCGAGCCGGTGCGTGTCGAGGTCGCCGAGCGGCTGCGGCTCGTCGACCCCGCCGTCGTCGTGCACGGGGTGGACCGCCCGAACATCGACCTGACCGTGCGCCGAGCCGTCACCGCCGACGAGAAGCGCGCCGCCGTCATCGCACACGTGTCGGCGATGACGGGATCGGGACTCCTCTACACCGCGACGAGGCGCGAGGCCGAGGAGTACGCGGCGACGATCGCCGAGGCGGGCTCTCGCGTCCGCGTCTACCACGCCGGCCTGTCGCGGTCCGAGCGCGAGGAGACCCACCGGGCCTTCCTCGCGGACGAGGTCGACCTGGTCGTCGCCACCAACGCGTTCGGGATGGGCATCGACAAGCCCGACGTGCGCTTCGTGACGCACGCATCGGTGCCCGAGTCGCTCGACGCGTACTACCAGGAGATCGGCCGTGCGGGCAGGGACGGCGACGCGGCGGACGCCACGCTCTTCTACCGCCAGGAGGACCTCGGCATCCGCACCTACTTCGTCTCGCGCAGCGTCGACCTCGACGAGCTCGCCGCGGCGTACTCCGCCGTGGCGAAGGCCGACGGACCGCTCCCGACGAAGGCGCTGGCGGCGGCCGTCGATGCGCCGCCCCGCAGGGTCACGCACCTGATCAACCTGCTCGTCGAAGGCGGGGTGGTTCGCGTCGGCCGCCGCGGGGCGGTGGCGGCGGCATCCGTCAGCCCGTCCGAAGCAGCGGCCCGCGCCGCGGAGGCGTCGGAGCGTCGCGAGCGGATCGAGCAGTCGCGGCTGGACGTGATGCGGCGCTACGCGGAGACGCGCGACTGCCGGCGACGCGCCCTCCTGCGCTACTTCGGCGAGGATCTCGACGCGCCCTGCGGCAGCTGCGACACGTGCCGTGCCGGCACCGCGGCGGACGCGGCGACGGACGAGGCCGGGGCGCCGTTCCCCTCCGGCGCGGAGGTCGAGCACACCGAGTGGGGCCGGGGAGCCGTCTCGGCGGTGGAGGGCGACCGTCTCACCGTGTTCTTCGAGGAACACGGCTACAAGACGCTCGCCCTCGACACCGTCATCGAGAACGACCTGCTCAGCCGCGTGGGCTGAGCCCGGTCAGTCGCGCGTCTTGTAGATCGGCGCCTTGCCGTGCACCGCGTCGCCCACCTTGTGGATGCGGATGTCGTTCGTGGAGCCGATGATCCCGGGAGGCGATCCCGAGATCACGACGACCTTGTCGCCGACCTTCGCCAGGTCGTTCGACAGCAGGTAGTCGTCGACCTGGATGAACATCAGGTCGGTGTGCGCGACGTGCTCGACGAGTGTCGACTGCACGCCCCACGTGATGGCCATGCGGCGGCGGATCGCCGGCTCGGGGGCGAACCCGATCATGGGGATGCGCGGGCGCAGGCGCGACATGCGCCGGGCCGTGTCGCCGGACTCCGTGAAGATGCACAGGAACTTGGCCTCGACGAACTCGGCCACCTCGTTGGCGGCGAGCGTGATGGCTCCGCCCTGGGTGCGCGGCTTCGTCGTGAGCGGCAGGATGCGCTCGAGGCCGTGCTCCTCGGTCGAGCCGATGATGCGCGCCATGGTCTCGACGGTCACCACCGGGTAGTCGCCGACGCTGGTCTCGCCCGACAGCATCACGGCGTCGGCGCCGTCGAGGACGGCGTTGGCGACGTCGGAGGCCTCGGCGCGGGTGGGTACCGGGGAGTGCGTCATCGACTCGAGCATCTGCGTCGCGACGATGACGGGCTTGGCCATGCGGCGGCAGAGCTCCACCGCGCGCTTCTGCACGATCGGCACCGCCTCCAGCGGCAGCTCGACGGCCAGGTCGCCGCGGGCCACCATGATGCCGTCGAACGCGTCGATGATCTCTTCGAGGTTGTCGACCGCCTGCGGCTTCTCGATCTTGGCGATGACCGGGACGTGCCGGCTCTCCTCGGCCATGATCACGTGCACGCGCTGCACGTCCTTGGCGTCGCGGACGAACGACAGCGCGATGAGGTCGGCGCCGGCGCGGAGGCCCCAGCGCAGATCCGCCTCGTCCTTCTCGGACAGGGCCGGGACGTTGACGGCGACACCGGGGAGGTTGATGCCCTTGTTGTTGGACACCGCGCCGCCCACGACGACCTCGGTGGTCACGACCGTGCCGTCGGTCTCGAGGACCTTCACGCGCACCTTGCCGTCGTCGATGAGGAGGAAGTCGCCGGCCTTGACGTCGTTTGGGAGGCCCTTGAACGTCGTCCCGACGATCTCCTTCGTGCCGAGGATGTCCTCGGTGGTGATCTTGAAGATGTCGCCGACGGCGAGCTCGTGGGGACCGTTCTCGAACTTGCCGAGTCGGATCTTCGGGCCCTGCAGGTCGACGAGGATCGCGACGGCGCGGCCGGCGTCCTCCGCGGCCTTGCGCACGTTGGCGAAATTGTTGTCGTGGACCGAGTAGTCCCCGTGGCTCAGGTTGAAGCGGGCGACGTCCACACCGGCATCGATGATCGCACGGACCATCTCATACGTGGATGTGGCCGGACCCAGGGTGGCGACGATCTTCGCGCGTCTCATCCGTGGTATCTCCGGGTTGGGGTGGATTGGCGAATGCCTCGGCCAGCCTACGCGGGCTGCAGGCCGATGGCGACATCCGTGGGGCGCACCGGAGCGGGCAGCTCGGTGTCGCCCATGAGGTACCGGTCGACGCTCGCCGCGGCGGCACGGCCCTCGGCGATGGCCCACACGATCAGCGACTGGCCGCGACCGGCGTCGCCGGCCACGAAGACGCCCGGGGCGGTCGTCTGGTAGTCGTCCTCGCGGCGCACGTTCCCGCGCTCGGTGAAGCGCGCGCCCAGCTGCTCCTCGAGCAGGCTGCGCTCGGGGCCGGTGAAGCCCATCGCGATGAGCACGAGGTCGGCCGGGATCTCCCGTTCGGTGCCGCTCTTGGGGACGCGGCGGCCGTCGACGAACTCGGTCTCGGCGACGCGCAGCGCGCGCACCTCTCCCGCGCCGTTGGCGAGGAACTCGACGGTGGAGGCCAGGTAGGAGCGCTCCCCGCCCTCTTCGTGGGCGGACTGCACCTCGAACACCGTCGGCGTCATCGGCCAGGGCTGGTGCTCGGGGCGCTCGCCCGGGGGCTGGCGGCCGATCGCGAGGTTCGTCACGCTCAGCGCACCGTGACGGTGGGCCGTGCCGATGCAGTCGGCGCCGGTGTCGCCGCCGCCGATGACGACGACGTGCTTGCCCTGCGCGGTGATCTGATGGGGAACCGCGTCGCCCGCGACAGCCTTGTTGGACTCCACGAGGTACTCCATCGCGAAGTGCACGCCGGCGAGGTCCCGTCCGGGGATCGGCAGCTCTCGCGGCACGGTCGAGCCCGTCGCGACGACGACCGCGTCGTACCGGGCGCGCAGATCGGCCCACGAGATGTCCTTGCCGATCTCGACGCCGGCGCGGAAGCGCGTGCCCTCGTCCTGCATCTGGCGGAGCCGGACCTCGAGGTGCTTCTTCTCCATCTTGAAGTCCGGGATGCCGTAGCGCAGGAGACCGCCGATGCGGTCGTCGCGCTCGAACACCGCCACCGTGTGGCCGGCGCGCGTGAGCTGCTGGGCCGCCGCGAGCCCGGCGGGACCCGAGCCGACGACGGCGACGGTCTTGCCGGTCAGGCGACCGGGGGGCTCCGGCTCGATCCAGCCGTTCGCGAACGCCTCGTCGGCGATCGAGACCTCGACCTGCTTGATGGTCACGGCAGGCTGGTTGATGCCGAGCACGCACGAGCTCTCGCACGGCGCCGGGCAGAGCCTGCCGGTGAACTCCGGGAAGTTGTTCGTGGCGTGCAGGCGCTCACTGGCGGCACGGCCCTCGCCGCGCCACGTCAGGTCGTTCCATTCCGGGATGAGGTTTCCCAGCGGGCAGCCCTTGTGGCAGAACGGGACGCCGCAGTCCATGCAGCGGCCGGCCTGCCGGCGCAGCACGGCGGAGTCGCCCGGCTCGTAGACCTCTTTCCAGTCCATGATGCGCACCGGCACCGGCCGCCGCGGGGGCAGCTCGCGCTCGGTGACCTTGAGAAAGCCTTTCGGGTCAGCCACCTGTCACCTCCAGGATGCGGTTCCAGACGACGTCTCCGTCGGGGTCGAGCCCCTCCGCGACGGCCGCCTGCCGGGTCTGCAGCACTGCGGCGTAGTCGCGCGGCAGCACCCGGACGAAGTTCGCCAGCTCCGCCTCGAAGTCGTCGAGGAGCGCTTGGGCGAGAGTCGATTCGGTCTCCGCGACGTGCTGCTCGAGCAGGTCGCGGAGGATCTCGGCGTCGCCGGAGCCGAGTTCGCCCAGGACGAGCTCGCCGCTGGCGAGGGCCTCCCGGTTGACAAGCTTGGTGTCGAGCCGGTACACGTACGCGGTGCCGCCCGACATGCCGGCGCCGAGGTTGCGGCCCGTCGCGCCGAGGATGACGGCGAGGCCGCCGGTCATGTACTCCAGCGCGTGGTCGCCGACACCCTCGACGACCGCCGTCGCGCCCGAGTTGCGCACGAAGAAGCGCTCGCCCACGACACCGCGCAGGAACATCGTGCCCTGGGTCGCGCCGTAGCCGATGACGTTGCCGGCGATGACGTTCTTCGACGCGTCGAAGGAGGCACCCCGCGGCGGCCGGACCACGATCTGTCCGCCGGACAGGCCCTTGCCGACGTAGTCGTTGGAGTCGCCCTCCAGTCGCAGCGTGATGCCGGCGGGCATGAACGCGCCGAACGACTGCCCGGCCGAGCCGGTCAGGTTCACCACGATGCTGCCCGACGGCAGGCCGTTCTCGCCGTGGGCGCGCGTGACGTGGTGGCCCAGCAGGGTCCCGACCGCGCGCTCGGTGTTGCGGATGGGCAGATCGATGGTGATCTGGCCGCCGTGGGCGACGACATCCTGGGCGCGCTCGAGCAGGGCGACGTCGAAGTGCTCCTCGAGCTCGTGCTTCTGGCCCGTCGTGTTGCGGCGGGGCTCGTCGTCGGCGAAGACGGGGCCGGCGAGCACCGGTGCGAGGTCGAGTCCGCTCGCCTTCCAGTGCCGGACCGCGCCGTCGACGTCGAGCAGGTCGCTGCGGCCGATCGCCTCGTCGAGCGAGCGGAAGCCCAGCTCGGCGAGGTACTCGCGCACCTCCTCGGCGATGAACTCCATGAAGTTCACCACGAACTCGGGCTTGCCGTTGAAGCGTGCGCGCAGCGTCGGGTTCTGCGTGGCGACACCCACGGGGCAGGTGTCGAGGTGGCACACGCGCATCATGATGCAGCCCGAGACCACGAGCGGAGCCGTGGCGAAGCCGAACTCCTCCGCGCCGAGCAGCGCGCCGATGATCACGTCGCGGCCGGTCTTCAGCTGGCCGTCGACCTGCACGACCACCCGGTCGCGCATGCCGTTGAGCATGAGCGTCTGCTGCGTCTCGGCCAGGCCCAGCTCCCACGGCGTACCGGCGTGCTTCAGCGAGTTCAGCGGGCTCGCGCCCGTCCCGCCGTCGTGGCCGGAGACCAGGATGACGTCCGCCAGCGCCTTCGCCGTGCCCGCGGCGACGGCCCCGATGCCCGACTGGCTCACGAGCTTCACGTGGACCCGGGCGCCGGGATTCGCGCGCTTGAGGTCGAAGATCAGCTGCTTGAGGTCCTCGATCGAGTAGATGTCGTGGTGCGGCGGCGGCGAGATGAGGCCGACGCCCGCGGTCGCATGGCGCGTGCGCGCCACCCACGGGTACACCTTCGTCGGGGGCAGCTGCCCGCCCTCGCCCGGCTTGGCGCCCTGGGCCAGCTTGATCTGGATGTCGTCGGACTCCGTGAGGTACAGGCTCGTGACGCCGAAGCGACCCGAGGCCACCTGCTTGATCGAGCTGCGGCGCTCGGGGTCGAGCAGGCGATCGACGTCCTCGCCGCCCTCGCCGGTGTTCGACTTGCCGCCGAGGCGGTTCATCGCGATCGCCAGCGTCTCGTGCGCTTCCTTCGAGATCGACCCGTAGCTCATCGCACCCGTCGAGAACCGCTTGACGATGGACGAGACCGGCTCGACCTCGTCGATCGGCACCGGCGTGCGTCCCTCGGTCTTCAGCGCGAACAGTCCGCGCAGCGTCTTCAGCTCGCCCGCCTGGTCGTCGACCAGCTTGGTGTACTCGCGGAAGATGTCGTACCGCCGCGTGCGCGTCGAGTGCTGCAGGCGGAACACCGTGTCGGGGTTGAACAGGTGCGGCGAGCCGTCGCGGCGCCACTGGTACTCGCCGCCCGTCCAGAGCCGCTCGTGCGCGCGCACGGCGGCGTCCTCGGGGTACGCGTAGGCGTGCCGGGCGGCGTTCTCGGCGGCGATGACGTCGAGCCCGACGCCGCCGAGCTTGGACTCCGTCCCCGTGAAGTAGGTGTCGACGAAGTCCTGCGACAGGCCGACGGCCTCGAACACCTGGGCGCCCGCGTACGACGAGACGGTCGAGATCCCCATCTTCGACATGATCTTCAGCACGCCCTTGCCGAGCGCGTAGATCAGGTTCTTGACGGCCTTCTGCGGCGAGATGCCGGTGATCATGCCGGCGCGCACCAGGTACTCGACGGTCTCCATCGCCAGGTACGGGTTCACCGCGGACGCGCCGTAGCCGATGAGCGTGGCGATGTGGTGCACCTCGCGCACATCGCCCGCCTCGACCACGAGACCGCACTTCATGCGGGTCTGCTTGCGGATGAGGTGGTGGTGCACCGCGGCGAGCATGAGCAGCGACGGGATGGGCGCGAGGTCCTTGTTGGAGTCGCGGTCGGACAGCACGATGAACTCGGCGCCGTCCTCGATGGCCTGGTCGACCTCCTGGCACATCTGCTCCAGGCGCTTGCGCATGCCCTTGTGGCCGGCCTCGACGCGGTACAGGCCGCGGATGGTGACCGAGGTGCGGCCCGGCAGCGCCGTGTCGATGTGCTGGATCTTGGCGAGCTCGTCGTTGTCGATCACCGGGAAGTCGAGGGTGACCACGCGCGTGTGGTCGGGTCCCCACTCCAGGAGGTTGCGCTCCGGTCCGAGGCCCAGCGACAGGGACGTGACGACCTCTTCGCGGATCGAGTCCAGCGGCGGGTTGGTGACCTGGGCGAACTGCTGCGTGAAGTAGTCGAACAGGAGTCGCGGACGCTCGCTGAGCACGGCGACCGGGGTGTCGGAACCCATCGCGCCGAGCGGCTCCGCGCCGTTCTGACCCATCGGCGCGAGGAGGATCTTGACCTCCTCCTCGGTGTACCCGAACGTGCGCTGACGGCGGGTGATCGAGGCGATCGGGTGCACGATGTGCTCGCGCTCGGGAAGCTCGGCCAGACGCACGCGGCCCGCGTCCAGCCACTCCTGCCAGGGCTCGAGATCGGCCAGGCCGGCCTTGATCTCGTCGTCCTCGATGATGCGGCGCTGCTCGGTGTCGACGAGGAACATGCGTCCGGGGCGGAGCCGTCCGCGGCGCTTGATGCGCTCCGGCGCGATGTCGAGCACGCCGGTCTCGCTGCCGATCACGATCAGGCCGTCGGTGGTCTCGGTCCAGCGCCCGGGGCGGAGGCCGTTGCGGTCGAGGGTGGCGCCGACGAGCGTGCCGTCGGTGAAGATGAGCGCGGCCGGGCCGTCCCAAGGCTCCATCTGCATGGAGTGGAACTCGTAGAAGGCGCGCAGCTTCGGGTCGATGTCGGCCTGCTTCTCGTACGCCTCCGGCACCATCATCATGATGGCGTGCGGCAGGCTGCGGCCGGTCAGGGTGAGGAGCTCGAGCACCTCGTCGAAGGACGCGGAGTCGCTGGCGCCCTCGGTGCAGATCGGCAGCAGCGGACGGATGTCGCCCAGCAGCTCGGACTCGAGCTGGGACTGGCGTGCGCGCATCCAGTTGCGGTTGCCGTTGACCGTGTTGATCTCGCCGTTGTGCGCGAGCATGCGCAGCGGCTGCGCGAGCGGCCACGACGGGAAGGTGTTGGTGGAGTAGCGCGAGTGGACGACGGCCAGCTCCGACGCGAAGCGCTCGTCCTGCAGGTCCGGGTAGAAGGGCTCGAGCTGCAGCGTCGTCACCATGCCCTTGTAGCCGAGCGTCCGCGCGGACAGCGACACGAAGTACGCGTCGAGCTCGGTGCGGGCGCGCTTGCGCAGGCGGAAGGTGCGCCGGTCCAGGGCGATCCCCGACAGCGCAGGGGCGTCGCCGGTCGCCGGGCGCGACACGAAGAGCTGCTCGAACACCGGCCGCGCCTGGAAGGCGAGCTTGCCGAGGTTCTCCTCCGCGGTGGGCACGTCGCGCCATCCGAGGACGGTCAGGTTCTCGGATGCCGCGATCCGCTCGATCCCCGCCTTCTGGGCCTTGCGTGCCTCGTCGTCGCGCGGGAGGAACACCATGCCGGCGGCGTACTCGCCGACGGGCGGCAGCTCGAAGTCGACCACGGCGCGCAGGAAGGCATCCGGCATCTGCGTGAGGATGCCCGCACCGTCACCGGTGCCGGCGTCGGAGCCGATGGCTCCGCGGTGCTCGAGGTTGCGCAGCGCCGTGAGCGCCAGGTCGATGATGTCGTGTCCGGCCTCGCCGCGCAGCGTCGCGACCATCGCCAGGCCGCACGCGTCCTTCTCGAACGCAGGGTTGTACATGCCCTGCTTCGCGGGGAAGCCGGCCTGTCCCGACGATGCGGGGGTCCTCACCTCGGTGGAGGTGACATGACGGGGGCTCGAAGCCATACCTACCGTCCTCACGTTGATACTCAAGATGGGACGACGTCGGCCCGGGCGCGCTCTCTCTCGGGGCGAGGAGCGCGTTATTTCGTGGCAGGGGTGCTTGTGGCGCTGACCCCGTCGGCCTCGGACGTCGGGGGTTCGCTGACGTCGACGAAGTCGTCGGTGTCCTGCGATTGTACAGCCTGTCCGGCATTCCACTCGCGGCCGGACACGTAGGGCGACGGCTCCAGGCCGGGGTGGCGGCGCTTCTGGACGAAGAAGATCACGAGCCCCAGGATCACGCCGAAGATCGCGGCCCAGACGTTCGTGCGCAGGCCCAGGATGATCTCGCTCGGGTCGACGCGGATCGTCTCCCACACGATGCGCCCGGCGCTGTACCAGACGAGGTAGAGGGCGAAGAGGCGACCCCACTGCAGACGGAAGGCCCGACCGACCACCACCAGGAAGACGACGCCGAGCACGTTCCAGATCACCTCGTAGAGGAAGGTGGGGTGGAACAGCGTGCCCTCGGGCAGCCCGATGGGCCACGCGGGGTTCGGGTAGTCGATCTCGAGACCCCACGGCACGTCGGTGGGAAGACCGTACAGCTCCTGGTTGAACCAGTTGCCGAAGCGGCCGATGGCCTGGGCCAGCAGGAGGCCGGGCGCCAGCGCGTCGGCGAAGGTCCAGAAGCGGATCCCGGTCCAGCGGCAGCCGAGCCAGGCGCCGATGGCACCGCCGATGAGGGCGCCGTAGATCGCGATGCCGCCCTCCCAGATGTACAGCGCCGACATGGGGTTCGCGCCCTCGCCGAAGTAGAAGCCCCAGTGCGTGAGCACGTGGTAGATGCGGGCGACGATGATCGCCAGCGGCACCGCCAGCAGCGAGATGTCGATGACCACCCAGGGCTCGGCGCCCCGCTTCGTCAAGCGCGCGTTGGTCCACAGGACCGCGGCGATGATGCCCGTGATGATGCACAGCGCGTAGATGTGGATGCGCAGGGGGCCGAGGTCGAAGTAGCTGATCTCCGGGCTCGGGATGCTGGCGACGACGCTCGCGGCGGCGTTGATCATGGGAGAACCGTGTCCTTGCTGGGGTGGGTGGCGGCGACCGCCGACCTTGAGATTCTAGTTCGCGCTCCGCGCGGTGCCTGCGGCGAGGGCGCGCGCGGTGCGATCGAGGGCCTCCAGGCCCCCCTCCCGCAGCGCCCGCACGAGCGCCGTCCCGACGATCGCGCCGTCGGCGTACTCCAGCACTCCCGCGACCTGCGCGGCGTTGGAGATGCCGATGCCGACGCAGGAGTGCTCGGCGCCGTGCGCGCGCAGGCGGGCGACGAGCGTGCGGGCCGCGGCATCCAGCTCGGCGCGCTCCCCGGTGATGCCCATCGTCGAGACGGTGTAGACGAAGCCGGTCGACTCCCGCACGATGAGCTCGAGGCGCTCGTCGGTGGACGTGGGCGCGGCGAGGAACACACGGTCGAGGCCCGTGCGCTCGCTGGCGGCGATCCACTCCGGTGCCGCGTCCGGCGTGATGTCGGGCGTGATGAGCCCTGCTCCCCCGGCATCGCGCAGGTCGTCCGCGTACCGGTCGACGCCGTACTGCAGGACGGGGTTCCAGTACGTCATCACGAGCACGGGCACGTCGACGCGCCGGGTGATCTCGCGCACGGCGGTGAAGGTGTCGCGCATGCGGAAGCCGCGCGCGAGCGCCTCCTGGGTCGCCTCCTGGATCACGGTGCCGTCCATGACCGGGTCGGAGTACGGCGGCCCGAGCTCGAGCACGTCCGCGCCGCTCTCGGCGAGCGTGACGGCCGCCTCGATGCTCGTACGCAGATCCGGGTATCCGAGGGGAAGGTAGCCGACGAAGGCGCCGCGGCCCTGGGCGCGGGCGGCGTCGATCGCCGCGGCGACGCGCGAGGTCACAGCTTCTCCCCCTCGCCCTTGGCGGCGTCGTCGTGCGGCGCGGCCGCGGCGGCTGCGGCATCCGTTCCCTCGTCGTAGAGGTGGAAGTAGCGCGCAGCGGTGTCCATGTCCTTGTCGCCGCGGCCGGACAGGCAGATCGCGAGGATCGCGTCCGGGCCGAGCTCGCGGCCGATGCGCAGCGCGCCGGCGAGCGCGTGGGCGGACTCGATGGCGGGGATGATCCCCTCGGTCTCGGACAGCAGGCGCAGCGCCTGCATCGCCTCGTCATCCGTCGCCGGGATGTAGTCGGCGCGGCCGATCGAGGCGAGCCAGGCGTGCTCGGGACCGACGCCCGGGTAGTCCAGGCCCGCCGAGATCGAGTGGGACTCGATGGTCTGGCCGTCCTCGTCCTGGAGCACGAACGTCTTGGCGCCGTGCAGGACGCCCGGCCGGCCGCGTTCGATCGACGCGGCGTGGCGCGCCGTGTCGACCCCATCGCCGGCCGCTTCGACGCCGTAGAGCTTGACGCCCTCGTCGTCCAGGAACGCGTCGAACATGCCGATCGCGTTGGAGCCGCCACCGACGCACGCGAGGACCGCATCGGGCAGTCGCCCGGCCTCTTCGAGCAGCTGCGCGCGCGCCTCCTCGGAGATCACCTTCTGGAAGTCGCGCACCATGGCGGGGAAGGGATGGGGCCCCGCGGCCGTGCCGAAGATGTAGTTCGTCGTCTCGACGCTCGCGACCCAGTCCCGGTAGGCGTCGTTGATGGCGTCCTTCAGCGTGCGCGAGCCGGTCTTCACCGGCACCACCTCCGCGCCGAGAAGACGCATGCGGGCGACGTTGAGCGCCTGCCGCTCGGTGTCGACCTCGCCCATGTAGATGGTGCAGTCGAACCCGAACAGCGCCGCGGCCGTGGCCGTGGCCACGCCGTGCTGGCCCGCGCCGGTCTCGGCGATCACGCGCGTCTTGCCCAGGCGCTTGGTCAGCAGCGCCTGGCCGAGCACGTTGTTGATCTTGTGCGAGCCGGTGTGATTGAGGTCCTCGCGCTTGAGGAACACCCGCGCTCCCCCGGCGTGCTCGGCGAACCGGGGCACCTCGGTGATCGGCGACGGGCGGCCGGCGTACGAGTGCAACAGGCGCACGAACTCCGCCTGGAAGTCGGGGTCGATCTTCGCCGCCTCGTATTCGGCGGTCAGCTCGTCGATCGCGGCGATCAGGGATTCGGGCATGTACCGCCCGCCGAACTCGCCGAACAGTGGCCCGGGAGCCTCACGTAGACTCATGCGCCGGCCTCCAGGAATGCACGCAGTGTGGACACGGGATCGTTGGTGACGAGGGCCTCGCCGACCAGCACGACGTCGGCGCCGGCCGCGCGGTAGTGGGCGACGTCGGCGGGCACGAGCACAGCCGACTCCGCGATCTTCACCCCCCCCGCGGGGATGCGCTCCGCGAGCCGCCCGAACAGGTCGCGGTCGAGCTCGAACGTCGACAGGTCCCGCGCGTTGACGCCGATGAGCTCGGCGCCGAGGTCGACGGCTCGGTCGACCTCGTCGGCGCTGTGCGTCTCGACGAGCGCGGCCATGCCCAGCTCGCGGGTCAGCGCGTACAGCCGTGCCAGGTCGTCCTGCTCCAGGGCCGCCACGATGAGCAGCACGAGGTCGGCGCCCGACGCCCGGGCCTCCAGCACCTGGTACTCGGTGGCGATGAAGTCCTTGCGCAGCACCGGAAGCGACACGGCGGCCTTGACCGCTTCGAGGTCGGCGAGGCTGCCCTTGAAGCGCCGGCCCTCGGTCAGCACGGAGATCGCGGACGCGCCGCCCTCCTCGTACCGGCGAGCCTGCAGCGCGGGGTCGGGGATGGCGGCGAGGTCGCCGCGCGAAGGGCTCGCGCGCTTGACCTCGGCGATGATCTTCACGCGGTCGGCGGGTGCCAGCGCAGCGAGCACGTCGAGTGCGGGACGCTGTGCGAGGGCCGCCGCCTCGACCGCCGCGAGGGGACGCCCCGAGGCGCGTGCCTCGGCGTCCTCAACAGCGCCGGCCGTCAGGTCGGCGAGCATGCTCAGTGCTCTTTCGCGGTGTACTTCGAACCGCCGACGCCGTAGCCCGCCTTGGCCATCGCCCAGCCCACGATGAGGCCGACGATCAGCAGGGCCGCCGATGCCCACACCAGGGCGGGGATGTCGAGGAAGAAGAAGAGTGTGCCCAGGCAGACCGCGACGAGCATGATCACGACGGCCGTCCAGGCGGCGGGCGAGTGTCCGTGGCCGGGGTCGCCGATGTTGTTGCTCATGGTGGATGTCTCCTCGGTGAAGCCTGGGAAGCGCGGAATGTCGCCAGTCTAGCGGTCAGGCGGTGGGGTCCTGGCCACGCGACAGGTCGTCCCAGTCGTCGATGGCCCGCGATCCTGCGGCGTCGTGGGGGCGGGATGCGGCCGGAGCGGAAGACGCCGCCGCATCGTCGGTGCGGTACCGGCGTCCGCTGCGCGGCCACGTGTGCGCGGTGGCGAGCACGAAGACGCCCGTGACGAACAGGACCACCCACACGACCAGGGTCACCGCCGGCCACGGCGTCGTGTCGATGCCGGCGACGAGCGCTGCGACGGATGCCTCACCGGCGATGCCCGTCGATCCCGTCACCACGGCGGCGACCGCCGCCACCGGCGGCGCGAACACCACCGGGACGGTCAGCCACGCGAGGACGCCGGCGATGAGGATGGCCAGCGTGCCGAAGACGTAGCGCAGGACGAGCCCGACGATCGACAGCGCCGCCCCCAGAGCGAGGGCGGCGAGGCTGAGCGGGGCCAGGACGGGGATCGCGGATGCGCCGGGTACCTCGAGCGCCTCCTGGGCGCCGTCTCGCAGGACGACGGTCAGCCACGTCTGCGTCGACGAGATGACCCCGACCGCCCCGCACAGGGCGGCGACGACGACGGCGAGCATCCGGGAGCGACGAGCCACCACCTCACTGTAGGTCACTCCGCAGGGAGGCAGCAGCGCGCACCTCCGGGGGCCGTGAGCACCCGGTTGCCCCACGCGTCGGTCCAGAAGCCCCAGTAGTCCCGCCCGTCGCTGCGCGCGGTGTAGGCGCCGAACCTCATGCCCTCGACCGAGACCGGGACGCCGCCGCGCCGGATGACGAGGTGGACGTGGTCGAAGGTCGCGCCGCCGCCGCAGGGCACCGTCCGCCCCACGTCGCCGAGGTAGGTCCCGGCCGTCACGCGCTGGCCGACGAGGTGGTTCTGATAGTTGACGAGGTGGTAGTAGGTGGACTGCCACCCTCCGGCGTGGTTGATGCCGAGGTACGAGCCGGACTGGCACTGGACGCGGTACACCACGCCGTCGGCGATCGCCACCACACGGCGATCCCCGCCGGCGGTCGGGCCGAAGTCCAGCGAACCACGGGCACCCGTCCCGCCGGAGTTGCTGTGCGGGGCGCCGGCCGCCCACCACTGACCGGAGAGATAGGGCATCCGCCACCGCGGGGAGCTCGGACTCGTCATGGTCGACCAGACCACCTGGCCGGTCGAGGTGCGCAGGTTGACGTCGCCGTCGTCGCCGACGACCAGCTCGACCGCGGCAGTCCCGGCCGTGCTGGACTGCCACATCACGCTTCCGTCGATCGCCACGAGGACCAGGTTCCCGTCGGTTCCGATGCGCAGCGCCCCGGCGCTGCGGCCGGACGACCCCGACTGCCACAGCGACGCGCCGCCGCTGCGGACCTCGATGCGGCCGTCGGCACTCACGCAGAGTGCGTGCGCGCCGTTCGGCGAGGACAGGCACTCCCCCGCATGCACTTCCGTGCTGCGGGTCAGCCGTCCGCCTGTCGCCTGCGGCAGCTCCGCGGCGATGAAGGCGAGGTGCTGCGCGACCTGGGGCCAGACTGCCGCGTCTCCGCCGAGGATGACCACGCGCGCGGGCTTCAGCCGCCGCAGCTCGGTCATCGTCGGCCCGGGAAGCGCGTCGGCCCGGGTGAGCAGCACCGGCGCCCGCTCGCGGCCGGCCAGCGGCGCGCCGGAGAGGGCATCGGCGAACTCGGTGCCGCTGGCGAGGTAGACGGTCTGCGCCGGGGCGGTGAACGTCCGCCGGCTCACCTCGGCCGCGGTGGCGTAGCGGTCGGTGCCCGACCACCTCTCGACGGCGGCGCCCGTGAGCGCGCGGGCCTGTTCGGCGACGCCGTCCGACACGGAGCCGGCGCCGCCGAGGATGACGATCCGGCCGGGCCGCAGGCGGACGAGCTCCGTCTCGATCACATCGGGCAGCGCCTCGGCCGCGGTGAGGAGCACGGGCGCCGACTGCGCCGAGGCGCCCGGTGCGCCGCTCAGCGCGTCGGGGAACATCTCGCCGCTGGCCAGGAACACCACCGGCGCCCCGGCGGGGTGGCTCTGCCGGCTGATCGCCACGGCCGATCCGTACCGGTCGTCGCCGGACCAGCGTTCGGGTGCCACCCCGACGAGCTCGAGGACCTGCTCGGCCACCGTGTCGGACACGGCGCCGGCACCGCCGAAGATCACGACGCGCGTCGGGGCGAGTCGCGCGAGCTCGTCGCGGATGGCCGGCGGCAGCCCCGACGGCTGCGTGAGCAGCACAGGACCGCCGAGCGTGGTCGCCGCCGGTGCGCCCGCGAGCGCGTCGGCGAACACGTGCCCGCTCGCGAGGAAGGCGACGCGGGCGCCGCTCGGGAAGGCGCGCGCGCTCGCGGCGGCCGAGACCGCGTACCGGTCGGCCCCGGCCACGCGGTCGATCGCGGTGGCGGCGCTCGCCGGGGGCGACCATGGCGACAGCACCCCCAGGATGAGGACGGCGATCACCGTCATGGCCGTCGAAAGTCGTCTGGCCGTCGCCGTCACATCGCCCCCGTGGTGCCGTCGGCGTCGCAGTCGGCCGGCGGGTCGCCGGACCGGAGCGCCCGCCACTGGGTGACACGCTACCGAACGGCCGCGCGATCCGGGCGGATCGTCACGCAGGGTGTCAGACGCCGCGGGTGGGCTCGAGATCGTCGGCGTCGAAGCACGTGCGCGTGCCGGTGTGGCACGCGGGCCCGACCTGCTCCACCTCGACCAGCACCGCGTCGCCGTCGCAGTCCAACCGGGCGCCGCGCACGATCTGGATGTGGCCGGAGGTGTCTCCCTTGCGCCAGTACTCCTGACGGGAGCGCGACCAGAATGTGACGCGCCCCTCGGTGAGCGTGCGGCGCAGGGCTTCGGCATCCATCCATCCGAGCATCAGCACCTCGCGGGAGTCCCACTGCTGGATGATCGCGGCGACGAGCCCGTCGCCGTTGAACGTCACGCGCGCGATGCGCTCGTCGACCGTCTCGCTCATGCCGCGGCCACCTCCCGCACCGCGATGCCCTCGGCCATCATCGCCGCCTTCACGTCGCCGATGGTGAGCTGACCCGAGTGGAAGACGGATGCCGCGAGCACCGCGTCCGCGCCCGCGGCGATGGCGGGGCCGAAGTCCGACGCCTTGCCCGCGCCGCCCGAGGCGATCACGGGGACGCTGGAGAGCTCGCGCATGAGGGCGACGAGCTCGAGGTCGAAGCCCTGTTTGGTGCCGTCGGCGTCGATGGAGTTCACCAGGAGCTCGCCCGCGCCGCGCTCGATCGCCTCGCGCGCCCAGTCCAGCGCGTCGAGGGTGGTCTCGGTGCGCCCGCCGTGCGTCGTCACGACGAAGCCGGACGCGGTCGCCGGCGAGCGCTTGACGTCCAGCGACAGCACCAGCACCTGCGCGCCGAAGCGGTCGGCGATCTCGTCCAGGAGCGGGGGGCGGGCGATCGCCGCCGAGTTGACGCCGATCTTGTCCGCACCGACGGAGAGCAGCCGCGCCACGTCGTCGGCCGAGCGCACGCCACCGCCGACGGTGAGCGGGATGAAGACCTCTTCGGCGGTGCGCCGGACGACGTCGTACGTCGTGGAGCGCTCGTCGACGGTGGCGGTGACGTCGAGGAAGGTGATCTCGTCGGCGCCCTGGCGGAAGTACTCCCGCGCGAGCTCGACGGGATCGCCCATGTCGCGCAGGTTCTGGAAGTTGACGCCCTTGACGACGCGTCCGGCGGCGACGTCGAGGCAGGGGATGACGCGGCAGACGAGGCCCATCACAGCCTCGCGTTGTGGATCGCCGTGACCAGGATCGCGCGGGCGCCGATCGCGTACAGCGCGTCCATGACCTGGTTGACCCCCTTGCGGGCCACCATCACGCGCACCGCGACCCACGCCGGGTCGCGCAACGGCGAGATCGTGGGCGACTCGATGCCCGGAGCGATCTTGACGGCGTCGTCGACGAGCTCGGCCGGGAGGTCGTAGTCGACCATCACGTACCGCCGGGCGACCATGACGCCGCGCAGGCGGCGCAGCAGCGTGTCGGTCCCCTCCGCCTCGGTGGGCGAGGTGATGAGCACCGCCTCGGACTGCAGCAGCACGGGGCCGAAGATCTCCAGCCCCGCCTGACGGAGCGTGGTGCCCGTCGAGACGACGTCGGCGACGGCATCCGCCACTCCCAGACGGACCGCCGACTCGACGGCGCCGTCCAGCGGCACCAGGTCCACGGCGACGCCGTGGTCGTCCAGGAACGCGTCGACGAGACCCGGGTACGCCGTGGCGACGCGGAACCCCTGGAGGTCCTTCACGTCGGCGAAGCGTCCGGGCGGGCCCGCGAAGCGGAACGTCGAGTCGCCGAAGCCGAGGGCCTCGATCTCGCGCGCGCCCGGCATGCGGGCGTCCAGGAGCAGGTCGCGGCCGGTGATGCCCACGTCGAGTGCACCCGAGCCGACGTAGGTCGCGATGTCCTTGGGGCGCAGATAGAAGAACTCGACCTCGTTCTGAGGGTCGATGACGTGGAGGTCCTTCGGGTCGCGGCGGCCGATGTAGCCGGCCTCGTGGAGCATCTCGGAGGCGGTCTCGGCGAGCGAGCCCTTGTTCGGCACGGCGATTCGCAGCATGGCAGCGGGGCTTTCGGGTTCGAGGGCGGACGGGGACGCGCGCTCAGAGATGTCGGTAGACGTCTTCGAGGCTCAGCCCCTTCGCGATCATCAGCACCTGAAGGTGGTACAGCAGCTGCGAGATCTCCTCGGCTGCGGCATCCGTCGACTCGTACTCGGCCGCCATCCAGACTTCGGCGGCCTCCTCCACGATCTTCTTGCCGATCGCGTGGACGCCCGCGTCCAGCTGCGCGACGGTGCCCGATCCCTCAGGGCGCTCGGCCGCCTTCGCGGCCAGCTCGGCGTACAGCGTGTCGAACGTCTTCACCATGACAGGTTACCGTCCGGCCGGGATGCCCCGGTGCCGCGTGACGCCGCGGCTCAGTGCACGTGGTGGTGGGCGGCGACCGTCGCGCGCAGCCCCGCGATGGCGTTCGCGGGGTCGTCGGCGCCGAACACCGCGGATCCGGCGACGAACGTGTCGGCGCCCGCCTCGGCGGCCTGCGCGATCGTGCTCTCGCCGATCCCGCCGTCGACCTGCAGCCACACGGAGGATCCGCGACGGCGTGCCTCGTCGGCGAGCCGGCGCAGCTTCGGCATGGTCTCGGGCATGAAGGACTGACCGCCGAAGCCGGGCTCGACCGTCATGACGAGGATCTGATCGAAGTCGTCGAGCAGGTCGAACAGACCCTCCACCGGCGTCGCGGGCTTCACCGCGACCCCCGCGCGGGCGCCGATGGCGCGCAGCCGCCGGGCGAGGGCCACGGGCTCCTTCGCCGCCTCCAGGTGGAACGTGACGGACGCGGCTCCGAGCTCGGCGTAGCCGGGCGCCCACCGGTCGGGATTCGTGATCATGAGGTGGACGTCCAGCGGCACGGGGCTGGTCGCCTGGACGCGCTCGACCATCTGCGGCCCGAACGTGAGGTTGGGCACGAAGTGGTTGTCCATGACGTCGACGTGCACGAAGTCCGCGGTGGCGATGCGCGCGAGCTCTGCCTGCATGTTCACGAAGTCGGCGGCGAGGATGCTGGGGTTGATGCGGATGCCGCCCGCGCGGCCGGTCTCGTCGTTCGGGAGCACCCGTCCATTATGGTCGAGCCGTGGATCCGATCACCGTACTCCTGCACGAGGTCCTCGAGGATGTGCGGCCCCTCGGCGGCGGCGCGCCCGCCGGGTACATCCCCGAGCTCGCGTCGGCGGATCCCGACCGGCTCGCGCTCGCGGTGGTGGGCCCCCACGGCAGGGTGCGCGCGGTCGGAGACGTCGACCACGAGTTCACCATCCAGTCGATCTCGAAGCCGTTCGTCCTGGCGCTGGCGCTCGCCGACCGCGGGCGGGATGCCGTGCTGCGCAAGGTGGGTGCCGAGCCCAGCGGCGAGCCGTTCAATGCGATCAGTCTCGAGCCGGTGACCGGACGCCCCGCCAACCCGATGGTCAACGCCGGCGCGATCGCGACGTCGGCGCTCATCCCCGGGGACGGCGTGGACGAGAGGACGGCGCACATCGTCGCCGGACTGTCCGCGTTCGCGGGACGTTCGCTGTGGGTCGATGAGCGGGTGTACGCCTCCGAGTCCGCCACCGGCGATCGCAACCGCGCGCTCGCCCACCTCCTGCGGTCCCACGGCATCATCGACGGCCCGGTCGACGCAGCGGTCGAGACCTACTTCCGGCAGTGCTCGCTGCTCGTGACCGCGCGCGACCTGGCGGTGATGTCCGCGACGCTCGCGTTCGGCGGGGTGAACCCGGTGACGGGCGAGCGCGTCGTCGCCGAGGCGGTCGCGCGCGACGTGCTGTCGATCATGACGAGCTGCGGCATGTACGACTACTCCGGCGAGTGGCTGCTGCGGGTGGGCCTTCCCGCCAAGAGCGGCGTCAGCGGCGGGCTCCTCGCCGTCGCCCCCTCGCAGTTCGGCGTCGCCGCGTTCAGCCCCCGTCTCGATGTGCACGGCAACTCCGTGCGCGCCATCGCTCTGCTCGAGACGCTGGCCGAGCGCTTCGGCATGCACATGCTCGAGGCTCACGACAGCATCGCCGTTCCGGCGTTCACCGTCGAGGACACCGACCACGGGCGCACGCTGCGCCTCTCCGGCGAGCTGGGCCTGGCCGGGATGGAGCGCGTCGTCGCGGTGCTGCGCGAGATCGCGGAGGCTCTGCCCGAGGGCGCCGAGGTGACCGTCGACGCGCGCGCCCTCGGCCGCGCGCACAGCGCGGCGCTGATCGCGCTGCGCGCCGAGTTCGAGCAGATGCCCCGGTCGATGCGACTCGCCGAGTGACTCCGGTGTTGCGGCTCGTCGCCCCGACGCGGCGCTGCGGAAGTGTGCTCAGACGCGGCGCAGGAGTGACACCGACATCGCGTCGGTGTTGTGACGGTGCGGCCACAGCTGCGCGCGTCCGCTGCCGTCCGTCTGCGGAGGCATGCCGGGGTCGGCGGCGGACAGGGCCGTGATGACCTCGCGCGCCGACAGCTCTTCGAGCGCGCCGTCCCACTCCCGGCGGATGTCGGACACCACGCCCGAGGTCTCGGCGAGGTGCGGCGAGCACGTGACGTACGCGACCACGCCGCCCGGCCGGAGCGCGCTCACAGCGGCGTTCAGCAGCTCACGCTGCAGTTCGGTGAGTCCGGGGACGTCGCTGGGCGCCTTGCGCCACCGCGCCTCGGGACGGCGCCGCAGCGCGCCGAGGCCGGTGCACGGGGCATCCACCAGGATCCGGTCGTAGGTGTCGGGAGAACCGCCGGCGCGCGTGCGACCGTCCTCCTCCGACACCGAAACCTCCAGCGGCACCCCGGCCAGCGCCTGGCGGACGAGCCCCGCCCGCGCGGGCGAGATCTCGTTAGCCTCGAGCGACGCCCCGTGCGCGAGCGCCTCGGCCGCGAGCACGGCGGTCTTGCCGCCGGGGCCGGCGCACAGGTCGAGCCAGCGCTCCCCCGCCGAGACCGGCATCGCCCGCGTCAGGGCGAGTGCGGCCAGCTGCGAGCCTTCGTCCTGCACGCGCACGCGCCCCTCGGATCCCCGCACCAGTGCGTCGGGGTCGCCGCCGCCCAGACGGAAGCCGATCGGCGAGAACGGCGTGCGGCGGGCGTCGTCGGGCACCTCGGCGAGATCCGGGAGCGCGGCCATCGTGACGCGCGGCGATGCGTTGTCGGCGGTGAGGAGCGCTTCCAGCTCGTCGGCGCGCCCTTCCGCGGCGAGGGCGCGCCGGAATGCGCGCACGACCCACACCGGGTGCGAGAACAGCAGGCCGAGCTGCTCGTCATCGGACCGGGCGCTGGCGGCCACATGGGTCATCCAGTCGCCGGGGGTGTCGCGCGAGACGCGCCGCAGCACCGCGTTGGCGAACCCGCCCGCACCGCGGCCGCCCGCCGCGCGGGCGAGCTCGACCGACTCGTTGACGGCGGCATGCGAGGCCACCCGGGTCGACAGCAGCTGGTGGACGCCCAGGCGCAGCGCATCCAGCACCGCGGGGTCGATGTCGGCGACGGGACGGTCGGCGGCGATGGAGATGACGGCGTCGTAGGTACCCTGCCGCCGCAGCGTCCCGTAGGTGAGCTCCGTCGCGAGGGCGGCGTCGGCGGTCGAGAGCCCCGCACGCGTGATCGCGGTGGGCAGCAGGAGATTGGCGTAGGCGTCGGACTCGTGGACCGCTCGCAGCGTGTCGTAGGCGACCCGGCGCGCGGCGACCGTGCGGCTCACGATCCCGCCACCGGGGTCGCGTCGCGCAGGCCCCGCCACCAGTCCGCGGCGCGCATGGCGCCCTTGCCCGCCGGCTGCACGGTGTCGAGCACGATCGGCGTCGAGCCCGTGCCGGCGAGGACCTCCTTGCCGTGGAAGGCGAGCATCCCGGGCGCGAGGGCGGGTGCGTCCGCGGGCGCCTCGGCGACCGCCAGGACCTTGAAGCGTGCGCCCTCGATCGTCGTGTGCGCCCCCGGCTCGGGGGTGACGCCGCGGATGCGGCCGAGCACCGCCGGCGCCGGCTCGTCCCACCGGATGCGACCGTCCTCGTCGCCGAGCTTGCCGGCGTAGGTGACCTCGCCGGCCTGCGGGCGAGCGACGGTGGCCCCGCTGCCGATGGCGTCCACGACCTCGGCGAGGAGCCCGGCGCCGTCCTCCGCGAGCGACGCGAGGAGGTCGCCCGCGGTCGCATCGCCCGGGATGTCGACGGCGAGCTCGCCGAACACATCGCCGGCGTCGAGCTCGGGCACCAGCTGGAACACGCTCGCCCCGGTCTGCGCGTCACCGGCGATCAGCGCGTGCTGGACTGGCGCGGCGCCCCGCCAGCGCGGAAGCAGCGAGAAGTGGAGGTTGATCCACCCGTGCGCCGGCGTCGACAGGAGCGGCTCGCGCACGAGGCCGCCGTAGGCGACGATGACGCCGAGGTCGGGCGCGAGCGCCGCGATCCGCCCGGTGGCGTCCTCGTCCAGCCGATCGGCGCGGATCACCGGGAGCCCCAGCTCCTCTGCGGCCGCCGCGACGGGCGACGGCGTGAGCACCCGCTTGCGCCCGACGGGCGCGTCACGGCGGGTGACGACCGCGGCGATGTCGTGGGCGGATGCCGCGAGCCGGCGCAGCGACGGCACAGCCGGCGCCGGTGTGCCGGCGAAGACGAGGCGCATGAAGCTCCTGAACGGATCAGAGGTCGGGGTCGGGCACGTCGACCCGGACCTTCAGTGTATTGGCGGCCGCAGGGGCACGACCCTTCGCCGGACGCCTGCCCTTCACGGCCTGGCTCACGACCGAGGCGCGCAGGCTCTCGGCGACCCGCGCGCCGAGCGCGTACTCGAAGCGCACCAGAGCCCGCACCGCCTCGCCGCGCGGGAGCGGCCCCAGCACGGCCTCCGCGTCGAGCTCCGGAACCGCCCGGCGCAGCTCCGCCAGAGCCGTGTCCACGGCGGTGCGCGGCCCGTCCACGGCGGCCACCCGCACGGTGGGCGGCATGCGCAGCGGCGCACGGTCGGCCAGTTCGCCGCGGGCGTACGACGCCTGCGTCCACGTGGCCAGCGCGCGCGCGATCTCGCCCGCCACGCCGACGAGGTGGACCGGCGCCCCGGGCGCGGCCAGGGCGGCGGCGTTCGACCACCAGCGCAGGCACGACTCGCCGATGCGGAGGTCGTCGGCCATCAGCATCCGGTCGCCGTCCAGCAGGATCACCGCCCGGTAGCCGCCGAGAGCGAGAGGCTCTGCGCCGCGGGTCGCGACCACGAGGGCCGGACGCTCGTCGACCTGCATCACGGGGTGGTCCCCGTCGGCGAGGATGACCCGGATGCCGGGGAACGCGCGGCCCAGTTCGTCTGCGGTGCGCTCGCTCCCGGCCGAAGCCATCCGCAGCATCGTGGAGGAGCACTCGGGACAGGCCCACGCGTGGGCGGCGCGCCCGCACCAGGAGCACGTCGGCACCGCGCCGTGGCGGGCGGCGTGCAGGGGGCCGCCGCAGTGCGGACAGCGCGCCGGGTGCCGGCACGCCGCGCAGACCAGGACCGGGGCGTAGCCGGGGCGCGCGACCTGGACGAGGACCGGTCCCCCCGAGAGCGCCTCGCGCGCCGCGGCGAACGCCGAGGAGGGCACGCGCGCGGCGCGCGACTCCCCTTCACGGGTGGCGCTGAGGACCACCCGGGGGCTCATCCGCCGCGCGGCCGGGAGGTCCCTGACCCAGCCGATCGCCACGAGGCGCTCCACGTCGGCGGTGCGGGTGTGCCCCGCGAACACGAGCGCGCCGCCGTCGAGCTCGTGGCGCAGCAGGGCGGCATCGCGCGCGTGGACGCCGGGACTGAGCGGCTCGCCGAGCAGCGGGTCGCCGTCGTCCCAGATCGCGACGAGCCCGGGGTCGGAGACAGGCGCGTACACGGTGGACCGGTTGCCGATGACGACGCACGGCGCGGCGTCCAGCGTGCGCAGGAACGCGGCGTAGCGGGCCGGCCCGCTCTGCTTGGCGTCGTCGCGGACGAGCGCATCGGCGGGGATCCGCGCCTCCAGCACGGCCTCCAGCTGGGCGCGGTCACGATGGTCGGGCACCGCCACCACGGCGCTGCGCCCTGCGGCCAGCGTGTGCGTCGCCGCAGCGGAGAGCAGCACCGCCCACGAGCCGACCGCGCGCCCGTCGTCGAGCACCGCCGGAACGGGGGGTGCGTCGACAGCGAGGCGCTCGCCGCGGTCCAGCGCCTCCGCCAGCCCCGGATACGCGCCCAGCACGTCGTCCGCCCATGCGACGTGGGCGGGATCCACCTCGGGACGGGCCGGCGGGTCTGCGGCCAGCCAGGCCTTCTCGGCCCTCACCATGCGCTTGGGGATCGCGAGGCGCAGGATGTCGCCCGCCGAACCCGCGGCCCGGTCGGCGGCCCTGCGGGCCAGGGCGTACAGCGAGGGGGTCAGCACCGGCACCGGCGACACCACGGCCTCGAGCTGAGAGAGGGGCCGCCCATCGGCATCGGGCTCCCCCACCTCGACGAGCAGCCCGTCGACCATCCGGCCTGCGCTGCGCAGCGGGACCCGCACGCGCACGCCGGGGACCGCATCGGCGGTGAGCGCGGCGGGGATCTCGTAGTCGAAGAGGCGATCCAGCTGTGGCAGTGGGGAGTCGATGAGCACGCGGGCGATGCGACGCCCACGCCGTGCGTCGCCCTCGTCGGGCTGAGGCTCGTCGCGCACCGCGGTCACGCGGCCGCAGTCAGAGCCCGGCGGCCGCGCGCAGCGCGTCTGCGCGGTCGGTGCGCTCCCACGTGAAGTCGGGCAGCTCCCGCCCGAAATGGCCGTACGCCGCCGTCTGCGCGTAGATCGGGCGCAGCAGATCGAGCTGGTCGATGATGGCCTTCGGACGCAGGTCGAAGACCTCGAGGATGGCCCGCGTGATCACCTCGTCGGCCACCGTGCCGGTGCCGAACGTCTCGACGTACAGTCCCACGGGCTTGGCCTTGCCGATGGCGTACGCCACCTGCACCTCCAGCCGCTCAGCGAGACCGGCGGCGACCGCGTTCTTCGCGACCCAGCGCATCGCGTACGCGCCGGAGCGGTCGACCTTCGACGGGTCCTTGCCGCTGAACGCACCGCCGCCGTGACGGGCGGCGCCGCCGTAGGTGTCGATGATGATCTTGCGCCCGGTGAGGCCGGCGTCGCCCTTAGGCCCGCCGATCACGAAGGGCCCCGCGGGGTTGATGTAGAACTTCACGTCGGCGAGGTCGAGCCCCGTCGCCTCGAGCACGGGGTCGATCACCTCGGCCCGCACGGCGGCGCGCAGCGCCTTCTGCGAGATGTCGGGGTGGTGCTGCGTGGACAGCACGACCGAGTCGACCGTTCTGGGGGTGTGGCCCTCGTAGCCGAGCGTGACCTGCGTCTTGCCGTCCGGCCGCAGGAACGGCAGCTCGCCGGAGCGGCGCACCTCGGCGAGGCGCTCGGCCATGCGGTGAGCGGTCCAAGCGGCCATCGGCATGAGCTGCGGCGTCTCGGTCGTGGCATAGCCGAACATGATGCCCTGGTCGCCCGCGCCCTGCAGGTCGTGAGGATCCTCCGAGCCGTCCTCGCGCCGCTCGAACGCCTTGTCGACGCCGGCGGCGATGTCGGAGGACTGCGCGCCGATCGACACGCTCACGCCGCACGAGTCGCCGTCGAAGCCGGTCTCGCTCGAGGTGTACCCGATCCGGTTGACGACGTCGCGCACGATGGCCGGGATCTCGACGTACGCCGAGGTGGACACCTCGCCCGCGACGTGGACCAGCCCGGTGGTCACCAGCGTCTCGACCGCGACGCGTCCGTCGGCGTCGTCGGTGAGGATCGCGTCGAGGATCGAGTCCGAGATCTGGTCGCAGATCTTGTCGGGGTGCCCCTCGGTGACGGACTCGGACGTGAACAGACGCAGTTCGGTCATCGATGCTCCAGTTGTCAGGCCTCGGACGCGGACGTGGGCGCCGAGGGGGCGGACACCAGTATGCCCCCGTGGACGGACTTCTCCGTCGACGGGGGCATCAGGGTGTCACAGGTCACTCGAGGTGGCGAAGGCGCAGCTTGTCCTCGTGGATCTCGTGCAGCGCGATCGTCAGCGGCTTGTCCTCGACCGTCGAGTCCACGAGCGGACCGACGTTGTCGAAGAGGTTGCCCTCGTGCAGGTCGGAGTAGTAGTCGTTGATCTGGCGCGCGCGCTTGGCCGCGTAGATCACGAGCTGGTACTTCGAGTCGACCTTCTCGAGCAGGCTGTCGATGGGGGGCTCGATGATGCCCTGGTTCGTTCCGGCCATGGCGAAACCTCCTGGATCGGATGGAAGGAGTGGGAGTCTGCGGGCCTCGGGTGCCGAGGCATCCCACTAGTCTACGGGACGGGCCGCTGTCAGTGCGCGAGGGCGGCGACCTCGGCGGCGGCGCGGGCCACGTCGTCGTTCACGACGCGGTAGTCGAACTCGCTCTGCGACGCCAGCTCGGTCTTGGCGGTCCGCAGACGCCGTGCGCGTTCGGCGGCGTCCTCCGTGCCGCGACCCACGAGGCGCTGGACGAGCTCGTCCCAGCTCGGCGGCAGCAGGAACACCAGGGTCGCCGACGGGTCGGCCTCGCGCACCTGCCGCGCACCCTGGAGGTCGATCTCGAGCAGGACGGTGCGTCCGACGGCGAGAGCCTTCTCGATCGGGCCGCGCGGCGTGCCGTAGCGGTACGCGTTGTGGACCGTCGCGTGCTCGAGCAGCTCGCCGCCTTCGACCATGCGATCGAACTCGGCGTCGTCGACGAAGAAGTAGTGCTCGCCGTCGACCTCGCCCGGGCGCGGCGCGCGCGTGGTCGCCGAGACCGAGAGGTGGATGTCGGGGTGGTGCTCCTTGATGTAGGCGGCGACCGTCCCCTTGCCGACGGCCGTCGGACCGGCCAGCACCACGAGGCGGCTGCGGCCGCCGCGGGGCTCCAGCTCCGGCCAGCGGGTGTCGAGGAATCGCCGCAGATCCTCACGCTGGCGCGAGCCGAGGCCGCCCAGACGCTTGACCGGCGAGATCTCGAGGTCGTGGAGGATGCGGTCGCGCTTGCCCTCGCCGATCGCGGGGATCGCGGTGAGGAACTCGGGCACGCGCATCGCGCCCGCCGGTGATGAGGGGTCGGCGAGGGCGCGCCGCAGGAGCTCCTGCGGCGTGATCACCCGCATCGCGACGTCCTTCTTCAGTGCGGCGCGCTCGCGGCGGGCGGCGACGGCACGGCGGGATGCCGCCGCACGGTCGACCTCGGGCGGCCGCCCAGGTGCGCCGGAGGCATGGGGCGAAGCCCCATTGGGTACAGTGCGCGAATCGGGCATGTCACTCACCACGGTAGAGAAGGGCGCGCTCGGAGATGCGCGCGGCGAGCCGGTCGGGTCCGGCAGCCAGGATGCTGCGGCTCTCCGACGCTATCACCGCTTGCGACAGCGCGCCGAAGCGCGCGCGGAGCTGGTGCGGCTCGGCGCCCTGGTGCCCGAAGCCGGGACCCAGGATCGGCGCCACCGGGGAGAACGGCCGGAGCCCGGCATCCGCCCAGTCCACGGTGCCCCCGACGACGAAGCCGAGGCTCCCCCACCGGCCGTCCGGCGTCACGGCGGCGTTGCGCGCGGAGACCTCCCGCACGATGGCGGCGGAGACGGTCTCGCCGCCCGCGTGATGCGCGCGCTGCAGGGTCAGCGCCTCGGGATTGCTGGTCGCGGCGAGCACGAAGACGCCCTTGCCGTGGCGCTGCGCGAGCTCGAACGTGCCCTCCAGCGCCCCGACGCCGAGGAACGGGCTCACCGTGACCGCGTCCGCCTCCAGAGGCGACCCGGGTTCGAGCCACGCCTCGGCGTACGCGTCCATCGTCGAGCCGATGTCGCCGCGTTTGGCGTCGGCGATGACCACGAGCCCGGCCTCGCGGCCGGCGGCGAGCACGTCCTCCAGCGCGGCGATCCCCGCCGATCCGAAGCGCTCGAAGAACGACACCTGCGGCTTGACCACGGCCACGCGTCCCGCGGCGGCCTCCACCACGCGGAGGCCGAACTCGCGCACGCCCGCGGGCGAGGCATCCAGCCCCCACTCGGCGAGCAGGTGCGCGTGCGGGTCGATGCCGACGCACAGCTGCCCGTGCGCCGCCATCTCGGCGCGGATGCGCTCGCCGAATGAGGTCATGCGTCCGCCCGCCGGTCGGCGGCGTACTCCTGCAGGCTCTTCACGTCGAAGCCGTCGCGCAGCACCGGCAGCGCGCTGACCGCCGCTCCGAGGACGGCCATCGTGGTGAACAGCGCCTTGTCGCCGGCGACGGCCGCGGCGCGGATCTCGTAGCCGTCGGCGCGCGCCGCTCCTCCCGAGGGGGTGTTCACGACGATGTCGATCTCGCCGGCGTTGATGAGGTCGACGATGTTCGTGTCGCCGGAGCCGTGCGTCTCGGAGTACTTGCGGACGACGTCGACCGCGATGCCGTTGCGGGCGAGGATCTCGGCGGTGCCCTCCGTGGCGACGAGGTCGAAGCCCAGCTCCTGCAGCCGGTGGGCGGGCAGGATCACGGCGCGCTTGTCGCTGTCGGCCACCGAGATGAACACGGTGCCCGACTGCGGCATGCCGCCGTAGGCCGCCTCCTGGGACTTCGCGAACGCGGTCGGGAAGTCGCGGTCGATCCCCATCACCTCGCCCGTGGAGCGCATCTCGGGGCCGAGGACCGAGTCCACCGTCTGGCCGTCCGCCGTGCGGAACCGCTTGAAAGGCAGCACGGCCTCCTTGACGGCGACCGGGGCGTCCAGGGGCACGCGCGAGCCGTCCTGCTCGGGCAGCATGCCCTCGCCCCGCAGCTCGGCGATGGTCGCGCCGGCCATGACGCGCGCGGCGGCCTTGGCCAGCGGGATGCCCAGCGCCTTCGACACGAACGGCACCGTGCGGCTGGCGCGCGGGTTCGCCTCGATGACGTAGAGGACGCCGGCCGAGATGGCGAACTGCACGTTGAGCAGGCCCCGCACGCCCACGCCCTCGGCGATGGCGCGCGTCGCCTCGCGCACGCGGTCGATGTCGGTGCGTCCGAGGCTCACCGGCGGCAGCGTGCACGACGAGTCGCCGGAGTGGATGCCGGCCTCCTCGAGGTGCTCCATCACGCCGCCGATGTAGAGCTCCTCACCGTCGAACAGCGCGTCGACGTCGATCTCGATGGCGTCGTCGAGGAACCGGTCCACGAGCAGCGGAAGGCCGGGGCCGATGATGGCCTGGTCGGCGATGCGCACGAAGTAGTCGCGCAGCGCCTCGGTCGAGTACACGATCTCCATGCCGCGGCCGCCCAGCACGAAGCTCGGGCGCACGAGGACCGGGTAGCCGATCTCCTCGGCCACGGCGACAGCGCCCTCGACGTCGATCGCGGTGCCGTTGCGCGGCGCGACGAGCCCGGCGTCGTCGAGGAGGCGCGAGAACTGCTCGCGCTCCTCCGCCAGGTCGATCGCTGCGGGCTTCGTGCCGAGGATCGTGTAGCCGGCCTCCTCGATGCCCTTGGCCAGGCCCAGCGGCGTCTGGCCGCCGAGCTGGCAGATGACGCCGAGGATCCTCCCCGACCGGGACTCTGCATGCAGCACCTCCAGCACGTCCTCGAGCGTCAGCGGCTCGAAGTAGAGGCGGTCGGAGGTGTCGTAGTCGGTCGAGACCGTCTCGGGGTTGCAGTTGACCATGATGGTCTCGTAGCCGGCGTCGGCGAGCGCGAACGACGCGTGCACGCACGAGTAGTCGAACTCGACGCCCTGCCCGATGCGGTTGGGGCCCGAGCCGATGATGACGACCTTGGTGCGCTCGGAGGCGGACACCTCGGTCTCGGCGTCGTAGTTGGAGTAGTGGTAGGGCGTGAGCGCCGGGAACTCCCCCGCGCAGGTGTCGACGGTCTTGTAGACCGGGCGGATGCCCAGCCCGTGGCGGACGCCCCGCACCTCGGCCTCGGTGTCGCCGCGCAGCTGCGCGATCTGGGCGTCGCTGAAGCCGTGCTCCTTCGCGATGCGGAGGGTGGCGGCATCCAACTCCCCCGCCCGGCGCACGAACTCGGCGACCTCGTTGATGAGCACGATCTGGTCGAGGAACCACGGGTCGATCTTGGTGGCGTCGAAGGCCTGCTCGACGGTGGCCCCCTTGCGAAGCGCCTGCTGCAGGACGACGATGCGGCCGTCGGTGGGCGTCTTCGCGATCTCCAGGAGCTCGGCCACCGACCGGTCCTCGTCGCCCCAGTGGAAGCTCGAGCCGCGCTTCTCGAGCGAGCGGAGCGCCTTCTGCAGGGCCGTGGCGTAGTTGCGACCGATCGCCATGGCCTCGCCGACCGACTTCATGGTGGTCGTGAGCGTGGTGTCGGCGGCCGGGAACTTCTCGAAGTTGAAGCGCGGGACCTTCACCACGATGTAGTCCAGCGTCGGTTCGAAGCTCGCCGGCGTCACCTTCGTGATGTCGTTGGGAATCTCGTCGAGGCGGTAGCCGATCGCCAGCTTCGCGGCGATCTTCGCGATGGGGAATCCCGTCGCCTTCGAGGCCAGCGCCGACGAGCGCGACACGCGCGGGTTCATCTCGATGACGATGATGCGCCCGGTCGCGGGGTCGACGGCGAACTGGATGTTGCACCCGCCGGTGTCGACGCCGACGGCCCGGATGATGTCGATGCCGATGTCGCGGAGCTTCTGGTACTCGCGGTCGGTGAGGGTGAGAGCGGGGGCGACGGTGATCGAGTCGCCGGTGTGGACGCCGACCGGGTCGACGTTCTCGATGGAGCAGACGACGACCGTGTTGTCGGCGGTGTCGCGCATGAGCTCGAGCTCGTACTCCTTCCACCCGAGGATGGACTCCTCCAGGAGCACCTCGTTCGTGGGCGAGTCGTGCAGGCCGGCACCGCCGATGCGGCGGAGGTCGGCCTCGTCGTACGCGAAGCCCGAGCCGAGGCCGCCCATCGTGAAGGACGGACGCACCACCAGCGGGTATCCGAGCTTCTCGGCGCCCTCGATCAGGTCGTCCATCGAGTGGCAGATGACGGACTGGGCCACGTCGGCGCCCGCCTCGAGGACGAGCTCCTTGAAGATCTGGCGGTCCTCGCCCTTGCGGATGGCGTCGACCTTCGCGCCGATGAGCTCGACGCCGTACTTGTCCAGGATGCCGCGATCGTGGAGAGCCATCGCCGCGTTGAGGGCGGTCTGCCCGCCGAGCGTCGGCAGGATGGCGTCCGGCTTCTCCTTGGCGAGGATCGTCTCGATCACCTCGGGGGTGATCGGCTCGATGTAGGTGGCATCGGCGAAGTCGGGGTCGGTCATGATCGTGGCCGGGTTGGGGTTGACCAGGATGACCCGGATGCCCTCTTCGCGCAGCACGCGGCAGGCCTGCGTGCCGGAGTAGTCGAACTCGGCCGCCTGGCCGATGACGATCGGACCGGATCCGATGACGAGGACGGAGTGGATGTCGTCGCGCTTAGGCATTCTTCTTGGTCTCCAGGGTCGCGACGACCAGGTCGCGGAAGCGGTCGAACAGGTAATTGGCGTCGTGCGGGCCGGCCGCCGCCTCGGGGTGGTACTGGACCGAGAACGCCGGGATGTCCAGCGCGCGCAGTCCCTCGACGACCTGGTCGTTCAGGCCGACATGGCTCACCTCGATGCGGCCGTAGCCGTTCGGGCTGTCGAACGCGCCCTCGACCGGGGCGTCGACGGCGAAACCGTGGTTGTGCGCGGTGATCTCGACGCGGCCGGTGGCCTTGTCGAGGACCGGCTGGTTGATCCCGCGGTGGCCGAACGGCAGCTTGTACGTGCCGAGTCCGAGGGCGCGCCCCAGCAGCTGATTGCCGAAGCAGATGCCGAAGAACGGCAGGCCGTCGTCGAGGACGCCGCGAAGGAGGTCGACGTGATCCCCCGAGGCGGCGGGGTCGCCGGGGCCGTTCGAGTAGAACACCGCGACCGGGTCGATCGCGCGGATGTCGTCGATGGAGACGTCCTGCGGCAGCACGTGGACGTCGAAGCCCCGTGCCGCGAGGTTGTCGACCGTGGCCCGCTTGACGCCGAGGTCGAGCACCGCGAGGTTGCCGATCCGCTCCCCCGTCGCCTTCGTGACCTCGGCGGCCGCGACCGACACCTCGGCCGAGAGGTTCCGGCCCGCCATCTCGGGCGCCTCGCGGACGAGGCGCAGCTGCTCCTCCGGGTCGATTCCCGCGGCCTCGCCGGAGAAGACGCCGCCGCGCATGCTTCCGGCCGACCGGATGTGGCGCGTGACGGCGCGCGTGTCGATGCCGCTGATGCCGACCACGCCGTCGTTCACGAGCGCGTCGTCGAGCGACTCGTCGGCCCGCCAGTTCGACACCACGCGCGAGGGGTCGCGCACGATGTACCCGGACACCCAGATGCGCCGTGACTCGGGGTCCTCGCGGTTCATGCCGGTGTTGCCGATGTGGGGAGCGGTCTGCAGCACGATCTGGCCCGCGTACGAGGGGTCGGTGAGGGTCTCCTGGTAGCCGGTCATCCCGGTGGAGAAGACGACCTCGCCGAGTGTCGTGCCGATGGCGCCGTAGGCGCGCCCGACGTGGCGGGTGCCGTCCTCGAGCACCAGGACGGCGGGGTCGGTCTGGAAGAGGGAGTTCATGCGCGTGTTCCCGTCTGGGTCGGGGGAAGGATGGCGGCCATGGCGTCGGCGAGGGCGCGGGCGGAGGCATCCTGAGGTCGGAAGTAGGAGTCGACGACGGTGCCGTCGTCGAGGCGCCAGGCGAGGCGGACGAGGCCGTCGCGCTCGACCACGCGGTCGATCGCCACCGTCGCCTGCGCGACGTCCTGGATCCGGTCGGCGGCGAGGAAGACCCGCGGCCTGCCGGTCACGTCGAGGGCGATGCCGGCGTCGGTCACCGTGACGTCGGACCGCGAGCGGAAGCCCAGGCCGCCGATGGCGAGGCGCTCCAGCGGCTGGCCGTGCCGGGTGGTCGCCACGTAGAGCGCGGGCCACGACGAACGGGTGGTGGCGCCCGGGGGGATCTCGCCCACGGGAGCGGCGAGATGCGCGTCACGACGGGTGCGTCGTCGCCATGCCCAGACGAGCAGGGCGAGGAGCACGACCGTGACGGCGAGGATGATGCCCAGTGCGCCTTCACGGGTCATGCGCGGACCCCCGGTGCGTCCAGGAGGACGCCGTCGGCGACCGTGGCCGTGCCGCCGTGGAGGGTCCACCGCACGTCGCCCGGGAGTTCCCGCCCGAGGTAGGGCGAGTTGACGCTGCGGCCGCGGAGGTCACCGGCGGTGAAGGTGCGCCGCGGCGAGGGGTCGTAGAACGTCAGGGAGGCGGGCTGGCCCTCGGTGAGCGGAGTGCCGTGGCCCGAGAGCCGGCCGATGCGCGCGGGCTCCCGCGACATGACCCGTGCGACGTCTCCCCAGGTGATGAGACCCGTGTCGACCATCGACTGCTGCACGACCCGCAGCGCGCTCTCCAGCCCCACCATGCCGTTCGCGGCCGCGTGCCACTCGCAGGCCTTCGCCTCCGCCGGATGCGGCGCGTGATCGGTGGCGACGATGTCGATCGTGCCGTCGGCCAGGCCCTCGCGCACCGCGATCACGTCCTCCTCGCGGCGCAGCGGCGGGTTCACCTTGAAGCGTGCGTCGTAGTCGCGCACCAGTTCGTCGGTGAGGAGGAGGTGGTGGGGGGTGACCTCGGCGGTGACGTCGACGCCCCGCTTCTTGGCCCAGCGGATGATCTCGACCGAACCGGCCGTCGACAGGTGGCACACGTGCAGGCGCGAGCCGACGTGCTCGGCGAGGAGGACGTCGCGCGCGATGATCGACTCCTCGGCGACGGCGGGCCAGCCGGCGAGGCCGAGCTCGGCCGACACGGCGCCCTCGTTCATCTGGGCGCCCTCGGTCAGCCGGGGGTCCTGGGCGTGCTGCGCGATGACGCCGTCGAACGCCTTCACGTACTCGAGGGCGCGCCGCATGATGAGCGGGTCCCACACGCAGAAGCCGTCGTCGCTGAAGACGCGCACGCGGGCGCGGGAGTCCGCCATCGCGCCGAGCTCGGCCAGGCGCTCGCCCTTCTGCCCGACGGTGACGGCACCGATCGGCTGCACGGTGACGTACCCGGCGGCCTCGCCGAGGGCGAGCTCCTGTTCGACGACGCCGGCGGTGTCGGCGACCGGTGAGGTGTTCGGCATCGCGAAGACGGCCGTGTAGCCGCCGGCGGCGGCGGCGCGGGACCCGGTGAGGATCGTCTCGGATGCCTCGTACCCGGGCTCGCGGAGATGCGTGTGCAGGTCGACCAGGCCGGGGAGAAGTACGAGCCCGCCGACGTCGACCGTCGTCGCGCCGGTGCGGCTCAGGCCTGCGCCGATCTCGGCGATCACACCGTCCGAGACGATCACATCGGCGGCGCCGCTGCCCTCGATCAGCGCTCCGCGGAAGAGGAAGGTCTCGCTCATCGGGTGTTCTCCTTCGCTGTGCGATCCGCCGCGGGGATGTGCGTCGCAGGGATGTCGTCGGCCGTGGTGCGCTCCGCTCCCGCCAGCAGCAGGTAGAGCGCGGCCATGCGCACCGAGACGCCGTTCGCCACCTGCTCGAGCACGGTCGAGCGCGGCGAATCGGCGGCTTCGGCGGAGATCTCCAGGCCCCGGTTCATGGGTCCGGGGTGCATGACAATGCTATCGGCTCCGAGCGCGGCCAGGCGGCGTGCGTCCAGGCCCCAGCGGCGCGAATACTCCCGTTCAGTGGGGAAATACGCCGCGTTCATGCGCTCCAGCTGGATGCGGAGCATCATGAGGGCGTCCGGAGCGCCGGAGATCGCCTCGTCGAGGTCGTACACGACCGACACGGGCCACCCGGACATGTCCTGCGGGACGAGCGTGGGCGGGGCGACGAGTGTGACCGCGGCGCCCAGCGTGTTCAGCAGCCAGACGTTCGAGCGCGCGACGCGGGAGTGCAGGATGTCGCCGACGATGGCGACCTTGACCCCGGCGAGGTCGCGTCCGCGGCTCTCCCGGCCGAAGCGGCGCCTGCGGATCGTGAACGCGTCGAGCAGGGCCTGCGTGGGATGCTCGTGGGTGCCGTCGCCGGCGTTGACCACGCCGGCGCTGATCCACCCGCTCGTGGCCAGCGTGCGCGGGGCGCCGGAGGCACCGTGACGGATGACGACGGCATCCGCCCCCATCGCCTGCAGCGTCTGCGCCGTGTCCTGCAGCGACTCCCCCTTGGAGACGCTCGAGCCCTTCGCGGAGAAGTTGATGACGTCGGCGGACAGGCGCTTGGCGGCCGCCTCGAACGAGATGCGCGTCCGCGTCGAGTCCTCGAAGAAGAGGTTGACGACGGTCTTGCCGCGCAGCGTCGGCAGCTTCTTCACCTCGCGCTGCTGGGTGTCGGCCATGTCCTCGGCGACGTCGAGCACGCGCAGGGCGTCCTCGCGGCCGAGCGTCTGGGTGTCCAGGAGATGCCTCATGACTCGATCGTCACCTCCTCGCGGCCGTCGGTCTCGGTGAGACGGACGTTCACCCGCTCGTCGCGCGCACTCGGGAGGTTCTTCCCGACGAAGTCGGGGCGGATGGGCAGCTCGCGGTGGCCCCGGTCGACGAGGGTCGCCAGGCGCACGGCCGCCGGTCGTCCGATGTCCTGCAGGGCATCCAGCGCCGCCCGGATGCTCCGGCCCGAGAACAGCACGTCGTCGACGAGCACGACCACCTTGCCGTCGATGCCGCCCGCGGGGATCTGGGTGGGCTGGGGTGCGCGCGTGGGGTTGCGGTGCAGATCGTCGCGGTACATCGTCACGTCCAGCGCGCCGACGGCGACCGAAGCTCCGCCGAACTGCTCGACGAGCGCGCCGATGCGGTGGGCGAGCGTGACGCCGCGGGTGGGGATGCCGAGGAGGACGAGGCCGTCGGGGCCTCTGTTGGACTCGAGGATCTCGTGCGAGATCCGAGTCAGTGCCCGGGCGATGTCGGCCTCGTGCAGCACGGTGCGCGTGCTCATCCGGCTCCCTTCTCCGCCTCACAGGACGGTGTTAAAGGTTGCTGCGATCGTCGTCCATCCTACGGCACGGCGAAGGCCGGCCCCGTACGGGACCGGCCTTCACGCGGTGGAGGCGACGTCAGTGCCTGGCAGCGGGACCGCGCAGGACGCGGGATGCCACCACGAGGGCGGCGGCGATCAGCACGACGTTCTTGAAGATGTACTGGCCGGTCAGCGTCGGACCGACCGGGCCGAAGACCTCCGCGGGCAGCAGGACGATCGGCGACAGGATGCCGACGAACGCCAGCGCCAGCACCACGAGGCCGATTCGGGCGAAAGCGCCGCCGGCGATGAGCAGGGCTCCGGCGAGCACCTCGATGACGGCGGTCGCGATCAACGCGGCCTGGCCGCTGACCATGCCGAACGTGAGCTTCTCCCACGTGGCGCTCACCAGCGCCTCGACGGGGCTCACGCCGGGGATCAGCTTCAGCGCGCCGAAGACGACGAAGACGGCTCCCAGCGCGACGCGCAGCGCCGGGATGCTCCAGCGCTGCAGCGACACCTTGAGCGCGGACTCCGCGCGTGCCTCGAGGGCGATCAGGGCGCGGAGCGGGTTCTGGCGGCCGGCGGACGCGGGAACGACGCCGGCGGCGCCGTGGACGGGGACGGTGGTCATGGCGTGACTCCTTCGGGTGTGATCGCCCGCGATGGCGGGCACGGTGATCAGGACCCGATCGGAGCCGCAGTGATACGCGCGCCCCGAGATTCACGCTCCTGCTACAGCCGCACCGACAGCAGACCGCCGTCTGGTTGTAGATGAGCTACAACCAGACGGCGGCGCGGTGGTTCAGGCGGCGGGCGTCGTCGCCGCGCGATCGTCCTCCACCTGCGACGCGCGGATCGGGTGTCCCTGGCTGGTGAGGCACTTGCCGCTGGCGAGGTCCCACTTCCAGTCGTGGAGCGAGCAGGTGAGCACGCCGTCCTCGATCTTCCCGGTCTTGGTGAGGTCCGCGCGCAGATGCGGGCACCGCCGCTGCACCAGCCAGTCGCCGAGCTGGGCGTCCTCGGTCTGGTCGGTCTGCTCGGCGTACCAGTTCTCGACGTACTCGATGCGGTCGCGCGAGAGGCACTTGAGGAAGGTCGTGAGGAACTCGTTGAACTTGCCGCTGCGGCCCACCTCGAACTGCATCGACAGGAAGATCGAGTTCGACCAGTCGATCTCGTGGTCGGCGATGTTGGTGGAGACGAGGTCGGCGGGGATCGTGTACCAGTAGATGCACTCCTCACCGGCATACTCCCGGACCTTCGCCTTCGGGAAATCGACGACCATGTCCAGCTCGCCGATGCGGAAGCGCACCACGCCGCCCACGCCGTTGCGGATCGTGCGGGCGCGGCGCAGCAGCGGCTCCCACCACTCCTTGATCGCCGCGAGCATCTCATCCGGCGCGAGCACCGGGGCCCGCGACGCCTCCTCCGCGCGGATCTCGTCCTGGCGGGAGTCGCGCTGCTCGGCGAGGTAGGCCCACTTGTCGTCGAAGATGCGGTCGATCTCGGCATCCGTGTACAGCGTCTGGGTGACCGTGAGCTCGCCGTCGTTCAGCTCGACGACCGTGCCGGGCACGAACTCGTAGCCCTTCTGATCGGGCCGGAGCTCTTTCATGTGCGCAAGGAACTCGCGCTGGTCGGTGAAGATCGAGTCGTTCTCGAGCCCCGTCCCGTTGTAGCGGAAGAGCTCCTCGCGCAGGAACATCGGGGGGCCGGCCATCGGGAAGACGTGCTCGGCGTCGACCTTCTCGATGTAGTACATCGCGCGCTTGTTCTGCGCGTCGCGCTTGAGCTTGGCGAAGTTCTGCTTGGCGTCCTGCGGCAGGTCGTAGACCATCGGCCACCAGATGGCGCCCGACACCTGGGTGAAGTACGCCTCCGGCTTGGAGAACGCCATCAGCTTCTCGAGATCCAGAGGGTGCGAGTCGTTCTGGTTCAGGATGCTGGCGGTCCCATCGTCGACGCTCAGCGACGAGTCGCCGATCGGGCCGTCACTCGGCGCGCGCAGCGGCGTCACCATCAGCTTGAGCGGTCCGAACTCCAGCGGCACGCCGGCCTGGGTGTAGATGATGTCGTCGTAGCCGAGCCTGCGGAGATCCTGCTCGAGGTCGTCCGTCGGGTACTCAGGCAGCAGCACCTTGATGGTCTTGGGCACGTACCGGTCCATGAGCGCCGGGTCGAAGTGGTCGCGGTGCCGGTGCGAGACGTAGAGGAAGTCGGCGTTGCCGAACCGCTCCCAGTCGAGTCCCCGGTTGTCGGGGAACGGGAACCACGACCCGAAGAAGGTCGGGCCGATCACAGGGTCGCAGAGGATGTTTCCCCCCGCCGTCTCGATGAACATTCCGGCGTGGCCGAGGCCCGTGATGCGCATGGGTGTCCTCCCGTGTCGAACCAGATGATTCTAGGCGAGGCTCGCGCGGGCACCTGTCGCACCGGCCGTGCAAAACCCGATCCACCCGCGTGTGCTCGTCCTCAGGCGTCGAACAGCCCGCGGATGTCGTCGGCGGTGAGCGCCTGCCCGAAGAGGGCGTCGTCGTCCATGACCGAGCGGAACAGCCGCGCCTTGCGCCGCTGCAGTGCCATCACCTTCTCCTCGATCGTGCCCGAGGCGATGAGGCGGTAGACCATGACGCTGCGGTGCTGGCCGATGCGGTGGGCGCGGTCCACGGCCTGCGCCTCGGCGGCCGGGTTCCACCACGGGTCGAGCAGGAAGACGTAATCGGCCTCGGTCAGCGTCAGGCCGAAGCCGCCGGCCTTCAGGCTGATGAGGAACACCGGGGCCTCTCCCCCGCGGAACGCGGCCACGGCGGCATCCCGATCCCGCGTGGACCCGTCGAGGTACGCGTAGGCCACCCCGCGCTTCTCCAGCTCGGCGGCGACGAGGCCGAGGAACGACGTGAACTGGCTGAACACGAGGGCCCGGTGACCCTCCGCGAGGGCCTCGTCCAGCTGCTCGAAGAGGGCGCCGAGCTTGCTCGGCGGGATGTTCGCGTGCGCGGGATCCACGAGCTCGGGTGCAAGGCTCAGCATCCGCAGCAGCGTGAGGGACCGGAACACGATGAAGCGGTTGCGATCCAGGTCCTCCAGGAGCCCGAGCACCTTCTGACGCTCGCGCTGCAGCACGGTGTCGTAGAGGGCGCGGTGGGCGGCGCCCAGCTCGATGCGGACCTCCTGCTCCTGCTTGGCAGGCAGGTCCGCGGCGACGAGCTCCTTCGTGCGCCGCAGCACGAGCGGCCGGATGCGTCGCCGCAGCCGGTCCAGCCGAGCGGCACGGTAGGCCCCGCCCTCCTGGTTCTCGGGCACCTTGCCCTTCTCGATGGGGCCCACGTACTCCTCGCGGAACCGCCGGGACGAGGCGAACAGGCCGGGTGCCGTGAGCGAGAGCAGCGCCCACAGCTCGGTCAGACTGTTCTCCAGCGGGGTGCCGGTCACGGCGAAGACGACGTCGGTGCGGAGATCCCGTGCCGCGCGGTACGCCTGGGTGCGGCTGTTCTTGACGAACTGCGCCTCGTCGAGGATGAGACCGGCCCACTCCAGGCCGGCGAACTCGCGCTCGTCCAGCCGGAGCAGCGTGTACGACGTCACGACGACGTCGGCCGTGCCGGCGGCGTCGGCCGGCGACCGCCGCCGCTTGGCTCGCGTGGCGTCGACGACCTCGACCCGCAGGTCCGGCGTGAACCGCTCGCTCTCACTGCGCCACGTCGACAGCACCGAGGTGGGCGCAACGACCAGGAACGGGCGGGTCTCGCCGCTCTCGCGCGCGTGGGCGATGAGCGCCAGCAGCTGCAGCGTCTTGCCCAGGCCCATGTCGTCGGCGAGGATGCCGCCCAGCCGGTGCCGCCAGAGGAAGGCGAGCCAGTCGTACCCCGCCCGCTGATACGGCCGAAGCTCGGCGTGCAGAGCGGACGGGAGCGGCGCGGCCGGTACGCCGTCGGCATCGCGCAGCGCGTCGACCGTCTCACGCCAGGCCACCGCGGGTTCCGCTTCGTCGGCCAGATCCTCGAAGTCCGCCCACAGGGCCGTCTGATACCTGCTGATCCGGGGGCCGGCCTCCCACTCCTCGAGCTCGCCCGCCTCTTCGATGAGATCGCGCAGGCGTCGCAGCGAGGGGTGCGAGAGCGAGAAGTAGGCGCCGTCGCTGAGCAGGATCCGCCGGCGGCCGCGTGCGAGCGCGGTGAACAGCGTGCCGAAGGGGATCCGCCGGCCGTCGATCGTGACGACCACCCCCAGGTCGAACCAGTCGGAGTCGGTCGTCTCGACCGTGCGCACGCCGATGCGCGGGTCGCCGGTGAGCTCGCGGTACCGCGGGCGCTCGCCGGAGACCTCCACGCGGACGTCGGCGTCGGCCTCGAGCAGCGGCAGCAGCCGCGAGGAGAACTCGGCGGCGTCCAGGCCCGAGAGCGAGCCCGAGGAGGCGAAGTCCACCGGCGCGTGCTCGCTCCACAGCCCGTGGACCCGGGCGCGGATCTCCGACTCGGTCTCGGCGTCCCCGTCGTCGCCGGTGGCGTCGAAGCCGAGTTCCTTCCCGTCGTAGCGCCACGCCAGGGCGTACACGAGCCGGTGGTTCGGCTCGAAGTGGACGCGCAGCACGAGCTGCGGACGCGACGGTGCCGCCAGATCGATCCCGGGCGCCTCGACGCTCACGCGGCGCGCGATCCTCGGGAGATGGTCGCGGAGGAACTCGTCGGCCTCCTCGACGGGCACTCTGACGACCTCGCGCGCGCCGAGCAGCCGAGGCACCGGCTCGGGGAGCGCGACGGGCGCCAGCACGAGCTCGATCCGCTCTCGGGCGACGGCGAAGCGGTAGACGCCCGTGCGTCCCACCGGACGCACGGTGGCGGCATCCGCCCGCTCGCCGTCGATGGTGACCACCGGGGCGACGTCGAGGCCGCGCGCCGAGCGCCGGGCGTGGACGGCGACCGTCGCGGTGCTCGCGAGCGTCACCACGGCGCCCCGCTTCGTCGGGACGAGGGGGATGCCGCGGTCCGCCCCCGCGGCCAGATGCGGCCAGAGCAGGCTCGACTCGATGTCGTCGAGGGTGAGCCACTCCGAGACGTCGGAGAACGCGCCGAAGGAGCGGACGTCCCGCCCGATGCTGTGGAGCTCGGCGAACCACCGCGCCTGCGCGGGGTCGAACGCGGTGCCGGGCCGGCGCAGCGCGTCCCACGAGACGGCGCCCTTGATCCATGCGTCGGACCGGTCCGATCGCTGGAGGGGGCGCAGCCCGACGAGCACGTCGGCGCCGAACTGGTGCAGGCCGCGCGGCGTCGCCGTCTCGACCCGTGCCGGCGCCCACGTGGAGGCGCCGCGGCGGACGCGCTGGCGCAGCTCGACACCCAGTGCGAGCGGCGCGTGCTCCGTCGGCGCGGGCGCCGAGGGGGCGAAGACCGCGCGCCACGACGTCCCCTCCCCGGCGGCAGGGGCGGACCCGGCGAGACGGTTGCTCGCCAGCAGCGTGGCGACGGTGTGCTTGCAGTCGAACTGCACGGGGCAGGTGCACGACGTCGCCGCGATCGGGCGGTCGGGACGCTGTGCGTCCAGGCGCACGCGGCAGCGGTAGGTGCGGCCGCCGCTTCCGGCGACCGCGGACTCGATGACGGACGTCGCCGGGTCCCACGACAGCTGCTGCACGGCGCCCTCGGCCAGATAGGCCCGGCCCCGTTCGAACGAGCCGGCGTCGGTGAGGCCGCGGATGTGCGACGGGTCGACGAACGGCGGGGTCACGGCATCCATCCTGGCAAGTGCTCCGGACAGTCGGGGCAGCCGGGCCGGCCGGGGTCGGTCAGGACGCGCGGGCGATGCGTGCGAGCACGCCGTGCACGAAGGCGCCCGAGTCGTCGGTGGAGAACTCCTTCGCCAGTTCCACGGCCTCGTCGATCGCGACGGCGGCAGGCACCTCGTCGTTGTACAGCAGCTCCCACGTGGCGATGCGCAGCACGGCGCGGTCGACGGCGGGCATGCGGGCGAGGGACCAGTCCTTCGCGAACGTCGTGATCTGCTCGTCGATCGCGTCCTGGTTGTCGATCACCCCGTCGACGATCTCACGGGCGTACAGCCACGAGGCCTGGCGTGCGGGCTCACCGGCGGCGCGGCGCGCCTCGGCGGCGAGGATCGTCGCCGGCTGGTCGCCGCGGACGTCCGCCTGGAACAGGATGTCGAGCGCGCGTTTGCGCGCCTTCGAACGAGCGCTCATCGTCAGCAGCCGCCGACGTCAGTTGACGCGGCCGAGGTAGTCGCCCGTGCGGGTGTCGACCTTGACCTTCGTTCCGGTCTCGAGGAACAGCGGCACCTGGATCTCGTAACCGGTCTCGACGGTGGCAGGCTTGGTGCCGGCCGACGAGCGGTCGCCCTGCAGGCCCGGCTCGGTGTAGGTGATCTCCAGGACGACGGATGCCGGGAGCTCGACGTACAGCGGGTTGCCGTTGTTGAGCGCGATCTGCACCTGCTGGTTCTCGAGCAGGAAGTTCGCGGCGTCGCCGACGGTCGCCGCGCCGACCGTGATCTGGTCGTAGTCGGCGACGTCCATGAAGACGAAGCCCTCGCCGTCGTTGTAGAGGTAGGTGAAGTCGCGGCGGTCGACGTTCTCGAGCTCGACCTTGGCGCCGGCGTTGAACGTCTTGTCGACGACCTTGCCGGTCATGACGTTCTTGAGCTTGGTGCGCACGAACGCGCCGCCCTTGCCGGGCTTGACGTGCTGGAACTCCACGACGCTCCAGAGCTGACCGTCGATGTTGAGGACGACGCCGTTCTTGATGTCTGCGGTGGATGCCATGAGGGTGCGGGTCCGTTTCGTTCGAGAGGAGAGGGCGTCACGCCCGGCGAAGAGGCCGGGGGCCGGAGAGCGCCGACGGTCGATTCTACGGGATGCCCGGTCCCCCGCCGGTCCGTCAGCCCTCGGCCTGGCCTGTGACGGCGTCGATGAGAAGCTCCACCGCCCGGGCGTACCCGGGAACGCCCTCGCCGATCACGTGGACGATGGCGACGTCCGCGACGTACGAACGGTGACGGAACTCCTCGCGGGTGAGGATGTCGGAGATGTGCACCTCGGCGACGGGGAGCCCGACGCCGGACAGGGCGTCGCGCAGCACCACCGAGGTGTGCGTGAGCCCGCCCGGGTTGATGACGATGCCGGCGCAGTCCTCGCGGGCGGCGTGGATGGCATCCAGCAGCACGCCCTCGTGGTTGCTCTGCACGGCACGGACCTCGAAGCCGCGGCGGGCAGCGGCATCCGTCGTCACCCGCTCGACGTCGGCGAGCGTCGCCGTCCCGTACACGGCGGGCTCCCGGGTGCCCAGGAGGTTCAGGTTGGGGCCGTTGACGAGGAGCAGGCGGCGCGGAACGGTCACGCGCCCACCCTACCGGGGTGACGCCGCCGCTCCGGTGGGTCCGGCTCGCCGGTTCAGAGCGCGCGCGCCATCACGATCTCGGGCCCGATGGTGCTCGTGAAGGTCTCGCCGGTGGGGACGAATCCGTTGCGCCGGTAGGCGGCCTGCGCACGGGTGTTGTCGGCGTGGACGTCCAGGGTGAGACGACGGATGCCGAGCCCGGCGACCCACGCGGCGGCGGCGTCGAACAGCGCGTCGATCGTGCCGGCGCCGCGGTGCTCCGGGCTCACGTAGACGCCGACGACGTCGGCACGGGCGGTGTACACGGTGCGACCGGTGTGGTCGACGGTGCCGACGGCGCGCACGAGGACGGTGGCCGATCCGACCCACCGGCCGTCGGCCTCGGCGACGAACTGCGCCGCCTCGTCGCCGATCGCCGCGTCCAGAGTCCGTCGGCGCCAGAACTCGTCGTCGTGCGCGAGCTCCTGCTCGGGGGTGGAGAGGAAGGCGATGCCGGCGTCCGGATCGCCCACGGCACGGATCCGGAGGTCGCGCACGCGCGCCCACTCGTCCTCGCGGACGCGTCGCGCGACCGCCGCCGTCACCCCGCGACCTCCTGGTAGGCCGCGAACAGCAGGGATTCGTCCGGCGCCTGCAGCACGGTGGGCTTGGCGATGTCGTCCAGCACGATGAAGCGCAGCATGCCGCCCCTGCTCTTCTTGTCGCGCTGCATCGTGGCCAGGAGCTGCGGCCACGCGCCGGGGCGGTAGCTCGTCGGAAGCCCGAGGGTCTCGAGGATCTCGCGGTGACGCTGCGCCGCGGCATCCGGCAGGCGTCCCGCCAGCCGCGAGAGCTCGGCGGCGAACACCATGCCGACCGAGATCGCGGCGCCGTGGCGCCAGCGGTACCGTTCGGCGTGCTCGATCGCGTGGCCGAGCGTGTGGCCGTAGTTGAGGATCTCGCGCAGTCCGGCCTCGCGGAGATCCTCCCCCACGACCCGCGCCTTCATGTCGATGGCGAGTTCGATCGTGCGCCGGAACGCGTCGCTGCGGGGATCGACCGCGGCCTCGGCGTCGGCCTCGACGAGGTCGAGGATCTCGGGAGCCCAGATGAAGCCCGCCTTGACCACCTCGGCGTACCCGGCGACGAGTTCGTTGCGCGAGAGCGAATCGAGCAGATCGAGGTCGCAGATGACCGCGCGCGGCGCCCAGAACGCGCCGACGAGGTTCTTGCCCTCGGCGGTGTTGACGCCGGTCTTGCCGCCCACCGCAGCGTCGACCATGCCCAGCACCGTCGTCGGCACCTGCACGACCTCGACGCCGCGGAGCCAGGTCGCCGCGACGAAGCCGGCGAGGTCGGTCACCGCTCCCCCGCCGAATCCGACGATGGCGTCGGTGCGGGTGAAGTCCGCCTTGCCCATCACCTGCCAGCAGAACGCGGCGACCTCGATGCGCTTGCCGGCCTCGGCGTCGGGGATCTCGGCGAGGAGCACCTCGCGGTCGTCGATCAGCTGCGCGCGCAGGCGCTCGGCCTGCGCCGCGAGCGTCGGGGGGTGGATCACCAGCACCTTGCGGGCGGCGGGGGGCAGCGCCTCGCCGAGCGTCGACAGGATGCCGCGCCCCACGGTGATGTCGTAGCGCGCGTCGCCGCTCACGCCGATGGTCGTGGCATCCGTCATCTCGACTCGCTCCGCTCGCTGGGCACGTCCGTCTCCTCCTGCTCGGCCCCAGCGGGCCCGAGCGTCTCGTGCGCCGCGTCGCCGCGCACCCAGTCCACGAGGGCGTCCACGACATCCTGCACCGGTCCGCTCGACGTGTCGAAGGTCACGTCGGCGAGCTCCTCGTACACCGGACGCCGCTGCTCGTAGATGGCGGTCCAGCGCTGGACGGCATCCTCGCCCTGAAGCAGCGGGCGGGCCGAGTCGCGGACGCGGCCGGCCACCACGCGCGCCGTGACGGTCAGCAGCACGACCCGGTGGCCGGCGAGGTCGGCGCGCGTCTGCGGGTGCATGACCGCGCCGCCGCCGAGCGACACGATGCCGCCGCCGCGGAGCCCGGCGACGACCGCCTCGCGCTCGAGCGCGCGGAAGTGCTCCTCGCCGTGCTCGGCGAACAGCCGCTCGATCGGTCCGTGCTCGCGCACCACGGCGGCGTCGGTGTCGAAGAACGGGACGCCCAGTGCCCGCGCCGCCTTCTTGCCGATGCTGGTCTTGCCCGAGCCCATCGGGCCGATCAGCACGACCGGGTCAGAGTGCGGCGTCATGCGAGAGCAGGCCGGCGTCGCTCCGGGCAGCCGTGCGCAGCTCCTCGGGGATCGCCGCGAGGTAGCCGTCGATGTTGCGACGCGTCTCGGCGACGCTGTCGCCGCCGAACTTCTCCAGGACCACGTCCGCCAGGACGACGGCGGTCATCGCCTCGGCGACGACGCCGGCGGCCGGGACCGCGCACACGTCGGAGCGCTGGTGGTGTGCGGAGGCGGCGTCTCCGGTGGAGACGTCGACGGTGCGCAGGGCGCGGGGCACCGTCGCGATCGGCTTCATGCCGGCGCGCACGCGCAGCACTGTGCCGGTGGACATGCCGCCCTCGGTGCCGCCCGCCTTGTCGCTGGAGCGCGTGATGCCGTCCTCGGCCGTGAACAGCTCGTCGTGCGCCGCCGATCCGCGCCGGCGCGTGGTCTCGAAGCCGTCGCCGACTTCGACGCCCTTGATCGCCTGGATGCTCATGAGCGCCTGTGCGAGCTTGGCGTCCAGGCGCCGGTCCCAGTGGACGTGCGAGCCGAGGCCGGGCGGCAGGCCGTAGGCGAGCACCTCGACGATCCCACCGAGCGTGTCGCCGTCCTTGCGGGCGGCGTCGACCTCTGCGACCATCGCCTGGCTCGTTGCCGGGTCGAAGCAGCGCAGCGGATCGGCGTCGAGGACCTCGACGTCGTCGGGTGCGGGCAGCGCTGCGCCCTCTGGGACGCGGACCGGGCCGATCGACAGGGTGTGGCTGACCAGGCGGATGCCGAGCTCCGCCAGGAAGGCGCGGGCGATGGCGCCGAGCGCCACGCGAGCGGCCGTCTCGCGGGCGCTCGCGCGCTCGAGGATCGGCCGGGCCTCGTCGAAGCCGTATTTCTGCATGCCGACGAGGTCGGCGTGTCCGGGGCGCGGGCGGGTGAGCGCGGCACCGCGACCGCGCGACTTCTCCGTCAGCTCGACCGGCTCGGCGCTCATGACCTCGACCCACTTCGGCCACTCGGTGTTGCCGATGCGCAGCGCGATGGGGCTGCCGAGCGAGGATCCGTGGACCACGCCGGACGAGATGGTCAGCTCGTCCTCCTCGAACTTCATGCGCGACCCTCGACCGTAGCCGAGCTTGCGGCGCGCGAGGTCCGCCTGGATCGCAGCGCGGGAGATCGGGACGCCGGCGGGAAGTCCCTCCATGATGGCGACGAGTTCTGGGCCGTGCGATTCGCCGGCCGTGAGCACGCGGAGCATTGCTCCAGTCTCCCACGCGGGGCGGGCGGGTTACGCCGTGTGAGGATCGACGAGCACGCGGCGCATGGCTGCGAGGGCCTCGTCCTCCCGGTCCATCGGCATGTCGGGGTCGCCGTGGCGGAAGATGCGGATCTGCAGCAGGGCCTGGTGCAGCAGCATGCCCAGGCCCGACCGTGCCGGAGCGCCCGCGCGCTCCCACGCGTCGGAGAGCGCGGTCGGCCAGTGCCCGTACACGACGTCCAGGAGCAGCCCGCCCGAGCGCGCGAGCGCATCGGCGACGGCGGCGGGCAGCTGCGCCTCGCCCGGGAGCGTCGCGATCGTCACGGGGACGGCGGGATGATCGGATGCCGCCAGCGGCGCCGGGGAGACCGCGATGCCGAGCCGCTCTCCGAGCTGCACCAGAGCGTGGACGGCCTCGGGCCGACGGGCGGCCACCTCCACCTCGCTGGCTCCCAGCTCGGACAGCGCCACGAGGGCGGACGTCGCCGTGGCGCCCGCTCCCACGATCCGCGCACGGGGGACGACGGTGATCCGGTCGTCCGAGAGCGCGCGCACGATGCCGCCGACGTCGGTGTTGAAGCCGCGGGGCATGCCCGAGTCCGTGCCCCGCAGCAGGAGCGTGTTGACGGCGCCGGTGAGCTCGGCCCGGCGGTCGCGGGTCGCCGCGGCGGCGAAGGCGACCGCCTTGAGCGGCATCGTGAGCGACAGACCGCGCCACTCACGGTCGAGCCCGGCGAGCTCCTGCCCGAACGACGCTGCGTCGACGCGGCGGCGGCCGTACGACCAGTCCAGGCCCAGCACCGCGTAGGCGGCGGCGTGCAGCTGCGGCGAGCGGCTGTGCGCGATGGGATCGCCCCATACCTCCAGACGCGTCGCGCCGGGCGTCAGCACCCCGAGTCCGGGTTGTCGGCGCACCACTGCTGCCACTGCTCGACGTATCGCAGGTGCTCGCGGTAGGTCTCGGTGAAGACGGTCTCGCCGGTGTTCATGTTGACCGTGACGAAGTAGAGCCACGGACCTTCGGCGGGATGCATGGCCGCGTCGATCGCGACGTCGCCGGGGTTGGCGATCGGTCCGACCGGCAGCCCCGTGTGGACGTAGGTGTTCCACGGGTTGGGGTCGTTCAGCGCCTCTTCGGAGGAGCTCACCGTCCCGTCGTGCATCTCGCCGTAGCCGTACTGCGCGGTGGAGTCCATCTGCAGCTTGCCGAACGTCTCCTGGTTGCTCGGATCGAGCCGGTTCTGGATGACGGTCGACACCTTCTGCATGTCCTGCTCGAACCGCGCCTCGCGCTGGATGATCGACGCGATCGTCAGGATGCGCTGACGATCCTCGGGCGGCACCCCTGCCTCGTCCAGCGACTGCACCGTGCGGTCGACGAGCGTCTGGATCGCCGACTGGGGGGTGACGCTCGGATCGAACGTGTAGGTCGCGGGGAAGAGCCAGCCCTCGAGGCTGTCGGCCTGCACGCCGTACGCGGCGGGGTCCGCCGCGGCGGCCTGCAGCTGATCCAGCGGCAGCCCGGTGCCCTCGGCGAGCCGCTCGAGCGTGCCGTCCACCGTGAAGCCCTCGGGGATCTGCGCCGTGAACTCCTGCTTGTTGGCCGGATCGAGCAGCGCCGCCAGCGCGGCCTCGCTCGTCATCTGCTTCTGCAGCTTGAACACGCCCGGCTGGAAGTTCGGGTTCTGCCCGCTCTCGATGAGGTAGTCGTAGAACGCGTCGGGCGTCTTGGTCACCCCGGCGTCGTACAGCGACTGCGAGATGGGCGAGCCGGTGTCGCCCGAGGCGATCGTCACGAACGCCTCGCCGTTGGCCAGGCCCGCCTCGTAGTCCTTGGGCTCCTCCCACCCCATGACCTCGCGGATGTTGTCCTCATAGGTGTTCCACACCCAGAGGCCGCCGGCGGCGACGCCGCCGAGGATGGCGAGGACCACGCCGAGCGCGATCCACCCCGCGGCGCGCCGGCGCCTCCGGTTCTTGGCGGGTGGCACGTCTCCGATGTCCTCCGTCGAGGTGGAACCGCTGAACAGCTCCTCGAGCGTCCCGCTCGCGAAGTCCGCCGCCGGCGCGTCGCCGCGGGGCGCCGCCGACCGCGCTGCGGAGGGCGCGGCCCCGGCGGCGGTGCCGTTCGCGGTGCGGCTGTAGGGCATCGCGGGGCCGACGCCGGCGCCGGCGAAGATCCATGGGTCGTCGTCGGAGGACGAGCCCTCGGCGCCGACCGGGTCCGCCGGTCGCGGGGTCCGAAGCGGCACGGGCTGGAATCCCTCGCCGGAGCCGTCGCCCGCCGGCGCGGCGTGAGCCGGCGACGGCGCGGAATCGCTCCGGCTCACCGGCGACGGCCCGGAGACGAGCGTCTCCCACGACGCCGGCGGAGCGGCCGCCGGCGACGAGGCCGGGGCCTGCGCAGGTGTGGCGCCGGTCGAGGACCGGCGGGCTGCGGCTTCGCGGGCGGCGCGACGCGACTGGGGGATCGCTTCGCCGTCAGGCGATGAGTCGGGCATCAGGCTGGCTCCTGGGGGACGGTGATTCCGGGCGGACGGCCGGTGCTCTTCTCGACATCGAGCGCTTGCTGGAGCAGGACGACCGCGGCGACCTGGTCAATGATGGTACGCGACGAACGCTGGGATCTGCCCGAACTGCGCAGGGCCGCGTGTGCGGAGACCGTCGAGAGGCGCTCGTCCACGAGCCTCACCGGGAGAGTGGATGCCGCGGCCAGCGCCGCCGCGAACTCCCGTGCGTCCCGGGTCGAGGCGGTGTCCTCGCCCCTCATGTTCAGCGGCAGACCGACCAGCACCTCGAAGGCCCCGTGCTCGTCGGCGAGGGCGATGATGCGCGCGACGGAGCCGTCGTCGCGCGGCACGGTCTCGACCGGCGTCGCGAGCAGCCCGTCGGGGTCGCACTTCGCGACCCCGACGCGGGCCTTGCCGACGTCGACACCGAGCCGCGTCCCCCTGCGGAACCCGCTCATGAGCGTGCGCCGCTCACGCGGCGAGGGCGTCCTTCACGGCGGCCAGCGCGGCCGGCAGGGAGGCGGCATCCGCTCCCCCGCCCTGCGCGACGTCGTCTCGGCCGCCTCCGCCGCCGCCGAGCACGCCCGCGGCGCCCTTGGCGAGAGCGCCCGCCTTGGCGCCCGCGGCGCGCGCGGCGTCGTTGGTCGCGACGATGACGACGGGGCGTTCGTTCACGACGGCGCCCAGTGCGACGACGGCGGCGTCCGATCCGAGGCGCTCGCGCACCTGGAGGGCGAGCGAGCGGACGTCGTCGGCCGACGCGGCGGTGCCGAGCGACTCGGCGACCACGAGGGTCTCACCGACGCGGGTCGCGGTGCCGGCGAGGGCGGGCAGGCGGTCTCCGAGCGCCTTGGCCTCGAAAGCCGCGATCTTCTTCTCGGCGGCCTTGAGGCTGGCCTGGAGCTCGGCGATGCGGGCGGGGAGCTGCTCGCGCGGCGCCTTGAGCGAGGAGGTGAGCTGCGAGACGAGCGCGCGCTCCGCGGCCAGCGACCGGAAGGCGTCGAGGCCGACCAGCGCCTCGACACGGCGGTTGGAGGCGCCGACAGACGATTCGCCCACGAGGCTGATGAGCCCGACCTCGGCGCTCGCCGACACGTGCGTGCCGGCGCACAGCTCGCGCGACCACGGGCCGCCGATGTCGACCATGCGCACCGTGTCGCCGTACTTCTCGCCGAACAGCGCCATCGCGCCCAGGGCCTTGGCCTCATCCAGCGGGAGCACGCGCGTGGTCACCTCGAGGTTGTCCCGCACCGCGTTGTTGGCGATCTCCTCGATCTCGGACTTCGTCTGGTCGGACAGCGACTGGCCCCACGAGAAGTCGAAGCGCATGTAGCCGGCGCGGTTCAGCGACCCGGCCTGCGTCGCGGTCTTGCCGAGCGTGTCGCGCAGGGCGGCGTGCACGAGGTGGGTCGCGGAGTGCGCCTGGCGGGCGGCGCGGCGGTTCGCGGCATCCACCACCGACGTGGCCGGCTGGCCGACGCCGACCTCTCCGGTGGAGACCTCGACGGTGTGGCTCACCAGGCCCGGCACGGGCTTCTGCACGTCGAGGACCTCGAGCTCGTAGCCCGGACCCACGATCACGCCCTTGTCGGCGACCTGTCCGCCCGACTCGGCGTACAGCGCCGTCTCGGCGAGGATGACCTCCGCGATCTGCCCGACGCTCGCGCGATCGACCGACGTGCCGTCGACGAGGATGCCGAGCACGCGCGACTCGGTCTCGAGGTCGGTGTACCCCGTGAAGACCGTCTCGCCCTGCGCGCGCAGATCGCGGTACACGCTGGTGTCGGCGAGCTGACGCTTGCGGGCGCGCGCATCGGCCTTGGCCCGCGCGCGCTGCTCCTGCATGAGGGTGTCGAACGCGGCCCGGTCGACGCTCAGGCCCGCCTCCTCGGCGATCTCGAGGGTGAGATCGATCGGGAAGCCGTAGGTGTCGTGCAGCAGGAACGCCTCATCGCCGGGGATGGAGGTCCCGCCGGCGGCCTTCGTCCCGGTCAGGGACTCCTCGAGGATCGCCTCACCCGCGGCGAGCGTGCGCAGGAAGGTGGCCTCCTCGGCGAGGGCGTACTGCGAGATGCGCGCCCAGTCCGTCTCGACGACGGGGTAGGCATCTTTCATGGCGTCGCGCGAGGCCGCGAACAGCTCTGCGAACGTCGGCCCGTCGACGCCGAGCAGGCGCATCGAGCGGATGACCCGTCGCATCAGGCGGCGCAGGATGTAGCCGCGGCCGTCGTTGGACGGCGTGACTCCGTCCGACATGAGCATGAGGGACGAGCGGACGTGGTCGGCGACCACACGGAAGCGCACGTCGTCGTCGTGGTTCGCGCCGTACGTGCGGCCCGACAGCGCCACCGCGCGGTCCAGGACCGGACGCACCTGGTCGGTCTCGTACATGTTGTCGACGCCCTGCTTGATGAACGCGATGCGCTCCAGGCCCATGCCGGTGTCGATGTTCTTGTTCGGCAGCTCCCCCACGACGTCGAAGTCGTACTTCGAGCGCACGTTGGTGATCTCGTACTGCATGAACACGAGGTTCCAGATCTCGACGTACCGGTCGTCATCGGTGGCGGGGCCGCCGTCGACGCCGTACGCGGGGCCGCGGTCGAAGAAGATCTCCGAGCAGGGGCCGGCGGGGCCCGGCAGCCCGGTGCTCCAGTAGTTGGTGTCCTTGCCCAGACGCTGGATCCGCTCCTCGGGCAGGCCGGTGAGCCGCAGCCACAGGTCGTGGGCCTCGTCGTCCTCCTCGTAGACGGTCACCCACAGGTCCTTCGGGTCGAAGCCCAGGCCGCCCTCCGCCTCGGCGCTCGTGAGGAGCTCCCACGCGTAGCGGATCGCGCCTTCCTTGAAGTAGTCGCCGAACGACCAGTTGCCCAGCATCTGGAAGAACGTGCCGTGCCGAGGGGTCTTGCCGACCTCCTCGATGTCGTTCGTGCGGATGCACTTCTGGTTGTCGGCGGCCCGCGGATAGGGCGCGGGCACGTCGCCCGACAGATACGGGATGAAGGGCACCATGCCGGCCACGGTGAACAGCAGCGCAGGGTCGTCGGTCACGAGCGAGGCCGACGGGACGATGGTGTGGCCGTTCTTCTCGAAGTAATCGAGGAAGCGCTGGGCGATCTCGGCGGTCTTCATGCGGGTCCTTGCTGATGCGTGCGGGGGCGTGCGTGAGGGAGAGGGTGTTTCGAGGGTGTTCGGAGCCGGTGGCCGCGTGGCGGCCGGCGTCGTCAGTCCGCGATCTTGCGGGCGGCGGTCTGAGCCGAGTCGAGGACCTCGGATGCCGCGGCGGCGGCCGTGCCCGCGGCGTCGGCGGCGGCATCGCGCACGTCGTCGACGATCCCCGCGAACCGGGACTCCTGCTCGCGGTACGCGTCGCCGATGCGGTCGGTGAACTCTGTGATGCGGGCGTCGACCTCGGCGAGGATCTCGTGGCCGCGCGGGTCCTTGTTGACCAGGTGCGCGAGGACGAATCCGCCGGCGATGCCGAACAGGAACCACAGGAGCTTCATGTCACCACTTCCTCGCGGGGCCGCCGGAGCGCGGCATCCTCCCATCGTATGCGGAAACGACGAAGGGCGCCGGGTTGCCCCGGCGCCCTTCGTGCGACCGTGTTACCGGGCCGCGTAGTACTCGACGACGAGCTGGACGTCGCAGACCACGGGGACCTCGGCACGCTTCGGGCGGCGCACCAGGCGGGCCTGGAGCTTGTCGAGCTCGACCTCGAGGTAGCCCGGGACCGGGGGCAGGACGTCGGCGTGACCGCCGGCGGCCGCCACCTGGAAGGGCTCGAGGCCCTCGCTCTTGCCCTTGACATGGATGAGCTGACCCGGCTTCACGCGGAACGACGGGCGGTCGACGAGCTGGCCGTCCACGAGGATGTGGCGGTGCACGACGAGCTGACGCGCCTGCGCGGTGGTGCGGGCGAAGCCGGCGCGGAGCACGAGGGCGTCCAGGCGCATCTCGAGCTGCTCGACCAGGTTCTCACCGGTCAGGCCCTGGGTGCGGCGGGCCTCGTTGAACTGGATGCGCAGCTGCTTCTCGCGGATGCCGTACTGCTCGCGCAGACGCTGCTTCTCGCGGAGACGGACGGCGTAGTCGCTGTCGGCCTTGCGCTTGGTGCGGCCGTGCTCGCCCGGAGCGTAGGGACGCTTCTCGAGGTAGCGGGCGGCCTTCGGGGTGAGCGCGACGCCGAGCGCGCGCGACAGACGGACCTTGCGGCGGTCCTGGGACTTCGTAGCCACGAAGTGTTCCTTTCGATGACGCTGCCGTGTCTTTCACGGCTCGCGGGCGTATCGCCCTGTCTTCGCCCTGTCCGGACTGCACGCCGGGGCATGCCGGCAGGTCGGTGAAGAAGAGAGGGGATGCCCGAAAACGGAGTTTCGAGCCGCTCAAGCCTACCAGAGGTCCGCCGGGCCCTTCATGAGAGGGCGACGACCAGCGTGGCGGCTGCGAGAGCGGCGCAGGCGGGGGTCATCGTGAGGCGCTCGGCCCGGCTGCGCGAGACCGCGTTCATGGCGATGCCGACGACGAAGTAACCGAAGAGCACCCAGGTGATCACCGCGACGGCGGGGCTGTCGCCGCCGGGCAGCGCGCCCGCCCGGCTGAGCAGCACGACAGCGAAGGCCGCGTACAGCACCACCGAGACGGCGCTGCCGATGCGCAGGCGACGCGGCAGCACACGATGGGCGCCGCCCCACACGAACCTTCCCCACGGTGCGCCTGCGGCCACGCAGGCCTGCAGCACCGCGAGCGCGCACAGGATCAGCGTGGCAACGGTGGCCGCGACGAGGGCGGGGGTCGGCGGCATCCCTATCTCCACACGAAGACGGCGATGAGGAAGATGGCGTACGCGATGCCCGCTGCGACGGCGAGCCCGTTCGACAGGCGGCCCCAGCGCGCGCGGACGGCCGCGATCGCGAAGGCGGCGGTCAGGAGGGCCCACACCAGCGTGTGGCCGCCGTCGACGACGGCCAGGCGCAGCCCCGTGGCCTCGGGAACCTCCACGCCGTCGCCGACGGTGGCGAAGACCACGGTCACCACCAGGGCGGCCGCGGACGCGAGTCCGAAGAGGGTCCGCGCGCGGGCGCGGGGCTTCGCGGTCATGGCAGCTTCTCCCCCATCTCGTCGATCCAGGCGCGCATCAGCGCGTGCGAGCGCAGGCCGTAGTCCAGCGTCGCGCGCTGGTACGCGAACAGCCGCTGGGTGGCGGGGTCGAGATCCCCCGTCCGCGCGTCCACCTCGACGGCGAGGGCTTCCAGCGCCCGCCGCGAGTCGTCGACGTGCTCGCGGATGGTGCGGAGGACGCCGGCGCGGTCCGACGCCGGCTCGAGCCTGCCGAGGAGGAACACCTTGGCGAGCACGGTCGTCTCGGCCTCCGTCCCCTGCGGGATGGGCGCCAGCATCCAGGTCCGCCACCGTCGGGTGCCCTCGTCGGTGATCCGGTGGACCTTTCGGCCGCGCCTGGTGCCGTCGGCCTCTTCGACCACCACCGCGCCGGCGGCGGTCAGGTGCTGCAGGGCGCGTTGGATGCTGCCGGAGCTCGCGCTGTAGAACAGCGAGATCCCCGCGGCGAACCGCTTCTGGAGGTCGTAGAGCGACAGCGGCCCGCCGAGCAGCAGGCCGAGGATGACGAATTGCATGGGCGCCCCCGGGGTCGAACGCCACGATATCCCTTTGAGGGATATATATCTACCTCTGAGGGATATCGATCAGCTGCCGTCGAGGATGCGCCGGATCTTCTCGAGGCGCGCCTGCACGTCGCGCTCCGCGCCGAGCGCCTTGGGCTCGTAGTACCGGCGTCCGCGCAGCTCGTCCGGAAGGTACTGCTGCGGCGAGATGCCGATCTCGGCGTCGTGCGGGTAGACGTAGCCCTTGCCGTGACCGAGGCGCTTGGCGCCCGGATAGTGCGCGTCGCGCAGATGGACCGGGACCCGCCCGAAGCCGCCCGCGCGCACGTCGGCGATCGCCTTGTCGATCGCGAGGTAGGCGGCGTTGGACTTCGCCGTGGTCGCGAGGTACGCCGTCGCCTCTGCCAGCGGGATGCGGCCCTCCGGCATGCCGATGAACTGCACGGCATCCGCGGCTGCCACCGCGATCGGCAGCGCGTGCGGATCGGCCAGTCCGATGTCTTCGGCAGCGGAGATGATGAGCCTGCGGGCGATGAACCTGGGGTCCTCCCCCGCCTCGATCATGCGGGCGAGGTAGTGGATGGCGGCATCGACGTCCGAGCCGCGGATCGACTTGATGAACGCGCTGATGACGTCGTAGTGCTCGTCCCCCTGGCGGTCGTAGCGCAGCAGTGCCCGGTCGACGGCCTGCGACACCTGCTCGGTCGTGATCTCGGGGACCCCGGCCGCCTCGGCGTCGTCGGGATCGTCGTCGGGAACCGCGAGGGATGCCGCGGCCTCGAGCGCCGTCAGGGCTCGCCGCGCGTCCCCCGATGCCAGGCGCACGATCGCGTCGCGAGCCTCGTCGCCCAGCGCGACCGCGCCGGACAGTCCGCGCGGATCGGCCACCGCCCGGTCGAGCAGCATGCGCAGGTCGTCGTCGGTGAGCGGCTTGAGGGTGAGCAGGAGCGAGCGCGACAGCAGCGGGGAGATGACCGAGAACGAGGGGTTCTCGGTGGTCGCCGCGATGAGGACAACCCAGCCGTTCTCGACGCCGGGCAGCAGGGCGTCCTGCTGCGCCTTGGTGAAGCGGTGGATCTCATCGAGGAAGAGGATGGTCGACTGCCCGTACAGATCGCGTTGCGTCAGCGCCTCCTGCATCACCTCGCGCACGTCGCGCACGCCCGCCGTCACGGCGGACAGCTCGACGAACCGCCGGCCGGAGGAGCGCGCGATCGCCTGGGCGAGGGTCGTCTTGCCGGTGCCGGGCGGCCCCCACAGGATGACCGAGGTCGCGGCGCGCGCGGCCGCCTCGGGGTTCGCGAGCGTCACGAGCGGGGATCCCGCGCGCAGCAGGTGCGACTGACCGGCCACCTCGTCGAGCGAGGTCGGACGCATGCGGACCGCGAGAGGCGTGAGCCCCTGGAAGAGCGCGGTCGGACTGGTCACGCCTCCAGGCTATCCCGGTGCGCGGACGGCGGATCCGGGGCGTTTTGGCCGCCGCCGGGCGTGCCCCGTAGGATCAACCCGCCCGGGCGCGCCCCGGGAGCACCGCGCGGCCCGATCCGGTCCGGAGCGGACGACCGGGCCCTCCCCCGCGCGGGACGGCCGGCGACGAGGCGAACGAGGAGGTCCCGTGGCGACCGGTGGCAAGGATCGCGGCGCACGTGCCGAGAAGGAGCGCTCGCGGCTCTATCAGGCGCGTCGGCAGTTCCATGAGGACCAGGCCCGTCGCCGTCGCCGCGACAATCTCATCGCCGGCATCGCGGGAGGCGTGCTGGTGCTGGGACTCATCGCCGCGCAGACGGTCTATTTCGTGGCGGGGCCCGGAGCACCTGCCCCGTCCCCGACGTCGGTGACCACGCCCACGCCCTCGCCGACGGAGCCCACCCCGTCGTCGACGCCCGCGCCCACCACGACGCCCGAGCCGACGCCGAGCCCCACCGCGACGTCCTGACGAGGTCGATCTCCGAGGCGGCGAAGTCATCGGAGTCGGGGCATCCGCCGTACTAGGCTTTAGCCGTCCTACTCCCTACAGACGGCGCGAGCCGCGATGAGGTGCATCCCGTGACTGCCGCAGCAGACTTCCAGCCCGAGACCGACGCCCCCGAGAACACCGGGACCGGCGAGAACGAGAACCCCGCGACCGCGGAGGCGGCCGAGATCACGGCGGACGGGACGGATGCCGCGGCCGCGGCCGACGGCTCGCCCGACGAGGCCCCCGCGGACGCCGAGCCCGAGCAGACCCCCGAGTCGACGGACGACGCCGAGCCCGCGGTCGCCGACGTTGAGCCCGCGGTCGCCGACGCTGAGCCCGCGGTCGCCGACGCCGGGCCCGCCGCCGGCGCCGAGACGCCCGCTCCGGCGTCCGACGAGCCTTGGGGCCGCGTCGACGAGGACGGCACCGTCTCGGTTCGCGAGGCCACCGGGTGGCGCGTCGTGGGCCAGTATCCCGACGGCTCCGCCGAGGAGGCCCTGGCGTACTTCGAGCGCAAGTACTCCGACCTCGCGAGCGAGGTGACGCTCCTCGAGGTGCGTCACCGCCGCGGCGGCGCGTCCGCATCCGACCTGCGCGCCACCGCCCGCACCATCAACGGCAAGCTCGACGGCGCCGCGGCGGTCGGCGACCTCGCGAGCCTCGCCGCCCGCGTGGCTGCTCTCACCGAGACCCTCGCCGCGGAGTCAGAGACCGAGGCCGTGGCGGCCCGAGCGGCTGTCGACGACGCCGTCAAGGCACGCACGGAGCTCGTCGAGAAGGCCGAGGCCCTCGCGGCGCGCGACCCCAAGACGGTGCAGTGGAAGCAGGCGAGCGCCGACCTCAACGCGCTGTTCGAGCAGTGGCAGTCGCAGCAGCAGAGCGGCCCCCGCCTGCCGAAGTCGACCGCGCAGCAGCTCTGGAAGCGATTCCGCGACGCCCGTGCGACGGTCGACAAGCACCGTCGTGCGTTCTACGCCGAGCTCGACGAGGCCCACAAGACCGTCCGCGACCGCAAGAGCCGTCTGGTCGAGAAGGCCGAGGCGCTGTCGTCCAAGGGCGAGGACGGCATCCCCGCCTACCGCGAGCTGCTTGACGAGTGGAAGACCGCCGGCCGCGCCGGCAAGAAGGTCGACGACGCGCTGTGGGCTCGGTTCAAGGCCGCCGGCGACGCCCTCTACGGCGCACGCGTGGAGCGCGAGGCGGCGGACGCCGAGGCATCCCGCGAGAAGATCGAGCTCAAGCGCGGTCTGCTCGAGGAGGCGAAGGCGGTCGGCGACGAGCGCGACATCGCCAAGGCGAGGTCGATCCTCACGGGCATCCAGCGCCGCTGGGACGAGATCGGACGGGTCTTCCCGCGCGACACCGAGCGCTCCCTCGACGACGAGCTCCGGCGCGTCGAGAACGCGCTGCGCACCCGCGAGGACGCCGACTGGAAGCGGAACGACCCCGAGCAGAAGGCGCGCGCCAACGACATGACGCGCCAGCTGACCGACGCGATCCAGAAGCTCGAGGACGAGGTGGAGGCGGCCAAAGCGACGGGCGACAAGCGCGCGATCGCGAAGGCGACCGAGGCGCTGGAGGCCCGCCGTTCGTGGCTGAAGGCACTGGGCGGCTGAGCCGACGCACGCACGGCCGGAGGGACCGACGCCGGTCGCGTTCTCCACAGCCCGGCCGATGCGGCGCCCGCGACGGCCGCGCGCTGCGGCACACTTCCCCCATGGGATCGCCGTTCCTCTACTTCACCGACGATCGCCTCTCGGAGGCCGAGCTCACGGCCGCCTGCCTCGACGGCGACCTCGTCGCACTCGGTGACGCGTACATCCCGGCCGACGCCGTCGAGACGGCGGCGCTGCGGGCGGGGTCGCTGACCCCGATCCTCGGCGACACCCTCGCCGCCACCCACCTCACCGCCGCGTGGGTCCATGGCGGGCTCCCGCTGCCGCCTGCCCGGCACACCGTCCAGCGGGCGGTGGCGCGGCGGCTGCACCTCGTCCCCGACCGCCGGCTGGTCTACCGCGACCTCGCCGTCGCGCCCGACGACCTCCAGCGCGTCGGCGGCGTCCTGGTGACGACGCCGGAGCGCACGCTCGCCGACCTCGCCCGGCTCGGCGACGGGCCTCACGTGCGGGCGGCGCGGCTGCTCGCCGCGGCCGCTCCGGCCCTCGTCCCCCTCGCGATCGCACGTCTGGAGGCCGGGACGCTCCCCCACAAGCGATCAGCCCTGTCGGTGCTCCAACGGATCCAGGCCGCGGATCAGGACGACGTGACGCGGTACACGTCGTAGACCGCGTCGATGCGCCGGACCGCGTTCAGCACGCGGTCGAGGTGGACGATGTCGCCCATCTCGAACACGAACCGGCTGAGGGCGAGCCGGTCGTTCGAGGTCGAGACGGTGGCCGAGAGGATGTTGACGTGGTGCTCGCTGAGCACGCGCGTGACATCGCTCAGCAGCCCGGAGCGGTCCAGCGCCTCGACCTGTATCTGCACCAGGAAGACGCTCTTGGTGGTCGGCGCCCACTCGACGTCGATCAGGCGCTCCTGGTCCGCCATCAGCGACTTCACGTTCGTGCAGTCGGTCCGATGCACCGAGACGCCGCTGCCGCGGGTCACGAAGCCGACGACCTCGTCTCCGGGGACCGGCGTGCAGCACTTGGCCAGCTTCACGAGGATGTCGGGGGCTCCGCGGACGAGGACGCCGGAGTCCCCGCCGCGCGGCGCGCGGGAGCGACCGACGACCGGCAGGTCGATCGGACCCGTCGTGGTGTCGTTGGCGGCGACGAGCGCGGTCACCTTCTCGATCACGGACTGCGTCGAGACGTGACCTTCGCCGACGGCGGCATACAGCGCGGAGACGTCCTCGTAGCGCAGTTGGTGGGCGACCTCGGTGAACGAGTCCTGACTCATCAGGCGCTGCAGCGGCAGGTTCTGCCGGCGCATCGCGCGGGCGATCGACTCCTTGCCCTGCTCGATCGCCTCCTCGCGGCGCTCCTTGGTGAACCAGCCGCGGATCTTGTTGCGCGCGCGGGTGCTCTTGACGAACCCGAGCCAGTCCTGGCTGGGGCCGGCGTCGGGGTTCTTGGAGGTGAACACCTCGACGACGTCACCGCTCTTGAGCTCGGACTCCAGCGGCACCAGGCGGCCGTTCACCTTCGCACCCATCGTGCGGTGGCCCACCTCGGTGTGCACGGCGTAGGCGAAGTCCACCGGGGTCGCGCCGGCCGGGAGGCCGATCACGCGCCCCTTCGGCGTGAAGACGTAGACCTCCTTCGCGCCGATCTCGAACCGCAGCGAGTCGAGGAACTCGCCCGGGTCGGCGGTCTCTGCCTGCCAGTCGGAGATGTGCGCGAGCCACGCCATGTCGGTGTCGACGGACTTGGCGTCCGTCTTGCCGCCGTTCATCTGCTCCTTGTACTTCCAGTGGGCGGCCACGCCGTACTCCGCCTGCTGATGCATCTCGTGCGTGCGGATCTGGATCTCGACGGTGCGCCCGCCCGGGCCGATCACCGTGGTGTGGAGCGACTGATACAGGTTGAACTTCGGCGTCGCGATGTAGTCCTTGAAGCGCCCGGACAGCGGCGTCCAGCGTGCGTGGATCGCACCGAGCACGGCGTAGCAGTCGCGGACGCTGCCCACGAGGACACGGATGCCGATGAGGTCGTAGATGTCGTCGAACTCGCGACCGCGCACGACCATCTTCTGGTACACCGAGTACAGCTGCTTGGGGCGGCCCATCACGCGGCCGCGGATGCGCAGCTCGCGGAGGTCGCTGTCGACCGCGGCGATCACGTTCTGCACGTACTGCTCGCGCTGCGGCGTGCGCTGCTTGACGAGGCTGTCGATCTCGGCGTACAGCTTCGGGTGCAGCACGGCGAACGAGAGGTCCTCGAGCTCGGACTTGATCGCCTGGATGCCGAGCCGGTGGGCCAGCGGCGCGTAGATCTCGAGCGTCTCGGTGGCCTTCTTGCGAGCTTTCTCCGGCGGGACGAAGCCCCAGGTGCGCGCGTTGTGCAGCCGGTCGGCGAGTTTGATGAGGAGTACGCGGATGTCGCGGGACATCGCGACGATCATCTTGCGGACGGTTTCGGCCTGGGCGCTCTCGCCGTACTTGACCTTGTCGAGCTTCGTGACCCCGTCCACGAGCATCGCGACCTCGTCGCCGAACTCGCTCGTGAGCATCTCGAGCGAGTAGTGCGTGTCCTCCACTGTGTCGTGGAGCAGGGCCGCCGCGATCGCACGCGGGCCGAGACCGAGGTCGGCGAGGATCTGGGCCACCGCGAGCGGATGCGTGATGTAGGGCTCGCCGCTCTGCCTCGCCTGGCCGGAGTGGGCGGACTCGGCGACCGAGTACGCGCGCTCGACGATCGACAGATCGCCCTTGGGGTGGTGCGTGCGCACCGTGCGCAGGAGCTGCTCGACGTCGTCGCGCCGTGCCGACCGCGAGAAGATGCGCGGCACGAGACGCCGAAGCGACGAGGACTGGGCGGGGGGAACGGTCTCGGTCATTCGAAACCCTCCCCTCCGCCGGACCTCACAATCCTACGCCCGCGCGTCGTGCGCTCAGGCCGGGGTGCCGGCCAGCTCGCGCGCCGTCACGACGCGCGCGTCGCGCGTCTTGATCGCCGGCTCGTTCTCACGCAGCAGCGAGTACAGCGGCGCGGCGACGAAGATGGTCGAGTACGCGGCCACGATCGTTCCCACGAAGATCGACAGCGACAGGTCGGTGAGCGTCTGCGCGCCGGCCCAGATGAGGCCGATGAACAGGATCGCACCCGTCGGCAGGATCGCCACGACGGTCGTGTTGATGGAGCGCACGAGCGTCTGGTTCACCGCGAGGTTGACCGACTCACCGAAGGTGCGCCCCGACACCTCCCCGTCCTCGCTGGTGTTCTCCCGGATCTTGTCGAACACGACCGTGGTGTCGTACAGGGCGTACGAGAGGATCGTCAGGAAGCCGATCACCGCGGCGGGCGAGATCTCGAAGCCGAACAGCGCGTAGACGCCGATGGTGATGATGAGGACGTCGACGAGGCCGATGATCGCCGACACCGACATCTTCCAGGTGCGGAAGTACAGCGCGAGGATGATGAAGGTCAGGGCCAGGAAGATCGCCAGTCCCCACAGCGACTGCCGCGTCACGTCGGCACCCCAGCTGGGGCCGATGAACGCGTAGCTCACCTCGCTCTCCGGAACGTCGTACGCCTCGGCGAGGGCGTCGGAGACCTCGCGGCTCTCGGCATCCGTCATCTGATCGGTCTGGACGCGGACGGCGTCCTCTCCGATCGTGACCACCTTCGTCGTCGCCTCGGGCACCACCGACAGCACGGCGTCGGTCGCCAGCGACTGGTCGACCGGCGACTGCACGCCGTTGACGGTGAACTGCGAGCCGCCGGTGAACTCGATCGAGAACTGGATCGGGCGGAACAGCGGCACGAGAACCGAGCCGAGGACGAGGAGCGCCGCGATGAGGAACCACAGGTTGCGGCGTCCGACGAAGGGGAACGACGTCTTGCCCGTGTAGAGGTCGTTGCCGAGCTGGCTCATGGAGCGCATCAGTCGTCTCCCTCCTTGACGGTCGTGCCCGGTCTGCTGTCGGCCGCGGCGAGCTCGGCCTGCTTGCGCTCGGCGATCGTCTGGCGGCGCACGGCCTCGCCGCGGGCCTTGACGGTGCGGCGTCCGGCGGCGCCGCCGGCGAGCACCGGCTCGCGGAACTGCGCGCGCCCGCGGTACACCGCGCCCAGCGCCGTCGGATCGAGCCCTGACAGCGGATGCCCTGACCCGAAGAACCTCGTGCGCACGAGCAGCTGCATCACGGGGTGCGTGAACAGGATGAAGATCAGGACGTCGATGGCCGTGGTGAGGCCGAGGGTGAACGCGAAGCCCTTCACCGTCGAGTCCGCGAGGATGTAGAGCACCACTGCGGCGAGGATGTTGATCGACTTCGAGATGTAGATCGTGCGCTTCGCGCGTCCCCAGCCGTCCTCGACGGCCGCCGTGACCGACTTGCCGTCGCGCAGCTCGTCGCGGATGCGCTCGAAGTAGACGATGAAGGAGTCGGCCGTGAAGCCGATCGTCACGATCAGGCCCGCGACGCCGGCCAGCGACAGGCGGAAGCCCATGCGCCACGCGAGGATGCACAGCGTGACGTAGGTGAGCACGGCCATGACCGCCAGCGAGGCGATGATGACGAACCCGAGCGCGCGGTAGACGATGAGCGAATACAGGGCGACGAGCGCGAGACCGATGAGACCTGCGATGAGGCCGATCTGCAGCTGCTGCGAGCCGAGCGTCGCCGAGATGGAGTTGGAGCTCTCGACCGTGAAGCTCAGCGGCAGCGCGCCGTACTTGAGCTGGTCGGCGAGCACCTTGGCGGTCTCCTGGGTGAAGCTGCCGGTGATGCTCGGCTTGCCGTCGGTGATGACGCCGTTCATGGAGGGCGCCGAGAGCACGTACCCGTCCAGGACGAACGCGAACTGGTTCAGCGGCGCCTGGGCGCCGTACAGGCGCTGGCTGATCTCGCCGAAGATCTGGGTGCCCTCGCCGTCGAACTGCAGGTTGACCGCCCACAGCCCGTTCTGCTGCTGCAGGCCGAACGTCGCGTCGTCGATCGACGAGCCGTCGAGCTCGACCGGGCCCAGGATGTACTTGACCGTGCGGTCGGCGTCGCAGGTGATCAGCGGCTCGTCGGCCGGAGCGCTGGCCGGGTCGTTGGCCGGGTCGGAGCAGTCGTACGCGAGGAACTCGGCCTGCAGGGCCGGCGTGATCCACGCGGTGTCGCTGCCGTTGGTCGGCGAGGTCGTGGGCGTCGCCTGCAGCGTGGGGTCGGGAGTCGGATACGGCGTGGCGTTGCCGTCCTCTCCGACGAACTCGGTGGCGGGGTCGCCCGCGTACAGCACGGCGCGCAGCTGGAGCTGCGCCGAGGCCTCGATCCGGTTCCGGGTCTCCTCGTCGGCCTGCCCGGGGATCTGCACGACGATCTGGTTGCCCGCCTGCGTGGTCACCTCGGCCTCGCCGACGCCGGAGGCGTCGACGCGCTGACGGATGATCGTGACGGCCTGCTCCATCTGCTCGGCCGACGGGTCGGCGCCGTCCTCGGTCTGGGCCTCGAGCACGATCTGGGTGCCGCCCTGGAGGTCCAGGGCGAGAGCGGGGGTCCACGAGCTCTGGCCGAACACGTACACGCCCAGGGCGTTGATGCCGAACAGGAGGGCCGTGATGGCGAGGAGGCCGGTCAGCGCGCGCCACGCATGCCGGACGGGAGTGGATGTCGCCACGTCTCTGCTTTCTTGGGATGCCCGAACGGGCGGAGGAGGGGCGTCAGCCCTGCGACTTGGTGCCGGGCTCGGTGTCGGGGTCGGCCTTCGTGTTGCCGGTGGCGGCCTGGTCGTCGCTGATCGAGCTGATGTCGCCGTTGGCGACGCCCTCGGCGTACTCGGCGTGGCTCTCCTCGGCCGCGAGGTACTCGTCCTCGCTGACGGCGCCGACGGTGGGGTTCACGATGCGCAGGATCGCCTGGCTGTGCACCTTGATCTGCACGCCCGGGGCCAGCTCGACGATGGCGGGCTGGTCGAGGTTGTCGGCGTCGTACGAGACGATCGTGCCGTACAGGCCGCCCTGCAGGAGCACCTCAGCGCCGGGGACGGTCTGGCGGGCCTTCTCCTCCTGCTCCAGCTTCTGCTTCTGCATCCGGCGGCGCGAGCTCCAGAACATGAAGACGAGGAGTCCGACCAGCAGGATGATGAGGCCGTAATTGCTCAGGAACGTAGCGAGGTCCATGGAGGCGGGAGCACCTTTCGGTTAAGGCGTGCGCGCCAGCGGCGGCACTGCCTTGCAGGAGGGGGTGGGCGAAAGCCTCCAGCGATTATAGGTCATCGAATCGGAGCGCCGAGTCTGCGAGGGGCACCCCCAGGTGGGCATACGCCTCCGGCATCGCGATGCGTCCGCGCGGTGTGCGGCCCATGAAGCCGATGCGGACCAGGTACGGCTCCACCACCGACTCGATCGTGTCGGGCTCCTCGCCCACCGCGACGGAGAGGGTGCCCAGGCCCACGGGACCGCCGCGGAACCGCCGCACGAGCGCGTCGAGGACGGCGCGGTCCAGGCGGTCCAGCCCGATGGCGTCGACGTCGTAGAGGTCCAGAGCGGCGTCGACGGTGGCGATGTCGGCGCCGCGACGGTTGCCGTGCACCACGAGGTAGTCGCGCACGCGACGCAGCAGGCGGTTGGCGATACGCGGCGTCCCCCGGGATCGGCGGGCGATCTCGGCGCGGGCCGCCGGCGGCAGCGAGACGCCGAGCATGGCCGCCGAGCGCTCGATGACGCGCTCGAGCTCTTCCGGCTCGTAGTACTCCAGATGCGCGGTGAATCCGAAGCGGTCGCGCAGCGGATTGGGCAGCAGCCCCGACCGCGTCGTCGCGCCGACCAGCGTGAAGGGGGCGAGGTCGAGCGGGATGCTGGTCGCACCGGCGCCCTTGCCGACCATGATGTCGATGCGGAAGTCCTCCATCGCGAGGTACAGCATCTCCTCCGCCGAGCGCGCCATGCGGTGCACCTCGTCGATGAAGAGCACCTCTCCCGGCGTCAGGCTCGACAGCAGCGCCGCCAGGTCGCCGGCGTGCTGGATCGCCGGACCGCTGGACAGCCGCAGCGGCCGTTCGCTCTCGTGCGCGACGATCATCGCGAGCGTCGTCTTGCCGAGGCCCGGGGGTCCGGAGAGCAGGATGTGGTCGGCGGGGCGCTGCTGGATGCGCGCGGCGTCCAGCAGCAGCTGCATCTGACCGCGCACCTTCTGCTGTCCGACGAATTCGGCGAGCGAGCCGGGGCGCAGCGCGCCCTCGATCGCGAGCTCGGCCTCGTCGACCGGCTCGGTCGCCTCGCGCACCTCAGCCACCGACCGGCTCCTTCCGCGCGGGCCCGAGGGTCGCCAGGGTCAGTCGCAGCAGGGCGGGGACCGAGGAGCGGTCCCTGTCGGCGGCGTCGGCGGCGACGAGGTCCACCGCTTCTGCTGCCACGCGCTCAGACCACCCCAGCCCGACGAGTGCCTGCACGACCTGTGCCGGGATCGCCGCGGCGGCGCCTGCGCCGCCGGCGGGGCCGGTGGGCCTGGTGACGGCGATCTTCCCCGCCAGCTGCACCACGATGAGCTTCGCGGTCTTGGGGCCGATCCCCGACACGCGGCGGAACGGCGCGTCGTCGTCGGCGGCGACCGCGTCGGCGATCTGCGGGACGGTCAGGGTGGACAGCACCCCGAGCGCCGACTTCGGTCCGACGCCCGTGACGCCCAGCAGAAGCCCGAACACGCCCAGCTCTTCGCGGGACTCGAACCCGAACAGCGACAGCGCGTCCTCGCGGACGATCAGCGACGTGTGCAGCGTGAGGGTGTCGCCGACCTGCGTCATGCGCGCCACCTGCGGCGTCACGGCCACGTGGAGGCCGACTCCGCCGACCTCGACGACGACCGCGTCCGCGTCGACGTGCACGGCCGTGCCGCGGACTGAGGAGATCATGCTCCGAGCCTACGGTGCGGTTCGCACGTTTGTTCGAGCGACACGCTCGGCGGCGCACCGCTCACTTCCGGGCGAGGCGCTCGGCATCGGCCCATGCCCGCTGCGCCGGTGTGAGGGGCTCGGAGCGCGACCCGGTCGCGGGGGCTCCGCGCCACGCGTGGCAGAGCGCGAGGGCGAGCGCGTCGGCGGCGTCCGCGGGTCTCGGCAGCTCGTCGAGCCGCAGCACGCGCGCCACCATGGTCTGCACCTGCCGCTTGTCGGCGTTCCCGTACCCGGTGATCGCCGCCTTGACCTCCGACGGCGTGTGCGTCGCCGCGGCGAGTCCGCGTTCCCCGGCGACCAGGAGCGCGATGCCGCTCGCCTGCGCGGTGCCCATCACCGTGGCGCGGTTGTGCTGTGCGAACACGCGCTCCACCGCGACGACGTGGGGCTCGTGCGCGTCCAGCACCGCGCGCAGACCCGTCGCGATCAGTGCGAGCCGCTCCTCGATCGGGGCGCCCGGGTCGGACCGCACGACGCCGACGTGCACGAGCGTCGCGGAGCGGTCGGGACGCACGTCGACGACGCCGACGCCGCAGCGCGTGAGGCCCGGGTCGATGCCGAGCACGCGCAGAGGACCACGGGAGGACGCCACTCCCCCACGTTAGGCCAGGCGGACGGATGCCCCGCCCAGGCGCGCCTGGGCGGGGCATCCGGAGCGATCGTCAGTCCTCGTCGTCCTCGAGCTCCGCCTGCACCTCGGGCGTGAGGTCGAAGTTGCTGTAGACGTTCTGCACGTCGTCGCTGTCCTCGAGGGCGTCGATGAGGCGGAAGACCTTGCGCGCCGTCTCGGCGTCCACCTCGACCTTGAGATTGGGGACGAACTCGACGTCGGCCGACTCGTAGTCGATGCCCGCCTCCTGCAGCGCGGTGCGCACCGTGACGAGGTCGGATGCCTCGGTGATGACCTCGAAGCCCTGGGCGTGGGGCTCGACCTCCTCCGCGCCGGCCTCCAGGACCGCCATCATGACGTCGTCCTCGGTGGTCGACTCGCCGCCGACGACGATCACGCCCTTGCGGGTGAAGTTGTACGCGACGCTGCCCGGGTCGGCGAGCGTGCCCCCGTTGCGGGTGAGCGCGGTGCGCACCTCGGCGGCCGCGCGGTTCTTGTTGTCGGTGAGGCACTCGATCAGGAGGGCGACGCCGGAGGGGCCGTACCCCTCGTACATGATCGAGGAGTACTCGACCGACTCCCCGCCGATGCCGGCGCCGCGCTTGATGGCGCGGTCGATGTTGTCCTTGGGGACCGACGTCTTCTTCGCCTTCAGCACGGCGTCGAACAGGGTCGGGTTGCCCGCCAGGTCAGGCCCGCCGAGCTTCGCGGCGACCTCGATGTTCTTGATGAGCTTGGCCCACGACTTCGCACGGCGCGCGTCGATGACCGCCTTCTTGTGCTTGGTCGTCGCCCACTTGGAATGCCCGGACATGGTCCTCCTGAATCACGCTCGTCGGCGGCCGGCGCTTCGATCGCGGCGCCACGACGGACTAGTTTATCCCCGCGTCACAGGGCGAACTCGAACCCGAAGCGCGACGACAGCAGCGCCACGAGGTCTCGCGGCACCTTCGTGAGATAGGCGGGGGCTGGGGCGAGCCTGTCCGCCGAGCCGATGAACGGGAAGTACACCGGACCCTCGGTCAGCTGCTCGACCCGATCGCGGACGGCGACGATCTCGGCGCCCACGCGCCGCAGGCGGGGAAGGGTGATCGGCGAGGCGAGGCGCAGCGTGTCGCTGATGGGCATGCGCCAGTGGCGCAGCTCGTCGCCGCGCCGTGAGCGGGTCTCCTCGCCGAGCGGGCCGAGCACGCGACCCCACGCGGCGATGCCGGGAACCGGCAGCGTGCGATCCCACACGAAGAGCGTGTCACCGGGCTCGGTGAACCCGACGAGCTCGTGGGACCACTCGAAGCGGCGGTCGTCGGCCGCCTTCGGAGCCGTCAGCGCGTCGCCGACGACGCCGCGCGACGGGGCGATCATCCAGTAGCGCTCCTCCGGGTGCTCGCGCCACCAGTCGTTGATCGTCATGGATCAGAATCTACCCCGGGAGGCGGATCCGGCCGGTCAGCCGACGCGCTCGCGGACCATGTCGAGGAACAGCGCGTGGAACCGCTGCTCCCCGCCGACCTCCGGGTGGAAGGACGTGCCCAGGAGCGCTCCCTGGCGGACGGCCACCACGCGTCCGTCGGCGAGCGCGGCCAGGCGCTCCACGCCCTCCCCCGCCTGCTCCACGAGCGGCGCGCGGATGAACACCGCGTGCACCGGGGGGCGGCCGAGCACGGGGACGTCCAGATCCACCTCGAACGAGTCCACCTGGCTGCCGAAGGCGTTGCGGCGCACCGTCACGTCGAGGCCGCCGAAGGTCTGCTGACCCTCGATCCCGTCCGTGATCCGGTCGGCGAGGAGGATCAGGCCGGCGCAGGTCCCGTAGACGGGCATCCCCTCCGCGATCGCGGCGCGCACCGGGTCGCGCATCCCGAACGCGCGGGCGAGCTTGTCGATGACGCTCGACTCGCCGCCCGGGAGGACGAGGCCGTCCACCTGGGCGAGCTCCTCGGGGCGTCGGACCGTCGCGACCTCGGCCCCGAGGTCCGAGAGCACGCGCACGTGCTCACGGACGTCGCCCTGCAGCGCGAGGACGCCGACCCGGGGTCGCGGCCTCGTCACCAGCCGCGCTCGGCGAGCCGATGCGGCGCGGCGAGGTCGGCGACGTTGATGCCCACCATCGCCTCGCCGAGTCCGCGGGACACGTCGGCGATCACCGTGGGGTCGTCGTAGAAGGTGGTGGCCTTCACGATCGCCGCCGCGCGCTCGGCGGGGTTCCCCGACTTGAAGATCCCCGAGCCGACGAAGACGCCGTCGGCGCCCAGCTGCATCATCATCGCCGCGTCGGCGGGCGTGGCGACGCCCCCGGCGACGAAGAGGACGACGGGGAGCTTGCCCGTCTCGGCGATCTCGGCGACCAGCTCGTACGGCGCCTGGAGCTCCTTGGCCGCGACGTACAGCTCGTCCTTGGTCATCGACCGCAGGACGTTGATCTCCGAGCTGATCTTGCGGATGTGCTTGGTCGCCTCCGACACGTCTCCGGTGCCGGCCTCGCCCTTGGAGCGGATCATCGCCGCACCCTCGTTGATGCGGCGCAGCGCCTCGCCGAGGTTGGTCGCGCCGCACACGAACGGGACGGTGAACTTCCACTTGTCGATGTGGTTGACGTAGTCGGCGGGCGAGAGCACCTCGGACTCGTCGATGTAGTCCACGCCGAGCTCCTGCAGCACCTGCGCCTCGACGAAGTGGCCGATGCGGGCCTTGGCCATCACCGGGATCGAGACCGACGCGATGATGTCGTCGATGAGGTCGGGGTCGCTCATGCGGGCGACGCCCCCCTGCGCGCGGATGTCGGCCGGCACGCGCTCGAGCGCCATGACCGCGACGGCGCCCGCGTCCTCGGCGATCTTCGCCTGTTCGGCAGTGACGACGTCCATGATGACGCCGCCCTTGAGCATCTCGGCGAGTCCGCGCTTGACGCGGTCGGTTCCCGTGTCGGCAGTGGTCACGAGCGTTCCCTTCGTTCGGCGCGGTGCGCGCAGCGGTGAGGACATATGCGGGTATTGGCCTAGGCCAAAAGATAGCATGAGCTGGGCCCTACACTCATCCGGAGACGGCCGCTGAAGGGGGATGCGCAATGGACCTGGACATCCGCGGCAGGTCGGCGTCCGAGATCGCCGACAGCCTGCGTGCCCTGATCGAGCGCGGCGACCTTCGCCCCGGGCAGGCGATCCCGCCCGTCCGCGCCCTGGCAGACGGGCTGGGGGTCAACCGCAACACAGTCGTCGCTGCCTATCGCCAGCTCACGCAGGCCGGCGTCATCGTGACGCGCGGCCGCGGCGGCACGCGCGTGGCCGACCCCGCCCCCGTCGCCCAGGAGGGCTTCGCCGCCGGCAGCGTGCTGCGCGACGTCGGCACGGGCAACCCCGACCCCGACCTGATCCCCGACCCGTCGTCCGCATTGGCGAGCGTGGCCGGGCGGCCCGTCCTGTACGGCGAGCCGGTGATCGACCCCGCCCTGGAGGAATGGGCGCGGGAGTGGATGCGGCAGGACCTGGCACCCGCCGCGGACATGCGGCTGACGATCACCAGCGGCGCGGCCGACGCCGTCGAGCGCCTGCTCGCCCAGGCGCTCACGCGGGACGACGCCGTGGCGCTCGAGGACCCCTGCTTCCTCACCAGCATCCACACCGTCCGCATCGGCGGGTACCGCGCCGTCCCGGTCCCCGTCGACGACGAGGGCATGACGGTCGAGGGACTGCGGGCGGCGCTCGACCAGGGCGTCCGCGCCGTCGTCCACACGCCGCGGGCGCAGAACCCCACCGGGGCGAGTCTCTCGAAGCGTCGCGCCGAGCAGCTGCGGGCGGTGCTGCGCGACCACCCGTACGTCCTCGTCATCGAGGACGACCACTTCTCGCTGCTGTCGCGGCAGCCGTTCCACTCCCTCGTCGCGGCGGGCCACCGACGGTGGGCGCTGGTCAGGTCGGTGTCGAAGTTCCTGGGTCCCGACATGTGCCTGGCGGTGACGGCATCCGATCCCGAGACGGCCGAGCGGCTCGCGATGCGGCTCACTCCCGGCACGACCTGGGTCAGCCACCTGCTCCAGCGGCTCACGCTCGCTCTGGTGAAGGATGCCGCGACCATGGCGGCCATCGAGCGCGCGGGCGCTCACTACGCGGCGCGCAACGCGGCGTTCGTGCAGCGCCTGTCGGCGCAGGGCGTGCCGGCGGGCGCCGGTGACGGGCTGAACCTGTGGATCGCGCTCCCCGTGCCGGCGCGGGCGGTCTCGGAGCAGCTGATGCGCCGCGGGTGGCTCGCCCGGCCCGGCGACGAGTTCGTGCTGGCCGAGGCGGGCCCGTCGCACCGCCTGCGGCTCACGGTGCACGATCTGGACGACCCCGACGCCGACCGGCTCGCCGCCGACGTCGCCGCCGCCGTGCGAGCGGCCGGTGGACGGCTCGTCACGCGCGAAGTGGCATGATCGAGCGGTGAAGATCCTCTCGATCCAGTCCGCGGTCGCCTACGGTCATGTCGGCAACTCCGCCGCCGTCTTCCCGCTCCAGCGCATCGGCGTCGAGGTCATGCCGGTCTACACGGTGAACTTCTCCAATCACACCGGCTACGGCGCATGGCGCGGCCCCCTCATCAGCCCGGACGACGTGCGCGAGGTCATCACGGGCATCGAGGAGCGCGGCGCGTTCCCGGAGATCGACGTCGTGCTCTCGGGGTACCAGGGCGGCGAGGGCATCGCCGACGTGATCCTCGACGCCGTCGCACGGGTCAAGCAGGCCAACCCCGAGGCCGTCTACGCGTGCGACCCGGTGATGGGCAACGCGAAGTCGGGCTGCTTCGTCGCGCCGGCCATCCCCGTGCTGCTGCGGGAGCGCGTGGTCCCCGCCGCCGACATCATCACCCCGAACCAGTTCGAGCTCGGCTTCCTGACCGGCACCGAGCCCGCCGACCTCGCATCGACGCTCGCCTCGGCAGACCTCGCCCGGGCGATGGGCCCCGGAACGGTGCTGGTCACGAGCGTCGAACGGCCCGATCGCCCGGAGGGGACGATCGAGATGCTCGCCGTGACCGATGACGGCGCCTGGATCGTGCAGACGCCCCACATCCCGATGAAGGCGAACGGATCGGGCGACGTCACGGCCGCCCTCTTCACCGCGCACTACCGCCGCACCGGCGACGCAGCCGATGCGCTCGCCCGCACCACGTCGAGCGTGTTCGACCTCCTCGAGCGCACGCACGCGTCGGGCGAGCGCGAGCTGCAGCTCGTCGAGTCGCAGGAGGCCTACGCCCACCCGCGTCTGCAGTTCGAGGTCACGCGGGTCCGCTGATCGCATCGGAGTGACGGATGCCGCGGGCCGCGGCATCCGTCGACTCCGGTCAGGCGCTCCAGGCGTCGGCCACCGCGCGGCGCACGTCGCCCAGCAGCTGGGGCAGCGCCTTGGTCTTCGCGATGATCGGGAAGAAGTTCGCGTCCGCGGCCCAGCGGGGCACGATGTGCTGGTGCAGGTGCTCGTCCACGCCCGCGCCGGCGACATGCCCCTGGTTCATGCCGATGTTGAAGCCGTCGCAGCGCGACACCTGACGGAGCACGCGCATGCCCTGCTGGGTCAGGAGGCCGATCTCGGCGACCTCCTCGTCCGTCGCCTGGTCGTAGGTCGCGATATGGCGATACGGGCAGATCAGCAGATGACCCGAGTTGTACGGGAAGAGGTTCAGCAGCGCGTACGCCGTCCTCCCGCGGAAGACGATGAGGCCGTCCTCGTCGGACCTGCGGGGCGCCTCGCAGAACGGGCACTCCTGCCGCAGCACCTCGGGGCCCGCCTGGATGTACGCCATGCGGTGCGGGGTCCACAGCCGCTGGAACTGGTCGGGCACCCCCGGGAGTGTCGCGGCGTCGACGAGCACCGGGTCCGGGGCATCCGTTCCCGGAGTCCCCGGACCGGGCTCGCCGACGTCCGTCACGAAAAGTCCTCCGCCGTGTTCACCAGGGCATGCGAGGCGATCGCGTCGCGGACGCGGCGGACGGCGTCGGCGATCGGCACGCCGTTCTCCTGCGAGCCGTCGCGGAAGCGGAACGACACGGTGCCGGCGGACTGGTCCTGGGCGCCCGCGATCAGCTGCAGCGGCACCTTCTGGGTGGTGTGGGTGCGGATCTTCTTCTGCATGCGGTCGTCGGAGTGGTCGAGCTCGGCGCGCACTCCCGCTGCCCTCAGCTGCGCGATGACGTCGCCGAGGTAGTCGGCGAAGTCCTCGGCGACGGGGATGCCGACCACCTGCACGGGCGCAAGCCACACCGGGAACGCGCCGGCGTAGTGCTCGAGCAGGATCGCGAAGAACCGCTCGATCGAGCCGAAGAGCGCCCGGTGGATCATGATCGGCCGCTTCTTCTGGCCGTCGCGATCGGTGTACTCCAGCTCGAACCGCTCCGGCAGGTTCGGGTCGACCTGGACGGTGGACAGCTGCCAGGTGCGGCCGATCGCGTCACGCGTCTTGAGGTCGATCTTCGGACCGTAGAAGGCCGCCTCGCCCGGGACCTCGGTGAGCTTCAGGCCGCTCGCGAGGGCGACGTTGCGAAGCGCGTCGGTCGAGTGCTCCCAGAACTCGTCCGAGCCGATCCACTTCTCCTTCTCGTCGTCGCGCATCGACAGCTCGAGCTCGAAGTCCTCGAGGCCGAAGTCGCGGAGCATCGAGATGACGAACTCCAGGACGCGGGTCGCCTCCTCCTCCAGCTGCTCCGGAGTGACGAACAGGTGCGAGTCGTCCTGGGTGAAGCCGCGCACCCGGGTGAGGCCGTGCAGCGCGCCCGAGAGCTCGTTGCGGTACACCGTGCCGTTCTCGGCCAGCCGCATCGGCAGGTCGCGATAGCTGCGCGCGCGCTCCTTGTAGATGAGGATGTGCATCGGGCAGTTCATCGGCTTCAGGTAGTAGTCCTGGCCGTGCTTGGTGATCTCGCCCTGCTCGTCGCGCTCCTCGTCGAGGTGGATGGGCGGGAACATCCCCTCCTTGTAGGTGACGAGGTGGTTCGACTGCAGGAAGAGGTCCTGCTTGGAGATGTGGGGCGTGTAGACGTAGGTGTAGCCGCCCTCGATGTGGCGCCGGCGCGCGTGCTGCTCCATCTCGCCGCGCACCACGCCGCCGCGCGGGTGCCAGACCGACAGGCCCGATCCGATCTCGTCCGGGAACGAGAACAGGTCCAGCTCCTTGCCGAGCTTGCGGTGGTCGCGCTTCGCGGCCTCCTCGAGGCGCGTCTGGTAGGCGCGCAGCTCGTCCTTGGTCGGCCAGGCGGTGCCGTAGATGCGCTGCAGCTGGGGGTTCTTCTCGCTGCCGCGCCAGTATGCACCCGCGATCCGCTGGAGCGCCCACCCGTTGCCGATCATGCGGGTGGTGGGCAGATGCGGTCCGCGGCAGAGGTCCTTCCACACGGTCTGGCCGTCGCGGTCGACGTTGTCGTAGATCGTCAGCTCGCCCGCGCCGACCTCGACGGAGGCGCCCTCGGCCTTGTCGGCGGCGCCGCCGCCCTTCAGGTCGATGAGCTCGAGCTTGAACGGCTCGTCGACGAGCTCGACGCGCGCCTCCTCCTCGGTCACGACACGGCGCACGAAGCGCTGGCCCTCGCGGACGATGCGCTGCATCTCCTTGTCGATGGCCTTGATGTCCTCGGGGGTGAAGGGATGCTCGACGCCGAAGTCGTAGTAGAAGCCGTCGGTCACCGGCGGGCCGATGCCCAGGTTCGCCTGCGGGTGGATGCGCTGGACGGCCTGCGCGAGGACGTGGGCCGTCGAATGGCGCAGGATCGCCAGGCCGTCGGGGCTGTCGATGGTGACGGGCTCCACGGCATCCGCCTGCTCCACCACCGTCGCGAGGTCTTTCAGCTCACCGTTGACGCGGAGGGCGACCACGGAGCGATCGGGGAACAGGGCGAAGCCGTCGGCGGGATAGGACACAGCGTCAGTCACGGAAACTCTCCAGGGAATGGCTCGGATCAAGGCTACTCAGCTTCGGGCGCACGACACGCCCCGCCCGCTCAGGCGCCGAGCGTTCGCGTGTCGGTCTCGAGTGCCGCAGCGGCGGCCGACCAGACGAGTTCCACGCTCCGAGTCTAGTCAGCCGACGGCGGCGCCCGTGCCCGCCGGACGGCGGCCGATGTGGACGAGCTCGTGGCGGGGCCGCGCTGCGGGCAATAGGCTGACGGCGTCGTCGCATGCGGTGCAGAAGCCGCCCGGCGTGCGGCGACACGCGCACCGCGACCACTGGGGGTCGACATGAGCGAGGGCGATGTCCTGCCGGCGGCGACCGGCGATCGGATCAGGCGGAGGCTCCGCTGCGGTGAGCCGGTGGTCCACGGGTTCGACGCGGCCGACGGCGTGGCGCTGCGGCTCACGCGGTTCCGGGGCGGGCGCAGGGGACCTGTCGTGCTCTCCCCCGGCTTCGGGACGTCGGCGCTGGCCTACACGCTCGACACGACCGAGACCAACCTCCCCGAGCACCTCTACGAGCGCGGCTACGACGTGTGGGTGCTGGACTATCGCGCGAGCCCCGCCCTGGCGTCGGCGAGCTCGCAGTTCACGCTGGACGACATCGCGCGGTTCGACTACCCGGCCGCCGTGCAGAAGGTCCGAGACGTCAGCGGCGCCGAGTCGGTGCAGATCGTCGCGCACTGTGTCGGATCGCTCACCCTGCTGATGTCGCTCGGGCTGGGCCTGCGCGGCGTGCGGTCGGCGGTGGCCTCGCAGGTGACGCTCCACCCGCGCGCGGGCGCGCTCAACGAGTTCCGCGCCGGCATCTACACGGGCAACGTCCTCCAGGCGCTCGGCGTCGACACGCTGACCACCGAGCCCGCCGACGATCCGTCGTGGGCCGAGTCGCTCTACGACCGTGCCCTGGCGCTGTATCCCGCGGGCGAGGAGCCGTGCGACAGGCCGTTCTGCCGCCGGGTGATGTTCATCTACGGCGAGGTCTACGACCACGACCGCCTCAACGAGGCGACGCACGATCACCTGCATGAGGCGTTCGGGGTGGCCAACCTGAGGGCGCTCACCCACATCACGAAGATCCTCCGCGAGGACCATGCCGTGAGCATGGACGGCGAGCACGACTACCTCGACGACGTCTCCGGCCTGCGCGTCCCGATCGCGTTCGTCCACGGCGAGGCCAATCGCCTCTTCCTGCCGGAGGGCAGCCGGATCACGTACGAGCACCTGCGGGAGGTCAACGGCGACGGGTACTACACGCGGCACGTGATCCCCGGCTACGCCCACATGGACTGCTTCATCGGGACGGATGCCGCGCGCGATGTCTACCCGGTCCTCACCGCTGAGCTGGACCGGTACAACTGACCGATCGAGCACGGCCGGCATGGCGAGGAACGAAGAAACCCCCGGGGATCCGGGGGTTTCCAGTGGTGGGCGATACTGGGATCGAACCAGTGACCTCTTCCGTGTCAGGGAAGCGCGCTACCGCTGCGCCAATCGCCCGAGTCGAACTCCGGTCGGGACCGGGAGTGGAGGTGGCGACGGGATTCGAACCCGTGTAAACGGCTTTGCAGGCCGGTGCCTAGCCGCTCGGCCACGCCACCGCGTGTGGTTTGACCCCACGTGCCGTGATCCCTGGAGGGGATCCCTGCACTCGAGCGGATGACGAGACTCGAACTCGCGACCCTCACCTTGGCAAGGTGATGCGCTACCAACTGCGCTACATCCGCATTTCGCTTCCGGGATTCGCACCCCGGGCACTTGAACGACTTTAGCCGATCCTCGCCGTCATGCAAAACCGGACGGACCCCGCGCGTGTCACACGGATGTGGTTCGAGGCACGCTTCGCCATCCGGTAGGATCGTTACTCGTCCCCCTCGGGGTACGGGCGATTGGCGCAGTTGGTAGCGCGCTTCCTTCACACGGAAGAGGTCATCAGTTCGAGTCTGGTATCGCCCACCACGACGAATGAGGCCGGCCACGTCAGTGGCCGGCCTCTTCTGCATCCGGTCAGTCGTCAATCGCCCAGCCGTAGCGGCGGTGGAGCGCGTCGGCGACCCGCATGAAGCGCTCGAGATCGAGGGCGGATGCCTCACGCCGCAGTCCCTCGCGATGCACGCTGTAGATCTGGTCGATGTCGACCCACGACGGCCTGCCGCGCGCGTCCCACTCCCCCGCGCCCAGGGGGAGGAAGTCGCGGTCGCCGTCGTGGGCCTTGCTGGTGAGCTTGACGGCGTAGACGCGTTCGGGATCCTGCCTTCCGATGACGAGCACGGGACGGTCCTTGCCACGCCCGTCGTTCTCGACGTACGGCACCCAGGTCCAGACGACCTCTCCGGCGTCCGGCTCGCCGTCGCGGTCGGGGGCGTACGCGATCCGCAATGCGCTCCGGCCCGGTGGCGGCACCTCGATCGTGGCGGTCGCGCCGGCGTGCGACGCGGCGGGGACCGCCGGCGCTGCGGACCGCCGCGGCCGCAGAATGCCGCTCAGGACGCCGAGCAGACCTCTTCGCTGTGTCACACGCGTCATCCTACGAGGCGCGTCGGGCCGCCCCGGCGCGCCGAAGGGGCGCCGCGGTCGGGGGGAGACCGCGGCGCCCCTTCGGCGCTGTGCGAAGAGCGTCAGGCGCGAGTGCCCTCCAGGACGTATCCCTCTTCGCCGTGCACGACGGTGTCGATGCCGGCGACCTCGTCCTCGTTCTTGACGCGGAAGCCGATCGTCTTCTCGATGACCAGGCCGATGCCGAAGGCCAGGGCGAACGAGTACACGAGGACGGCGATCGCGGCGATGGCCTGCACGAGCAGCTGCGTGAACGAGCCGCTGTAGATGAGGCCGGTGCCGTTGGCGAAGAAGCCGAGGTAAAGCGTTCCGATGAGGCCGCCGACGAGGTGGATGCCCACGACGTCGAGCGAGTCGTCGAAGCCCCACTTGTACTTGAGCTCGATCGCGAGGGCGCAGACGGCGCCGGCGACGAGGCCGAGCACGATCGCCCAGATCGGGGTCACCGACGCGCACGCCGGGGTGATGGCGACCAGACCCGCGACGGCGCCGGAGGCGGCACCGACCGAGGTGGGCTTGCCGTCCTTCAGCTTCTCGACCACGAGCCAGGCCAGGAGGGCCGCGGCGGGGGCGGCGATCGTGTTGACGAACGCGAGGGCCGCGGTGCCGTCGGCGGCGAGCTCCGAGCCGGCGTTGAAGCCGAACCAGCCGAACCACAGCAGGCCGGCGCCCAGGAGCACGAACGGCGGGTTGTGCGGGACGTGGACGCCCTTCTGGAAGCCGACGCGCTTGCCGAGCACCAGGGCGAGCGCGAGAGCGGCCGCGCCGGCGTTGATGTGGACGGCCGTGCCGCCCGCGAAGTCGATCGCGCCGACTCCGAACCACTCCTGCATGCCGTAGGTGATCCAGCCGCCGTAGGCGAAGCTCCCATCCTCGGCGAGGCCGAAGTTGAACACCCAGCTGGCGACCGGGAAGTAGACGATCGTGGCCCAGATGGCCGCGAAGATCATCCACGATCCGAACTTGGCGCGGTCGGCGATGGCGCCCGACACCAGAGCGACCGTGAGGATCGCGAAGGTGGCCTGGAACGCGACGAAGGCCAGCGGCGGGTATGCCGCGCCCTCCGGCACCTCGAGGAGGCTGGTCAGTCCGATGGCCGACCAGTCGATCGACCACGGGGCGACGAGGCCCTCAGCGCCGGGGAAGGCGATGGCGTAGCCGTAGACGACCCACAGCACGCCGATGAGGCCGAGTGCGCCGAAGCTGAGCATCATCATGCTGATGACGCTCTTGGCCTTCACCAGGCCGCCGTAGAAGAACGCGAGACCGGGCGTCATCAACAAGACGAGCGCGGCCGCTATGAGCATGAATGCGGTGTTGCCTTGATCCATCTCGGTGGAGAACCTCTCTGCGGGGGACGCAGCTGAAAGCGTCGGGTTCCCTCAGTGTGTCGACCGTCCGTTTCGGCAGCGGGACGACCCGTGTTTCTCCTTCGTTACGGAGCCGCCCCGCACGTAAACATCGTGTTTCGGGGCTCCGAGGACCCGCCGGGAATCAGGCGAGGGTCGACGCGACCAGGCGGGAGATCGCCCGGAGATACTTCTTGCGGTACCCCCCGGCGAGCATCTCCTCCGGGAAGACGAGGTCCAGCGACGTCCCCGTCGCCCGGATCGGCAGCTGCGCGTCGTACACGCGGTCGATGAAGGCGACGAAGCGCAGCGCCGCGGACTGGTCCGTGAAGGGTTCGACGTCGCGCAGTCCGACCATCGAGAGCCCCTCGATCAGGCGGATGTAGCGAGACGGGTGCACGCGGGCGAGGTGGCTTACGAGGTCGTCGAACGCATCGTCGGAGACGAGGCTCGTGGCCGCGGCATCCGCGATCGCCGCGTCGTACTGCGGGCGCTCGAGCACCATCGCGTGGCCGTCGACGGCGCGGTGACGGTAGTCCGTCCCGTCGATGCGCACCGTATGGAAGCTCGCCGCCATGGCGTGGATCTCGCGCAGGAAGTCCTGCGCGGCGAACCGCCCCTCCCCGAGCGCGTTGGGAGGGGTGTTGGATGTCGCCGCCAGACGCGTCCCGGAGGCGACGAGCTCGCCCAGCAGCCGGGTCATCACCATCGTGTCACCGGGGTCGTCCAGCTCGAACTCGTCGATGCACAGCAGATCCGAGCCGCGGAACAGCTCGACGGTGTTCTGGTAGCCGAGCGCGCCCACGAGCGCCGTGTACTCGATGAACGACCCGAAGTACTTCCGCCGCGCGGGCAGCGCGTGGTACACCGCGGCCAGGAGGTGGGTCTTGCCCACGCCGAAGCCGCCGTCGAGGTACACGCCCGGCTTGACCTCCGGCCGCTTCGCGCGACGGAAGAGCCCGCCCTTGACGGGTGCCGCGGTTCCGGTGAACGCCAGGAGCAGGTCCTTCGCCTCCTGCTGCGAGGGATATGCGGGATCGGCCCGGTAGGTGTCGAAAGTCGCGTCGGCGAACTGCGGCGGCGGCACGAGGGCGGCGACCATCTCGGCACCGGCGAGCTGCGGGGTCCGCTCTGCGAGGTGGACGACGCCGGAGCGGGTGGCGGAGACGGTCATGCGGATCCTCGGTGGAAGTGGACGGCGCGTTACAGCAGGGCTGTGCTCGCCCGCCCGGGAATCTAGGGTCGAAGGCGACGGTTCAACCCTAACCGCCGCCCGCGGGCGCCGACGCGTGCCCGCACCCCGCCGACATCAGGAGACGCCATGCCCGTCGAGACCGACACCTCGTCCGAGAAGTTCGCCGAGTACGCCCAGCCCGGACGGCTCGTCACCGGCGAGTGGCTCGAGGCCCGGCTGGGCCGGCCGGGGCTCGTCGTCGTCGAATCCGACGAGGACGTGCTGCTGTACGAGACGGGGCACATCCCCGGTGCCGTCAAGGTGGACTGGCACACCGAGCTCAACGACCCCGTGGTGCGCGACTACGTCGACGGCGAGGGTTTCGCCGCGCTGCTCGGCCGCAAGGGGATCTCCCGCGATGACACGGTGGTGATCTACGGGGACAAGAACAACTGGTGGGCGGCCTACGCGCTGTGGGTCTTCTCCCTCTTCGGGCACGAGGACGTCCGGCTCCTCGACGGCGGCCGTGACAAGTGGATCGCCGAGGGCCGCCCGATGACGACAGAGGTGCCCAAGCCCGAGCCCACGCGCTACCCGGTCGTCGAGCGCGACGACTCGGTGCTGCGCGCATACAAGGAGGACGTCCTCGCACACCTCGGCAGCGGTCCGCTCATCGATGTGCGCTCCCCTGAGGAGTACGACGGCTCGCGCACCACTGCCCCGGCCTACCCCGAGGAGAGCGCTCTGCGCGCCGGGCACATCCCCACGGCGAGGAGCGTCCCGTGGGGACGCGCCGTCGCCGAGGACGGCGGCTTCAAGAGCCGCGCCGAGCTCGACGCGATCTACCGGGGCGAGGTCGGGCTGAAAGACGACGATGCGATCGTCGCCTACTGCCGGATCGGCGAGCGGTCCAGCCACACCTGGTTCGTGCTCAGGCATCTCCTGGGCTTCGACGACGTGCGCAACTACGACGGGTCCTGGACGGAGTGGGGCAGCGCGGTGCGTGTGCCGATCGTCGCGGGAGCCGAGCCCGGCGACGCCCCCCGCCGGTGACCGGCCGGGTCCCTCGCCATTCGGGCGTGGGATGATGGCGGGGATGACCGACACCGCCCTGCCCGAGCGCCTCGCCGAGATCCGCGACGAGTTCCTGGAGCTGCCCGAGGCCGACCGGCTGCAGCTGCTCCTGGAGTACTCGTACGAGCTGCCCGCCGTGCCGGCGGAGTACGAAGGCCACCCCGAGCTCTACGAGCGCGTCGTCGAGTGCCAGTCCCCCGTCTTCATCGTCGTGGACGTCGACGGCGACGGCACCGTGGCCATGCACGCGACGGCGCCGCCCGAGGCGCCGACGACGCGCGGGTTCGCCAGCATCCTGGCCCAGGGCCTCACCGGGCTGACAGCCGGCGAGGTCCTCGCGGTGCCGGGCGACTTTCCCCAGACGCTGGGGCTCACCCGCGTCGTGTCGCCGCTGCGGATCTCGGGCATGACGGGCATGCTGCTGCGCGCGCAGCGGCAGGTGCGCGCCAAAGCGGCCGCCTGACACGCGCGCACTCCTCAGTCGGGCAGGAGGCCCTGCGCTGCGAGCCACGAGCGGATGCTGTCGCTCCATCGCTCCTGGTCGTAGTTCCACAGCTTCGTGTGCCGCGCGACCTCGAACACCTGCATCTGGACGAGATCGGGGCGGGCGACGACGAGGTCGTGCGAGGCGTCCGAGGGGACGTAGCCGTCGTCGTCGCTGTGGAGGATGAGGATCGGATGCCGCAGCTCGCTCGCGCGCGACAGCACGTCGAGCTGGTCGAGGCGGATCGCCGCGCCGGTGCGGGTGAGCGGGGCCGCCCACTCCGTACGGAGCGCCTCCATCGCCAGACCCGTGATCGCGTCGGGCACGCGCTGCTCGCGCGCCTGGTACTTCAGCACGAGGCTCCAGTCCACGACGGGCGACTCGAGGATCAGGCCGGCGATCGCGTCGCGGTGTGCGGAGTTCAGGGCCAGCTGCAGCGCGATCGCTCCGCCCATCGACCAGCCCATGATCACGATCCGGCGGGCGCCGCGTCGCCGGGCGAACCCGACGGCGGCATCGACGTCGCGCCATTCCGTCGATCCCAGCCCGTAGGTGCCGCTGCGGCTGCGCGGCGCCTCACCGTCGTTGCGGTACGAGACCACGAGCGAGGTGATGCCGAGCCCGTGGAAGACGGGGACCGCGCGCAGGCACTCGGCGCGCGTCGTACCGCGCCCGTGCACCTGGATGACCCACGTCTCGCCGGAGCCCGCCGGGAAGAGCCACGCCGGGCACGGGCCGACGGTCGAGCCGATGAGCTCCGGGCTGAAGGGAAGGTGCAGCTGCTCGGGACGGTCGTAGTACCAGCCGCTGAAGGCCGCCTCGGGGGCGAGCTCGGCGTCGGAGCCGATATGGGTGAGCAGCTTGCGCTTGACGCTGGTGGCGTCCTCCGAGAGCACCGAGCCGAGCTTGATGTAGTCCGAGGTGCCCTTGGTGAACAGGCCGTAGCGCCCCGGAAGCGCGGTGTCGGGCGTCCGCGACAGCGTGATCGTCTGCGCGGCGGTGTCCAGGGCGAGGATGCGCGTGTCGGGCTCGCGCCGCGTCGGCGTGACGACGCGGCGGGCCATCAGGACGGACCCGGCGGCGAGGGCGCCGAGCGTCCCGGCCAGCGCGACGCTCAGCACCGTGAGCGCGGCTTTGACCCCGGCGACGTAGGCGGGTGTGCGGGGCCGGGTGGCGGAGCTGCGGGTTGCGCCGCCCATCGCGGCGCGCCTGAAGGCGACCATCGAGGCATCACTCTAGTCTGTCCGCGTGGCTGACCAGCGTCCCCCCGCGGCACCGAGCTCGTTCGAGCAGGCGGCCGAGGCGGTGCGCTCGATCTCGTTCCGCGACGACCTGACGGTGCGTGAGATCCCGGCACCGCAGGGGCTGGCGCCCCAGGCGCTCGCGATCGCGGGCGATGTGCGCTCCTCCCCCGACGACGTCGACTCGCCGTACGGCACGGGTCGGCTCGTGCTGCTGCACGATCCGGAGGAGCCGGCGCCGTGGAACGGCCCCTGGCGCATCGTGTGCTTCGCCCAGGCGCCGCTCGAGCCGGAGATCGGAGTCGATCCGCTCCTGGCCGATGTCGCGTGGACGTGGCTCACCGACGCGCTGGCGTCGCGTCGCGCCGGGTTCCATTCGGCCTCCGGGACGGCCACGAAGACGCTCTCCAAAGGTTTCGGCTCCCTTGCCGCGGAAGGAGACGGTGCGCAGATCGAGCTGCGGGCGTCCTGGTCACCGGAAGGCGCGATCGCTCCGCACGTGGAAGCATGGGCGGAGTTGGTATGCATGCTCGCCGGGCTCCCGCCCGGCTCGGAAGGGATCGCGATGCTGGGTTCGCGCAGGACGCCGCGTGGTTGATTATGAGGTGATCGACGAGGTGGGCCACCTCGCCGACGCCGCGCGCCGGCTGGCCGCCGGCCAGGGGCCTGTGGCCGTCGACGTCGAGCGCGCCTCCGGATTCCGGTACTCGCAACGCGCATACCTCGTGCAGGTGTTCCGTCGCGGCGTCGGCGTGTTCCTGTTCGACCCTCCGCCCATCGGGGACTTCCAGGCGCTGCAGGACGCGATCGGTCACGAGGAGTGGGTCCTCCACGCCGCCAGCCAGGACCTGCCGTCACTGCGCGAACTGGGCCTCGTGCCCGACTCGATCTTCGACACCGAGCTCGCCGCGCGACTTCTGGGTCATGACCGGGTTGGCCTCGGTGCGGTCGTGGAGGACACCCTCGGGATCACCCTCGCCAAGGCGCACTCCGCCTCGGACTGGTCCACCCGTCCGCTGCCGCAGTCGTGGCTGGAGTACGCGGCACTGGACGTCGAGCACCTCGTGGACGTGCGCGACAAGCTGCTCGAGGAGCTTCACGAGCAGGGCAAGGCCGACTTCGCGGCCGAGGAGTTCCGCGCCGTGCTCGAACGCGAGCCGAAGCCGCCGCGCGAAGAGCCGTGGCGTCGCCTGAGCGGCCTGCACACGGTACGTGGACGCAAGGCGCTGGCCGTCGCCCGTGAGCTGTGGACCGCGCGCGAGGAGTACGCGCGGGCGGAGGACGTCGCGCCCGGGCGACTCGTGCCCGACCGCGCGCTGGTGGCCGCGGTGCTCGCCGACCCCAAGTCGAAGAGCGCACTGGCCGCTGTGAAGGAGTTCACCGGGCGGGCCAGCCGCTCTCAGCTCGATCGCTGGTGGGCCGCCATCGAGGCGGGCCGTGCCACGAGCCACCTCCCGCTGGAGCGCGCGACGGGCGGGGACTCGCTCCCGCCGCCCCGCGCGTGGGCGGACCGCAACCCCGAGGCGGACGCGCGCCTGAAGGCGGCGCGCCCCGTCGTCGAGCGGCGGGCGGAGGAGCTGCGCATGCCGACCGAGAACCTGCTGACTCCCGAGCTGCTTCGGCGCATCGCGTGGACGCCGCCGGAGCCGGTGACCGAGGCATCCATCGGCGACGCGCTCGCCTCGCTCGGCGCGCGGTCGTGGCAGATTGCGCAGACTGCACAGCTGATCGCCGATGCCTTTGTGGGATCCGTGCAAGCCGTGTCGGAGCCCTCCGAAACGGCTTCGTAGGTTTCCGCCACCCGATTCAGACCGCTCCGACCGCCCTCCTAGGCTGGCGTCATCCCAACTTTTGGAGGCAGAGTGGCCGAGATTTCGGACGTCTACTTCGTCGATGGCATGCGCACCCCGTTCGGGCGCGCCGGCGAAAAGGGCATGTACTGGAACACCCGAGCGGACGACCTCGCCGTCAAGGCGACGATCGGACTCATGGAGCGCAATCCGGGCGTTCCGAGGGACCGCGTCGACGACGTCGCCATCGCCGCGACGTCGCAGACGGGCGATCAGGGCCTGACCCTCGGCCGCAGCGTCGCGATCCTCGCCGGGCTCCCCCAGACCGTCCCGGGCTTCGCGATCGACCGCATGTGCGCGGGCGCGATGACCAGCGTCACGACGATGGCCGCCTCGATCGGCGTGGGCATGTACGACGTCGCCCTGGCCGGCGGGGTGGAGCACATGGGCCACCACCCGATCGGCGGCAACGCCGACCCCAACCCCCGCTTCGTCGCGGAGAAGATGGTCGACCCCGGGGCGCTCAACATGGGCGTCACCGCCGAGCGCATCTTCGACCGGTTCCCCCACCTGACCAAGGAGCGCTCCGACCGCTTCGGCATGCTCAGCCAGCACAAGGTGCAGGCGGCGTACGACGCCGGCAAGATCCAGCCGGATCTCGTGCCGGTCGCGATCAAGGACGCCGACGGCTCGTGGGGTCTCGCGACCGAGGACGAGGGCCGGCGGCCGGGTACCACGATGGCGGACCTCGCCGGCCTCAAGACCCCGTTCCGCCCGCACGGCCGGGTGACCGCGGGCACCTCGTCGCCGCTCACCGACGGTGCGACGATGTCGCTCCTCGCCGGTGGCGGCGCGGTCAAGGAGCTCGGGCTCACGCCGAAGATGAAGCTCGTCTCGTTCGCGTTCGCCGGCGTCCAGCCCGAGATCATGGGCATCGGGCCGATCCCGTCGACGGAGAAGGCCTTGAAGAAGGCGGGCCTGACGATCGGCGACATCGGACTGTTCGAGCTCAACGAGGCGTTCGCCATCCAGGTGATCTCCCTGCTCGACCACTTCGGCATCGCCGACGACGACCCGCGCGTCAACCAGTGGGGCGGCGCCATCGCCTTCGGCCACCCGCTGGCGGCGTCCGGCGTCCGCCTGATGATCCAGCTCGCGGCGCAGTTCGCCGAACGACCCGACGTGCGCTACGGCCTCACCGCGATGTGCGTCGGTCTGGGCCAAGGCGGCTCGGTCATCTGGGAGAACCCGTTCTACGACGGAAAGAAGCGGAAGTAAGCGCGGAATGACGAACTACGACGACATCGACTTCTCCCCCATCCTCGCCGTCACGGAGGGCGAGGTGATCACGCACTCGCGGGTGCGCGACATCCGCCTCCCCTCCGGCAAGGTGCTCGCCCTCATCACGCTCGACAACGGTCGCGACCACACCCGCCCCAACACGCTGGGACCGGCGACGATGTTCCAGCTGGGCGAGACGCTCGAGGCGCTCGAGGGGCGTGCCGCGGCCGGTGAGATCCAGGCGGTCGGCATCACCGGCAAGCAGTACATCCTGGCGGCGGGCGCCGACCTCTCCGACATCAGCAAGGTCGGCTCGAAGGACAACGCACGCCTGGTGGCCCAGCTGGGTCACAAGGTCTTCGGCATGCTGTCCGAGCTGGGGGTGCCGACGTTCGCGTTCGTGAACGGGCTGGCGCTGGGCGGCGGCCTCGAGATCGCGCTGAACAGCACGTACCGGACGGTGGATGCCTCGGCCGCCGCGATCGCCCTCCCCGAGGTCTTCCTCGGCATCATCCCCGGCTGGGGCGGCGCCTACCTGCTGCCGAACCTCATCGGCATCGAGAACGCCCTCGAGGTCGTGATCTCCAACCCGCTGAAGCAGAACCGCATGCTCAAGCCGCAGCAGGCGTTCGACTACGGGATCGTGGACGCGATCTTCCCGGCGGCGAACTACCTCGAGGATTCGCTGAACTGGGCGGACCGCGTGCTCAGCGGCAAGACCAAGGTCGAGCGCAAGCACGAGCCCGGGAAGATCGAGCGCCTCACCAAGTGGCCCATCGCGATCAAGATGGCACGCGGCATGCTCGAGTCCAGGATCGGGACGGTCCCGAAGTCGCCGTACGTGGCGCTGGACCTCCTCGACAAGGCGAAGGGCGGCACCAAGGCCGAGGGCTTCGCCCGCGAGGACGAGGCGCTGGCCGAGCTCGTCGCCGGCGACCAGTTCGCGGCATCCATGTACGCGTTCGATCTGGTGCAGAAGCGCGCCAAGCGGCCGGTCGGGGCTCCTGACAAGGCCCTGGCGAAGAAGGTCGCCAAGGTCGGCATCATCGGCGCCGGCCTCATGGCCAGCCAGTTCGCGCTGCTGTTCGTCCGCAAGCTGCAGGTGCCGGTGCTCATCACCGACCTCGATCAGGCGCGCGTCGACAAGGGTGTGGCCTACATCCACGACGAGATCGGCAAGCTCGAGGCGAAGGGGCGACTCGACGGCGACGCGGCCAACAGGCTGCGCGCCCTCGTGACCGGCACGACCGACAAGACGCTCTATGCCGACTGCGACTTCGTGATCGAGGCCGTATTCGAGGAGGTGGCGGTCAAGCAGCAGGTGTTCGGCGAGATCGAGAAGATCATCGCGGAGGACGCCATCCTCGCCACCAACACCTCGTCGCTGTCCGTGGCGGAGATCGGCGCGAAGCTGACGCATCCCGAGCGCCTGGTGGGCTTCCACTTCTTCAACCCGGTGGCGGTCATGCCGCTGATCGAGATCGTGAAGACGCCGCAGACGTCGGATGCCGCACTCTCGACGGCCTTCGTCGTGGCGAAGAGCCTCGGGAAGAACGGCGTGCTGACGGCGGATGCGCCGGGCTTCGTGGTGAACAGGCTGCTCGCCAAGGTCATGGGCGAGGCGGCGCGCGCGGTGTACGAGGGCACTCCCATCGCCGAGGTCGAGAAGGCGTTCGCGCCGCTCGGACTGCCGATGGGACCGTTCCAGCTGATCGACCTGGTCGGATGGAAGGTCGCCGCACACGTGCAGGACACGATGGTGCGCGCCTTCCCCGACCGCTTCTACGCGAACGAGAACTTCCACGCCCTCGCGGAGTTGCCGCAGGTGGTCGAGAAGGACAAGGGCGGCCGCGTGACCGGCTGGACGAAGGCGGCGGAGAAGGTGCTCAAGCCCGCCGTCGGCTCCTCGCCCGCCTCGGCGGAGACCATTCTCGAGCGCGTCCAGGACGGACTCGCCCAGGAGATCAGGATCATGCTCGACGAGGGCGTGGTCCCGGAGGTGCAGGACATCGACCTGTGCCTCATCCTCGGAGCCGGCTGGCCGTTCATCGACGGTGGCGCATCGCCCTACCTCGACCGCGAGGGGGCTTCGCAGCGGGCATTCGGCGACACCTTCCACCACCCGGTGATCACGGGCATCGGCAGCTGAGCCGACCGACGACGAGCGGGCCGCGCAGGGCGCATCCTCCTCGGAGGGTGCGCCCTGTGCGTGCCGCGGGGGCGACAGCGGCCGGCGCGGCGAACGACCGCACCCCCGCCGTGGAACGCCGGCGGTCATGCCGGTGAACATCTCGCGAGCAGGGGCGTCTTCGGCGATGTCCCGGGATCGACGCAGGGCATCCTTTACTCAGGGACGATCGGGAGGAGTCCGGGTGCTGGATGCGATCTCGGGGCTGTTCAGCGGCAACGCGCTCAGCGTGCTCGTCAAGACGAGCGGCGCGGCGCTGACCCTCCTCGTGGTGGTCCCGGCGCTCATGAAGCTCTTCCTGGTCACGGTGGACGAGGGCTCGGCCGCGATCCGCACGCGCAACGGCAAGCCGATCATCCGACGGGTGCGCGGGTCGGACGACGGCCGCGGCGAGGTCGTGGTGCTGCGACCGGGCACCCACGGGGCGTTCCCGATCCTGTACTGGTACCGCATGGTCGACGTCCGGGCCCGATCGACGGATCTCCCGGCGCGCTGCCTCACGGCGGCGAGCGGGCATCAGCACCTCGTCCATGCGTCGTTCGACTGGCGGCCCATCGTCTCGGGCCACGACCTGCGGGTGCTCGAGCTGGACGTGCTGAACGTGAAGGAGCGGGCGGGCAACATCGTCGGCGCCGCGCTGCGCGACCTCGTGCACGAGCTGGACGGCGCGGTCCTCCCGCCGAACGACGTGCTGTCGCCGCGCATCGTGGCTGCGTGCACCGAGCTCGTGCGCAGGGAATGCGGCGTGGAGCTGCTGCGCGTGATCGTGACCGGCGATGCGCTCACCGACGGATACCTGCTGTCGCAGGCGGTCGCGCCCCTTGCGCCCGGTCCCGCACGGTCCGAGTGGGGCGCGGCGGCCGCCGTGCTGGCGGACCGGCTGAGCTCCGTCTAGCGGCGCTCGTCGCGCGTGCGGGCCAGGTCCGGCAGCGTGGGGATCTCGCTGGTCTGGGCTCCGCGGGCGACGGGGATGCGCGTGCCGAGCACCTGGGCGACGACGTCCTGCGCGATCTTCGCGGGCGTGAGACCGGCGTCCTCGAGGATCTGCTCGCGGCTCGCGTGGTCGATGAACTCGTCGGGCACGCCGAGCTCGTCGACGGCCGTGTCGATTCCCGCTTCGCGCAGCACCTGCCGCACGCGCGTGCCGATGCCGCCGACACGGATGCCGTCCTCGATGGTGATGACGAGGCGGTGGGATGCCGCCAGCTCCACGATCGACGGCTGCACCGGGACGACCCACCGCGGGTCGACGACGGTGGCGCCGATCCCCTGGGCGCGAAGCCGCTCGGCCACGTCGACGGCGATGTGCGCCATCGGGCCGATGCCCACGAGGAGGACGTCGTGGGCGTCGGAGCGCACCAGCACGTCGACACCGTCCTCGAGGCGCTCGATCGCCGGCAGCTCCGGGCTGACGGCGCCCTTCGGGAAGCGGACCACGGTCGGCGCGTCGTCGACGGCGACGGCCTCGCGGAGCTCCTCGCGCAGCCGCGGCTCGTCGCGGGGCACGGCGATGCGGATGTGCGGCACGATCTGCAGCATCGCGAGGTCCCAGATGCCGTGGTGGCTGGGGCCGTCGGGTCCGGTGACCCCCGCGCGGTCGAGGACGAACGTGACGCCCGCGCGGTGGAGCGCGACGTCCATCAGCACCTGGTCGAACGCGCGATTCATGAATGTCGCGTAGATCGCGACGACGGGGTGCAGCCCGCCGAAGGCGAGGCCGGCCGCCGAGGCGACGGCGTGCTGCTCGGCGATGCCGACGTCGTAGACGCGGTCGGGGAAGCGCTGCGCGAACGAGAGGAGTCCCGTGGGCCGCAGCATGGCGGCGGTCATGGCGATGATGTCCTCGCGCTCGTCGCCGACCGCGACGAGCTCGTCGGCGAAGACGTCGGTCCATGCGAGGCCGCCGGAGGAGCCCAGGGCCGCTCCCGTGAGGGGGTCGATCTTGCCCACCGCGTGGAACTGGTCGGCCTCGTCCGACAGTGCGGGCGCGTAGCCGCGGCCCTTCTCGGTGATGGCGTGGACGATGACGGGCGCGCCGTACTCCTTGGCCAGCTCGAGCGTCTCGATGAGGGTCGGCAGGTCATGGCCGTCCACCGGACCCAGGTACTTGATGTCGAGGTTCGAGTAGAGGGCGGCGTTGTTGGTGAAGCGGGACAGGAATCCGTGGGTCCCGCCCCGCACGCCGCGATAGACCGCGCGCGCGGCCGGGCCGAGCTTGCGGAACAGGTTGTCGGAGCCGCGGTGCAGCGTGCGGTACGACTCGGCGGTGCGCACGCGGTTCAGATACCGCGCCATGCCGCCGATCGTGGGGGCGTACGACCGCCCGTTGTCGTTGACGACGATCACCAGGTTCCGGTCGTTGTCGTCGGAGATGTTGTTGAGCGCCTCCCACGTCATGCCGCCGGTGAGCGATCCGTCGCCGACGACGGCGATGACGTGGCGGTCCTTGCGCCCGGTGCGCGTGAGGGCCCGGGATACGCCGTCGGCCCAGCTCAGCGAGCTGGAGGCGTGCGAGGACTCGACGACGTCGTGGAGGCTCTCCGAGCGCTGGGGGTAGCCGGCCAGGCCCCCACGTGCGCGGAGCCGCGAGAAGTCCTGGCGGCCGGTCAGCAGCTTGTGCACGTACGACTGGTGACCGGTGTCGAAGATCATCGGGTCGTTCGGCGAGTCGAACACCCTGTGCAGAGCGATGGTGAGCTCCACGACGCCGAGATTCGGGCCGAGGTGACCCCCGGTGCGGGCGACGTTCTCGACGAGGAAGCCGCGGATCTCGTCCGCGAGCTGCTCCAGCTGGTCGGTGGTCAGCGCGTCGAGGTCACGGGGTCCGGCGATGGACGACAGCAGCGACATCCCCGCTCCTTTCCAGCCCGGAAGGGCCCTGTCAGTCTACCCGCGGCATGAACGAGGGACCGGATGCCTCGGCATCCGGTCCCCCGTGAATCGGCTGTCAGACCAGCGAGCGGAGCACGTACTGCAGGATGCCCCCGTTGCGGTAGTAGTCGGCCTCGCCGGGCGTGTCGATGCGGACGACCGCGTCGAACACGACAGTCTGCTTGCCCTCGGGCGAGAACTCGCTGGGCTCGGCGGTGACGCGCACCGTCTTGGGCGTGACGCCCTCGTTGAGCTGCTCGAGGCCCTCGATCGAGACGATCTCGGTGCCGTCCAGACCGAGCGAGCGCCAGCTCTCGCCGGCCGGGAACTGCAGCGGGACCACGCCCATGCCGATGAGGTTCGAGCGGTGGATGCGCTCGAAGCTCTCGGTGATCACGGCCTTCACGCCGAGCAGGCTCGTGCCCTTGGCCGCCCAGTCGCGCGACGAGCCGGAGCCGTACTCCTTGCCGCCGAAGACGACCAGGGGCGTTCCCTGCGCCTGGTAGTTCATGCTCGCGTCGTAGATGAACGACTGCGGGCCGCCCTCCTGGGTGAAGTCGCGCGTGAAGCCGCCTTCGACGATCTGACCGTCGTTGACCGCGGCGACGAGCTCGTTCTTCAGGCGGATGTTCGCGAACGTGCCGCGGATCATGACCTCGTGGTTGCCGCGACGCGAGCCGTAGGAGTTGAAGTCCTTCTGCGCGACGCCGTGCTCGGTGAGGTACTGCGCAGCCGGCGTGCCGGCCTTGATGTTGCCCGCCGGCGAGATGTGGTCGGTGGTCACCGAGTCGCCCAGCGTCGCCATGACCCGCGCGCCGGTGATGTCGCTGACCGGGGTCAGCTCCATCGTCATGCCCTCGAAGTACGGGGGCTTGCGCACGTAGGTCGACTCGTCGTTCCACTCGAAGATCGGACCGGTCGGCGTGGGCAGGTTCTTCCACCGCTCGTCGCCCTCGAACACCGTCGCGTACTGGGTGATGAACTGCTCGCGCGAGATCGACGTGTCGATGATCTGCTGGACCTCGTCGGGCGAGGGCCAGATGTCCCTCAGGAAGACGTCGTTGCCCTCGGTGTCCTTGCCCAGCGGGTCGGTCTCGAAGTCGAAGTTCATCGAGCCCGCCAGCGCGTACGCGACCACGAGGGGCGGCGAGGCGAGGTAGTTCATCTTCACGTCGGGGCTGATGCGGCCCTCGAAGTTGCGGTTGCCCGAGAGCACCGCGGTCACCGCGAGGTCATGGTCGTTGATCGCGGCGGAGACCTCCTCGATGAGGGGACCCGAGTTGCCGATGCAGATGGTGCAGCCGTAGCCGACGGTGAAGAAGTCCAGGCCCTCGAGCGCCTTGTCCAGGCCGGACTTCTCGTAGTAGTCGGTGACGACCTTGGAACCCGGGCCGAGCGTGGTCTTCACCCAGGGCTTGCGCTTGAGGCCCTTGTCGACCGCCTTCTTGGCCAGCAGACCGGCCGCGATCATGACCGACGGGTTCGAGGTGTTGGTGCACGACGTGATGGCGGCCAGCGTGACGGCGCCGTTGTCGAGGATGTACGCCTCGCCGTCGGGCGTGGTGACCTTGACCGGCTTGGACGCCGTCGCCGGGGCGCCGCTGTTGATGTGCACCGGACGCGTGGTGGGCTCCTCCTCGCCGGGGACCTGGCCCGGGTCGGAAGCGGGGAAGGAGTGCTTGGACTCGAGGTCGACGATGTCGTCGGAGGTGGAGGCCGTGGCGTAGCTGACGATGTCCTTCTCGAACTGCGCCTTCGCCTCGGACAGCAGGATGCGGTCCTGCGGGCGCTTGGGGCCTGCGATCGAGGGGACGACGGTCCCGAGGTCCAGCTCCATGTACTCGCTGAAGGCCGGCTCCCGCGTCGGGTCGTGCCAGAGCGACTGCTCCTTGGCATACGCCTCGACCAGCGCGACGGCGTCCTCGTCGCGCCCGGTGAGGCGGAGGTACTCGAGCGTGACGTCGTCGATGGGGAACATCGCGGCGGTCGAGCCGAACTCCGGGCTCATGTTGCCGATGGTGGCGCGGTTCGCCAGCGGCACCGAGGCGACCCCCTCGCCGTAGAACTCGACGAACTTGCCGACCACGCCGTGCTTGCGCAGCATGTCGGTGATGGTCAGCACGACGTCGGTCGCGGTGACGCCGGCGGGGATCTCGCCGGTCAGCTTGAAGCCGACGACGCGCGGGATCAGCATCGAGACGGGCTGGCCGAGCATGGCGGCCTCGGCCTCGATGCCGCCGACGCCCCAGCCCAGCACGCCCAGGCCGTTGACCATGGTGGTGTGCGAGTCGGTTCCGACGCAGGTGTCGGGGTAGGCGCGCAGGACCCCGTCGACCTGGCGGTCGTAGATCACCTTCGCGAGGTGCTCGATGTTCACCTGGTGCACGATGCCGGTGCCGGGCGGGACCACCTTGAAGTCGTCGAACGCCGTCTGCCCCCAGCGGAGGAACTGGTACCGCTCGCCGTTGCGCTCGTACTCGATCTCGACGTTGCGCTCGAGGGCGTTCTCGGTGCCGAACAGGTCGGCGATCACGGAGTGGTCGATGACCATCTCGGCGGGCGACAGCGGGTTGATGCGGTTCGGGTCGCCGCCGAGGGCGGTCACGGCCTCGCGCATCGTGGCGAGGTCGACGATGCAGGGCACGCCGGTGAAGTCCTGCATCACGACGCGGGCCGGCGTGAACTGGATCTCGGTGTCGGGCTCGGCGTCGGGGTTCCACGAGCCGAGGGCCTTGATCTGCTCCTTCGTCACGTTCGCGCCGTCCTCGGTGCGCAGCAGGTTCTCCAGCAGCACCTTGAGGCTGAACGGGAGCTTCTCGTAGCCGTCGACGGTGTCGATGCGGAAGATCTCGTAGTCGGTGCTGCCGACCGTCAGGGTGCTCTTCGCACCGAAGCTGTCAACCGTGGACACGTCTGTCTCCTTCGTCGGCGGCGGGATCGGGCCGGAGTCCGGCATCCCCATCTTCCCCCGCACCGGAGCCCTCGGCTAGTGAGGTCTCCCTTATCGTGCGGCGGGAAAGTATCTTGATGTCAAGATAAATGTATCACTTCGGCGAGGACGGGTAGAGCGCACGCACGGCGAGCCACGTCACGGCGACGAGAGGCGCGAACAGCGGCAGGCCCATGATGAGCTTGAGCGTGCCGAGGGCGGCCACGTCACCGGCGAGGTACAGCGGCACCTGGACGATGAGGCGCAGGGCGAAAAGCGCGGCCCAGGCGATCGAGAGCCAGAAGAACACGCGCCGCTTGCGCCGGTCGGCGCGCCACGCGGTGCCCTCCCCCATCAGGAATCCGACGGCGAGGCCGATGAGCGGCCATCCGACGAACGCCGAGACGAGGAACGCGGTGCCGTACAGCGTGTTGGTGAGGAAGCCCGGGATGAAGCTGTCCTCTCCCCGTCCGGTCCACAGGGACAGTCCCGCTGCGGCGGCCGCGGCGATCAGACCGCCGATCGCCGCGCTCGCGGACTGGCGCTGGATCAAGCGCACGACGGTGAAGACCGCGGCGAGGCCGACCGACAGCCCGAGGCTCAGCGGAAGGTTCCCCGAGCGCACGTCCGGATCGGAGTCGTACGTCGCGGTCCAGGCGACGAGGAACACCACGCCGGGGAGCACGGACTCGAGGATGCCGCGCCAGCCGCCCATGGCGGCCCACACGACGTGGCCCGTGCTCTTCCCCTCGGCGGGGTCGAGTCCGGCGCGACGCGCGGCGCCGCCCAGGGCGGCGCCGAGCACGTCGGATGCCGAGGGCGCGGCATGAGTCTGCTCGCCGGCGTCGCCCGCCGTGCCGCCGGGAGCGGGACGGCCGGCGTCGTCGTCGAACCGCGGGGCGTCGCTCACGCCGTGCCCGGCGTCGCCGGCATCCGCAGCGGGATGAGGTCGCGCGGGGGCATCGGCGATCCGCCGCGCACCACCACGATGGAGCGGAAGAGGTCCTCGACGGCAGCGGCCGCCTCGACGTCGGCGGTGGCCGCCCCGCCGATCACGCCGCGCAGGAACCAGCGCGGTCCGTCGACGCCCACGAAGCGCGCGAGGCGCTTGCCGGCGGTGCCGTCCGGGCCTGCCACGACCGGCACCTCGGCCAGCAGCTCGGGCCCGAGCGGGCCCTCGCGCTCCTCGACGCGGCCGCCCTGCTGGCGGATCTGCTGGCGGATCTGCTCGCGCGTCTCCTCCCAGAGGCCCGCCGAGCGCGGGGCGGCGAAGGGCTGCACCTGGAGTGTCGAGCCGGCGTAGTCCAGCCCGACGGCGACGATGCGCTTGGTCTGCTCCTCGACCTCGAGGCGCAGGTTCAGGCCCTCGCGCGGGAGGATCTTGATCCCGCCGAGGTCGATGTACGGCCGCACGGGATTCGCCTCGGACTCGTCGAAGGGCCCCGTCTCGGCGCGGTCCTCGGGCGCGACCTTGCGCGGCCCGTCGGCGGATGAGGGATCGGTCATGCCAGGACTCCGTCCTTCTGATAGCCGGTGGAGCCGAAGCCGCCCTCGCCGCGCACGCTGTCGGGCAGGGTCTCCACGCGGATGAACACCGCGCGGGGCACCGGCATCACGATCAGCTGCGCGATGCGGTCGCCGACGGCGATGTCGTGGGCCTGCTCGCGGTCGGTGTTGAGCAGGATGACCTTGATCTCGCCGCGGTAGCCGGCGTCGATGGTGCCGGGGGCGTTGACGACCGTGATGCCGTGCTTCGCGGCCAGACCGCTGCGGGGCACCACGAACGCGACGTAGCCCTCCGGGAGCGCGATGCGCACGCCGGTCCCGACGAGGGCGCGCCCACCGGGCTCCAGGCGCACCGCCTCGGCCGCCACGAGGTCGGCGCCCGCGTCGCCCGGGTGGGCGTACGCCGGGACGTCGGGGGCGATAATGGGGACGTCCACCGTTTCAGTCACCCCATGAGGCTAATGCAGAACTCAACGCGTCATGCCGGAGCCGCGGGCCCTCGGACCGACGGCTATCGCGAGCGGCTGGGTCCCTCGCTGTGGATCCTGGTGGCGGCGGCGCTGGCCGCTCCGATGGTGGCGCTCGTGCTCACTCCCGTCGACACCACGGTCGCGCTCGTCATCGGGGTGGCGGTGGGGGTGCTCCTCGTCGGCGTGCTGATCGCGGCAGCGCCGGTCCTCGAGATCCGGGACGGCGAGCTGCGGGCGGGGCGCGCCCACATCGGAGTGGAGTTCCTCGGAGACCCGGCGATGCACACGGGCGACGATGCGCGTCACGCGCGCGGGGCGGGTCTGGATCCGCGGTCGTGGCATCTCATCCGCGGGGGCATCGACGGGGTCGTGGTGATCCCCGTGACCGATCCCGACGACCCGACGACCGCGTGGGTGATCTCCTCGCGGACGCCGGATCGGCTGGCCGCCGCGGTGCGGCGGGCTCAGATCAGGCGGCGCACTCCGAGCAGATAGGCCCGTGCGCGGTGTCGTGATCGAGCTGCGAGCGGTGCTTGACGAGGAAGCAGTTCGAACAGGTGAACTCGTCTTCCTGGGGCGGGAGAACGACGACGTCGAGCTCGAGGTCCGACAGGTCGGCACCGGGCAGCTCGAAGCCCGACGGGTTGTCGGCGTCCTCCACGTCGACCGAACCCGAGAGCTTGTCGGGAACGCGCTCCTTGAGCGCTTCGATCGACTCGCTGTCGTCCTCGGTCTTGCGGGGGGCGTCGTAATCGGTGGCCATGCGTGAAGGTCTCTACTTCCGGGGTATCGCGGGTTGCGCTGGCCCTTGCGGGCGGCGATAGTTTGCACGACCGGTCCTCATTTCGCAAATGCGATCCGGCCGCTCTCGGGGGTGCTGCCGCGTGAAACTCGCGGCGCGCGTCGGATATTCCCGGCGCGCGCAGTCCGCTGTGTCAGCATGGGCGGACAGGCAGGATCGGAGGGGCGTTTCGCATGGAACAGCTCAAGGTGATCGGAACCGAGGACGACAAGCTCGTTCTGGCGACCGAGTCCGGCGAGAGATTCTCGCTCGACGTCGACGACGTGCTGCGTGTGGAGCTGCGCAAGGCGCGCAAGGAGCGCGACACCGACGCGCAGACTCCTCGGCCGAGCCCGCGCGAGATACAGTCGCACATCCGCTCGGGGCTTTCCGCGCGCGAGGTGGCTGAACTGCTGGGCGCCCGCGTCGAGGACGTCGTCCGCTTCGAGGGTCCCGTGCTCGCCGAGCGCGAGCACGTCGTCGGCCAGGCGCTGGCCGTCCCGGTGCTGCTGGGCGGCGACCTCGAGGGCGACGGCCAGACCACCTTCGGGTCGGCGGTGCGCGGCAAGCTCGCGGAGGCCGGAGCCGTCGGAGAGCGGTGGACCAGCTGGAAGGAGCCGACCGGCTGGATCGTCAAGCTCGAGTTCACCTCGAACGACATCGGCCATGACGCCCGCTGGGGATTCGATCCGCGCCGCTCCACGCTGTCGCCGCTGAACTCCGACGCGATCCAGCTCTCGCGTCAGGGATCGCTGCCGGAAGGCCTGATCCCCCGTCTGCGGGCGCTCGAGACCGCCCCCACCAAGGACGACTCCCGGTTCGACAGCGGCGCGTTCGGCCCGCGCCGGCTTCCCGACGCCGACCTCGAGTCGCCGGACCTGCCGGCGCCGGCAGCGGCGGCCGTGCAGCAGGCGGCGATCAAGCGCGCGAGCGAGCCTCCCGTGACGACCTCGGCCGAGACAGCCGACCTGCTCGAGGCGCTGCGTCGCAGGCGGGGCCAGCGCGAACCGCTGCCAGGGGCCGAGGAGGTCGCTGCGTCGCCCCGCAGCACCGCGCCGGTCGCCCTGTTCGACGCGCTCGAGCCGGGCTACGAGGAGACGGCCGGCGACGACGAGCCGCCGGCATCCGACTACCAGCCTCCCTCGCCCGCCGTGGCCGAGGCGGGTCGCCGCAAGGGCCGCACGTCGATGCCCTCGTGGGACGAGATCGTCTTCGGCGCCCGCTCCGACGACTGACCGGGACCACGCGGACGCTGCCGTCAGGTCTGCGGATCAGGCGAACGCGCCGAGCCGGATGAGCGGGACGACCCGTTCTTCGTCGGTCAACGATCCGTGCTGACCGACCATCTTCTGCGGCGCCTTGTCGGCCAGCCGGTCGTCGTAGTAGGCGATGCCCGAGCGGGCGGCGACCACGACGTCGCCGATCCTCTCGCGGACCTCCGGTGCCACGTCACCCATCAGGCCGGACGCCTCCAGCTCGGTGCGCGAGACGACCCACGAGCGGGATGCCTCGGCCTCGCGCCACCGGTCGAGCACGGCGTCCGCCTGCCCGGGCTCGGCGTACAGGTGGAGCATGCGCGGCTCGCCGCCGACCAGGCGCACCCCCTCCAGCAGCGGACCCTCCTCGAGCAGGACGTGCCGGTGGCGCGGCACGTCGATCATTCCGTGGTCGGAGGTCACCACGACGCCCGTGCCGCGGTCGACCGCGGCGGCGAGCGTGCGCGCGGCGGCATCCACGTGCTCCAGCACCGCGATCCACTCGTCGGACTCCCAGCCGCGCTTGTGTCCGACGGCGTCGAGATCCGGCGCGTACAGGTAGACGAGGGATCCCGGATGCCCCGCCGCGAGGTCGGCGGCGATCCGCACGCGGTCTTCCAGGTCGTCGGCGGCGTGGAACTCGGCGTCGCCGAGCGTGGCGACGGTGAAACCGGTGCTCTGGTACTCCTCGCGCGAGACGGCGAAGAAGGGGCGGCCGAGCGTCGCCGAAAGCGGCGTCGCGCGCTGGAACGAGAGCGGCAGATCGTCGGTGTCCCAGCCGCGCAGTTGATTCACGACGTCATCGGTGCCGGGAACGCGGGCGCGGTAGCCGACGATGCCGTGCTCCCCCGGCTGCGCGCCGGTGAGCAGGCTCGTGAGGGCGGCGGCGGTCGTCGAGGGGAAGACCGTTCGTGCGACATCGCGCTTCGATCGGGCCTCGGCGAGGAAGCGGGCATGCCCCGCGCGGGCGGAGAGGCTGTGCGCGCCGAGCCCGTCGAGCACCCACACGATCGCGCTCCGGGCGGGCGCGAACCATTCGGAGTCGCCCGTCAGAGCCGCCGACATCTCGGGAACGACACGGGTGAGGCTCCGGGCGCGGGGCGGGTCCGCGGGTAGGCTGAAGGACATCGGGGCCAGTCTCGCACACTGCGATCTCCCCACCTCGCTCCCGCCGTCACCCGAGGCCTCATCGTCACATGCCCGCTTCCCGCACCGATCCCGCAGCCGCCGATCACGGACGCATCGAGGACGTCGACGTCTCGTCCGAGATGCAGACGTCGTTCCTCGAGTACGCGTACTCGGTCATCTATTCGCGCGCGCTGCCGGACGCCCGCGACGGGCTGAAGCCGGTGCAGCGGCGCATCCTCTTCCAGATGGCCGACATGGGCCTGCGTCCCGACCGCGGGCACGTCAAGAGCGCCCGTGTCGTGGGCGAGGTGATGGGAAAGCTGCACCCGCACGGCGATGCGCCCATCTACGACGCCCTCGTGCGTCTGGCCCAGCCGTTCTCGCTGCGCGTGCCGCTCGTGGACGGGCACGGCAACTTCGGCTCGCTCGATGACGGCCCCGCGGCCCCGCGCTACACCGAGGCGCGTCTCGCGCCACCCGCCCTGGCGCTCACCGAGAACCTCGACGAGGACGTCGTCGACTTCATCCCGAACTACGACGGGCAGTTCCAGCAGCCCGAGGTGCTGCCGGCGGCGTTCCCGAACCTGCTCGTCAACGGCACCACCGGCATCGCCGTCGGCATGGCGACCAACATGGCGCCGCACAACCTCATCGAGGTGGTCGGCGCCGCGACCCACCTGCTCGACAACCCCGACGCCACGGTGGACGAGCTCATGGAGTTCGTGCCCGGGCCAGACCTCCCCGGCGGCGGCATCATCGTCGGTCTCGACGGGATCAAGGACGCCTACACGAACGGCCGCGGCAGCTTCCGCACCCGCGCGAAGGTCTCCATCGAGTCGCTCGGGCCGCGCCGCACTGGCCTCGTCGTCACCGAGCTGCCGTATCTCGTGGGTCCCGAGCGCGTGATCGAGAAGATCAAGGACGCGGTCAACGCCAAGAAGCTCCAGGGCATCTCGGACGTCACCGACCTGACCGACCGCCACAAGGGCCTGCGCCTCGTCATCGGCATCAAGACCGGGTTCGACCCGCAGGCCGTCCTCGAGCACCTCTACCGGCTGACCCCGCTCGAGGACTCGTTCGGCATCAACAACGTCGCACTCGTCGAGGGCCAGCCGCAGACGCTCGGCCTCCGCGAGCTGCTGCGCGTGTACCTCGATCACCGCATCAGCGTGGTGACCCGGCGCAGCCGCTACCGCCTGGCCCGTCGCAACGAGCGCCTGCACCTGGTCGAGGGTCTGCTCATCGCCATCCTCGACATCGACGAGGTCATCCAGGTCATCCGCACCTCCGACGACGGCGAGCAGGCGCGCGGGCGCCTGATGAACGTCTTCGACCTCTCCGAGCCGCAGGCGGAGTACATCCTCGAGCTCCGGCTTCGGCGGCTGACGAAGTTCTCGCGCATCGAGCTGGAGACGGAGCGTGACAATCTCAAGCGCGAGATCGCCGAGCTCGAGGAGCTCCTCGGCAGCGACGTCCTGCTGCGCGCGCAGGTGGCCAAGGAGCTGGATGCCGCCGCCGAGGCGTTCGGCACCCCCCGCCGCACGCTCCTCCTCAACGGCGGCCCCGTGCAGCCCCGATCGCGTGCGGCCGCGGCCCCCGCCGATCTGCAGATCGCCGACGCGCCGTGCCGTGTGTTCCTGTCGGCGACCGGCCGCATGGTGCGCGCCGAGCTCGTCGCCGACGCCCCCGGCGGCGGCATCGTCCCACCCGCCCGCCGCTCCAAGCACGACGCGGTCCGATCCGCGGTCGATACGACCACCCGCGGTGACCTCGGCGCGGTGACGAGCCTCGGCAGACTGATCCGCTTCTCCCCCGTCGATCTCCCCTCCGTGCCCGGCAACTCGGTGCAGCTCGCGGCGGGGACCCGCGGCGACCAGTACCTCGGCCTCAGCGGCGGCGAGCACGTCGTCGCCATCGTTCCGCTGGCGAGCACCCCGCCGATCGCGCTCGGCACCGCGCAGGGCGTCGTCAAGCGCGTCGCGGCCGGGGAGCTCGGCACCAAGCACGACATCGAGATCATCTCCCTCAAGGACGGCGACCGCGTGGTCGGCGCCGCACCCGCCTCCGACGGGGCCGAGCTCGTGTTCGTCGCCAGCGACGCCCAGCTGCTGCGCTTCGACGCATCCTCGGTGCGCCCGCAGGGCCGGTCGGCCGGGGGCATGGCGGGCATGCGCCTCGCTGACGGCGCCCAGGTCGTCGCCTTCGACGTCGTGGGACCGTCCGAGTTCGACGCCGTGGTGGTCACGGTCGCCGGATCGACCACGGCGATCGCCGGCACCGACGCCGGGAGCGCCAAGGTGTCGCTGTTCAGCGAGTTCCCCGCGAAGGGACGTGCGACCGGCGGAGTGCGGGCTCAGCGGTTCCTCAGGGGCGAAGACGCGATCACGATCGCCTGGGTCGGCACCGATCCGCGCGCGATCGGGCCGGACGGCGCCGTTCGCGCGCTCCCGGCATCGGGGGCCAAGCGCGATGCCTCGGGCACGACGCTGGACGGCGTCATCGGGGCGATCGGCACCGGCGTCCGCTGACCGGGGCGGGTCGGCGGTGGGAGGTCTCGATACGCGTGCTCGTTCCTCGCGCGCTACCCGACCTTGATCCGACTCGCGTCACGCATCGATGCGCTCGCGCGCGAGCCGGTCGCTCGAGTCGATGATGAACTCCTTGCGGGGAGCGACGTCGTTGCCCATCAGCAGCTCGAAGACGGATGCCGCGGACTCGGCGTCCTCCATCCGCACCCGACGCAGCGTGCGGCCGGCGCGATCCATCGTCGTGGTCGCGAGCTGATCCGCGTCCATCTCGCCGAGCCCCTTGTAGCGCTGCACCGGCTCCTGCCAGCGCTTGCCCGCCTTCGTGAGCTTGGTGAGCAGCCCGTGCAGCTCCGCCTCGGAGTAGGTGTAGATGGTGTCGTTGGGCTTGGAGCCCGGGTTCATGACCACAACGCGGTGAAGCGGCGGCACGGCGGCGAACACGCGGCCCTCTTCGATGAGGGGGCGCATGTATCGGAAGAACAGCGTGAGCAGCAGCGTGCGGATGTGCGCGCCGTCGACGTCGGCGTCGCTCATCAGGATGATCTTGCCGTAGCGTGCGGCGTCCAGCTCGAACGAGCGGCCCGACCCGGCGCCGATCACCTGGATGATCGCCGCGCACTCGGCGTTGGACAGCATGTCGCTGACCGACGCCTTCTGCACGTTGAGGATCTTGCCTCGGATCGGCAGCAGCGCTTGGTACTCGCTGTTGCGGGCGAGCTTGGCGGTGCCCAGCGCAGAGTCGCCCTCGACGATGAACAGCTCGGACTCGCCCACGTCGTTCGAACGGCAGTCGGCGAGCTTCGCAGGGAGGGAGGACGACTCGAGGGCGTTCTTGCGGCGCTGGGTCTCTTTGTGCGTGCGCGCGGAGATGCGCGCTTTCATCTCGGAGACGACCTTGTCCAGCAGCAGCGAGGTCTGGGCCTTGTCATCGCGCTTGGACGAGGAGAATCGGGCCGTGAGCTCCCGCGTGACGACGTTGGCGACGATCTGGCGGGCGGCCGGGGTGCCCAGGACCTCCTTGGTCTGTCCCTCGAACTGAGGCTCGGGGAGGCGGACGGTGAGGACGGCGGTGAGACCGGCGAGGATGTCGTCCTTCTCGAGCTTGTCGTTCCCGACCTTCAGCCGTCGCGCGTTCTGCGTGACCTGATCGCGCAGCACCTTCATCAGACCCTGCTCGAATCCCTGCTGGTGCGTGCCGCCCTTCGGGGTGGCGATGATGTTGACGAACGACCGGGACACCGTCTCGTAGCCGGTCCCCCAGCGCACGGCGATGTCGACCTGGCACTCCCGCTCGACCTCGGTGGGGACCATGGCGCCGGATGCCTGCAGCACCGGCACGGTCTCGGTGAAGGTGCCGGAGCCGGTGAGGCGCCACGTGTCGGTCACGCCGGCGTCGGGTGCAAGGAAGTCGGCGAACTCGGAGATGCCGCCGTCGAAGCGGTAGCTCGTCTCGACAGGCTCGCCGGTCTCGGTGCCGGGACGCTCGTCGCGGATGACGATCTCGAGACCGGGGACGAGGAACGCCGTCTGCCGGGCGCGCTGCTCGAGCTCCTGCAGGTTGAACGCCGCGTCCTTCGTGAAGATCTGGCGGTCGGCCCAGTACCGGATGCGCGTGCCCGTGACGCCCTTGGCCGCGCGGCCCACGACGCGCAGCTCGCTGCGCTCCTCGAACGGCGTGAAGGCGGAGTCCGGACTGCCGTTGGAGAAGATCCCGGGCTCGCCGCGGTGGAACGACATCGCCCACGTCTTGCCGCCGCGATCGACCTCGACGTCGAGCCGCTCCGAGAGCGCGTTGACGACGGATGCCCCGACGCCGTGGAGGCCGCCGGACGCGGCGTACGACCCTCCGCCGAACTTGCCGCCGGCGTGGAGCTTGGTGAAGACGACCTCGACGCCGGACAGGCCCGTGCGGGGCTCGATGTCGACCGGGATGCCGCGCGCGCGGTCGCGCACCTCCACGCTGCCGTCGGCGTGGAGCACGATGTCGATGCGGGAGCCGTGCCCCGCGAGCGCCTCGTCGACGGAGTTGTCGATGATCTCCCAGAGGCAGTGCATGAGGCCGCGGGCGTCGGTCGAGCCGATGTACATGCCGGGGCGCTTCCGGACCGCCTCCAGCCCCTCGAGCACCTGCAGATGATGGGCGGAGTACTCGGAGGTCACAATCTCCCATGGTAATCGGGGCTCCCGACACGTCCGCGCAGACACGCACCATGGGGCAGGACGCGTACGCGCTCAGCGAAATGTCGTCGGTTCCGGGCATTCTCAGACGTGGGCGTGGTTGTATTTCATGACCGCTACGGAGTTCTACGCATACGAGGAGGCACCGAGATGACCACGCTTTCGACACCCACCGAGAACGGCGCCGTCCTCGAGCACCGCCTCACGGCGGTAGACCGCTGCGACTCCTGCGGCGCCCAGGCGTACATCGCCGCCGAGGTCAACGGCAGCGAGCTGCTGTTCTGCGCGCACCACGGCCGCAAGTACGAAGAGAAGCTTCGCTCGATCGCCACGAGCTGGCACGACGAGACCGCGCGGCTGTCCGACACCGACTGACGGCGACGGGCTTCACTCCACCGCGTACGAACGCGGGACCAGCGGTGAGACGCGCACGGCGATCTCCTCGCCGATCGTGCCGATGAGCTCGGCGAGATCGGTCGCGCTCGCCTCGCCGTCCGCGCCGGACCCGTACACGATCACGCGGTCTCCGGGGGCCGCTCCGGGCCACGCAGCGATCAGCGAGTCCATCTCCCCCACGGACAGGAGCCGCCGGGTCCCCGCCGGGGTGGCCACGCTCGCCCGCCCCTCCAGGCGCGAAGGGAGACCGTGCAGCGCGCCCACGTCGACGCGTACCCCGTCCTCTCCGACGCCGAGCACCTCAGCCTCCAGCCGGGCGATGGGCACGAGCCCGAGCTGGCCTGCGAACGGACCTCCGGCCGAGCGGATGCCGTAGCAGAAGGCGCCCACGCGAACCATGTCGTACCGGAACTCCGGGCGCGCGAACGAGGCCGCACTGGCGGCGAGATGCCTGACGACGGGGCGGAGCCCCGCGTCGTGCGCCTGTTGCAGCCCGCGCTCGAACAGGGCCCGCGCGTCGTCGTCCTCGTCGTCCGACGCCTCGGCGATGTGGCTCCAGATGCCCACGACGTCCAGCGCGCCTTCCGCCTCCAGCGCGGCCGCCCGGGACACGAAGCGGGGCCACGCCTCGGGGCGCACGCCGTTGCGGTGCAGGCCCGTGTCGAGCTTCAGGTGCACGCGCAGCGGCCGCCCGACACGCCCGGCCGCGGCCGCCGCGTCCTCGAGCAGGTCGGCGTCTCCCACCCCGAGGTCGATGCCCGCTTCGGCGGCGGCGCGGAGATCCGCGTGCGCGGCCGCGATCCAGGCGAAGATGCGGACGTCTTCGCCGAGCTCCCCGCGCACCGCCCGGGCCGTGCCGATGTCGAACGCGCCGAACCAGCGGAGGCCGGCGCCCGCCGCGGCCCGCACGACGGGGGCCAGGCCGTGCCCGTACGCGTCGTCCTTGACGACGAGCATCAGCTCGGCCGGAGCGACGGCCTCGCGCACCCTCGTGATGTTGGCGACGAGGGCGGTCAGGTCCACGTGCAGCGTCGCGGTCACGGCAGCTCCTCGCGGAGTGCGCGGAGCCCGACCGTCGTGATCAGCTCCGAGGAACGCAGGCCGGTCACGCGCACCCAGTCGGCGAGCGACGGCTCTCCTGCGCCGGGGTCGCCGAGGAAGAGCGCTTCGTCGCCGCGTCGGACCGCGGCATCCGCGACGTCCACGACGCAGACGTCCATCGCGACGCGTCCGACGATCGGATGCCGCTCCCCCGCGATGCTCACGTCCACGGCCCCTCCGAGCCCGCGGACGACGCCCTGCGCGTACCCGCCCGTGACGAGCGCGATCCGCGTGTCGGCGGGTGCGCGGAAGGCGTAGCCGTACGAGACCCCCTCGCCGGCGCGGAGGTCCTTGACCGACAGCACCGTGCCCGACAGGCGCAGGGCCGGTGTCGTGCCGGCATCGCCGCCGGGGAGGCCGAACAGGGTCTCGGGAGCGAGCACGTCGTCGGCGTCGGCGGGCGTGCCGTCGCCGGCGGAAGCGAACCGCGCGGCGTCGAGGACCTGCTGCACTAGCGCCGCGCCGTGCCCCCAGGCGTCCGCCTGCAGCACGGCGGTCCCGTAGCGACGGATGCCGCGCTCCCGCGCGGCGCGCGCATTGGCCGCCAGCGCCGCGCGCGAGACGCGGGCGACCGGAGCGCTGCGTGGATCGGATCCCGTCGCGGCATGCCCAGGGATCGACGAACTCACGCCTCTAGACTAACGGGGTCCCCCGAACCCGACCCCGGAGCACGCATGCCTTCTCAGGGCCTCGGCCTCGCGCCCCGCCTTCGCTATCTCGCCGCCCGCGCCCGCCGCATCGATGTGGGCTCGGTGCTCGAACGCGCGAAGGAGACCTCGCACGCACACGGCAAGTGGACCCCCGCGGTGCTCGCCGACATGCTGTGGTCCGCCGGCTTCCGGCAGGTGGGCTTCCAGGACTACGTCGACTACGACTTCGCGATCCTCAGCCGCGCCGAGCGCGCCACCTATATGACCCATCCGGTGTCGAACGAGCTGTCGCAGAAGTACGACCACCCCGACTACCGCCACCTCTTCCACGACAAGGTGGCCTTCGACCGCACGTTCAGCGAGTTCCTGCGGCGCGACTGGATGATCGTCGAGGAGGGCAACGCCGACGCCGTGCGCGCCTTCGCGGAGAAGCACGGGACGATCGTCACGAAGGAGCCCGTGGGCCAGGCCGGGACGGGCGTGCACCGCTATCACGCGAGCGAGGTGTCGGATTGGGACGAGTTCCACCGCGGTCTCCTCGCGCGCGGCGAACTCCTCATCGAGGAGGTCATCCGCCAGCACGCCGACCTCGCGGCGGTCTGCCCGGGGACGGTGAACACGACCAGGGTGACCGCCTTCTTCGACGGCGAGGAGACGCACATCCTGGCGATGGCCCAGAAGTTCGGGCGCGGCGAGGTGAGCGACCAGATGACCTTCGGCGGCTTCTACACGATGCTCGACGACGACGGCCGCGCCGTCGGCCCCGGCTACGACTCGCACGGGCACGTGCACGTCGCGCACCCCGACAGCGGTTTCGTGATCGCCGACTTCCAGCTGCCCATGGTCGACGAAGTCAAGGCGTTCGTCGACCAGGTGGCGCGCGTGGTGCCGCAGATCCAGTACGTGGGCTGGGACATCGTCGTCACGCCCGACGGGCCCGTGCTCGTCGAGGGCAACTGGGGTGCCGGCGTGTACGAGAACAAGCCGAGCGTCACCGGCATCCGCACCGGCCACAAGCCGCGCTATCGGAAGGCCATCGGGTTCTGAGGAGGACCTGAAGACGTCGAAGGCGCGGCATCCGAGCAGATGCCGCGCCTTTCGCGTGACGGCGGTCAGACCGCCCGGACGATGCCGAGCGGCGTGGACTGGTGCCCCTGCCCGAGCGGGTTGTCCTTGAGGATCGCGACCAGTCGCCGCTCCTGCGCCTTGTCGAGCGTGGAGCCGAGGACGTTGCCGCCGAGATCGTTGATGTCGACGACGGCGACCTCGGACACGCCGCCGAGGAGCGCCTTCAGGTGCTGTGCGACCTCGCGGGGGCGCTCGGGTCCGAGCACGACAGCCTTGTTGTACGGCGGGATCGTGCCCGACGTCGGCCCGTCGATGGCGCGGGCCTTGTCGCCGGCGATGCGGTAGAAGTCGCCCTTGCGGCCGAAGAGCTTCGTCACGGCCGAAACCGCCGCGGCGAACAGGATCCGCATCGTCCCGCACTCGCGCAGCGCCATCTCCATCGTCTCGGGCATGCCGAGGCCGATGCCGTAGGGCGTGCGAGTGACGTACCGCGAGAGGAAGAAGGCCAGCTTGCGCGGCTGGATGTCCTCCACGAGGTACGAACGGCCCTGCGTGATCGCGACGATCTTCTCGGTCACGAAGAGCAGGTCGCCCTCGCGCACCACGTCCGCCGCGTACTCGCGCACGAAGGCGTCGAGATCGTCGCCGGGCATCACGACCCGCGTGCGGATCGGGATGCGCGCGAACGACGAACCCTCGACCTGGACGGTGAGTGCCTTGCCGGCGTTCGCCTCACTCACTCGAGGTAGTCCCGGAGGGACTGCGAGCGCGACGGATGCCGCAGCTTCGCCATCGTCTTCGACTCGATCTGGCGGATGCGCTCGCGGGTCACCCCGAACGTGTCGCCGATCTGGTCGAGCGTCTTGGGCTGGCCGTCGCCGAGTCCGAAGCGCATGCGGATCACGCCGGCCTCGCGCTCGGAGAGCGAGTCGAGGAGCGACTCGAGCTGGCGCTGCAGCATCGTGAAGCCCACCGCATCCGCCGGCACGACAGCCTCGGTGTCCTCAATGAGGTCGCCGAACTCGCTGTCGCCGTCCTCACCCAGGGGCGTGTGCAGCGAGATCGGCTCGCGGCCGTACTTCTGCACCTCGATGACCTTCTCGGGGGTCATGTCGAGCTCGCGGCTGAGCTCTTCGGGCGTGGGCTCGCGACCGAGGTCCTGCAGCATCTGCCGCTGCACGCGCGCGAGCTTGTTGATGACCTCTACCATGTGCACCGGGATGCGGATGGTGCGCGCCTGGTCGGCCATGGCGCGCGTGATGGCCTGACGGATCCACCACGTCGCGTAGGTCGAGAACTTGAAGCCCTTGGTGTAGTCGAACTTCTCCACCGCGCGGATGAGACCGAGGTTGCCCTCCTGGATGAGGTCCAGGAACTGCATGCCGCGGCCGGTGTAGCGCTTGGCGAGCGACACGACGAGGCGCAGGTTGGCGCCCAGCAGGTGGCTCTTCGCGCGCTGACCGTCCCGGGCGACCCACTGCAGGTCGAGACCGAGCTGCGACGTCTTCTCGGCGGCCGACATGTGCGACAGCTTCTCTTCGGCGAACAGGCCCGCCTCGATGCGCATCGCGAGCTCGACCTCTTCGGCCGCGTTCAGCAGCGGCACCTTGCCGATCTGCTTGAGGTAGTCCTTGACCGGATCGGCGGTCGCGCCGGTGATCTGCGTCGAGTAGACGGGGACGTCGTCCTCGTCGCTCGACGAGATGACGATGGCGCCGGTCGGGAGGGGCTCGGTGAACACCGGCTTGGTGCTCTCCTCCTCGTCCTCCTCCTCGGCGGGGTTCGCGTCGTCGGCGGCAGCGGGCTTGCCCTCGGTCTTGGCGGCGGCGGTGTCGCCCGACTCCTCGTCGGCGTCGACGTCGTCGCCCTCGAGCTCGACGTCGTCGTCGAGCTCCTCGACGTCGTCCTCGAACTCGTCGTCCGACTTCTTCGCGCGCTTGGACGCCGTCTTCGGCGCGGCCTTCGCCTTCGCGCCGCCCTTCGGCGCCGCGGCCTTCGTCGCAGCCGGAGCCTTCATCTCGTTCGACTCGGTGTCCTTCGCGGCCGAGCGAGCCTTGGTGTTCGTGCCTGGAGTCACGTTTCGCCTTTCACCGGTCGACGCGCGCCGCGCGCCTCCGGTCGGTTTCGGACACTAGTAAGACCCTTGTCAAGTCCACATCTTCGGCAGGAAGCCTGACGAAGACGGTTGACAACGGGTCAGAGCGTCTAGTATCTCATACTTGCCGTGCGCCGCCAGCATCGCCCCGCGGAGTGCGGCGCACCTCCATCGAAGGCTTCAACGCCGCGGCGCACGCGGACATTCCGCCGGGGCGGCGGTCGCGTCAGGAACCGCGCTTGTCGTCCTCGCCCGGTCGCGACGCGAGGAAGCGCTCGAGCTCCGCCGCCAGTTCGTCGGCGCTGGGCAGATCCCCCGTGTGGATCATCGGCGTGGCGAGCGTCGATCCCGCCATGTAGGCGTCGTAGCGCTCCTCGAGCCCCTGCACCATGCGGGCGAGCTCGTCGCTGCCCTCGATCTGCTCGGTCACCTTCTCGAGGTACTCGCGGTTCTCGTCGCGCAGGTCGTCCCCCGCGAAGACCAGCCCAGTCGCGACCGTGAGGCTGTCCAGCGCCGCGAGCGCCGCCGCGGGGTACTCGGTGTCGCCCAGGTAGTGAGGGATGAGCAGGACGAAGCCCGCGATGCGCACACCGGCCGCCGCGAGGCGGTACTCCAGAAGGTGGCCCGCGGTGGCGGGCACCTGCGTGTGCGGCTGCCACACCGAGTGCGCCTCCGTGAGCTCCGACCGGGTGCCGCTGACGGTCGTGCCGATCGGCCGGGTGTGCGGCACCGGCATCGGGATCGCGTGCACCCAGGTCACCGTCGACACGCCGTAGGCCTCGGTGAAGTCGAGCACCGCCGCGGCGAAGGCATCCCACGCGAAATCGGGCTCGTACCCGGCCAGCAGCAGGAAGGGCTGGCCCAGGGCGTCGTGCGCGAACGACAGCTCCAGGCGCTGCGGGCGGTAGTCGGTGAGGTGGTCCTTCTCGAAGGCGACGATCGGCCGTCGAGCACGGTAGTCGAGGAGGACGTCGTTGGAGAACACGGCCAGCGGAGACGGCGACAGCTCATCGCGGAAGTAGTCGATGACCTGGCTCACGGCGCTGCCCGCGTCGGTGAACCCGGTGAGGGCGATCACCAGCGGGAGTCCGCGCGGGACGGGCGGCGCGGAGGCCGCACGCTCGAACAGCGGGCCGGTAAGGGGCATGGTCCCATGCTACGAGCCGACCGCCGACGCCGGGTCGCTGCCATCGCGCTCAGAGCGAACACCCGTCGTCCCCGCCGGGTTGAGTCGTGCGACGGAGGAGGACCTATCGAAACCTAGGATGGACAGCATGTCGTTCCCCGACCTCGAGTACCGCACGTCACCCGTCCGAGAGTCCGAAGCCGACGCTCTTCTCCTCGCACTCCCCCCGCTCGAGGCCGACGCCCCGAACGACCTCGCGGACTGGCCGGGTCTGCGAGAGTCGCTGTCCGCGGTGGGTTTCACGGGGTCGTGCGGCGCGCTCGTCCGGGTGTACGCACCCGACAGCACGTCGATGCCGCTGGCCGTCGTGGGCACCGGCGCGAACCCGGATGCCGCGGCGCTGCGCGACGCGGTCGGCGCGGCGATCCGCTCGCTGACCGGCTTCGCCACGGTCGCCGTCGCCGCGCCGCTGGCGGGTCCCGCGCTGTGGACCGCGGCGGCCGAAGGCGCCGCGCTGGGCGGCTACCGGTTCGACGGCTACAAGTCGGAGGCGCCGAAGGCCCGGGCGTCCAAGGTCATCGTGCACGGCACCGCGGATGCCGACGACGACGCGCTGCGGCTCGTGGTCGAGACCGCGACCTCGGTGGCGCTGGTGAAGGACCTCGTGAACATGCCCGCGGAGTGGCTGGGGCCCGCCGACGTCGCGGAGCGTGCGGCCCAGGCGGTGGCGGAGCTTCCCGTCACCGTCGACGTCCTCGACGAGCAGGCGCTGCGCGACCAGGGCTTCGGCGGCATCCTGGGCGTGGGGCAGGGGTCGGACCGCCCGCCGCGCCTCGTCCGCCTGCAGTACTCCCCCGAGGGGGCGCGACGCCACATCGCGCTCGTGGGCAAGGGCATCACGTTCGACACCGGCGGCCTGTCGCTGAAGCCCGCCGCCTCGATGGTGGGCATGAAGTACGACATGGCGGGCGCCGCGACGGTGCTCGGCGTGCTGCGGGCCGTGGCATCCGTCTCCGCCCCCGTCAAGGTGACCGCCTGGCTGTGCCTGGCCGACAACATGCCCTCGGGCCGCGCCATCCGCCCCGGCGACGTGCTGCGGATGCTCGACGGCACGACCGTCGAGGTGCTCAACACCGACGCCGAGGGGCGCCTCGTGCTCGCCGACGGGCTCGCGGCCGCCAGCCGCGAGCGCCCCGACGTGATCGTCGACGTCGCCACGCTCACCGGCGCGATCCTGATCGCCCTCGGCACCCGGCACACCGGCGTCATGGGCGATGACGACGCCGTCGCGGCGTACCTCGCCGCCGCGGCGGAGACGGGCGAGCCGGCGTGGCAGCTGCCGCTCCCCGCCCACATGGTCGAGGAGCTCGACTCGCCCATCGCCGACCTGCAGAACGCCAAGATCGGCGACCCTGCGGGCGGATCGCTGTTCGCAGGGCTGTTCCTGCGTCACTTCGTCGGCCGCACGGGCGACGACGCCGATGCTCCCCGGATCCCCTGGGTGCATCTGGACATCGCCGGCAGCGGGACCCACAAGGGCGCGCCGTACGGCTACACCGACAAGGGGCCGACGGCCGCCACCGTGCGCAGTCTGGTCCGCTTCGTCCTGGCAGACCTCGATGAGGAGGCACGATGACCGACCACACCTTCGATCTCGTCGTACTGGGGGGTGGCAGCGGAGGCTATGCGGCCGCGCTGCGCGCCGCCGAGCTCGGCAGGAGCGTCGCCCTCGTCGAGAAGGACAAGGTCGGCGGCACCTGCCTGCACCGCGGCTGCATCCCCACCAAGGCGCTGCTGCACGCCGCCGAGGTGGCGGACCTGACGCGGGATGCCGCGTCGGTGGGCGTGCGCGCGTCGCTCGAGGGCATCGACCCGGCGGGCGTGCGCGCGTACCGCGAAGGCATCGTGGCCAAGAAGTACAAGGGGCTCGAGGGTTTGGTGAAGGCGCGCGGCATCACCGTCGTGAACGGCGAGGGCCGGCTGGAGGCGGGGCCGGCGGTGCGCGTCGGCGACGACCTCTACCGCGGCACGGACGTCGTGCTCGCGACGGGCTCCTACAGCCGGACCCTGCCCGGACTCGAGATCGCCGGTCGGATCCTCACCAGCGAGCAGGCGCTGGAGCTCGACGAGATCCCCCGCAGCGTCGTCATCCTCGGCGGCGGTGTCATCGGCGTGGAGTTCGCGAGCGTGTGGCGCTCCTTCGGCGCCGAGGTGACGGTCGTGGAGGCGCTCGACCACCTCGTCCCCAACGAGGACGTCGCGCTGAGCAAGGGCCTCGAGCGCGCCTTCCGCCGGCGCGGCATCCAGTACTCCCTCGGAGTGCGGTTCCAGAGCGCGTCGCAGACGCCGGATGCCGTGACCGTGACGCTCGAGGACGGCAAGAGCCTCACCGCCGACCACCTGCTGGTCGCCGTCGGCCGCGGGCCGGCGACCGCGGGCCTCGGCTACGAGGAGGCGGGCGTATCCATCGAGCGGGGCTTCGTCACGGTCGACGAGCGCCTCCGCACCGGCGTGCCGCACGTGTGGGCCGTCGGCGACATCACCCCTGGCCTCCAGCTCGCGCACCGCGGGTTCCAGCAGGGCATCTTCGTCGCGGAGGAGATCGCCGGACTGTCCCCGGTCGCCATCCCGGACTCCCAGATCCCCCGCGTCACCTACAGCCACCCGGAGGTCGCCTCCGTCGGACTGACCGAGGCGCAGGCCATCGACGCGCATGGCGCGGACGCCGTGGTGACGTACGAGTACAACCTCGCCGGGAACGGCAAGAGCGAGATCCTCGGCACCGGGGGCGTCGTCAAGGTGGTGCGATCGAAGGATGGGCCGGTCATCGGCGTCCACCTCATCGGCGACCGCGTCGGCGAGCTGATCACCGAAGGCCAGCTCGTCGTCGGGTGGGAAGCGCACCCCGAGGACATCGCCCCGTTCGTCCACGCGCACCCGACGCAGTCGGAGGCGCTCGGCGAGGCGTTCCTCGCTCTGGCGGGCAAGCCGCTGCACGCGCTGTGACCCTCCGCGCCGCCGCCCATCACTAAGCTAGATCCGATATATCTTCAGAAGGAGACTTCCTCATGAGCACATCCGTGGTCCTCCCCGCTCTCGGCGAGAGCGTGACCGAGGGAACGGTCACCCGCTGGCTCAAGAACGTCGGCGACACCGTTCAGGCCGATGAGGGCCTGCTCGAGATCTCCACGGACAAGGTGGACACCGAGATCCCCTCACCGGTCAGCGGCGTCATCGAGGAGATCCTCGTTCAGGAAGACGAGACCGTCGAGGTCGGCGCGGTGCTGGCGAAGATCGGCGACGGCTCCGGCAGCGCAGAGGCGGCACCCGCTCCCGAGGCTGCTGCCGCAGACGCCGCTCCGGCTCAGGCTTCCGCCCCCGCCCCGGCGGAGGCCCCCGCACCCGCTCCGGCGCCCGCGGCTGAGGCTCCCGCACCTGCCGCTGAGGCGTCCGCACCTGCGGCCGAGGCTGCCCCGGCGCCCGCGGGCGGCGGCAAGGACGTCGTCCTCCCCGAGCTCGGCGAGAGCGTCACCGAGGGGACCGTCACGCGCTGGCTCAAGCAGGTCGGCGACGAGGTCGCGGTCGACGAGCCGCTCCTCGAGATCTCGACCGACAAGGTCGACACCGAGATCCCTTCGCCGTTCGCCGGCACGCTGCAGGAGATCCTCGTGCAGGAGGACGAGACGGTCGCCGTCGGATCGCCGCTGGCGCGCATCGGCGAGGCGGGTGCCGCGCCGGCTCCGGCCGCCGAGGCTCCCGCGCCCGCACAGGCCGAGGCTCCCGCCGCGCCGGCACAGGCCGAGGCTCCCGCCGCGCCGGCACAGGCCGAGGCTCCCGCCGCACCGGCACAGGCCGAGGCTCCCGCACCGGCACAGGCCGAGGCGCCCGCCGCTCCGGCT
>NZ_JBAOJP010000010.1:0-330338 GCF_037083505.1 Microbacterium sp. CCNWLW41
CCGACGCGGTGACGGGCGGGAAGCGCCTGCGCGGCCGATTCTGCATCGCCGGGTGGAGGGCGGTGGAGGAAGCGGCGGCACCCGCCGGCGACGCCCCCCAGCCCGTGCCCGCCGCCGCCCCCGGCCGCAACGGCTACGGGGGCTGGGCCCCGACCCGCTCTGCGGTGGACGACGCGGATGCGTTCCCCGAGGCATCCGGGCCGGTGTCGGCCGTCTACGGCGCCCCCGACGCGGGTGCACCGCGCGCGGCCCGCTCGTCGGTGTCGGCCTTCCACGGCAAGCCCGAGATCCCCGACGAGGACGACATCGACGCCCTCGACCAGACGATCATCGCCCGCCGCAAGCGCAGCGACTGGACGCTCGTGCCGCCCGCCGGCGAACCGGTGGCGCTGTCGGCCGACGTGGTGATCCTCGGCCGCCGGCCGGCGAGGGACCCCGAGTTCCCGCAGGCGCAGCTCGTCGCCATCCAGGACGGCACCGTGTCCAAGACCCACGCCCGGCTGCGGCTGCGCGACGACCGCTGGTACGTCACCGACCTCGACTCCACGAACGGCGTGCTGTTCGCCACCGTCATGGGCACCGAGGTCGAGGTCCCTCGCGGCGAAGAGGTCGAGGCCGGCGACCGGTTCCTGCTCGGCGACGCGGAGGTGCGCCTCCAGCGGAGCGACGGGTGATCGACCCCGACGACGAGCGCACCGCCTGGTCGCGGCGCAGGGGGCCCGCCGAGCCGGTCGACGATGTCACGGTGCCGCGTGACGGCGCTCGCGGCGCTGCGTCGGCCGCCACCGCGGACGCGGTCGCCCCGGCCGCAGCGGAACCCGGCGAGCAGCCGACCGCGTCCGACGCGCCGCCGGGACCGCGGCGCCGCGGACCGGCGGAACCCCTCGACGAGTCGACGAGCACGCGCCTGCGCTCACGCGGACGCATCGACGCCGCCACCACGCAGACCGAGCATCGCGGAGCCGGCGCGGCCGCCCCGCCGCAGGAGGTGGGCGGCGACGTGCCGGCGGTCGGCGGGCGCGTGGCCCATGGCCCCTCGACCGCCGAGGCGTACCGGGCACGCGCCCTCCCGGCCACCCCGCCGAGGAAGCGGGAGCCGCAGCCGCGCTCGCCGCAGGCGTTCGTCGACACCGCGGCCGCAGCGGCCCGCGAGCGGCGGCGGAGGCGCCGGCGAGCCGTGGTGCTGGTGGCCGCGGCATCCGTCTGCGCCCTCCTGGCGGTGACCGCGCTGGTCGCGCTGCTGACGATCGGCTGACCGTCAGGGGCGGGCGTTTGCCCACCCCCCGAAACCCACGTATCATAGATCGGGTGTGCGCTCACGCGCGCCGTCAACCGTGCCTCGGTGCGGCGAACGGTGTGGGCGCCGCATCTCAGGGACCGGCCTGCGAACAGGCCGCCCCCACGGCATATCCATCACACAAAGCGCGGAAGTCATTCTGCCGCGCCGATGGATCCACGTGAGCCCGCAGCGTCATGGATCGAAAGATCCGGATGCCGCGGGGGAGACCACGACGCTGTCACCGTGCAGCACAACAAGGAGAGAACGTGCCAACCATTCAGCAGTTGGTTCGCAAGGGCCGCTCGCCCAAGGTCGCGAAGACCAAGGCGCCCGCGCTCAAGGCGAACCCGCAGCAGGCGGGTGTCTGCACCCGCGTGTACACCACCACCCCGAAGAAGCCGAACTCGGCGATGCGCAAGGTCGCCCGTGTGAAGCTCCGCAACGGCACCGAGGTCACCGCCTACATCCCCGGCGAGGGCCACAACCTGCAGGAGCACTCGCTCGTGCTGGTCCGCGGCGGTCGTGTGAAGGACCTCCCCGGTGTCCGCTACAAGATCATCCGCGGTGCGCTCGACACCCAGGCTGTCAAGAACCGTAAGCAGGCCCGCAGCCGCTACGGCGCGAAGAAGGGCTGAGAAAGATGCCTCGTAAGGGACCCGCCCCGAAGCGCCCCGTCGTCAACGACCCGGTGTACGGCGCCCCCGTCGTCACCCAGCTCGTCAACAAGATCCTCGTCGACGGCAAGAAGTCGCTCGCCGAGTCGATCGTCTACGGCGCCCTCCGCGGCGTCGAGGCCAAGAACGGCCAGGACGCCGTCGCCACCCTCAAGAAGGCCCTCGACAACGTGCGCCCGACCCTCGAGGTCAAGTCGCGCCGCGTCGGCGGCTCGACCTACCAGGTGCCGGTCGAGGTCAAGCCTCACCGCGCCAACACGCTCGCCCTCCGCTGGCTCGTGAGCTACGCCAAGGGCCGTCGTGAGAAGACGATGACCGAGCGCCTCCAGAACGAGATCCTGGACGCCTCGAACGGCCTCGGTGCCGCGGTCAAGCGCCGCGAGGACACCCACAAGATGGCCGAGTCGAACCGCGCCTTCGCGCACTACCGCTGGTAACCAGCATCCCGCCGCTCCCGTGACCCACGGGAGCGGCGGACCCCCCGAAACCCGGTTGTCGAGCAGGCGCACGAGCGCCGTATCGAGACACAACAGCTAAGGACACCCCGTGGCACAAGAAGTGCTCACCGACCTCAACAAGGTCCGCAACATCGGCATCATGGCGCACATCGATGCCGGCAAGACGACGACGACCGAGCGCATCCTGTTCTACACGGGCGTCAACCACAAGATCGGCGAGACGCACGACGGCGCTGCCACCACCGACTGGATGGAGCAGGAGCAGGAGCGCGGCATCACGATCACGTCGGCCGCCGTCACCTGCTTCTGGAACAAGAACCAGATCAACATCATCGACACGCCCGGCCACGTGGACTTCACGGTCGAGGTCGAGCGCTCGCTGCGCGTCCTCGACGGCGCGGTCGCCGTGTTCGACGGCAAGGAGGGCGTCGAGCCCCAGTCCGAGACGGTGTGGCGCCAGGCCGACAAGTACGACGTGCCCCGCATCTGCTTCGTCAACAAGATGGACAAGCTGGGCGCAGACTTCTACTTCACGGTCGACACCATCGTCAACCGTCTGAAGGCCAAGCCGCTCGTGCTCCAGCTGCCCATCGGCTCGGAGAGCGACTTCGTGGGCGTCGTCGACCTCGTCGAGATGCGCGCGCTGGTGTGGCCCGGCGACGCCAAGGGCGACGTGACCATGGGCGCCAAGTACGAGATCCAGGAGATCCCGGCCGAGCTCGCCGACAAGGCCGCCGAGTACCGCGAGATCCTGCTCGAGGCCGTCGCCGAGTCCGACGAGGAGCTTCTCGAGAAGCACTTCGGCGGCGAGGAGCTGACGGTCGCCGAGATCAAGGGCGCCATCCGCAAGCTGACCATCGCCTCCGAGCTCTACCCCGTGCTGTGCGGCTCGGCGTTCAAGAACCGCGGCGTGCAGCCGATGCTCGACGCGGTCGTGGACTACCTGCCGTCGCCGCTGGACGTCCCCGCCATCGAGGCGAAGGACCCCAAGAACGAAGAGATCATCATCGAGCGCCACGCCGACCGCGAGGAGCCCTTCGCGGCGCTCGCGTTCAAGATCGTGACGCACCCCTTCTTCGGTCGCCTCACCTACATCCGCGTCTACTCGGGTCACCTCGACTCGGGCGCCCAGGTCGTCAACGCGACCAAGGGCAAGAAGGAGCGCATCGGGAAGATCTTCCAGATGCACGCCAACAAGGAGATGCCGGTCGACTCGGTCACCGCCGGTCACATCTACGCGGTCATCGGCCTCAAGGACACCACCACCGGTGACACCCTGGCCGACTCGAACAACCAGGTCGTCCTCGAGTCGATGACGTTCCCGGAGCCGGTCATCGAGGTGGCCATCGAGCCCAAGACCAAGGCCGACCAGGAGAAGCTGGGTCTGGCGATCCAGAAGCTCGCCGAAGAGGACCCGACGTTCCGCGTCGAGCAGAACGCCGAGACCGGCCAGACGGTCATCAAGGGCATGGGCGAGCTGCACCTCGACATCCTCGTGGACCGCATGAAGCGCGAGTTCCGGGTCGAGGCCAACGTCGGAAAGCCCCAGGTGGCGTACCGCGAGACGATCCGCAAGACCGTCGAGCGTCACGACTACACCCACAAGAAGCAGACCGGCGGTTCGGGCCAGTTCGCGAAGATCCAGTTCGCGCTGGAGCCCCTCGAGGTCACGGCCGACAAGACGTACGAGTTCGAGAACAAGGTCACCGGTGGCCGCATCCCGCGCGAGTACATCGAGCCCACCAACCAGGGCTTCCAGGACGCCATGAACGTCGGCGTGCTCGCCGGCTACCCCATGGTCGGCGTGAAGGCCACCCTCATGGACGGCGCGTCGCACGACGTCGACTCGTCCGAGATGGCGTTCAAGATCGCGGGCTCCATGGGCTTCAAGGAGGCCGTCCGCAAGGCGAACCCCGTCATCCTCGAGCCGCTCATGGCGGTCGAGGTGCGTACTCCCGAGGAGTACATGGGCGACGTCATCGGCGACCTGAACTCGCGTCGCGGCCAGATCCAGTCGATGGAGGACGCCCAGGGCGTCAAGGTCGTGCGTGCGCTGGTCCCGCTCTCGGAGATGTTCGGCTACATCGGCGACCTGCGTTCGAAGACCTCGGGCCGCGCGGTGTACTCGATGGAGTTCGACAGCTACGCCGAGGTTCCTCGCAACGTGGCCGACGAGATCGTCCAGAAGACCAAGGGCGAGTAACCCTGCACTCCGGGATGCCTCGGCGACGAGGCATCCCGGAGCACAACTTCACACAGAATCACCAGAACCGTCTCCACTAAGGTGGAGATATCCCCGTAGACGTCCGGTCGCAAACCAGTGCCCGGAACTTCTACATGACCGTCCTGAGGAGGACCCAGTGGCTAAGGCCAAGTTCGAGCGGACCAAGCCGCACGTGAACATCGGAACGATCGGTCACGTCGACCACGGCAAGACCACGCTCACCGCAGCGATCTCGAAGGTGCTCGCCGACAAGTACCCGTCGGCCACCAACGTGCAGCGTGACTTCGCGTCGATCGACTCCGCTCCCGAGGAGCGTCAGCGCGGTATCACGATCAACATCTCGCACGTCGAGTACGAGACCCCCAAGCGTCACTACGCTCACGTCGACGCCCCGGGTCACGCCGACTACATCAAGAACATGATCACCGGTGCCGCCCAGATGGACGGCGCGATCCTCGTCGTCGCGGCCACTGACGGCCCGATGGCGCAGACGCGCGAGCACGTGCTGCTCGCCAAGCAGGTCGGCGTGCCCTACCTGCTGGTCGCGCTCAACAAGAGCGACATGGTCGACGACGAGGAGATCCTGGAGCTCGTCGAGCTCGAGGTCCGCGAGCTGCTCTCGTCGCAGGACTTCGACGGCGACAACGCCCCCGTCGTGCGCGTCTCGGGCCTGAAGGCTCTCGAGGGCGACGCCGAGTGGGTCGAGAAGATCGTCGAGCTCATGGACGCCGTCGACGAGTCGATCCCCGACCCGGTGCGTGACAAGGACAAGCCGTTCCTCATGCCCATCGAGGACGTCTTCACCATCACCGGCCGTGGCACGGTCGTCACGGGCCGCGCCGAGCGCGGTACCCTCGCGATCAACTCCGAGGTCGAGATCGTGGGTCTGCGCCCGACGCAGAAGACGATCGTCACCGGTATCGAGATGTTCCACAAGCAGCTCGACGAGGCGTGGGCCGGCGAGAACTGTGGTCTGCTCCTGCGCGGCACCAAGCGTGACGACGTCGAGCGCGGCCAGGTCGTCGTGAAGCCCGGTTCGGTCACCCCGCACACCAACTTCGAGGGCACGGCGTACATCCTGTCCAAGGAGGAGGGCGGCCGTCACAACCCGTTCTTCACGAACTACCGTCCGCAGTTCTACTTCCGCACCACCGACGTCACCGGCGTCATCACGCTGCCCGAGGGCACCGAGATGGTCATGCCCGGCGACACCACCGACATGACGGTCGAGCTGATCCAGCCGATCGCCATGGAGGAGGGCCTCGGCTTCGCGATCCGTGAGGGTGGCCGCACCGTCGGCGCCGGCACGGTGACCAAGATCATCAAGTAAGTCCTTTCGGACGTCAGACGGATGCCGCGGCATCCGTCGCCGACAAGGGGTCGGGCTCTCGGAGCCCGGCCCCTTTCGTCGTTCCCCCGGACTGTCGCCGGGGCGACGTGACAGGCCAGAATGGCCTCGGCGCACCCCACCCGGGGGTCGCGGTGAGGAGCCGGAATGGGTATCGAGGACATCGTCAACCAGGGGAAGGACTTCCTGGAGCAGAACAAGGACAAGATCGACGACGTCATCAAGTCCGAGCACGCCGAAGGTGTCAGCGACAGCGCTCTCGACGCCGCCGCCGAGTTCGTCAAGAAGGTCGCGCCCGACAGCGTCGACCAGCACGTGGACGGCGTGCGCGAGAACATCGACAAGGCCGTCGGCAACGAGTAGGGCTCAGAGCGAAGGGCGGTCCGCGAGGCGGACCGCCCTTCGTCCGCGCGTCGCGGGGGAGTATCGCGAGCGCGCCGCCGATCTGCGTCGAGCTTCTCTTCGGGGGTCAGAGAGCTTGCGCGACGACCGGCGGGGTCACGGGGGCGCCATGGCGCGCCATCCAGGTGGTGAGGTTCTCGTCGAAGCGCGGGCCGTCGAACTGCTGAGCGTGCCGCACGACCTCCTCCGTCGGCAGGGCGACGGCGCGCGTCGCGGCGGCGACGAGATCGCTTCGAGAACGGGGATCGAACAGCGCGCCGCCGACGCCCTCCCGGATGGATTCGCTGGCACCGCCGACGCGGTTGGCGATCACCGGCGTGCCCGCCGCCATCGCCTCGACGGCGACGATGCCGAAGTCCTCGACCGGTGGGAAGACGAACAGGCCGGCCCGCTCCATCAGTGCGAACAGCATCGCGTCGGACGGCGCGACCTGCAGATGCACGGGTACCCGCGCGGTGCGGCCGCGCTCGCGCAGCTCGCCCTCGAGCGGTCCCGATCCCGCGATGACGACGGGCATGCCCAGCGCCTCGCCGGCCGCGATCACCAGGTCCAGCCGCTTGTACGGGATGAACCGGGACACCCCGAGCACGAAGTCGCGCGGGAGGGCGTCGAGCCGGCGCCGCTCGCGGTCGGTGAGCTGGTCGCGCCACGCGCCCGACGAGATGTACGAGACGTCGACCGGTGGATTGATGACCGTCGCCTCCACGCCCCACGCCCGCTGCACCCGCTGCGCCACGAAGCGGCTGTTGGCCGCCACGGCGGTCGCGCGCGCCGCGGTGCGCCGGTCGAGGGCCCGCAGCGGCGGGCCGGCGATCCGGGCGGCGAGGTTGTCACCCCGGCCGTCGAGCTCGGGCGCCCACAGGTAGCGGGCCGGGGTGTGCGCGTAGACGAACGTCGGCGTGCCGGGCTGGGTGAACTGGACGTGATGGGCGAACGCGTAGGAGCTCACCAGCGCCCAGTCGGGTGAGCCGTGGGCGGGGCGCCGCCACGCGAGCGGCATGAGCGGCAGCGCGAGCGCCTTGTGATGCCGCAGCGGCGTGCGGGCCAGCCACGTCTCGCGCACTTTGCGGCCGCGGTGCCTGCCGGGCGCGTCGTTCCACAGGCACAGGATGTCCGCGTCGGGGAACAGCCCCGCGAAGCGGTCGACCACGCGCTCGGCACCGCCGACCGCCTCGATCCATTCGGCGACGATCAGCCCGCTCATGCCGTCGTCCTTCCCGGAAGCAGCGCGGCGCGCGCGGTGCGGAGCATGATGACGAAGTCGCCCGCGAGAGTCCAGTTGTCGACGTACGACAGGTCCAGCCGCACCGACTCCTCCCACGACAGCGACGAGCGTCCGCTCACCTGCCAGAGGCCGGTGATGCCCGGTTTGACCATGAATCGCCTGTGCACATGGTCGGCGTACCGCGCCACCTCGCGGGGGAGCGGCGGCCGGGGGCCGACAAGCGACATCGACCCCATCAGGACGTTCACGAGCTGCGGCAGCTCGTCGAGGCTGTACTTGCGCAGGAACCGTCCGATCGGCGTCACGCGAGGGTCGTCCAGCATCTTGAAGAGCACCTCGTTGCCGACCTCGCGTCCGGGCTCGAGGCCGGCGAGCATCTCTTCGGCATCCGGCACCATCGTCCGGAACTTCAGCATCTGGAAGGCGCGGCCGTCCAGGCCGATACGGGTCTGGCGGAACAGCACCGGCCCTGCCGACGTCCTGTTGATGATGAGCGCGAGGGCGGCCATGAGCGGCGCGAAGAAGACCAGCGCGAGGGCGGAGACGGCGATGTCGGCCGTCCGCTTGAGGAAGCGCTGACCCTTGCTGTACCGCGGCGTCTCGACGTGGATCAGCGGCAGGCCCGCGACCGGACGGGTGTGGATGCGCGGACCGACGATGTCGGCGATGCTCGGCGCCAGGATGAGGTGACGGCGGTCGGCCTCGAGGGCCCACGAGATGCGCTTGACCCCGGACGGCGGGAGCTCGTCGGTGCTGGTCACCGCGACGGTGTCGGCCCCGGCGGCGTCGAGCGCCCCCAGAACGCCTCGGATGTCGCCGCGCACCGGGATGTCGGTGCCCGGCACGGTCTGCCCCGGCTGCCCGTCCGGGATGCAGGCGCCCACGACGTGGTAGCCGGCGCTCGGGGACCGGCGCAGCGCGGCGGCGATCTGCGCGACCGACTCGCTCGAGCCGACCAGGAGCACCGTGGCGCTCCAGTCGCCGCTGACGCGGCGCGTGATCAGCCAGCGCCGCCACGCCCAGCGCTCGATGAGCAGGAGCGCGATCCCCAGCGGGAAGCTGATGAGCAGGTACCCGCGGGCGACGTCCACGCGCAGCAGGAACGCCAGGATCGCGATGATCCCGAACAGGCGCGTGCTCACCGAGATGATGCGGGTGTACTCGGCCGACCCGCTGCCCGCGATCCGCGCGCTGCGCGAGTCGACGAGGCTCAGCGACCACATCCACACGGCCAGCAGAATCGCCGAGAACGCCCAGTACGACGCGCCCGTCAGGAACGAGTCCTCGCGGATCACCACGTTCGAGCTGTCGAGCCCGAACCACGCGATCTGCGTGCCGAACACGACCCCGGCGAGCACCGCGAGATCGCTCAGCCACAGCCGGCGCGAGTATCGATCCCGCCAATGGTCCGTGCCGGTCGGCCGCGCGGGTGCGCGATCAAGGCGAGCGACGGTCTCCCCAGACTCGACCCGCTTCTTGGAACTTCTTGTCAATGCGTCGACATACGGCCTTTTAGCCGCGTCGACAAAATGCGACGCCACTGCTTTCCCTCCCCGTCGCAACCGAACGCAGTCCTTCGGGTCCTGCGTGCCGACGGAACTCCCCAGTTCGCCAGCGGTTGCGTGTGGTCATTCTGCCACGACCTCGCCGGTGCGGGAAGCACCGGGCGCAAACTCGGCTCGGCGAGCCTGCTCGGGCGGGTGCCAGGCTGGGAAGGCGCCGAGCATAGCCGCGTCGCGACACGCCCGAGTTTGCGACACGCCCGGGCTGCACGTAGACTAGTGAGGTTCCACATTCCGGTGCCCCTCTTGGCGTGCGCCGGATCACTGCCAGGGCAGTGCATAGGCAGCGCACATGCGCAGAGTCCTAGGCCGCGGGCAGCAGAACCACCACATCTCGAATTCACCCACTGCGGAGCACCGTTTCGCGTGGGCGGAGAACGGATGACGGGAGCAGCGCTTCGGCGCGGCATCCGGATTGACATGAGAACAGCGGTGCCCCTCGACGGGCTCGGCGGCCGGAAGGTCGCCGGCCGCGAGAAATGTGCCCGGCGCGCAAGCGCCATGTGCGTCCAATGCCCGAGAGGTACGACGCGGAAAGAGAGTGAGCAGACTATGGCGGGACAGAAGATCCGCATTCGCCTGAAGTCGTACGACCACGAGGTCATCGACTCGTCGGCGCGGAAGATCGTCGACACCGTGACCCGTGCGGGCGCGACGGTCGTGGGCCCCGTGCCCCTTCCGACGGAGAAGAACGTGATCGCCGTGATCCGTTCTCCCCACAAGTACAAGGACAGCCGCGAGCACTTCGAGATGCGCACCCACAAGCGTCTGATCGACATCGTCGACCCGACGCCCAAGGCGGTCGACTCGCTCATGCGCCTCGACCTTCCGGCCGATGTCAACATCGAGATCAAGCTCTGAGGTTCGACATGGCTGACATCAACTCCAAGGTTTCCAAGGGCCTGCTCGGCACCAAGCTCGGCATGACCCAGGTCTGGGACGAGAACGGCAAGCTCGTTCCCGTCACCGTGATCGAGATCGCTCCGAACGTCGTGACCCAGGTCCGCACGCCGGAGAAGGACGGCTACAAGGCCGTCCAGATCGGCTACGGCCAGATCGACCCCCGCAAGGTGAACCAGCCCCTGACGGCCCACTTCGAGGCCGCCGGTGTCACCCCGCGCCGTCACCTCACCGAGATCCGCACCGCGGACGCCGCTGACTACTCACTCGGTCAGGAGCTCACGGTGGACGGCACGTTCGAGGCCGGCCAGCTGGTCGACGTCGTCGGCACCAGCAAGGGCAAGGGCACCGCGGGTGTCATGAAGCGCCACAACTTCAAGGGCGTCTCCGCCTCGCACGGTGCGCACCGCAACCACCGCAAGCCCGGTTCGATCGGCGCCTCGTCGACCCCGAGCCGCGTTTTCAAGGGCATGCGCATGGCCGGCCGTATGGGTGGCGAGCGCGTGACCGTCCTCAACCTCACGGTGCACGCCGTCGACGCCGAGAAGGGTCTGCTGCTCGTCAAGGGCGCCGTCCCCGGCGCGCGCGGCCGCATCGTCTACGTCCGCAACGCAGTGAAGGGTGCCTGATCGCATGGCTGACTCGACTCTCGCGCTCGACGTCGTGAACGCAGACGGCAAGAAGGCCGGCTCCATCGAGCTGCCCGCCGCGCTGTTCGACGTCAAGACGAACATTCCGCTCATCCACCAGGTCGTCGTCGCGCAGCTCGCGGCGGCTCGCCAGGGCACCCACTCGACCAAGCGTCGCGGTGAGGTCTCGGGCGCCGGCCGCAAGCCCTTCAAGCAGAAGGGCACGGGTAACGCCCGCCAGGGCTCGATCCGCGCGCCGCAGATGACCGGCGGTGGAATCGTGCACGGCCCGAAGCCGCGCGACTACTCGCAGCGCACCCCCAAGAAGATGATCGCGGCCGCCCTCCTCGGCGCGCTCAGCGACCGCGCCCGCGGCGAGCGTCTCCACGTCGTGGAGTCGTTCGGCATCGAGGGTGCTCCGTCGACCAGGGCCGCCGCCGCGGTGCTCACGGGTCTCGGCGCCGTCAAGAACGTGCTCGTGGTCGTGGACCGCTCCGACGACATCAACGTGCTGAGCGTCCGCAACATCCCGTTCGCGCACGTGCTGCCGTTCGACCAGCTCAACGCCTACGACGTGCTCGTCTCGGACGACATCGTCTTCACCAAGGCCGCCTACGACGCGTTCGTCGCGTCCAAGACCGCCACCACCGAGGAGGCCTCGGCATGACCGCCGTCAACAAGGACCCGCGCGACATCATCCTGAAGCCGGTCGTTTCGGAGAAGAGCTACGGGCTCATCGACGAGGGCAAGTACACCTTCCTCGTCGACCCCCGCGCCTCGAAGACCGAGATCAAGCTCGCGATCGAGAAGATCTTCGGCGTCAAGGTCGCAGCGGTCAACACGCTCAACCGCACGGGCAAGGCTCGTCGCACCCGCTTCGGCACCGGCAAGCGCAAGGACACCAAGCGCGCCATCGTGACCCTGAAGTCGGGCACCATCGACATCTTCACGGCAGTCGGCTGACGGTCGGGACAGAGGACTAGAGAACTATGGCTATTCGCAAGTACAAGCCCACGACCCCGGGTCGCCGCGGCTCGTCGGTGGCCGACTTCGCCGAGATCACCCGATCGACGCCCGAGAAGTCGCTCCTCCGCCCGCTCAGCAAGACCGGTGGCCGCAACAACCAGGGCCGCATCACCACCCGCCACATCGGCGGTGGCCACAAGCGTCAGTACCGCGTCATCGACTTCCGTCGCAATGACAAGGACGGCGTCAACGCCAAGGTCGCTCACATCGAGTACGACCCCAACCGCACCGCGCGCATCGCGCTCCTGCACTACTTCGACGGCGAGAAGCGCTACATCCTCGCGCCGAACAAGCTGGCGCAGGGCGACATCGTCGAGTCGGGCGCCTCGGCTGACATCAAGCCGGGCAACAACCTGCCGCTGAAGAACATCCCCACCGGTACCGTGATCCACGCCATCGAGCTCCGCCCCGGCGGCGGCGCGAAGCTGGCGCGCTCGGCCGGCACGTCGGTTCGCCTCGTGGCGAAGGACGGCCCCTACGCCCAGCTGCGTCTGCCCTCGGGCGAGATCCGCAACGTCGACGCGCGCTGCCGCGCGACCGTCGGCGAGGTCGGCAACGCCGAGCAGTCGAACATCAACTGGGGCAAGGCCGGCCGCAACCGCTGGAAGGGCATCCGCCCGACCGTCCGCGGTGTCGCGATGAACCCCGTCGACCACCCGCACGGTGGTGGTGAGGGTAAGACCTCCGGTGGTCGTCACCCGGTTTCGCCGTGGGGTCAGGCCGAAGGCCGCACCCGTCACGCGAACAAGGAAAGCGACAAGTACATCGTCCGTCGTCGCAACGCCGGCAAGAAGCGGAAGTAGGAGTAGAGGAAGATGCCTCGCAGCCTTAAGAAGGGCCCCTTCGTCGACGAGCACCTGCTTCGCAAGGTCGTCGTCCAGAACGAAGCCGGCACCAAGAACGTCATCAAGACCTGGTCGCGCCGTTCGATGATCATCCCGGCCATGCTGGGTCACACCATCGCCGTGCACGACGGTCGCAAGCACATCCCCGTGTTCGTGACCGAGACCATGGTCGGCCACAAGCTGGGCGAGTTCGCGCCCACCCGCACCTTCCGCGGCCACGTGAAGGACGACAAGAAGGGCCGCCGCCGCTGACGCGGGGGCAGAGGAGAGAGAAATGGTGGAGTCCATCGCACGCGTGCGACACATCCGCGTGACCCCTCAGAAGGCTCGTCGTGTCGTCGCGCTCATCAAGGGCAAGCAGGCTGAGGAGGCCCTGGCCATCCTCAAGTTCGCGCCGCAGGGTGCGAGCGAGCCGATCTACAAGCTCGTCGCCTCGGCGATCGCGAACGCTCGCGTGAAGGCCGACAAGGACGGCGAGTACCTGGACGAGCAGGACCTGTACGTGAAGAACGCGTACGTGGACGAGGGCACGACGCTCAAGCGTTTCCAGCCCCGTGCACAGGGCCGCGCCTTCCAGATCAAGAAGCGCACCAGCCACATCACCGTCGTGCTCTCGACCCCCGAGGTCGCGGAGACGGCGCCGGCTGCCAAGAGCAAGAAGGCGAGCAAGTAATGGGACAGAAGGTCAACCCGTACGGCTTCCGCCTCGGCATCACCACGGACCACGTGTCGCGTTGGTTCTCGGACTCGACGAAGCCCGGACAGCGCTACGCCGACTACGTGGCCGAGGACATCAAGATCCGTCGCCTGCTGACGACGTCGCTTGACCGCGCCGGCGTGAGCAACATCGAGATCGAGCGCACGCGTGACCGCGTCCGCGTCGACATCCACACCGCCCGCCCGGGCATCGTGATCGGCCGCCGCGGCGCCGAGGCCGAGCGCATCCGCGCCGACCTCGAGAAGCTCACCGGCAAGCAGATCCAGCTGAACATCCTCGAGGTCAAGAACCCCGAGGCCGACGCCCAGCTCGTCGCGCAGGGCATCGCCGAGCAGCTCACCGCTCGCGTGGCGTTCCGCCGCGCGATGCGCAAGGGCCTGCAGGGTGCTCAGCGCGCCGGCGCCAAGGGCGTCCGCATCCAGGTCTCCGGCCGCCTCGGCGGCGCCGAGATGAGCCGCTCGGAGTTCTACCGCGAGGGTCGTGTGCCGCTGCACACGCTGCGCGCGAACATCGACTACGGCTTCTACGAGGCCAAGACCACCTTCGGCCGCATCGGCGTGAAGGTCTGGATCTACAAGGGCGACCTGACCAACAAGGAGCTCGCTCGCGAGCAGGCCAACCAGAAGCCGGCGCGCGAGCGCGGCGACCGCCGTGGCCCCCGTGGCGACCGCGGCGACCGCGGTGACCGCGGTGAGCGCCGCAACGAGGCCCCCGTGGCAGAAGGAGCGTCGGCGTAATGCTCATCCCCCGCAAGGTCAAGTACCGCAAGCAGCACCACCCCGGCCGCTCGGGCCAGGCCACCGGCGGCACGAAGGTCTCCTTCGGCGAGTTCGGCATCCAGGCCCTCACGCCCGCGTACGTGACGAACCGTCAGATCGAGTCCGCTCGTATCGCGATGACCCGTCACATCAAGCGCGGCGGCAAGGTGTGGATCAACATCTACCCCGACCGTCCGCTCACCAAGAAGCCGGCCGAGACCCGCATGGGTTCCGGTAAGGGCTCGCCGGAGTGGTGGGTCGCGAACGTCAAGCCGGGTCGCGTCCTCTTCGAGGTCGCCGGCGTCAACGAGGAACTCGCTCGTGAGGCGCTGACCCGTGCCATCCACAAGCTGCCTCTCAAGGCACGCATCATCAAGCGCGAGGAGGGCGACGCGTAATGGCGATCGGCACCAAGACGCTCGCTCCGAGCGAGCTCGACACGTTCGAAGACCAGCGCCTCGTCGAGGAGCTGCGCAAGGCCAAGGAAGAGCTGTTCAACCTGCGCTTCCAGTCGGCCACCGGCCAGCTCGAGAGCCACGGCCGCATCCGTGCGGTCAAGCGCGACATCGCGCGGCTCTACACCGTGATCCGTGAGCGCGAGCTCGGCATCCGTGCCACGCCCGCTCCGCTGGAGACGGCGACGAAGGCGAAGAAGACGAAGGCCAAGAAGGCGGATGCCGCCGACTCGGCCGCGAAGGAAGAGGCCGAGTGATGGCTGAGAAGAAGCAGGCCGAGGTCGCCGCCAAGGGCCACGAGTCGGCCGAGCACGACGTGCGCGACGCGGACGCCCGTGGCTACCGCAAGGCCCGCCGCGGCTACGTCGTCAGCGACAAGATGGACAAGACCATCGTCGTCGAGGTCGAGGACCGCGTGAAGCACCCGCTGTACGGCAAGGTCATCCGCCGCACCTCCAAGGTGAAGGCGCACGACGAGGGCAACACGGCCGGCATCGGCGACCTCGTCCTCATCAACGAGACCCGCCCGCTGAGCGCGACCAAGCGCTGGCGTCTGGTCGAGATCCTGGAGAAGGCCAAGTGATTCAGAACGAGTCCCGCCTCAAGGTCGCCGACAACACGGGTGCCAAGGAGCTGCTCACCATCCGCGTCCTCGGTGGCTCGAACCGCCGCTACGCGGGCGTGGGTGACATCATCGTGGCCACCGTCAAGGACGCGATCCCGGGCGGCAACGTCAAGAAGGGCGACGTGGTCAAGGCCGTCGTCGTCCGCACCGTCAAGCAGACCCGTCGTCCCGACGGCTCGTACATCAAGTTCGACGAGAACGCCGCCGTCATCCTGAAGAACGACGGGGAGCCCCGCGGCACCCGCATCTTCGGACCGGTCGGCCGTGAGCTTCGCGACAAGAAGTTCATGAAGATCGTCTCGCTCGCACCGGAGGTGATCTGACCCCATGGCCAAGATCAAGAAGGGCGACCTGGTTCAGGTCATCTCGGGCGCCAAGCCCGAGCGCGGCGGCGACCGCGGCAAGCAGGGCAAGGTCCTCGAGGTCCTTGCCGAGCAGAACCGCGTGATCGTCGAGGGCGTGAACTACGTCACCAAGCACAACCGCGTCGGCCAGTCGCAGCGCGGCACCAAGACGGGCGGCATCGAGACGATGGAAGCCCCGATCCACATCTCCAACGTCCAGCTCGTGGACCCCTCGACCAAGAAGCCGACCCGTGTCGGCCACCGCGTCGAGGAGCAGACGAAGGACGGCGTGAAGCGCAACGTCCGCGTGCGCTACGCGAAGAAGTCAGGCAAGGACCTCTGAACATGAGCACCACTGCCGTGGAGGCTGGCAAGATCCAGCCCCGCCTGAAGCAGAAGTACAACACCGAGATCAAGAAGGCCCTGCAGGACGAGTTCGGCTACGCCAACGTCATGCAGACGCCCGGCCTGGTCAAGGTCGTCGTGAACACCGGTGTCGGCGAGGCAGCTCGCGACAGCAAGGTGATCGATGGCGCGGTCGACGACCTCACCAAGATCACCGGCCAGAAGCCGGTCGTGACCAAGGCCCGCAAGTCCATCGCGCAGTTCAAGCTGCGCGAGGGCCAGGCCATCGGCGCGCACGTCACCCTCCGCGGTGACCGCGCGTGGGAGTTCATCGACCGTCTGGTCAACCTGGCGCTGCCCCGCATCCGCGACTTCCGCGGCCTGTCGGGCGCCCAGTTCGACGGCAACGGCAACTACACCTTCGGTCTCCAGGAGCAGTCCGTGTTCCACGAGATCAACCAGGACAAGATCGACCGCGTCCGCGGCTTCGACATCACCATCGTGACGTCGGCGAAGACGGACGACGAGGGCCGCGCGCTCCTGCGCCACCTCGGCTTCCCGTTCAAGTCGGACGACGCCCAGGCGTGATCACCTGACGGATGCCGCGACCGGCGCGAAGGCGGCGGTCGCGGCATCCGATCCCATAACTGAACACCGTCATCATGGAAGGTCGTCTGTCGTGTAACGGCAGCCGAAACCTCGTGAACAAAGGAATCAACTCATGACAATGACAGACCCGGTCGCAGACATGCTGACCCGTCTGCGCAACGCGAACTCGGCGCACCACGACTCCGTGTCGCTGCCGAGCTCCAAGCTCAAGACCCACATCGCCGAGATCCTCAAGCAGGAGGGCTACATCTCGTCGTGGGAGGTCAGCGACGCACGCGTCGGCCAGACCCTCACGCTGACGCTCAAGTACGGCCCGAACCGCGAGCGGTCGATCGCCGGCATCAAGCGCGTCTCCAAGCCCGGTCTGCGCGTCTACGCGAAGTCGACCGAGATCCCCCGCGTGCTCGGCGGGCTCGGCGTGGCCATCCTGTCCACCTCCTCTGGCCTCCTCACGGACCGCCAGGCCGAGCAGAAGGGCGTGGGTGGGGAAGTCCTCGCCTACGTGTGGTGATCTGACATGTCGCGTATCGGTCGTCTTCCGATCGACATCCCCGCCGGTGTGACCGTCTCGGTCGAGGGTCAGGATGTCGCCGTCAAGGGCCCCAAGGGCGAGCTGTCGCTCACCGTGGCCCGTCCCATCGAGGTCAAGGTCGAAGAGGGCCAGGTCGTCGTGACCCGCCCCGACGACGAGCGCTCGTCGCGCTCGCTGCACGGCCTGACCCGCACGCTCATCAACAACAACATCATCGGTGTCACCCAGGGCTACTCCAAGGGCCTCGAGGTGGTCGGCACGGGTTACCGCGTCGCGCAGAAGGGCACGTCGGTCGAGTTCGCTCTCGGCTTCTCGCACCCGGTGCTCGTCGAGGCGCCCGCCGGCATCACGCTGACGGTCGAGGGCAACAACAAGCTCACCGTCTCGGGCATCGACAAGCAGGCTGTCGGCGAGACCGCGGCCAACATCCGCAAGATCCGCAAGCCCGAGCCGTACAAGGGCAAGGGTGTGCGCTACGCCGGCGAGGTCGTCCGGCGCAAGGCCGGAAAGGCTGGTAAGTAACCATGGCTGTGAAGTCGAAGTCCGACGCGCGCGCGCGTCGTCACGCCCGCCTTCGCAAGAAGGTCGTCGGCACCCCCGAGCGTCCGCGCCTGGTCGTCACGCGCTCGGCGCGCCACGTCTTCGTGCAGATCGTCGACGACAGCAAGGGCCACACGCTGGCCTCGGCCTCGACCCTCGAGACCGACCTGCGCGTGTCCGACGCTGACAAGACCGCCAAGGCCCGCAAGGTCGGCGAGCTCCTCGCCGAGCGCGCGAAGGCCGCCGGCGTCTCGGACGTCGTGTTCGACCGTGGCGGCAACCGCTACGCCGGCCGTGTCGCGGCGATCGCCGACGGCGCCCGCGAGGGAGGTCTGAACCTGTGAGTGACAACAAGGAGAACATCGTGACCGACCAGGCTGCAGCCGAGGCTCAGGCCCCGGCCGCCGAGGCGCCCGCCGAGCGCGAGCGCGAGCCGCGCCGCGGTGGTCGCGAGCGCAACCCCAACCGCGACCGCGGTGGCCGCGACCGCAACGAGAGCCAGTTCCTCGAGCGCGTCGTCACCATCAACCGCGTGTCGAAGGTCGTCAAGGGTGGCCGTCGCTTCAGCTTCACCGCGCTCGTCGTCGTCGGCGACGGCAACGGTGTGGTCGGCGTCGGCTACGGCAAGGCCCGTGAGGTGCCGCTGGCGATCTCGAAGGGTGTCGAGGAGGCCAAGCGCAACTTCTTCCGCGTGCCCCGCGTCGGCTCGACCATCCCGCACCCGGTGCAGGGTGAGGCCGCTGCCGGTGTGGTGCTGCTGCGCCCGGCCGCTGCCGGTACCGGTGTCATCGCCGGTGGCCCGGTGCGTGCCGTGCTCGAGTGCGCCGGCATCCACGACGTGCTGTCGAAGTCGCTCGGCTCGTCGAACACGATCAACATCGTCCACGCGACGGTGGAGGCCCTGAAGCAGCTCGAGGAGCCCCGTGCGGTCGCCGCACGCCGTGGCCTCGACTTCGACCAGGTCGCCCCCGCCCGTCTCGTCCGTGCCGAGGCTGAGGCCGCGGCCGCTGCGAAGGCAGGTGTCTGATGGCTGCGCGTCTGAAGGTCACGCAGGTCAAGTCCAAGGTGAGCGAGAAGCAGAACCAGCGCGACACGCTGCGTTCGCTCGGTCTGAAGCGGATCGGCGACTCGGTCGTCCGTCCCGACGACGCGCAGACGCGCGGCTACGTCCGGACCGTCGCCCACCTCGTCAAGGTTGAGGAGATCGACTGATGGCTGAGAAGGCCGAGAAGAACGAAGCCGTCGAGGCTGAGAAGAAGGCCCCGAAGAAGGCTGCCGCGTCCAAGGCCGCCTCCTCCAAGGCCGCCGACAAGGCCCCCGCCGCCGCCAAGGCCGACAAGGCTGAGAAGGCTGCGCCGGCCAAGAAGGCGCCGGCCAAGAAGGCTGCTGCCAAGAAGGACGTCCCGGCTGCGCGCCCGGGCGTGCTGAAGGTGCACCACCTGCGTCCGGTCCCCGGCTCGAACACCCCCAAGACCCGTGTGGGTCGCGGTGAGGGCTCGAAGGGCAAGACGGCCGGCCGCGGTACCAAGGGCACCAAGGCCCGCTACCAGGTCAAGGTCGGCTTCGAGGGTGGGCAGATGCCGCTGCACATGCGCACCCCGAAGCTCCGCGGCTTCAAGAACCCGTTCCGCGTCGAGTACCAGGTCGTGAACCTGGACAAGCTCGCGGAGCTGTACCCGGCCGGTGGCGACGTCACCGTGGGCGACCTCGTCGCCAAGGGTGCGGTGCGCAAGAACGAGAAGGTCAAGGTGCTCGGCACCGGCGACATCTCGGTGAAGCTCAACGTGGCGGTCGACAAGGTCTCGGGCTCTGCCGAGCAGAAGATCGTCGCCGCGGGCGGCACCGTCAAGTAATACGCGCGCAGTGGGGGTCGGAGCTTGCTCCGGCCCCCACTGGGTTACCCTGGACGTCGGCACGTCTGCGTGCCGATGCCCCCCACTGGAGGAATCCTCTTGTTCAGCGCCATCGCGCGGATCTTCCGCACTCCTGACCTTCGGCGGAAGATCGCATTCACCCTGGCGATCATCGCCCTGTACCGCTTCGGTGCCCACGTGCCCGCGCCGTTCGTCGACTTCCCGAACGTGCAGTCGTGTCTCCGGCAGTCCGCCGGCACCGAGGGTCTGCTGTCGCTGGTCAACCTCTTCTCGGGTGGCGCTCTGCTGCAGCTGTCGATCTTCGCGCTGGGTGTCATGCCGTACATCACCGCGACGATCATCGTGCAGCTGCTGCGCGTGGTCATCCCGCACTTTGAGACCCTCTACAAGGAGGGCCAGGCGGGCCAGGCCAAGCTCACGCAGTACACGCGGTACCTGACGATCGCGCTGGCGCTCCTCCAGTCCACCACCCTGGTCACCGTCGCCCGCAGCGGTCAGCTGTTCGGCGTCACCGGCGTGCCGGAGTGCGAGAACCTCCTCACCGAAGAGGCGTGGTGGGCGCAGCTCCTCATGATCATCACGATGACGGCCGGCACCGGCCTCATCATGTGGTTCGCCGAGCTGGTGACCGAGCGCGGCATCGGCAACGGCATGTCGCTGCTCATCTTCACCTCCATCGCCGCGGCCTTCCCCGCCTCGATGTGGGCGATCTGGCAGTCGCGCGGCTTCGAGGTCTTCCTGCTCGTGCTGGCCGTCGGCATCGTGGTCGTCGCGCTCGTCGTCTTCGTCGAGCAGTCGCAGCGCCGCATCCCCGTCCAGTACGCCAAGCGCATGGTCGGGCGCCGCACCTACGGCGGCACCAACACGTACATCCCGATCAAGGTGAACATGGCCGGCGTCGTGCCCGTCATCTTCGCCTCGTCGCTGCTGTACATCCCCGCACTCATCGCGCAGTTCAACCAGCCGCAGCCGGGCGAGGAGGTGCCGGGCTGGGTGCAGTGGATCCAGGCGTACCTCGTCACCGGCGACAACGCGCTGTACATGCTGCTGTACTTCCTGCTCATCGTCGGCTTCACGTACTTCTACGTCGCGATCACCTTCAACCCCGTCGAGGTCGCCGACAACATGAAGAAGTACGGCGGGTTCATCCCCGGCATCCGCGCCGGCCGCCCGACCGCCGAGTACCTCGACTACGTCCTCACGCGCATCACGCTCCCGGGCTCCATCTACCTGGGTCTGATAGCGCTCCTCCCGCTCGTCGCACTCGCCACGGTCGGCGCCAACCAGAACTTCCCGTTCGGCGGAGCCTCGATCCTCATCATCGTCGGCGTCGGACTCGAGACGGTGAAGCAGATCGACGCGCAGCTTCAGCAGCGCCACTACGAAGGGCTCCTCCGATGACCCGACTTCTGATCGTCGGCCCGCAGGGTTCAGGCAAGGGCACGCAGGGCGTGCGCATCGCCGAGGCGTTCGGCATCCCCGCCATCTCGACCGGCGATGTGTTCCGCGCGGCGGTCGCAGAGGGCTCCGAGCTCGGCCTGCAGGTCAAGGCCATCATCGAGGCGGGCGACCTGGTCTCCGACGAGCTGACGAGCGCGGTCGTGCGCGACCGCCTCGCGCAGGCCGACGCGGCGGAGGGCTTCCTGCTGGACGGCTACCCCCGCAATATGGCCCAGGTCATGCACCTCGACGAGTTCCTCGAGGGGCGCGACGAGTCCCTCGACGCAGTGATCGAGCTGGCCGTGCCGCGCGACGAGAGCATCGCCCGCATCGCCGGGCGCGCCGCCGAGCAGGGCCGCAGCGACGACACCGAAGAGGTCATCGCCAACCGCCTGGCGATCTACGAGCGCGAGACGGCGCCGATCCTCGAGGTGTACCGCACGCGCGGCATCGTCGACGACATCGACGGCGTGGGCTCGCTCGACGAGATCACCGACCGCATCATCGCCGCGCTCGAGGCACGCGGCCTGGTGCGCGTCCCGGTCTCCTGAACGTGTCGCTGCGCCGCTCCATCTACAAGTCCCCCGCCCAGCTGCGGGCGATGGTGGAACCCGGTCTCATCACCGCCGCCGCCCTCGACGCGGTCCGCGGCCTGATCGCGCCCGGCGTCACCACCGCGGAACTGGATGCCGCGGCATCCGAGGTCATCACCGGCCGTGGGGCGAAGTCGAACTTCCAGATGGTCCGCGGGTACCGCCACACCATCTGCGCGTCGGTCAACGAGCAGGTCGTGCACGGCATCCCGGGCGACCGCGTGCTGGCGCCCGGTGACATCCTGTCGATCGACGCCGGAGCCGAGTACAAGGGGTGGAACGGGGACTCCGCGTTCACCGCGGTGCTGCCCGACGAGACGCGCCCCGCGGTCGTCGCGGAGCGGCAGCGCCTGTCGGACGTGACCGAGGGGTCGCTGTGGGCCGGCATCGCGTCGCTCGCGACCGCCCGCCACCTCGGCGAGGTGGGCGCCGCCATCCAGGAGTACATCGAGGCGAACTCCCCGGAGTCCGGCGCCTACGGCATCCTGCGCGAGTACGTCGGGCACGGCATCGGCCGCAAGATGCACGAGTCGCCCTCGGTGTTCAACTACCGCGTCGCCGGTCCGGGGCCCGAGGTGCGACCCGGCCTCGTCCTCGCGATCGAGCCGATGGTCGTCATCGGCGACCAGGCCACCTTCATCGAAGACGACGGGTGGACCGTGTCGACGCTCGACGGCACCGCCGGCTCCCACTGGGAGCACAGCGTGGCCGTGCACGAAGACGGAATCTGGGTGCTGACCGCACCCGACGGCGGAGCCGCGGGCTTGGCGCCCTTCGGCATCACGCCGCGTCAGATCGCCTAGGGAGGCTCTCGAAATGGCACAGGCCGGCGCACGCAAGGTCAACTGGTTCGCGATCTGGGTGACCATCGCCGTGGTGGTGGCGCTCGTGCTCGTCGCGGTGCTCGTGGTGACGCTCAACAACCAGGCCGCGCCCAAGCCGCTGCCCACCGAGGTCAACCCTCCGTCGGCGTCGAACATCGACACCGAGACCGGTGCGATCCTCGTCGGCGAGGGCGAGGACCGCCTCGACACCTACGTCGACTTCATGTGCCCGGTGTGCAACCAGTTCGAGCAGGTGTACGGCGCCGAGATCGAAGGCCTCGTCGACGACGGCAGCATCACGCTCGGCATCCACCCCATCTCGATCCTCGACCGGCTGTCGAACGGCACGCAGTTCTCGACCCGCTCGGCCAACGCCGCGTACTGTGTGGCCGAGGCCGACCCGGACGCCTCGCTGCCCTTCCTGCAGGCGATGTTCGAGAACCAGCCCGCCGAGAACACCGACGGCCTGACGAACACCGAGATCCTCGAGATCGCGTCGGGCGTGGGTGTCACCGGGATCGACTCCTGCGTGAACGACGGCAGCTACGCCGGCTTCGTCACGGCGATGACGGAGCAGACGCCGGTGCAGCCCGGACAGTCCGGCATCGCCACGCCGACCGTCGCCGTGAACGGCGATGTCATCTCCAACTCCGACCTGCCCCCCGCGGGCGCGCTCGCGACCCTCTTCGAGTGACCGGATGCCGCGCCCCGCGGCATCCGCCCCCTCCTCCCACGCGCGTCGGCGCACGCGGGCGTTCGCCGCGCCCGGGCGTTCGCCGCACGCGGGCGTCCGGCGCACGCGGGCGCCCGGCGTGGGCGCGCCCGGCGTGGGCGGCAGCCCGGCGTGGGCGGGCGCCCGGCGTGGGGGGCGCCTGGCGTGGGCGGCATCCGTTCCCCAACATTCAGGGTAAACACCGCGTTCGCGACGAGACACCGTGCGGCACCGTGGTGTGCCGTCGCGTTTGCGGTGTATCGCCCGCTCGAGGGGACCGGAGGGGCGGCGGGTCGCCGGCGCGCGGGCGTTCGGCGCGCCGGGGTCCCCGTGGGCGGCATCCGTTCCCCAACATTCAGGGTAAACACCGCGTGCGCGACGAAACACCGTGCAGCACCGTGGTGTGCCGTCGCGTTTGCGGTGTATCGCCCGCTCGCGGGGCCGTGACGGACCGGCGGGCGACGGCTCAACGGGCGACGGGTCAGCGGCGGGGTGGGCCAGCGGGCGACGGGTCAGCGGGCGACGGGTCAACGGTGCGGTCTGTCAGCGGCGCGCTGCGGGCGCGCCGGCCGCGGGTGCGCTGGGGCCAACGGGCGTGCGGGGAACGGCGGGCGTGCGCGGGAGAGAGCGCGGGTTGGCCCGCATTGTCGCGAGCAGCCGGCTCCGCGGTGCGGCGACCCGCGGGACGCCGAGCCGTTCCAGCTCGCCGATCACCGGCGTGACGGCCATGCACGCAGCCCAGTCCCACCGGCCGAACTCCCGGCAGTGCCGTCGCAGCCGGTCCTCGCGCCGCTTCTCGGCGAGGACGCCCTCGAGGGTCTCCTCGGCGGTCGCTCGGACGTACTTGCCGTAGCCGTCGGATTCCGCGATGGCCTTCGCGCTCTCCCACCAGAAGTCGGTCCGGTCGGTGATGCCGTCGGTGACGAACACGCGCTGGAGGTCTGGCGGCTCGAAACCCGACCAGACGATCACCGCGCGGCTGACGCTCTCACCCGGCGACTCAGCACGCGCATCGACCATGGGCAGCAGAAGGTTGCGCAGCGCGCGCCCGCGCGTGTTCGGAAGGGCCGCGGCGGCCGCCTCGAGGTCGGCGACGGCGAGCATCCCTCCTTGCACCCGCGACACCGCCGCATCTCCGACGGCTAGTCCGAACGGTGGCGGCAGCACGCGCATCAGATCCGCCGTCGTGGTGGCGGGCGTCGTCATCGTGTGGGCGCCGAGCGTCACCGTCTCGGGGACGGCGACGCAGCTGTGCACGAAGACGTCGCCGAAGCGTCGCGACCTGGTCCGGGCCAGCGCGTACACGTGGATCAGGGCAGGCTCGCCGAAGACGGGTAGCCCGAGCATCGCGGCGGCGGACTCGTATGCGAAGACCGCGTCGGAATTCACCAGCGCGTACGCGTGCACGCGCGCGAGATACCGCTCCCAGGGGCGCAGCGCGTCCCATGCCGGTCGGGCGGCATAGACGCCGGTACGCACGCGGTGGAAGTGCGCGCTGTTGCGGAGCCCACGCGTGCCGGCGAAGGCGTCACGGACGCGGACGAGTTCGATGGGCGAGGGCCGGACCACGCCGACCGGCAGAACCTGTGCCATGCGGCAATGGTCGTGGCCGCGGCATCCGCTCGTTCCGCGCCTGCGCTCAGACGTGAGGAACTCGCGCCCCGTGCCCGAGGTTGCGCCCCCGTGGAGGAAGGGCAAACACCGCATCGCTCGCGAGACACCGCGCCCGAGTGTGGCGCCTCGTCGCGAATGTGGTGTTTGCCCTGGAAAGGGGGTGCGCAGACGCCGGGGGAGAACGGATGCCGCGGGCCCTGGGATGCCGCGGGCATGGGGCGCCGTGGTCCGGCCGAGTCGGGGTCCTGGGGATGCCACGGGCCCGGCGATGCCCGCCACCCGAGGGGAATCCTGGGCGGCAGCCGTGACGGCGCGGCGGGCATTTGCCGAGGCATCCGCTATCACGTATGCTTGATCTTTGGTGCGTTGCGCCTTCATCGGCGTGTCGTCGCACCGACATCCCATCCACCCGCAGACCGACCGGTCTGCACAAGTGTTAGCGAGCGTATGGCGAAGAAAGACGGTGTCATCGAGATCGAGGGCGTCGTGTCCGAGGCGCTGCCCAACGCGATGTTCCGCGTCGAGCTCACCAACGGACACAAGGTTCTTGCCACGATCTCAGGCAAGATGCGGCAGAACTACATCCGCATCATCCCCGAGGACCGTGTGGTCGTGGAGCTCTCGCCCTACGACCTGACGCGCGGTCGCATCGTCTACCGCTACCGCTAGACCGGTCGAGAAGTAACGCCCCACGCGGCACACGCACGCGTGCCCGGCGAAGACAGCGAAGAGAAGAAATCATGAAGGTCAACCCCTCCGTCAAGCCCATCTGCGACCACTGCAAGGTCATCCGCCGCCACGGTCGCGTCATGGTCATCTGCAAGTCGAACCCGCGTCACAAGCAGCGCCAGGGCTGAACGGATGCCGCGCCCCGGCGCGGCCCGCGACTCACAACTCAATACACACACAGGCAGCATCAGAACCCGCACCGCGGGGGACACCTCGGGCGGAGGCCCGGGCACCGATGCTGCTCCACACCTCCACTCACTCCTAGGAGAGCCGCATGGCACGTCTTGCCGGCGTCGACATCCCGCGCGACAAGCGCGTGGTGATCGCCCTTACCTACATCTACGGCGTTGGCCGTACCCGCTCGAACGAGATCCTCAAGGCGACGGAGATCGACGAGAACATCCGCGTCAAGGACCTCAGCGACGACCAGCTCATCGCACTCCGCGACTACATCGAAGGCAACTACAAGGTCGAGGGTGATCTCCGCCGCGAGGTCGCCGCCGACATCCGCCGCAAGGTCGAGATCGGCTCCTACGAGGGCCTGCGCCACCGCCGCGGCCTCCCGGTGCGCGGTCAGCGCACCAAGACGAACGCCCGCACCCGCAAGGGCCCGAAGCGCACCGTCGCCGGCAAGAAGAAGGCGCGCTAAGGCGCGGCCCCCAGGTTCAGGAGAGCAAAGCAATGGCACAGGCCAAGTCCGCCGCGCGCAAGCCGCGCCGCAAGGAGAAGAAGAACATCGCGCTGGGCCAGGCCCACATCAAGTCGACGTTCAACAACACGATCGTCTCGATCACCGACCCGTCGGGCGCCGTCATCAGCTGGGCATCGTCCGGTGGCGTGGGCTTCAAGGGCTCGCGCAAGTCGACGCCGTACGCCGCCGGCATGGCCGCGGAGTCCGCTGCCCGCCAGGCGCAGGAGCACGGTGTCAAGAAGGTCGACGTCTTCGTGAAGGGCCCGGGCTCGGGCCGCGAGACCGCGATCCGCTCGCTGACGGCTGCCGGCCTCGAGGTCGGCTCCATCCAGGACGTGACGCCGCAGGCCCACAACGGCTGCCGTCCGCCCAAGCGCCGCCGCGTCTGACTTCCCGCCCTTCGACGGGCTCAGGATCCGTATCGGTCACTGAGCCCGTCGAAGGGCTACCGCACGCTTAACGGATGCCTCGATCCGAGGCATCCCCGAGTAAAACTCAACACCTCACCCACCGCACGTGTCATATAGCGGGCACGTGATCGAAAGGAACACATAGTGCTCATCGCACAGCGTCCCACTCTGACCGAGGAGAAGGTCGGGGAGTTCCGCAGCCGTTTCGTCATCGAGCCGCTGGAGCCCGGCTTCGGCTACACGATCGGCAACGCGCTGCGTCGCAGCCTCCTGTCCTCCATCCCCGGCGCGGCCGTGACGTCGATCCGCATCGACGGCGTCCTCCACGAGTTCAGCACCATCCCGGGTGTGAAGGAGGATGTCACCGAGATCATCCTCAACATCAAGCAGCTCGTCGTCTCGAGCGAGCGCGACGAGCCCATCACCGCGTACCTGCGCAAGACCGGCGCCGGTGAGGTCACCGCCGCCGACATCTCCGCTCCCGCCGGCGTCGAGGTGCACAACCCCGAGCTGGTCATCGCGACCCTCAACGACACCGCGAAGTTCGAGCTCGAGCTCACGATCGAGCGCGGCCGCGGCTACGTCTCGGCGACGCAGAACCGCAACGAGTACGCCGAGGCAGGCCAGATCCCGGTCGACTCGATCTACTCGCCGGTGCTCAAGGTCTCGTACCGCGTGGAGGCCACGCGTGCGGGTGAGCGCACCGACTTCGACAAGCTCGTGCTGGACGTCGAGACCAAGTCCTCGATCGCCCCGCGCGACGCCGTCGCGTCGGCCGGTCGCACGCTCACCGAGCTCTTCGGCCTGGCCCGCGAGCTCAACGTCGAGGCCGAGGGCATCGAGATCGGCCCGGCGCCGGTCGAGACCGTCCTCTCGAACGAGCTGTCGATGCCGATCGAGGACCTCGACCTGTCGGTCCGCTCGTACAACTGCCTCAAGCGCGAGGGCATCAACACCGTGTCGGAGCTCGTCGCCCTTTCGGAGACGCAGCTGATGAACATCCGCAACTTCGGTCAGAAGTCGGTCGACGAGGTGCGCGACAAGCTCGTCTCGCTCGGCCTGTCGCTGAAGGACTCGGTCCCCGGGTTCGACGGCGCGCACTTCTACGGCGGCTACGACGACGAGACCGTCTGAGTTTCGGCTTTCGACCTTTAAGACACTGGAGTAACTGAGAATGCCCAAGCCCACCAAGGGTCCCCGCCTCGGAGGCGGCCCCGCCCACGAGCGTCTGCTGCTTGCGAACCTGGCCGCCGCGCTGTTCACCCACAAGTCGATCAAGACGACCGAGACCAAGGCCAAGCGCCTGCGTCCGCTCGCCGAGCGCCTGATCACGTTCGCCAAGCGCGGCGACCTGCACGCTCGTCGCCGGGTGCTGTCGGTCATCGGCGACAAGTCGGTCGTGCACGAGCTCTTCACCGAGATCGCGCCGCTGGTCGCGGACCGTGAGGGCGGCTACACCCGCATCACGAAGGTCGGCAACCGCAAGGGCGACAACGCGCCCATGGCCGTGATCGAGCTCGTGCTCGAGCCCGTCAACCCGAAGCCGAAGTCGGCCAAGAAGTCGGCTGCCGCCGCTGCCCCGGCTGCGGCCGAGGCCCCGGCCGACGAGACCACCGCTGAGGAGTCGAACGTGAGCGAAGAGCCCGTCGAGGACACCACTCCCGAGGAGTCGGCCACCGCGGCCGGCGCCGAGTCGCCCGAGGAGGGCGAGGCCGCCGAGGCTGCCGCCGAGGACGCCGTCGTCGAGGACGACAAGAAGTCCGAGTGATCGGACGCCGGGCGTCGCCGCCCGGCAGGTCGCGGCATCCGTGCCCGGCCACCCTTGCACCGCGAGACCCGTCACCCGTCAGGGTGGCGGGTCTCGCTGCATCTGCCCGCGCTGCGCGACCCTCGCGCCGAGTGCGCCCATCGCTCTCACGCGGTCGCGGGGCCGCCGCACGGCCTCCCCGCGGCTACGGCGTGAGGTCGAGCTGCAGGCCGCGGATGAGGTCGTCCGCGTAGGCGCGGCGCTCCCTCGCGAGCTCGTCGACGGCGGCGGCGACCGTGTCGGCGAAGATGCGGCCACCCGCGTCGCCGGGGTGGATGCGGTCCTGGGCGAGCAGGGTCTCGTGCGCCGCGATCGCTCCCGACCAGTCGGCGACGATGACGTTGCGGTGCGCGTCGGCGAAGGCGGCGAGCTGGGCGTTGACGCCGGGGATCCAGTCGCGCGGCGCGTGGGCGTTCACCAGCACGAGGCCGCGCTCGGGGCCGATCGCGTCGGCGAGCTTCTCCAGTGCGCCGGGGTCGACGGGGCCGTTCGTGCCGAGCGCCACCACGACGTACGGGCGCAGCCGGTCGGTCGCGGCGAGCGACCCCAGGATGCCGGGCCCGGCCCACATCGACCGCGAGACCTCTGCGTCGATCTCGATGCCGGGGAGGCGTTCGACGAGGCCGCCGGCCGACGCCAGCATGACGGAGTCGCCCACGGCGGTGATCTGGTCTCCCGCGACCTCGTCGTGGGCGGGCGCGGCGGCCGTGGCATCCGTCTGCTGTCCCGATCCGGGCGGAGGCGCCACGGGGGCGGGAGGGCGTTCACGCATCGCCTCCGCCAGTGCCTCGCGGCCCGCCTCGACCGCGGCTTCGGCGCTGGACTCCTCCGGCGCGGCGGCGAGCGCGGCGCCGGTGCCGGCCAGCACCAGCACGCCCGCCAGGGCGACGCCCAGCGCGCGCAGGCGCGCCCGAGGCCCGCCGCGGAGCCGCCGGTGCAGCATCCGAGCCGAGGCGCCGAAGCCCCATCGGCGGACGGGCGTCTCGACGAACCGGTAGGAGAGAGCGGATGCCGCGCCCGTGACGCCGAGCACCCCGAGGCCCAGCCACACCGGGACGGCGGCGACGGTGGCGTCGGGCGCGAACGCGGCGACCGCGAGCACCAGCAGCGGCCAGTGCCACAGGTAGATGCCGTAGGAGCGGTCGCCGATCCAGCGCAGCGGCGCGGCGTCGATGCCGCGCCCGAGCCAGGAGCCCGGCCACACGCCCGCCACGATGACGACGGCGCTCAGCAGGCTCGCGACCAGGAGCGCGCCGGGGAAGGTGGCGGCGCCGTCCTGCGGCGGCATCGACGCCAGCACGACGACACCGCCGATCGCGAGCACGCCGGCCGCCCCGGTGAGGTGCCGCGCGACCGGCGAGAGCGCGAACGGCCGCCGCAGCAGCGGCGGCAGCGCGAAGGCGAGCGCGACGCCCAGGAGCAGCCCGAAGGCGTGCGTGTCGGTGCCGAAGTAGGCGCGGGTGGGGTCGTCGGCGCCGGTGACGACCACGCCCATCCAGACCGCTGAGACGGCGGCGAGGCCCGCGGCCAGGGTCGCGCGGGAACGTGCGCCCGGCAGCAGGAGCAGCAGCGGAAGCAGCAGCGGCCACAGCAGGTAGAACTGCTCCTCGACCGCGAGCGACCAGACGTTGCGGAACAGCTCCGGCGTCGTCGCGGCGAAGTACGCCTCTCCGCCGGCGATGGAGAGCCAGTTGTAGCTGAAGGTGGCGGCGCCCACCACTTGCGCGCCCAGGCGCACCAGCACGTCTCCGCCGACGACCCAGGCGAGCGTCGAGCACACGCCGACGACGAGGGCCAGCGCCGGCAGCAGCCGCCGCGCGCGGCGCTGCCAGAACCGGCCGAGCGCGATTCGGCCCGTGGCGTGATGCTCCCGCAGGAGCAGGCTCGTGATGAGGAACCCGCTGATGACGAAGAACACGTCGACCCCGACGAAGCCGCCGGGAAGGACGGCGGGCGGGAACAGGTGGTACAGCACCACCAGGATCACGGCGATCGCGCGGAGCCCGTCCAGTCCCGCGAAGCGGGCGGCGGGGCGAACGGCGGGCGCAGTCGACGTCATGGCTGGTTGTACGAGGAGGGGAAACGGCAAGTCTACGCGGCCCGCCTCAGGACGCACGGCACCCGCCCGCGGGTCGGGGCCGCGCGAGGCGACCGCGCGGCGGGCGAATAGGGTGGACTCCGTGCGCATCCGGCTCGACATCGCCTACGACGGCACGCACTTCCGCGGGTGGGCGCGTCAGCCCGGGCTGCGGACCGTGCAGGAGACGCTCGAGTCCGCGCTCGCCCGCGTCGTCGGCGGCGACCCCCGCCTCGTCGTCGCCGGGCGCACCGACGCGGGCGTCCACGCCACCGGGCAGGTGGCGCACGTCGACCTCGACGACGCCCAGCAGAGCCGCATGCTCGCCAGGCACGCCCGGCCGGGCGCGGGCGCGCAATCGCCGGACGACCGCGCCGCGGCGCTGGCCGCACGGATGAGCGGGGTCGTGGGCGCGTACGCCGACGTCGCCGTCCTCGGCTCCCGCATCGCGCCGGTCGGCTTCGACGCGCGCTTCTCGGCGGTGTGGCGTCGGTACGAATACCGCATCGGCGACACCGTGACCGGGTACGACCCGCTCGAGCGTCATCGCACCACGTCGGTGCGCGCCTCCTTGGATGCAGAGGCGATGGATGCCGCGGCCCGCGCGCTCATCGGGCTTCACGACTTCGCCGCGTACTGCAAGCCCCGCGAGGAGGCGACCACGATCCGCACGCTGCTCGAGTTCGACTGGCGACGCGACGGCGCCGGCGTCCTCGTCGCGAACGTCAAGGCCGACGCGTTCTGCCACAGCATGGTGCGCGCGCTCGTCGGCGCGTGCGTCGCGGTGGGCGAGGGCAGGCTCGACATCGACGACGTGGTCGACATCCGCGACGCGCGGGAGCGGGTGCCGGAGGTCAAGGTGCTCGCCGCGCGCGGTCTCACCCTGACGGAGGTCGGCTACCCCGCCGACGACCTGCTCGGGCAGCGCGCCGAGCAGACCCGCGCGCGCCGCGACCGGGAGTAGGCCGCCTCACCGGACGGGCTGCGCGCGCTCCCAGCGGTGTCCGCCCGCGCGCTGCGCACGCTCCATCGCCTCGTGGGCCGCCGCGCTGAGGGTCGCGAGGTCGTACCCGCCGTCGGCGGTCTTGGCCCAGCCGACGCTCGTCGAGAACTCGACCGCGAGCGGCTGATCCGGGGTGACCGTCGAGACGCGGTCGAGGAGGTCGCGGATGCAGTCCCGGATCGCTCCATCAGGTCGGGAGATGAGCACGAAGTAGCCGGACGGACCGTCGGCGCCGATGTCGGCGTCGGCGGGGAACGACGCGCGCACGTTGGCGCGGAACCGCGCGAGGATCCGCCGGAAGGCGACCTCGCCTCCGGCGACGCGCAGCGAGTCGGTGTCGTCGAGCGACACGCTCAGCAGCGACCACCCGGACTCGTTCGACTCCCGCGCGCGCGCGAGCCGGTCGGCGGCGACGGCCGGGAAGGGGTCGGCGGGCTCTTCGGACCCCGCGGCGTCGGGGGAGCGGGCGAGCGACAGCAGCGTGACGATCGCGCAGGTGAGGTAGGCCAGGAGCCCGATCGCCTTGAGGTCCGGCAGCGCCGGGGCGGTGAGGTGGGAGCCCAGCGTCACCGTGGCCGCGATCAGACTGGCCACGGCGATGAGGGGAAGCGTCGCCGAGGCGATCGTCAGCGGCAGCAGCCGGCCCATGCTGCGCTCGTCGCGGTGCAGCAGCTCGAGCGCCGACAGCGCGGCGAGCGCCGCCGAGGCCACGTAGGCCAGCGAGAACACCAGCGTGTGGGCGTCGGTGCCGTCGGTGACCGCGTACGCGACGCCGGCGACGACCCCGAGGGCCGGGCCGAGCCAGGGCAGCGATCGCTTGTCCTGGTCGGCCCGCAGCCCCGACCAGACCAGCGCCGGCGCGCCGAGCGCGAAGCCGGCCGAGGCGTCGGCGAGCTGGTGCAGCGATGCCGCGTTGGCGACGACCGTGCCGTAGGCGGACAGCGTGACCTGGAGGAACATGAGCGACCACAGGAGGGTCGCCAGGCGTGGGCGGTAGAGGAATCCGAGCCCGATCATGATCATCGACATCAGCGTCGCCAGGACCGCCAGCACGACGGCGTCGTCGAGGCTCGAGTAGGTCATGAGGCCTCCGCGGGGATGCGCACCGTGACGGTCGTTCCCGTGCCGGGCTCGCTGGCGATGTCGATCGTCCCGTCGTGCGCCTCGATCACGTCGCGCACGATCTGCAGGCCGATGCCCGTTCCGGGGATGCCGCTGTCGACGGCGGCGGCGGAGCGGAAGTAGTGGTCGAACACGCGCGGGAGGTCTGCGGCGGGGATGCCGATGCCGCTGTCGGCGACCACGAGCTCGACATCAGTGCCCGTACGTCGTGCCGAGACCTCCACCGTCCCGCCGGGCGGTGTGTACTTGACGGCGTTGCCGAGCAGGTTGTCGGCCATCTGGCGGAGGCGGAATGCGTCGCCCCAGATCAGCACCGGCGGGCCGGGAGAGAGCGAGAGCGCGACCCGCCGCTCCGAGGCGTTCGCAGCGAACGACTCCACCGAGGCGTCCAGGATCGCCCGGAGGTCGGTGACCGCGCGCGCGTCGCGGTCGGCGCGGGTCGTCGCGTCGGTCGGCGCCGAGAGAATCGAGGTGATCAGATGCATCATCCGCTCGCCCGATTCCTCGATGACGGCCAGGCGCCGCCGCACGTCGGAGTCGAGGTCGTCGCGTTCGAGAAGCCGGTCGGCGTGGCCCAGGATGCCGGTGAGTGGATTGCGCAGCTCGTGGGAGATGACCGCCGCCAGCGCATCGCGTCGCCGGTCCGCCGTCAGGAGGCCGGTGACGTCCTCGGCGATCAGCACCGTGCTCGGCTCCTCGTCCTGGCGCGGCTCCTGACGCCGGCTCGTGACCGACAGCGCGTGCCAGTTCCCCTCGACGTCGTACAGCCACACGCGCTCGGCATCCAGCTCCTCGCCCCGCGCGGCCCGTGCGTACGTCCGGGCGCCTTCCCTCAGCGCCGTGCCGCGCAGCCCGTCGTACTCGATCGAGCGGGGCGGCTGACTCGGGTCGGCCCCGTCCAGTCCGTAGAGCTCGCGGTACGCCGTGTTGGAAGAGATCAGCTCCCCGGACCGGTTGATGCGGGCGATGGCGATGTGAACCCCGTCGAGGGTCTCGCTCACGCGCCGCCGTTCGATCGAGGCGGTGTCGAGAGAGTGACGGATGCGTCGGGCCTGACGACGCAGGAGCGTGCGGTAGGCGTGGCCCTGGCGGGCGGTGGCATGCACCGTCGCGCCGACGAACGCGAGCGCCAGGAGCACGATGAGCACGCGGAGGGCGCTCGCGGGCGTGGTGCCCGAAGCCAGGATCTCGGCGACGCCGATCGCGCCCACGAGCGCGAGTCCGACGGCGAGCCGCCCGAGGCTGAACAGCGCCGCCAGCCACGCGATGGGGACGACCCAGAGGTGCGAGAGGCGCAGGTCGGTGCCGAAGGTCAGCAGGCCCACCCAGATGATGTCGAGGTAGGGCAGCACCGTCGCGGCGGACTCGGGGTACTTGTGCCAGGGGACGATCAGCGCGGCGACCGTGGTGACGAAGACGCCGGCGACGCCGATCGCGAGGGGCGGCACGACCAGCACCTGCGGATCCATGATCGCCGTCAGGACGGTGATGATCCCCACGACGGCCCCGAACGACAGCTGCCAGATCCAGACCGTGTGGACGCGGCTGTCCGTCTCGCGGGGATCGTAGACCGGGTCGGAGGACCGGGTGAGTTCCGTCGTGGCGTGCACGCCGACCGCCTATTCGCGCGCGGCGGCGGACGTGAGGCGGTAGCCGACGCCCCGCACGGTCTCGATGTACCGCGGATCGCCCGGGTCCTCGCCGAGCTTCCGTCGGAGCTTGGCGATATGGGTCTCGATCGTGCGCATCTCGACCTCGGTCACGGGCGCGTCGGCCGCGCCACGGCTCTCGCCGCGCGACACGCGCACCAGCTCCTCCTTGGTGCGCACCCGGCGGCCGGTCGACAGCAGCGCCGCCAGCAGGTCGAACTCGGTGCGGGTGAGGCCGACGTCGACGCCGCCGCGCTCCGCGATGCGCGTCGACGGGTCGACGACCAGGTCGTCGTGCACGAGCGCCGCCCCGTCGGAGGCGGGCGCGGGCGGGCTCGGAGAAGCGCTCGAGTCGCCGGCACCGGCCTTCGGCGAGGGCGCGACCGCCTTGGACCGTCGCAGCACGGCATCGATCCGCGCCCGGAACTCGCGGGCGCGGAACGGCTTGGCGACGAAGTCGTCGGCCCCCGACGAGAGTGCGAGCACGGCATCCGCCTCATCGGTGAGCGCGGAGACCACGATGATGTGGGTGGCGCTGCGATCGCGGATGCGCCGGGTCGTCTCCAGGCCGTCGATCCCGGGCATGTTGATGTCGACCGTCGTGATGAGGGGCTCGTGGACCGCCACGGCTTCGATCCCCTCCGCGCCCGAGGATGCGCCGAAGGCGGTCAAGCCCGCCGACTGGAAGATGTCGACCAGCAGATCCCGCACGACGTCGTCGTCTTCGATCACCACGGCGGCTGCCGACATGGCCTCGCTCATGCTGTCTCCTCGCGTCGCACCTGCCCGAATTGTTCCACACGCCCCCTCGGCCCGCGCGGCTGAGCCGGACGGACGCGCCGGGCATCGCTCACTGTCGCTCCGACTGGCTGAGCAGCCGCTCGACGACGGTGGCGCCGACGCGCTCCCACCGGTCGCCGCCCTTCTCGCTCGCCAGCGCCGCGGCCTCCCGCGCGGTGTACACCAGCGCGTCCAGTTCGTACCCGAGCACCGAGGCGGGCGCCCAGCCGGCGCTCGCGGTCGGCCGGATGGGCATGGCGCCGTGCACGTCGAGCGACGTGACCCGCTCGAGGCTGGTGCGCAGCAGGTCGCGCACGGCGGCGTCGGGCCGGGGGACGAGGACGACCACGGCGCCGGGGGCGGGCGCACCCACGTCGGACTCCGCAGGGAAGACCCCGCGCACCTCGTCGACGAGCCGCTCCGAGAGGTTCGCGAAGGCGGGAGCCCCGGCGGTCTGGCGGATGTCTGCGGCGTCGTCGAGGCTGAGGTACACGACCGACCAGGGCTCGGAGGTGCGCGCTGCGCGCAGCAGGCGATCCTGCGCGATCCGCTCGAACTGCTGCCACGCCGTCGAGACCGTGGCGATGCGGCCGAGACCGCTGTCGCGGGCCGTCGTTCCGACCACGGCGATGAGCGCGCACGCCACGTACACCAGCATCCCCACCGATGACACCAGCCGCACGAGGGCGAAGTCGTCGCCGCCCGACGGCGGGAAGACGAAGCCGGCGACGAGGGTCGCCGCGCCGGTGACCGAGAAGGCGATCGAGACGATGCCGAAGGGCAGGAGCAGCTTGTCGCTGCGCCGGGAGGCCGCCGACAGCCAGTCCATCACGAACAGGGCGGCGAAGACGGATGCCGCGAAGAAGACGGCGCGGTACGCCACGGTGAACCACACGATGCCGTCGACGGCGGCGAGGGTCACCGCCGAGCCGGCGGCGACCACCGCTCCGGTCCAGACGAGCGGACGGAACCGCCATGCCGCTCGGAAACCCGACCAGAGGAACGCCGGCGCGCCCATCAGCGCCCCGAGCGAGGCGCGGCGCAGCGCTTCGGAGCCGGAGACTTCCCCGGCCACGACGCCGTAGGTCGCGAGCATCGCGAGGGTGAACGCGATGCTCCAGTACAGCGTCGCCGTTCCCGGTCTCACCAGGAACGCGATCCCGATCGTGAGCATCGTGGCGAGCGTCGTGATCACCGCCTGCGCGATGAGGAGCTCCACGCCCGATCCGACGATGAGGTCGGTCATGCTCGTCCTTCCGTGCTGCGCGACGCGGCCGAGCCGGTCTCCAGCTCCGCCGCCCGCGGGAGGCGCACGGTGACCGTGGTGCCTGCGCCCGCCTCGCTCTCGATGGTCAGGGTGCCGCCGTGGGCGCGCACGATGTCGTTGCTGATGCCGAGCCCGAGGCCGGTGCCGCCCGACGTCTTCTTCGCCTCGGCGGTGCGGAAGTAGGGCGTCAGGATCAGGGGGAGGTCATCGGCGCCGATGCCGATCCCGGTGTCGGAGACGGTGAGCGCCACGGTGTCGCCCTCGGTCGCTCCCACGATCCGCACCCGCCCGTCGCGCGGCGTGTACTTGATGGCGTTGCTGACGATGTTGTCGACGACCTGACGCAACCGGAACCCGTCGGCGGTCACCCACAGCGGGTCGTCCGCCTGCAGGTCGATCGCGATGTCGCCGGCCGCGGCCGTCGGGCGGAACGACGTGACCGAGTCGAGGAGGATCTGGCGCAGGTCGAGGTCGTCGAGCGTGTCGCGCCCGGAGAACCCGCGGCGGGACGTCGAGCCGAGGCTCTCGGTCATCTTCAGCATCCGCTCGCTTGCGGCGACGATCGACCGGAACCGCTCGCGCGTGCGCGGTGTCAGGTCGTCGAGCTCGAGGGCGAGCTCGGCGTTGCCGATCAAGACGGTGAGCGGATGCTTCAGCTCGTGCGACGCCATCGCGGTGAAGCGCTCCCGCTCGCGCTCGGCGTACGTCAGTGCGGTGACGTCGTGCACCAGCAGGAGGATCGAGGACTCCTCGTCGCCGCGCGCGGCGAGGCGCTTGGCGGTGACCGAGAGGGCGCGCCACTCGCCGCCCGCGGTGAAGAGCCACACCGACGCGTCCACGAACGTCTCGCCGCGCGCGGCGCGTGCGAACGGACGCTCCGAGAACGGCACGGGCATGCCGCGCAGGCCGGTGTACTCGACGGAGCGCGCGGGCAGGGTGAGATCCAGCGGGTCGAGCCCGTACAGGCGCGAGTAGGCGTCGTTGACGGCCAGGACGGCGCCGCCCTCGGAGATGCGCACGATGCCGGTGTCGATGCCGTTGAGGATCTCGGTCGTGCGCCGCTCCTGGTCGGAGCGGCGGTCGAGCGTCGCCGTGAGCCTGCCGGCCTGCCGGCGCAGCAGGCGGCGCAGGGCGCGGGTGCGACGCAGCGCCAGGTGCGACGTGATCCCGATGAACGTCAGTGAAAGCAGCACGACGAAGGCCCGCAGCGCCGCCATCGTGCCCGTGAGCATCGCCGAATCGATGAGGATGATGAGCCCGATGAGCGCGAGCATCGCCGCCAGCGCGGTCGCGCGGAAGTGCATGGCGACCCACATGACGGGAAAGCCCCAGAGGTAGCCGAGGCGCAGATCCAGGTCGCTGGAGAGCAGGCCGATCGCGACCGCGTCGGCGAAGGGCACCGCGAGCACGGCGGAGGCGGGGAGCTGCGACCACGGCAGCGCGAGCACGGCCAGCGTGAGCAGCACCACCGCGAGCGTTCCGACGAGGAAGGTCCACCGGCCGAAGATCGCGGGCTGCAGCGCCATCGCGAGGACGGCGGTGATCAGCACGCTCGCGGCCAGGACGAGCTGGGTCAGCCAGATCGACCGGGTGCGGGCATCGGGCGTGCGCACGACGAACACTGGTCGTGCAGCCCCGGTAGCCATGACGCGATCCTATTGGCCCGGCCCGCCCCTCCCCGCCGAAGTGACAGAGAGTCGGAGAACGCCTTCTTGCGGATCTCTTGCGGAAACCTTGCGCCGGTGCTCGCGCCGCCTCGGAGGCCGCTTGCGGTAGGCGGGCGATGCTTGGTGCGTGCCGGAGAGACCGGCCGAGAAGCGAAAGCGACGAACGTGTCAGACCAGGTCCCGCTCACCCGCAGCACGCGGACGATGCGCGTCAGCGAGGGAACCCCTCTCGCCGAGCACACCGCCGCATCGCGCGGGTCCGCCGATGACCTGGGGGCGGTGCTCGATGACACCTCGGCGCATCGGTCGTCGATCGGCTGCGTGGTCCCGGCGCACAACAAGGAGGACTCGATCGCCCAGGTGCTCGAGGCGCTGCTCGGCCAGACCCGGGTGCCGGACGTCATCCACGTGGTCGTCAGCAACACGTCCGACCGCACCGTGGGCATCGCGTCCTCGTATGCGGGACCGCACGAGGTCGCGACCGAGCTCGGGGAGCAGTTCACCGAGGTGTTCGTCCACGACATCGGACGGATCCCCGGCACGCGGGCCGGCGCGCTGAACTACGGCTACACGCTCGTCGAGGGCCACGACTACCTGCTGGGTGTCGACGGCGACGTCGTCGCCGACGTCACGGCCGTCGAGCACCTCGAGGCCGAGGCGACCTCCGACAGCCGCATCGGCGGCATCTCGGCGATCTCGTCGCTCGGCGCCCTCTTCTCGATCTTCTTGACGCAGGCGCTGCGCGACGTCATGAACGACAACCACCGGTCCACGCCATGGATCGACGGTTCCGAGGACGCGGACACACTGTCGCGGCAGCTCGAGAGCGCCGGCTATCTCAGCCGGGTCGTGACGGAGCGGCAGGCGCTGTCCATGCTCTTCAGACTCATCCGTCGAAAGGGCGGGTGCAAGGTCTGATCCGGACCCGAAGCGGATCAGAACTGGGGAAGACGCCGGGGAGGGGAGCCCCGGCGAGGGGGAGGCGGAGAGGGTGCCCGTTTGGGGAAGCGGGCACTCTCCCGGAACGCAGCCGCGGAGGCATCCGCTCGTCTGGGGCGGGCGGATGCCTCCGCCGCGGCATCCGTCGATCAGACCGCTTCCGAGGTCAGCCGGTAGCCGACGCCGCGCACCGTCTCGATGTACCGCGGGTTGGCGGCGCTGTCGCCGAGCTTGCGGCGCAGGTTGGTCATATGGGCCTCCACCGCCCGCTTGTCGGCGTCGCCGACGAAGTAGCTGGTGACGTAGGACTCTCCGCGCAGCACCAGGGTGAGATCGGCCTTGCTGCGCACGCGGCGCTGGGACTCCAGCAGCGTGGCGAGCAGGTCGAACTCGGTGCGGGTGAGGTCGAGCTCCTCGGCGCCCAGGAGCACGATGCGGTTCTCGGGGTGCAGCCGCAGATCGCGGTGCGCGAGCCATTCCGCCGAACCGTCGACGGCGGGGACGGATGCCGCGACCGCGGGCCCGGCAGACTCCGGCACCGCCGGGGTCCAGGTGGTGGTCTGCTCGACCGGCTCGGCCGGCTCGGTGCTCGTGCGGGCGCGACGCATCAGCGCCTCCACGCGGGCGCGGAGCTCCCGCGGCCGGAAGGGCTTGGGAAGGTACTCGTCGGCGCCGGCGCCGAGGCCCGCGATGACGTCCGCCTCGTCGTTGAGTCCCGTCAGCATGATGATGAGGGTGTCGGACTGGGCGCGGATGCGCTTGGCCGCCTCGATGCCGTCGATGCCCGGCATGTTCACGTCGATCGTGGTGAGGACGGGCTGGTAGGTGAGCACGGCCCGGACGCCGTCGATCCCGTTGCCCACCGAGACGGTGGAGAACCCGGACGACTCGAGCACTTCGGCCAGCACGTGACGGATGTCGGCATCGTCCTCGATGATGACGGCGGTCTTCGGCACGTCGGGTGGGGTCGACATGGGAGGTGCGTCCTCTCAGGCGGTTGGACAGCGTGCACCGATCACCGACCCCAGCAGCGGACCCCGACGCGTCGCAAGTACTCCCGATGCTACACAACCCGCGAATGCCTGGTCGGGCGTCAATCCACGACGCGTGCGCGGATCCGACCGACCGCCTCGCCTCCGAGCCGTCGCGGGGCTCAGGCCGTCCGGGGACGCGCGCCGCGCAGGCGCACCGCCGGTGCGGCGCGGCGCACCGCAGGTGCTGCGGAGCGGGCGCGCGAGGCGGCACCGGTCTTCGAGCCCACCAGCTCGAGCAGGGCGGCGGCGAGCGGACTGGCGGAGGACGCCTCGGCCTCGAACGCGCGGGCGACGATCGTCGCGGCGCGCTCGAACTCGCTGGCCTTCTCGAGCGCGGCCCGGCGTTCGCCGACGACGCGGTCGGCGGCGGCGTACTCGGCGCGCAGCCGCGCGCGCTCGTCCTCGTCGAGCCCGCGGCGCTGGGCCGTGCGCTCGAGCGCCTCGCCCGCGCGCGTGCGGGCGGCCACGCTGCGGCGCAGCTCGCGCTCGGCGGCCTCGCGTGCGGTGCGGCTGGCGGTGAGGGCGTCGGTGAGGTCGGCCCGGACGGTGCCGGCGGAAGCGGAAGCGGACATGGGATCCTCCTGGGTCGGGTCTGTCGTGACGGTTCACGGTCGGGCGCCGTAGTGCGGCACACCACTTCAGAGGCGGGGCATCCCGTTTTCGTACATCCCGTGCGCGATGCTCGGAGCGTGGTGAGAAGTCACGACATGGTCTTGTCAAGGCCACCCGGCGCCCGGGCCTGCGGAATAGGCTGGCCCCCGACATGAAGGTCATCTCGTACAACCTGCGCAAGCACCGGGCAGCCGGTGAGCTCATGCATCTGGTCGAGCGTCACGGCGCCGACGTGCTCTGTCTGCAAGAGGCCGACACGTCCGACATCCCGGACGAGATCTCGGGCCTCCGTCTGGCGGACTCCACCCAGCGGAACCGTCTCGGCCTCGCCGTGTACTACCGCGAGAACACGTATCGCGCCGTCGAGGTGCGGGCGCTGGCGCTCAAGAAGTCGCTGCACGACCGGGTGCTCAAGCCCGCCGAGGAGAGGCTGCTGGGAGTGCGGCTGCACGACATCGACGAGAACACCGACCTCATCGTGGCCTCGTTCCACGCGGCGCCGCTGACCGCGCTCAACTCGCTGCGCCGCCACCAGATCCGCACGGCGCTGTCCGAGCTGCAGCAGCTGGGCGAGGGGCTGCCGGCGCTCATGGTCGGCGACTACAACTATCCGGTGTTCAAGGAGCACCTCAGCCAGCACGTGCGCGAGCAGGGGTACGAGCTGAACCTCAGCGACTCGCGCACGTACACGCGGTACCGCTTCTTCCGCGGCCACTACGACTTCGCCACGTCGATCGGGTTCGAGATCGACCGGGTGCGGACGCTCCCGCAGGGGCTCAGCGACCACCTGCCGATCCTCGTGACGGCGCATCCCGCCGCCGGCGTCCGCCGTGTCGTCGAGGTGGCGGAGGCGGAGTCGGGCGCCGCCTGACCCTCCCCGGCGTCGTGAACCGTCAGGTGGCGATGAGCGTCGGGTCGGGGTCGGACCACTTCTCGAGGCCCTGCACCACCCAGAACGCGAAGAACAGCGTGAGGGCGGCCGCCTCGAGGATGAGGACGATCGGGATGCCGGAGCCGTCCGCCTGGGGCAGCAGGATGACGTACGCCACGAGCACCAGCACGAGGCCGACCGCGATCGCGGTGTAGAGGACTCGGAAGACGGGCGCGGGCCGGGGTCCTCGCCGGGGGAAGGCGCTGCGCAGCGCCACCGCGGCGAACAGTGCGAAGAAGAGCGTGGTCGCGACGAAGTGGCCCTGCTGGAGGAAGAGGTCGCGCGCGAACGCCCAGGTCAGCCCGGTCGCGGCGAGGATGACCGCCGCGATGAGGAGCGACGGCCACACCGCGGGCAGCGACACCTGCCGCAGCGCCGCGAGGAGCAGTGCGACGAGCAGGACGAGCACGCCCAGCACGAGGTAGACCGCGACGCCGTTGGCGGCATCCGCTTCATATTCCGGCGGGAAGCAGCGCTCCGCGCACGAGACGGCCACCCCTGGCACGGCGTCCGGCGGGATCGTCGTCGGGACGAGCGCGATCAGCGGTGCGAACAGCGCGGCGGCGTCCAGGAGCGCCCGCTCTGCGCCGCGGCCCGACAACGCGATGAGGGCGAGCGACACGGCGATGAGCGCACCGACGAAGACGTTGCGGGCGGGCGTGTAGAAGTAGTCGCTGACCGTCGTGAGCCAGCCATAGGTCGCGGCGGCCTGGCCGATGGCGACGAAGATCGCGACCACGGTGCCGGCGACGCCGATGCGGAGATACCGGTAGGTGCGCTCGAGCGAGGTCGAGACGACGACGTCTGGTGCGGCCACGGGCTCACGATATCCGCTCCCGCCGGTAGACTCGCCGCACACTGCGCGGCATCGTCGCGGCGCCCGACCGAGGGGAGCCGCGATGACGGATGCGCCCCTGTCGTTCGACCGGTCACCCGATCGGGGCGCGGACCGCGCGAGACGGACCGGCCTTCGCCTCCTCGTCCTCTACGGTGCCGTGCTGGCGGTGATCGCGTTCTGGCCGACGCCGGTGGATCGGGACGCGACGGGACTGCTGCGCGAGATCGCGCGCGTCGTGCCGCTGCTGTCGTACGACGTCGTCGAGTTCACCGCGAACGTCGCGCTCTTCATGCCGCTCGGCGTCCTGCTCGCGCTGGCGCTGCCGCGCCGCCGCGCACTGGTCGTGCCGGTGGCGCTCGCCGTCACGATGATCATCGAGCTCGGGCAGGCGGCGTTCCTCGCCGAGCGCACCGCGAGCCTGAGAGACATCTTCGCCAACACGCTGGGGGCGGCGCTGGGGCTGCTGATCGTGGTGATCGCCGAGCGGGCGTCGTCAGGTGCCGTAGTAGTAGCGGACGGAATCGCGCGACCCGGCGACGGCGAGGACGTAGAACGCCAGGGGTAGGCAGACGGCCACGATCACGGTGGCGAGAAGAACAGTCATAAGGGCACGGAGCAAGAGAGGTCACGTTCGGGGGAGACGACGCGGGGTGCCTTCCAGCCTACGAGCCGTCGGCGTCGGCTCTTGACGAGGCGGTGTCCCCTTTTCGGGGGACAAGCGCCGACGGCGGGGTGCGGCCCGCGCCGAGTGAAGTCGCGGTGTTCTCACAACCTCGGACGGTTAGCATGGCACCGTGCAACCCGAAGATGCGCCGATGGGCGAGGAGAACTCTCTGCGTCGTCACGCGCGTCAGGCGACCGTGCAGGCCGACACGGCCCCGGCGGCGGCATCCGACGACATGGCCGACCTCTACGAGCCCGATCCGGCGCCGGTCGGACGGCCACGCAAGCGTCGTGTCTGGCTGTGGGTGGTGCTCTCGATCATCCTCGTTCTGCTCGTCGCCGGCGTGATCGCGGGCGTGCTGGCCATGCAGTTCATCTCCGAGGCGAAGGTCGCGCGGTCCGCGCTGGAGCGGGCGAAGACCGGGATCACCGCCCTCAACTCCCAGCTGGGGTCGGAGGACCAGACGAAGCTGCAGGCGACCGCCGCCGACATCACGGCGAATGTGAAACTGGCCGCCGAGACGGTGGACGGCCCGCTGTGGGACATCGCCGCGCGTGTGCCGTTCGTGGGGCAGAACGTCGACGCGGTGCAGCGGGTGACTCGCGCGGTGGACGTGCTGGTGCTGCGGGCGCTGCCGCCGGGCATGCAGTTCATGTCGACCGCCGACCTCGACAAGCTCACCGTCGAGGGCGGCGGCATCAACCTCGAGCCGTTCCGGCAGGTGCAGGGCTCGATCCCCGAGATCGCCTCCGCCTTCGCCGACGCGCAGGCGCTCGTGGCTCCCATCGACCGGGCGTCGCTGCTGCCCGAGGTGGGCGAGCCGATCGCCGACATCCTCGACGTCATCGGCGATGCCGCCCCCGCGCTCGCGGTGGCGGAGAAGTACCTCCCGACGCTGCTGAACATCGCCGGATCGGGCGGCACGAAGACCTACCTCCTGATCTTCCAGAACAACGCCGAGATCCGCGCGACCGGCGGCAACCCGGCCTCGAGCATGATCGTCACGATGACCGACGGCAAGCTCGGCTACGCCGACCAGGCGACCTCGGCGACCTTCTACGAGGCGGGCACCCAGGGCAACGAGTACATCTCGCTTCCCGCCGAGACGACCGGCCTCTACCTGCCGACGCTCACCCGTCACAACCAGGACTACAACTTCACCCCGGACTTCCCGACCACGGCTCAGCTGTTTCAGGCGATCTTCGCCGACACCACCGGGCAGTCCTTCGACGGTGTGATCTCCATCGACCCAGTGGTGCTCTCGCACATGCTGGCCGTCGCCGGTCCTGTGACCCTGAATACGGGCGAGCAGCTCAATGCCGAGAACGCCGTCAAGGTGCTGCTGAGCGACTCGTACGAGATCTACCCCGACGGGGCGACATCCGACGCGTTCTTCACCGACACGGCCAAGCGCGTGTTCGACCACCTCACCGCGGCGTCGTGGGATCCGCTCAAGATGCTCGACGCGCTGGAACAGTCGGCCGAGGAGCAGCGGGTCTACCTCTCGTTCACGGACCCTGCCGCGCAGGCGCTCGCTGACGAGTTCGGCCTCGACGGCGCGCTGAAGCCCGACAACACGACCCAGACCCAGGTCGGCATGTACCTCAACGACTCGTCGGTCGGCAAGCTCGAATACCACCTGTCGTCGACGGTCAACGCCTCGTGCGACCCCGCCGCCCGCACCATCACCACCACGATGACGCTGCACAACGGCATCACCGACGACATCAAGAGCGAGTACACGCTCGGGTGGCGCAACGACAACTACGGGCTGCCGCGGACGACCATGATGCTCGACGTGCTGTTCTTCGCACCGCCCGGCGCGCAGATCACCTCCACCGACCCCGCGGTCGGTCAGGTGGCACGGTGGGAGCGAAGCGGTGTCGAGAAGGGCAACACGGCGCTCAGCAAGACCGTGTTCGTGCCGAAGAACGAGACGGTGACCGTGTCGTACACGGTCGCGCTGCCGCAGGGCGAGCTCGGTCCGCTGAACCTGCGTTACACGCCGACCGCCAACGCCACCCCGGTGACCATCGATTCGAGCTGCGACGCGCTGTTCCCGCCGGCCGCCGGCTGAGCAGGCATCCGGCGCGAAACGGTGCGTCGGTGGCGCATTCCGGGACTTCCGCTCGATTTCACAGATCCGTCCACGTCGGGCGGACTCGCCGGGGCTAGGATCGCATCGATCGATGGCCACACCCGACGGTCGCGGCATGTGGGATGCCGTGGGCCTGAGGCCGAGAAGATGCTTGGGGCATCGCTGGGAAGAACGTGTCGGAACGACGCCTGCGTCTGTGGGAGACGCCAAGTGACAACGCCGGATCAGACCGCGCGCAGCGGCTCGGCGTGCCTGCGCTCGAACCTGTCGCCGCTGTCGGCATCGAGTTGGGGTCGGATGCCGGCGGGTTCACCGTGCGCAACGTCTCGGACTCGGACCATTCGGTCCTCATCACACTGATGGCGCGCGCACGCGGAGCGGATGAAGCCTCGGCCCATGCGCGACTGCTCGTGCTGACGTCGTCCCGATCTGCGGCGGCGGTGCTGCGTGTCGACGCAGGCGCAGGCGACGCCGCGTACGCGCAGCTCTGGCTCGACGACATCGAGGCCCACGAGCGCGCCGGCGGCGACGTCTCGGCCATCCGTTCCGGGGCGGTCGTGCTGCCGCTGCGTGCGGGCGCCTCGTACCGGCTGGCGCACGAGCCCGCCGCCCTGCAGCAGGGTGTCGTCGTCGCCGCGGTCGCCGCGCTGGGGGTGGGCAGCGACGGGGCGCTCATCCCCGTCGAGCGCGGGCCCTCGGCATCGATCGGCGAGCGGCCGGTCCTGCCTCTCTGAGCGGGCCGCGGCGCCTCAGGTGTTCGCCGCGTCGGATGAGGTGCCACCGCGGGTGGACCCGAGGTTGGGAGCGTCCGCCCCGGAAACGCTGAAGGTCGCCATGGCGATCACCGGCAGCGACCACGCGGCGGTCTTCATGACGCTCCGCCGGCCTGCGACGAGTGGTCCGGTGGTCGGCGACGCCTCACTGTCGACCATCTCTGCTCCTCTGGGGTCCGTCGGATTCGGGACCTCGTCACGACTCTGCCGATCGGCGGCGAGGGAGATGGACGCGCTGGCGCGCGACAGCGGGGACGTGTCGCGGATTGACGCGTCGGTGACCGGCGGCCGTCTCAGCGTGCGCGGGCGGCCTGCGGAGTCGGGGCGCCGATGGCGTGCAGGCCCCGTCGCATCGCCGCTGCGTTGGTGAAGCCGGCGTGCGTGGCGATCTGCGACGTGGTGAGGGCGTCGTACTGCGGGTCGCGCAGCAGGGAGAGGGCCAGTTCGGCGCGGACATTGCGCAGCTCGGCGGCAGGAGACGTGCCCTCCTTGGCGAACAGTCGCTGCAGATGGCGCGTGGACAGGTGCAGGTCTCGTGAGAGCTCCTGCAGTCCGTACTCGGGGTCGGCCCGGTTCAGCAGCATGAGCATGCGTGCGCGGTGCATCGGGCGGACGGCGTGGAAGCCCGCGGCATCCGTCTCCCGATGTTCGAGCAGGACGCCGTAGGCCATCTCGACGAGCAGCCGCTCGACGACGTAGTCCGAGACGCGGGTCTGGACTTCGGGCCGCTGCGCGATGGACTCGGCGAACCCGTGCAGTCCCGTGGCGAGGGCGGTGCGCGAGAGTTCCACGGGCTGAGGCGCCGGCGGCACACTCGTGTCGATGACGGAGTCGGTGTCGAGCCAGACGACGGTCGCGAGGGCGTCGGCCGTCCAGCGCAGCAGCGCCGTGTGGGTGTTGTGCAGCAGCACGCCCGCGCGGCGAGTCGGGGACGTCTCGCCGAGCGCGAGGCCTCCTTCCGACGCGAAGACGACGGCGGTCAGCGGACGGTCGGCAGGCTGCGCGCTCCAGCGCCACGTGGGGGTGCGCACGCGGTGGGCGCTGACGACGGCTGTGCGGTATTCCTGCACGCCGATGAGGCCGTGGCCTGTGGCCTCCGGGCCGAGATGCGCGGTGAGTGCGCGTCGAAGTGCTCCGTTTGGCATGGTGTCCGATCACGTCAAATTGATGTGGTCGACCGCAGCTTCGTCGCGAGCAGCCTCAGGGGAGTCTAATGGACGACTTCCGGGGGCTCCATTACGCGACCCACCAGGGTGTCGAAGAGCGTTATGCGCCCACCTGCGGCGACAGGACGACCGGATGCCTGCGGGCGAGGTGTGGACGCCTCCTGGAAACATCCCCTGCCTACTGTGGCGGCGGGGGAGCTTCGTCCGAGAGGAGGAGTCTGCGATGGGTCGACGAACACGTGCGCGCCAGCGTCGCTACGAGGACGCGCGGGAGCCGTTCCTGCTGCGGGAGTTCGGGGGCGCTCCGGGGTGGATGCTGATCATCGCCCTGCTGATCGTGGCGGGGATCGTCGTCGCCGCGGTCCTCAACCTGGCGTGAGCAGCAGGGCGCGCGCGACGTGAGCGATCGTGCTCGCCGGCACGCGCCCTGCGCAGGCTTCAGCCGTCAGGGGCGCCCCATGCCGCGGTAGTCCCACCCCGCGGCACGCCACGCTGCGGCATCGAGACAGTTCCGTCCGTCGACGATGATGCGCCCGGTTGCGAGGGTGCTCGCGTGCTCGGGTGAGAGCTGCCGCCGGTACTCGTCCCATTCCGTCACCACGATCACCGCGTCGGCGCCTCGCAGCGCCTCGTCGCGGTCCTCCACGTAGTTGAGCTGGGGGTGGATGCGACGCGCGTTCTCGATCGCCGCCGGATCGGTGATCGTGACCCAGGCGCCGAGGCCGTGCAGCCGCACGGCGACGTCGAGTGCCGGCGAGTCGCGGATGTCATCGCTGTGCGGCTTGAACGCCGCACCCAGCACAGTGACGTTCTTCTTGAAGACCGAGCCGCCGAAGGCTTCCACTACGAGTTCCACCGCGCGATCGCGGCGCCGGAGGTTGATGGCGTCGACCTCGCGCAGGAAGGCGATCGACTCGCCCTTTCCGAGCTCTTCGGCGCGCGCCGAGAACGCACGGATGTCCTTGGGGAGGCATCCGCCGCCGAAGCCGATGCCGGCTCCGAGGAAGCGACGACCGATGCGCGCGTCGTGCCCGATCGCGTCGGCGAGCTGGGTGACATCGGCTCCCGTGACCTCGGCGATCTCGGCCATGGCGTTGATGAACGAGATCTTGGTGGCGAGGAATGCGTTCGCGGCGACCTTGACCAATTCGGCGGTGGCTCGATCGGTGACGATGAACGGTGTGTTCTTCGCGACGGACGGGTGGTAGACCTCGCGCAGGATGTCCGCCGCCCGCTGACCGGGTTGTCCCTCGGGGACACCCGCCACGAGGCGGTCGGGGTCGATGGTGTCCTGAACGGCCCACCCCTCGCGCAGGAACTCGGGGTTCCAGACCAGCGTCGCGCCGGTCTCCTCGATCCGCGGGGCCAGCCCCGCCGCGGTCCCGACGGGAACCGTCGACTTTCCGGCGACGACATCACCCTCGGTCAGGTAGGGGAGCAGCCCATCGACGGCGGCGTTGACATACGTCAGGTCGGCCGCGTAGCCGCCGGCCTGCTGCGGCGTTCCCACGCCGATGAAGTGGACCTTGGCCCCCTCGGCCGCGGACATGTCGGTGGTGAACGTGAGCTTGCCCGACTCGATGCCCGCAGTGAGGATCTCCTGCAGTCCGGGCTCGAAGAAGGGCGCCTCACCGCGTGAGAGCGACTCGATCTTGCGCGCGTCGACGTCGATGCCGACCACCTCGTGGCCGATCGACGCCATGGCCGCGGCGTGCACGGCACCCAGGTAGCCGCAGCCGATCACAGACAGACGCATGGAAGCTCCTCATGTGTAGGGGACTGCCACGCCGGCGGCCGTTGACGGCGAGATACATGACCAGCCTCGCTTAGCAGGGCTGGTGGTCGCGGACCATACCGCCACTTTAGACGTCTCGTCGTCCAGAAATGGACCGCTTCGGACGCATCATGAACCGGTTCGGCTTCCTGCGAGGTTGGATCCCGCGCTGGGTCGGGTCTCGCTAACCGATCTGCCGCCACACCGATCCATCCCAGAAGTAGGATGCCACCGCGTCGGTAGCGAGAGTCACTGGCGCGAGCGTGGTGTTTCGAGTGCGCGCGGCGTTGCCGTGATTGATCACGACGCTTCCGCTGCCGGTACTGAAGAGGGTCAGTCGCTGAGCGCGCCTTCGCCCGACGCCGAACGGTGCAAGCACCATTTCGCTACTCGACGGCTTGAACTGGACGGTGATGTGCGGATCGCAGGAAAGCCAGACCGCAGTGAGCTGTGCGGTCACGTCTCCCTCGAAGTAGTGGAATGCCGAAGATAGATCGCTTCGGGCGATGGACGGGCTGAACTCATTTCTCCAGAGCATGGAGCTGTTCCCCGTGACCGACCCGGGCATGATCCGCAGCGGGACGTCGAAGACGACATCGTCCATCGTGGCCTGAATCGAATCGCCGATGAAAAACCGGTCAGCGCGCTCAGCCGCGCTCTGCGATTGCTGCACAGTGACGCGACGCAGGGTGATGTCGTTGTAGACTCCTGGAGTCGATAATGCCGCCCCCCAGCAGTACTGGATCGCGCCGTTCTCGTTCGATCGGAGATCGAACCGGGAGTCTGTAAGGGTTATGGCGGAATTGCGGTTTCGTATGAGCGCATAGGTTTCGCTGGCCAATCCGGCCCCTAAACTGACCGTGGCGCCCGTTATCGCCACTTTCGCGTTCACAGCGTCGATCGCCCATCGGGACTGATCGATCGACACGCGGTCGACGAAGGCGTTGACCTCCGGATCGCGCGCATGCGCGTTCGGGTGACCGGTGGGATGGATATTGAAGTGCAGGGCGGTCTTCGCGATGTTGACCAGCCGCATGTCGGATATGCGGTGCCCCCAGGAGCGCCCGCCTCGCTCCGCCTCGGTGAAGACGGATACGCCGATCTCCATGCCTTCTGCTAGGCAGTGCGAAACGATGTGCCGCTTGCCGCGTAGCCCGAAGGCTGCGGCTCCGGCGCCGCCACCTACGGCAGAGCAGCGGAAGAACTGGCTCTGCTCACTTGCATGATGCGTGTCAAAGGCCGTGCCGGAGCTGCCGATCGAATGACAGTTTGTGACCGTTGCGGCGTAAGTCCTGCCGAGGTTCCAAAACTCTTTCGTGCCCGCCGGCATCCGCGGTGTGTCGTCGGTGTAGGCGTGCCTGACGTAGCGGAACGTTGAATCCTGGATCATGCCGTACGCCGACGCATTGTCGTATACGCCATAGCCGAGTTGGTAAGGATTCGATTGCGTGTTGTTGGCGGCGTAACCGATGTCGATGCCGTTCACCAGATAAGCGAAGCACCCGTTGAACTGCAGCACGGCCGCGCCGGCCTGAGGGCACCTGAGGTGGTTGAGCCGGGGGCGAAACAGACCTGTGAGTGTGATCAGCGGGCCGAATCCTCCAGCGGTGCTCAGACCCGCATCGGCCGTGCGAAGCGTGAATCCTTCGATCTCGATCCAGTCCGTGGGGATCGAAACGGCCCTGACGTTGGTCGCGAAGGCCTCGCGTAGGAGGCCGACGGTGTAAGCGCTCTGGCCATTCGTTCGCTTGATGACGACATGCTCGCCGAGACGGGAGGCCGTGTCGCCGGAAGGAGTTCGCGCTTCGGGGATGACGTCATCGCTCACGAGCTTGACTATCTCGCCCGCTCGCCAGGTGGGCGCTCCCTGGACCGTCAGCTTCACGGACTTCCCCGGCCCTACCGAGGGGTCGTTGCTCGGCTCGTCCACGACCGTCAACCGGGTGATCGAGTACGGGGTCCCCCAGCGTCCAGCGCCGGCGATGACTGGCGACTTCGCGCTCTGGATGAGCGTCGCGCCGTAGCCAAAGAGTCGGATATTGACACGGTCCCCATTGATGGGTCCGCTCACCGCGTACGTACCGGGTGCGATGATCGCAGTTCCATATGCCGGCACAGAACTGATGGCCGCGACGAGCCCGGCGGTCGAGTCCTGTGAACCATCCGGATACAAGCCGTCGAACCTATCCGCCGAGATGAAGACAGCGACTTGTTCAATTCTCTGCTCAAGCGGATCGCCCTCGACCGCAGTTGCGATCGAGGGCGGTTGCGTGAACGCCGACAGGGCGGCGGCTCCACCGAGGCCCAGCATCACCCTCCGCGATGTGAGAGGCCCACCGGTCATCATCAACCTCCTCCGGTCCGTACAGGCCGAGCATCCTGAGCGAGGGGTGCTGCGACACTATCGTCCACGGTGATGGAGTACCGACCGTGCGACGCGAGATGAATGCGTATGTGCGCAATTCGTTCACAGGTCCAGGCGACTTGGATGCGCCCTTCTACTGCTTAAATGCCGCAACTCCTCCGGTCTGCGCTGTGGGGATACCGGCTTGCGGGTCCGCATCTCGGGTTCGCTGTTCGAGATAGCCGAACACGAAGAACCAGAGGGGAAGGGTGTTGACGTCGATAAGGCCCCAACCCGTAGTACCAATGATGATGATCGCCGGGAGAGCAGCGATGATCGCACGCGCGTGGTATCCGGCCGACCCCGTATCGCGCAGTCGCCTCACCGCGACAACAGTCGGCGCGACCACGGCTGGGATGAAGAGAAGCGCGGCCCCGATGAGCCCGATCTCCGCGAGTTCGAGAACGAAGACGTTGTGAACGGGCCAGCCCTGCGCCGTGAGGGAATCGAACTGACCGAAGTAGGGGATGTAAGCCTTGGGCCCAACCCCGAAAAGTAGGTTCTCGGGGATGTGGGCGAGCGCAACACTCATGAAGTGATCGCGCTCGCCTCCCAGTGGATCGAGCGCGAATCGCGCAGCGATCGCCTCATAGAAAGACAGCGCGATGACCAGCGCCCCCGCTGGCAGGACGATTCGGGCGCCGAGTGCCCTCTCGCGAGGCAGCAAGAGGACCCACAACGCAAGAAGCGCGAGCAAGCTGGCGATGTTCGAACGACTCTCGGAGAGTCCGATCGGCACGATTGCGATCAGCAACGTCAGCGTTACGATCGTTCTCACCCGTTTGACCGCCGACCCCATGAGCGGCAGCGCGAACACCGCGAGCAGGACGATCACCTTGCCCAGAGTTCCAGGGTGACCGTAGGTGCCGGTGGCGCGACCGACCGTCAGCTCAGCCGTCCGGCTGTCCGCAGTGAAGATGTCGACGCCGGCGAACTGCAGCAACGCCACAGCTGCTTGGAACGCGACGATCGCGAGCACGAGTAGTGCGAAATACTTCTCGGATCGCACATCGCATCGTGCGAGCGTGGCGACGTACGAGCCTGCGATCCAGGCGAATACCCCAATCAGCAGTTGACTGGTGCCAGCAGTGGTGTCGGTGCCGAACGTCCACGCCAGCGGACCGAGCAGAAGTAGGAAGACAACGAGGGGGATGAAGCGCAACGTGAGCGCCGACCGCGTTCCGGTGAGTGTGGCCAGCATGGCCAGCCCGACGACTGCGATGATGTGCGACGTCAATGGGACGCCGAGTAGCTCAATGCCCCCCGCGCCACGCGGGGGGAGCGCCATGACGAGCAACGCGATGGTCGCGACCGTGAGCTTCCAGCCGAGGCGCGGCGCGGTCACCAGCAGCCCGATGAATGCGAGGAAGCCGATCACCGCCACTTCAAGCATCTGACCCCGCCTCCATCCAACTTGCGGTGAACGCTGCACTCGACACTGCTATGTCCAGAGGTCACGGGGAAAGGCTTCGGTCAAAGCTGTAGGGGACCAGTCGAGTGGTGGGGCGCCCCCGGATCCGATCGCGGAGTCCACGTCGGGTGCGAGGTATGGCGCGGCCCGACCCGTGCCCAGGAAGTAGTCATCGTACTTGAAGCGGGGCTCCGTGCCGGAGACCACCAGGCACGCGGGGATTCCCAGGCTCTCGGCGATGATCACACCATGCAGGGAACTGCCGACGACCATCTCGGACGAGGCGATTCGTCCGACGACATCCCATACCGACGCCCGCGGATCGATGACTCGAGGGTCGCGACGATACTGCGGGAAGTCGTGGAGATTCGGCACGATCGTCACCCCACGGGCAGGGCGCGGCCCTCGGAGCTCTGCTCTCGTCCAGAGGTGTCCTATCAACAGGCCGGGATCGCCGAACACTTCTGGGCATGCGATCCCTTGATCCCGGAGATACTTCCTTGTCAGCGGACCACGTACCGCCCGGACGTCGAGATGGGTCGCGTCGAGTGGCTTGTCCACTGACTTCCCATTGGCCCCCGCCCCCCATATCACGTCGCCGTCCGCGGCCAGCCGCAGGATGGAGCCCACTGCGACGAGGCGGTGCTGGTGGCGGGCCGGCTTAAGATTCAGGCGGTCGACGAGGCGCCTGACGATCAATGGCCCAAGCAAGTCGCCGAAGTTGTTGACGGGGCGGCGCACCGGGAGCAGTCTGCCTACGAACCCCGGCGCGATCGGTCGGCGTGGGTTCCAATGGACGACTTCGACGCTCACGGGTGAACGCCTTGCCGCGAAGGCGCCTCACCGCGGTCCCCGTCCGCCACCAGATCGCGGATGTCGCGGATGTGACCCGCGCCTCGGTCCAGGGCGTCGCGAAGCGCAACCGTGAAGGTATCGAGTTGCGCTTCGTCGAGAGCGTGGAGCGCCTCGACCACACTGCTCGGGCTTAGGGTCGACCATTCCAAGCCCATTGGGTCAAGATGCCGGCTCAGCTTCTCAGTGGAGGCTTCGCACCACCCCAAGGGAATCGCCCCCTCCGTTGCCGCGATGATGAGTCCGTGAAGACGGTCGCTGAGCATGAGTCGCATGCCGGCGTACTCCGCCCTCACGGCGAGTTCCTGCTCCGAGTGGCTACCCCCGGAGAACCGGACCACACGGCCACCGAGTTCCCGTGCCACGCGCTCCGCGTGCGGCGTATCTCGTTCGACCTGGGCGACTGCCACAATGTCGAGCGCAAGTCGGTCCGCAAGGGAACGAACCGCCTCCAGCCAGTCTCGACTCGGGTAGGGCCGGTCGAATCGGAGCGAGACGCCGATCGTGCGCCTTTCCCCTCGTCTTGCCCGGTCACTGGTGACTCCGAACGCCCAGTCAGGCATCCAGTCGGCCGGACCCACATATGAAGAACTGGCGAGATCGCGCCAGCGTACGAGGTCGACCGTGTCGTAAAGGCTTCTGAAGATCCAGCCGAGCCCTGTGCGAGCGCGACCTGGGACCGCCGCTCCCAGCCAGACAACGTCTCCGCCCCTGCGCTTCGTCAGTCTCGCTACCGGGATCAGAATGAGCGACATGAGCGCGAAGAGGCGTGACAGCGCGAACTCACCTGAATTGATCGCGAGCGTTACGCGATAGTCGGCGGTAGCGCGCATTGCTGAGAGGGCCCAGGGCACGTACTTCCTGAAGACCCGGTCGCCGGTTTGGAGCGCGAGGCCATCCACAAACCCTTCGTTGACCCAGCCCACATATACGGCCAATGGACCGCGCTGTCGAAGAGCGTCCGCGTACTCGCGTCGCAACACGGTGTCCCCGACATTGTCATCTTGTCCGATGAGCCACGCGTAAACGATCGTCTCACGGTTGTCAGCTGGCACTGCGTCTCCTTGTTCACGTACAGGCGGTTGTTCCACCGAGCGGAGGCCCGGCGATACGCGATGTTGCGTGAGGTCAGCGTGACCCGCGGGCGAGGCGTATCGCTTCCTCGTACACCAGCTTGTGTTTCCGTCCGACGCTCGCCCAGTCTCGCTGATCGAACTGCGGATGCTCCTCCTCACCTCGGCCCAGGCTTCGCACCTCGCTCAGGGCATCGTTGAGCCGATCCGACGTGAGATCACCGTCGTAGAGCCAGATCCATCCGGGACCGACCTCCCGCTGGATGGAACGGTTGACGGGAGTATCGATTGTCAGCACGGGGCGGCCGAGCGACAGGGCGACGAGCAGGCTGCCCGAATTGTGCATCTCCCGGTAGGGAAGCACCACCAGTTGTGCTTGGCTGACCTCCCTCACGAGATCGCTGTCAGGAACGAACCTCAAGTCCGAAGTGATTCGGGAATCCGCCGCGCTCAGTCGAGCCACCATGTCCCGCATCGCCTGGTTCTGAGGGCGGCCGACCAGGCGCAGACTCATCGACGGGTCACCCGCATCCTCAAACGCCGAGACCAGGGTGTCCACACCCTTATAGCGACGCAGAAGGCCGAAGTAGAGAACTCTCCCGTCGACCCGCGGGGACCTCGGGATGGTGCTGAACCTCTCGATATAGTCCCCGTGAAGGATCACATCGGGCTGATCGGAGTCGTCCAGCTGCGTAGCCCGATTCAATGCGATGTTCTTGTGTACCGCGCGGGAGAGCATCGCCGTCAGCCTCGGTTCGAGCGGGTGTCCGGCCTCGTGTGGCGTGAGGTTGTGCAAGGTCCGCACGACGGCGATCTTGTTCCGACGGATGCGGCGCGCGAGTAACGGGACCCGTACGAGGGCCGCGAGCGCGTCCCTCTTGCCTTCGCCGCGCACCAGATACTCCGGCCAGTGAATGTGGAGCACGTCGTACTCGCCGGACAACGCAGTGCGCCAGTCGAAGAAGCGGACGTTGACACCCGGGGCGGCGCTCTCTCGCATCTGGGTCGCGTACGTTGTGTCGTCGCCTGGCGCTCGCGTCGCGTGAAGCACCGTGAGCTCCGCTCCCGCCGGAAGAGGTGTCGATGTCGACTCGGCCAATAGTCGATGCTCCTGGGTCAGGCGTCTCGCGGCGATTGCCGCCGCGCGAGTCTACCTGCGCTCCATGTCCACGAGATTACGGTCGGGACGTCCTCCCAGCTCGGATAAGGTGTGTACTCGAGTGGCGCACATGGTGGGTCACAATCGCACGGGCGCGCCGCTCATATACACGGCGCGTAACGCCTGATCGAGTGAGAGAGGCGATCCCGATGGTCGACCCGATGCGATACCTGTCGCGATCCTGTCGCGTCGTGGACGCGAGGTGGCGGAGAATGAAACTCATCCGCCAACGGACCGCGGCTCCGTGACCGACGACTCGCTTTCTCGCCGGGCTGCGAGCGGAATACTCTGGACCGCGATGGAGCGATGGGGAAGTCGCCTACTTTCGCTCCTCGTTTTCGCTGTTCTCGGTCGACTGCTCACTCCTGATGATTTCGGCCTCGTGGCCATCATTACAGCAATTATGGCGGTGTTCGCCGTCTTCGTGGAGTACGGCTTCGCGCAGGCGCTCGTTCAACGAGAGACCCTGCGGGAATTGGACGTTTGGACCGCGTTCTGGACATCCGTCGCCCTAGGAGTAGTCCTCTACGTTCTTCTCTGGGTTGCCACTCCACTCATCGTGATGATCTTCGCCGAGCCGCAGCTCGCTGAAATCATCCCCGCATCAGGGCTTGTGCTCTTGATCTCTGGGCTGGCTTCCGTTCCAGCAGCGACACTCCAGCGAGAACTCAAGTTCAAGCCGCTCGCGGCTCGGCAATTGGCTGGTTCGCTGATCGGATCCGGTGTTGCGCTGGTTCTGGCGATCGGGGGAGCCGGAATATGGGCGCTGGTGCTTCAGCCCGTGGTGGCTGCAGCCGCGGGCGCGGTCGTGCTCTGGGTCGCAGCGCGATGGCGTCCGCGCTTTCGCTACTCGATTGCTTCACTGAAGCAGTCCTGGGCATTCAGTGCCCAAGTCGTTGCAATAGAACTGCTCAATTCTCTGCAGTCGAACGTCGACAAGATCATTATTGGATTCTTCTTCACGCCGGCGCAGCTCGGCTACTACTTCCTTGGGCAGCGAGTGCTAACCATTCTTATGGAAGTGGTGGCATCGGTGATGTCAAGAGTCTCGCTTCCTGCTCTGTCGCGAGTACAGAACGATCACCGGCGATTCCTTCAGTATTTCTACACGTTCACTTTCGCCAGCGCTGCGATCGCGTTTCCAGCATTTGCCCTCGTGACCGTCTTCGGCTATCCCATAACCGAGTTCCTTTTCGGGCCGGGCTGGGAGCAAGCCGTCCCGCTGATGGCGTTGCTGGCGCCGTCGGCCGCGCTCGCATCAGTCACATTCTTCGACAAGAGCGCGCTCCTGGCGAAGGGGCGGGGTGATGTCTCTCTGGGTGTGGCCGGCGGTCAGTTCGTTTTCGGGACCGTCGTGCTCTTCGCATGCGTGCCGTTCGGAATCACTGCTGTCGCCGCTGGCAGGAGCGCTCGGCAGTTCATCTTCTGGCCAGTGCGAATCTTCGCGCTGAAGAGGCACTCCGGGGTCCACCCGAGCGACTATCTGCGACGATTTCTGGCCCCCACGGCCGGCGTGGTTGGGCTCGCGGCCGTCGGTATCGGCCTACAGTTCACGCCCTGGGCGCAGGCTCCCCTTCCGATGCTGAGCTTCGTTGCACCCGCGGGTCTCCTTTCCCTTGGCGTCTACGCCATCATCGTGTGGCTCATGGCGAGGGGGCAGATCAGGCAGATTCTGACAATCGTCCGGCGCGGGCGAGGAGGAGGAAAGCAATGACGACTCGCATCCGGCGACTCGCAAGTGCGCGCGACAGCGATCTGGAGGCCCGTCTGGCGGGGCTTTCTCAAAGCATTAACGTGAGCAACGTCTTCAATCCGAGCCCTATCGAGCATGACGGTGCGCTGTACGTCGCGTTTCGGGCGATCGGCCCGGACGGAGGACGCGTGCGCGCATACCTGGCCCGCCTCGATGAGTCCGGGGATGTCGTAACCGATCTGACGTCGTTCGCGATCGACCTCGGGATCCCTTTCATTGCCGACCCGAAACTGTTGATGCTGGGTGAAGAAGTGTATGTCACGTATAACAGCGGCTTCTCCGCGCAGCACCCGAACTCGATCTACCTCCAGCGCGTGACACCCAAACTGGGGGTTCCTCAGGAATGTCTCCTCGAGAACCGGCAAAGAGTCGAGAAGAACTGGGCGTTCTTTTGGGCGGGGACAGAGCTGCGAGCGGTGTACTCACTACAGCCTCTCGAGATTCTGGTGAACCGAGGGGGCCGGCTTGGCGACGGCGGGTCGTTGTCGTTCGATCGACAGCAGCCGATTGGCTCCGCGGGCCCGGTGGGGCTCACGATCGGCTCGCAGATGCTCGTTGAAGCCGATCGCGGGCTCCTTATAGCCCATTCGAAGGTCAAAGTCGGCCGACGGAGAGCCTACGTCGGACGCTTGGTCGAATTGGATCTCGCGGCCGACGAGTACGCCGTTAGCGTCTCCCCAACGACGCTGATCGATTCGTGGCGCGCACTGCTGCCGACACGCGACAGGCTCAACCCCAACCTTTGGTCAGCGACGTACTTCTCGGGAATCACACGAATCCGCAAGGAACTGCTGCTGGGGTACGGCGTCAATGATTCGCGGGCCGCGCTCGCACGAATTGCAGAGGAGTCGATCGCGTGATCAGGACGTACTACTGGCAGCCGCCCATCAAGCGGATCCTTCCCCGGGCACGCGGCGGTTTCCGCTACGGCAACGCTGGAGACTCCTTCAACATCGATCTCATTCGTTGGGCATACGGTGACGGGTTGATCGAGAACGTCGCGACAGGCGGTAAGCGCGCGCTGTTCGTGGGCTCGATCGGCCATCGGGCGCAGCCTGGGGATGTTCTTTCCGGCGTCGGGGTCAAGTCGCCGAATCTCGATCGCATCGACGGTGGGGAGATCACGGTCGTCGGACTGCGTGGCCCACTGACTCTCGACGCCCTTCGGCGAGCCGGGTTGTCCACGGATCGCATACGTTTCCTCGGTGATCCAGGGTTATTGATCGACCGGATCTACCCAGAGCTGATGAGCCTTTCGGTGATAAAGAACCGTGTGGTCTTCATTCCCCACTATCGTGAGCGCCATCTGTACCGATCCACGAAGCAGTTGACGATCGTCGACATAGATGCCCCCGCGTTCGAGGTCGCTCGTTCAATTGCCCAAGCCGAGTTCGTGTACTCCTCGTCCCTTCATGGCCTTATCTGGGCGCACGCGCTCGGTCGACCGGCGCACCCGGTGGCTCCGAACGCGGCCGGCGAGGCCAGCTTCAAGTACCGCGACTACTGCGAGTCGATCGGCCTGGCGTTCAATCCGGCCGAGTCGCTCGATGAGGCGCTACGGAAGCCTCACTCCGTCAGCCCCGCTGACGTGAGCTCCGTGAAGGCGGGCATTGTTCTGCCCTCGTCGAAGGACCTCCGTGCAGCGGGGGTCTTGACGTGACGCGCGGTCGTTCATCGCGCGTGGGCTCAAGCGGCGATGAGCGACACCATCGCCGTCATGCGCCGGTCTTGATGGGACGCAATCGACCGAGTATGTAGTCGGCCTTGCCTTCCCACCTGACTTCGTTAGGGAGCGCTGACACCTGGCGCGGTACGCGTGCTCCGTCGCGCGCGCGCTCGGCGATCCATCCGACGTGATGTGCGGCCTCCGCGACGGTCACCGCGTCTAGACCTCTGCTGTTCGCGCCGGCCACAGGTGTCGTGAGGACGGGCAGGCCCGCGGCGCGGTATTCGTACGTCTTTATGACGTCGCCGCCGACTTCTCCCCGTCCGACACGGTGGGGGACCCAACCTACGTCGAAGCTCCTCAGCAGGGCTGGCACGTCTTCGTAGAAGACGTCGCCAAGCATCCGTATATTCGGTGCTGCTTCCATTGGCTTCTTGTACTCAGGGTCGAGGACTGGGCCTGCGAACACGAAATCCACTTGCGGGAGCCGGCGGGCCGAGTCGAGGATCAAATCGAGGTCCAGCCGCTTGCCGATCTTTCCGACGTAGCCGACCGTGAGCGGCCCGCTGGCGGTCGACGTGGAGTCGAAGCGCTCCGGATCGCATCCGTTGGGCAGGAGCACAACATCTTCTCTGCCGAATCGCCGCGCGAGTTCAACTGTCCCTTCCGCATTCGCCGTTACCACGGTCGCATGATCGAAGAGGATCTTGTAAGCGCGGATGACATCCGCGCGGACGCCCTCGAACGCGTAATGAATTGTCCAGTCGTCGAGCAGGTCGAAGGCGACCGGCACGCCAGCCGAGACGATGACGGGCCAGGCCGAAGACAACGCCAAGAACGGATTCCAGGTGATCACCGGTGTCGCCAAGCCGGGGATGGGGCGATGGTAGCTCTTCAGCGAGTCGACCCACCATCGTTGGCGGTCGCCCAGGGACGGGAGCTTCCAGACGAACGTCGACGCGGGGACCGTGTTCTCAGCGACCCTGGTAGGGGAATAGCGCCGGAGCGGCGCGAGAACCCGCGGCTCGGGCCGAGACACGACCAGCACCGGGCCATGCGACCGCAGTTTTCGACCGAACCACTCGATGAGGTGACCGTCACGGGTGCGATATCCCTCGTTCGAGAGCTTGTGCTGGCCGTGCATGGGGAACGCCACGAGGGCGGGACTGGTGCTCAAGTGTGCTGCCATCTGAGTTGAGGGATGAGGCGATGGATGGCGCGTCAGACGCGCGCTTCCGCGTCGATAGTGCGGCTCGGCGCCTTCGCCGGCTGACGCGCGGGAAGAAGTGCCCGAAGCGCTCGATCGTACCGGTCGCAGACCATCGACCAGGTGTACTCCTCCTCCGCACGTGACTGGGACAACGCTCCGGCGGCCGCCCTCCGCTCCGCCGAGCCCAGCATCGCCAGGACAGCGTCCGCGATGCTGTCCGCGTCGGGCGACGTGAACGTCCCCTGATCGCCGAGCACCTCTCGGTTGTAGACCGTGTCTCGTGCGATGACGGGAGCGCCCGCGGCCATCGCCTGCACGAGAGCGGGGTTCGTTCCGCCCACGCTATGCCCGTGGAAATACGCGCCGGCGTGCTGCCAGAGAGCGAAGAGCCGCCGATCGTCGGCGACATGACCGAACCACGCCACGTTCGGGTTGGACTCGGCCAGCTCGCGGACCTGCTCATCGAGCTCTCCGCCGTAGCCGGTCGAGCCGACGAAGACGACCTTATGCGTGCGTGAGATCCGCCGCGCCGCCTCGACGAACTCCGGCACCGTGTTCTCGGGCACGAATCGGGCGACGATCAGTGCATACTCGCCCGAGGTGTACCCAGGCTCGACAGGCAGGCTCTCGACAGGGTCTCCGCCGTAGGGGATGAAGACGCCGTCGCGCCCGAACTCGGTCTTCCAGAACTGGGCGATGGCCTTCGCGTCGAACACCAGCTCGTCACCGCAGCGGGCGGTGAGCGCTGCACCGCGCTTGAACACCGTGCGCGCAAGAAGGCCCCACTTGGCCCGCACCCACTCGATGCCGTCGACGTTCACCAGGGTGGGGATGCCGGAGCGCTTCAGCATCGGCAGGAAGAATCCGTTGGCCACGTTCATCACCAGTGCCACGTCGGCACCCCGCTTGATGGCGTCGCGGGAAGCGGTGAAACCGTAGCTGAGGGTGCTCAGGGACTTCTTCTCAAGGCCGCGCGTGTACATGACATTGACTCGTGGGTCGAGATCGGGGTCATTCGTGCGAACCGCGCCTTCTCGCGAGTAGACCGTCACCTTCCAGCCGTGCTCCACGAGGTAGGGAGCGAGTTTGCGCACCGCGGTCTCGAACCCTCCGTAGTAGCTGGGGTATCCGCGGGTGCCGATGATTGCGACGTGAGGCATCCGTTTCTCCAATTCTCGTGGGGGCGTCGTAGTCAGGCGGCCGTCGAACCGGGGGCCAGGACGGCCTTGCCGGTCTTCAGGATGATCAGGAGGTCGCCCAGGAGCGTCCAGTTCTCCACGTACGAGAGGTCGAGGCGCACCGAGTCCTCCCACGAGAGGGTGGATCGGCCGCTCACCTGCCACGCGCCGGTGATGCCCGGCTTGGCGAGGAACCGGCGATGCACGTGGTCGGCGTACTGCTCCACCTCGCTCGCCAGCGGCGGCCGCGGACCGACCAGAGACATCGAGCCGCCGATCACGTTGAAGAGCTGGGGCAGCTCGTCGAGGCTGTACTTGCGCATGAGGCGACCGACGGGGGTCACCCGGGGATCGTTCGACATCTTGAACAGCACCTCGTTGCCGACGTCGCGCTGCTGCTCCTGCAACTGGGGCAGGAGCTCCTCCGCGTTCTGCACCATGGAGCGGAACTTGAGCATCGTGAACTCGCGCCCGCCGAGCCCGATCCGGGTCTGACGGAAGAACACCGGGCCATCGCTGGACAGCCGCACCGAGACGGCGAGGAACGCCAGCAGCGGGCTCAGGAGGATGACTCCGGCAAGGCTCGCCGTCAGGTCGGTCGCGCGCTTGAGGAACAGCTGGCCCTTGCTGAACCGGGGCGTCTCGACGTGGATCAGCGGAAGACCGGAGACGGGACGCGTGTGGATGCGGGGGCCCGCGATGTCGACGATGCTCGGTGCCAGGACGAGGTGCTGCCGACCGGATTCCAGTCCCCACGAGATCTGCTTCACCTTGAACGGCGGCAGCTCGTCGGTGCTCGTCACGACGACGGTGTCGGCGCCGACGGCCGCCATGGCGCCGGCGACGTCGTTCACATTGCCCATGACGGGCACGTCCGAGCCCTCGATGGTGGCGGCCACGCGCCCGGTCGGCACGCAGGCGCCGACGACGTGGTAGCCGGCTCGGGGAGAGCGTTGGAGCTCATGGGCGATCTGCGCCACCGAGGCGTCGGAGCCCACCAGGAGCACCCGGGCGGAGTACTCGCCTCTCGCGCGCCGGGCGAGGAGCCAGCGACGCCAGACATACCGTTCGGCGAGCAGCAGCAGCGCGCCCGCCGGCAGTGCGATCAGAAGGTAGCCGCGCGCGACGTCCAGTCGCAGCAGGAACGAGGCGATGATCACGACGCTGAACACCACGAAGCTCGCGTTCGCGACGCGCACGTACTCGGTCGAGCCCGTGCCGACTACTCGCGAGCTGCGAGAGTCGGCCATGGTGAGGCCGATCATCCACAGGGTCATGAGCACGGCCGAGAAGACCCAGTACGACACGTCCGTCAGGCGACTGTCGGCGCGGATTGCGACCTCGGCGCTTCCCGTGCCGAACCAGACGAGCTGCGTCCCATAGACGACTGTGATGAGGACGAGGAGGTCGCTGACCCAGAGCCGACGCGCGTAGCGTGTCGCCCAGCTCCTCGGCGCCGCCGCGGGGCGCTCGTGGTGGGCCGTCTCTCGGGAAGTGTCGACGAGCGGGTCGGAGTCGCGGGGACGGCGTGCCGGTTCCGCCGAGGACTCGGGAGACGGCGCGACCGGGAGGGATGATTCGACGTTCACATCAACTGTCACGGAGCCCCCTTATGCGATCCGGCGCCAGGAGACTCACTCGGGCGCGGTGTAACAGGGCGCCTGTTGAGGTCGCCTGCGAACCCTCCCTTGTCTTCAGGAGGCTACTTGGGGGGCGCTGCGGCGCTGAGCCGCCCGCGCGTGCTTGGCGCGATTCGGAACCTCCGGTGTCGCGAATTGACGCTGGTGTCCGCCGAACGGATGACACCACGCGGAGTCGGTTCGCGCGGCTCGGCCGCTCAGCGGGGGGTGACGGCGCGGGCGAGGAACACTGCCACGGCGTCGGCCGCGGGGGCGAGCTGCGTCGCCGACTGCTCGTACACCGCGGCGGACTGCCGGTACGGGTCGATCACATCGAGGTCATCGGGGGAGGCGACCGGCTCGACCACGCCACGAAGCGCCGAAGCCAGATCCACCGCCCCACGAAGTGCCTCCACCGCGTCCGTCGATCCGGCGACCTCGGCGCGAAGCTCGTCATCGCTGATCCCCGCCGCGATGTGGGCGAGTTCGCGGATCGTGAAGGTCTTCCGGGTCGCCGCCGGGGTCAGCTCCACGAGGGCGCGCCGATGATCACGCGACATCGCCAGTACGAGATCCGCACCGCGGATCAGCTCGACGGTCACCTGCTGCGCGACATGGGAGGCGGCATCCGTCACGCCCAGGCGATTCGCCCACTCGAGCGCCGGCTCGGGCATGCCGACCCCCACCAGCGCGCTCACTCCGGCGCTCTTGACGGTGACGATCGACGGGTTGAGCCGCGCGCGCAGCAGCTGCTCGGCGAGCGGGCTGCGGCAGACGTTGCCGGTGCAGACCGTGAGGATGCGGAACGTCATCACGCCTCCGCGGCGCGGGCCTTGCGCAGCTCGGCGCGCGTCTGGCCCTTCTCGCGGATGTCGTGCGTCGCGCTGTAGGTGTAGCTGCCGTAGCCGTAGCTGTCGGGGCCCTTCGTCGGCAGCATCGTGACGATGATGCCGAGCAGGCGGCTGCCGATGCCGTCGAGCGCCTTCACGGCGCCCTCGAGCTGCGGCTTGCGCGTCGAACCGGACGCGGCCACGAGGATCGCGCCGCTCGTGAACTTGGAGACGACGGCCGCGTCGGTCACGAGAAGCAGCGGCGGCGCGTCGACGAGGACGTAGTCGAACGCCTCGGTCAGCGCGTGCAGGGTCTTCTGCATCGCCTGGCTGCCGAGAAGCTCCGACGGGTTCGGGGGGATGCGGCCGGCCGGCAGCACGAACAGCTTGCCGCGCCCCCAGCGCTGGAGGACGTCCCTCAGCTCTGCGTGTCCGATGAGGACGTCGGTGAGACCGACGCCGCCCTCGATGCCCATGTACTCGGCGACCTTCGGCAGGCGCAGGTCGCCGTCGACCAGCGCCACGCGAGCTCCGGTCTCGGCGAGCGCGATCGCGAGGTTCGCGGTGGTGGTCGACTTGCCCTCGCCGGGGCCCGCGCTCGTGATCACGAACGACCGCGATCCGCCGTCGTGATCGACGTCGACGAACTGCAGGTTGGTGCGCAGCGTGCGGAACGACTCGGCGCGAGGGTTCATCGGGTCGGCGTGCACGATGAGCGGGCGCTTCTTGGTGTCGGGGTCGAACGCGATGCCTCCCAGCACCGACTTGTCGGTGACCTGCTCGATGTCGTGGGTCGAGTGGATGCGCGTGTCGAGCACCGTGCGCAGCACCGCGAAGCCGATGCCGGCGGCGAGGCCGACCAGGAGGCCGAGGGCGATGTTGAGGGGAGCGTTGGGGCTGGACGCGGAGGTCGGCACGAGCGCGGGCTGGATCGTCTCGATGCGGACGAGGCTCGGCGCCTCTCCGTCGGGCTTCTCGAGCTCATTCACGACGACGTCGGCGAAATTCGCGCCAACCGAGTTCGCGATCGCCGCCGCCTGGCCCGGGTCCTCATCGGTGACCGTGGCCGAGATGATGACGGTGTTCGGCGGGACGGATGCCGACACATTGCGCGAGAGCTCGGACGAGGTCACATCCAGGTCGAGGTCGTCGATGACGCGATCCAGCACGACGGCGCTGTTCACCACGTCGACGAAGCTCGTCACCGCCTGCCGTGCGTAGTTCGTGCCCTGCGCCAGCTCGCCCACGAGGGCGCTGTCGGTCGATCGCACCGACACGTAGAGCTCGGTCGTGGCCTCGTACTCGGGCGTCTTCAGCAGCGACCAGCCGAAGCCCACAGCGACACCGAGAACGGTGAGAGAGAGGATGAGCACCCAGTTGCGGTGCAGGATTCGTACGTAGTCGCGCAGTTCCAAAATCTCGTCCCTTTCAGCGCGTTCACAGAGCCGCGACCACCAGGACCGCGCGCGGGGTGAGCGCGCGCGGCTCGCTGCGGCGATTGTATCCTTGCCGTGCACGTCGGCCGACACGCGCAGCACACCTTCTCCGGCCGGTCCATTCGAACCAGGGAGGCTTGGTGAGCACGCTCGACGATCTCTTCGGTGAGGCGGGTCGCACCGCGTCGCCGGGGCCCGGGATCGACCCCCGGGAACGCGAGCGACTGCGGCGTCTGGTCGGCGCAGGAGCCGCCGGCGCGGCGAGGCCCGCGGGGTCGACGCAGGGGCGAGCGAGCCTCGCCGACATCGTCGGGGAGGCAGGAGCCGCCGCTCCCGGCCCGGGGCCTCAGGCGTCGGCCGCACCTGTTCCGGACACGTCCGCAGCGCGACCCCGGCGGCAGCGCTCTCGTCGCCGGACGCCCGCTGACTGGCTGAACGCTCTCGTCGCGACCGCGGCGGTCGCGGCGGTGGTCGGCGTCGGAGCACTCGTGCTCGTCGAGCGCACCACCCAGGACGACGTCGCCCAGGCTGCGCAGAGTCTTCGACAGCAGGAGGCCGAGGTGCGCAATCGGGCGGTGACGCTGCAGACGTCGCGGGGGCTCTACAGCACCGCAATCACGGATGCCGCAGCCCTGGCGGCGGAGGCGGACGCCGCCCTTGCAGGGCTGGAGGGCAAGAGCGACGAGGCTGCGCGGGCGACGGCGGTGCAGGCGCTCGACGCGTTCCGCAGCGCGCTCGCCGGACACCAGGCCGCCGACGACGCGGTGGAAGTCGGCCGCGCGACCCCGGAGCCGACGGACCTGGCATCCGTCGCCGCCGCGCTCGACGATGTGCGCGAGGCCTCGGAGGTGATCGACGAGGCGGTCGATCGCACCCGTGAGGCGAGGTCGGCACTGACAGCCGCCCAGGATGCCTTCAGAGCGGCGCTCGCTACGTTCGGGGCCACCCTGCCGGCGTCCGCCGCCGAGGTCGTCGACGAGAACCTCGCCGCGGTCGAGTCGTACCGGGAGGCAGTCCGCGTCACCGCGGATGACGTGGGGGTCGCGCAGGGTCGAGGAGAGAGCGGCCTGGCCCAGATGGTCTTGTACGGCCAGGCGGTGGATGCGCTGCGCGCGGAGAACCAGCGCGTTCTCGACCTGAGATCGCAGATCCGTCGCGACAGCTGGACGCCTCCCCAGGTGGTCGAGCCGCCGCCGCCGGTCGAGGAGGAGTCCGTGCCGCCGCCGCCCGAAGGGGAGGTCACGGAGCCGGGCACCGACCCGGGGATCATCCCCGGCCCGCCGATCCAGCCGGTCCCGACCGACCCTCCGAGCTGAGGCGCGCCCCGCGATTCCGCCTGACGCCCGCGACGCCTGTCGCGCAATGGACGGAGGGTGGCGCGAAACGGTGTACCCTGAGTCGATTCGGCCGTGACTTAGGGAGGGCGCGCGCCGTTGACTCCGATGCCCCCGAGCAACGTCCCCAGCGACGACGGCTCGTCACCGCAGGCTTCCCCAGCCGACGGTGGCGAGGTCCGAGCGCGCGCTCTGGCGGACTTCTTCGGGGCGGAGTCACGTGGTCCGGTGGCGGAGGGGCAGGTTCACGACCCGACCACCGCCGACCGGCTCGCCGAGTTCTTCGCACGACCGCCGCGCCGGGATCCGGTCGACGCGCCTGTCCCGGCGCAGGGGGCACCGGCGCCCACGCTCGATCACGCGCCCACGGTCGATCCCGCGCACGATCCTGCGGGCGCGGAATTCGATGGCGTGCCCTCTGAGACCGATCGGATCCCGGCCGACGACGCCGAGCCCGACATCGCCGACGCCATCCCGCCCACAGCCCCAACCGACGACGACCTCTTCGCGCTCGATGACGACGACCTGCTCTCGTACGACGCCGACGACCTCTTCATGTTCGACGCCGACGGTGAGCTGATCCCGCTCGACGATGCGCCCGGCGTGCCGATCGAGGCATCCGCTCCGCCCTCAGCGGTCGCTCCGGAAGCCGTTGCGGCAGCCGTGGTCGTGGCCGGAGACGCCGAGGCTGTCACGGTTCCGGGTCGCGCCGCTGCGGGCGTCGCGCCGCCGGGACGATCCACCGAGCGACGCCCCCCGTCTCAACGCGCCACGAAGCGCGAGGCGCGGCGCGCGGCGAAGGCGGCGGCGGCCGCGCAGGCGGCCCAGGGCGAGTTCGCCTCGACGCCGCGGGGAATGCGAGCCTGGAGCAAGGGCACGTGGTGGTCCGTGGGGATCGCGGTCGCGCTCATCCTGATGCTCGTGGCCGCGAGCATCACCGTGTCGCAGCTGCTCCAGGCGCAGGCCGAGGAGCTCGCCGCAGCGACCGCCGAGTTCGAGGCCGCCGCCGACGCCGCCGACGAGCCGGTGCCGGCGATGGAGGCGGCGTACGCGGAGTACGACACCACCGCGGCAGCCGCCCGTGCCGCGGCCGACAGTGCCACGCCGGCACTCGCAGCGGTCGCGGGGATGAGCGACCAGCCGGCCCTCGACGCGGCGAACGCGGCTGCGGGTGCCGTCATCGCTCTTCTGGACAGCACGACGCTGCCCGAGCGGCCGGCCGCCTATGACGCCCCCGACATGACGACGATCGACGACGTGCAGTCCGCGGAGGATGCGGCGGCGGACGCCCGCGCCTACTCCGCCGCCGTGGCGGCGACGACCGAAAAGGTGAAGACGGCGACCGCCGCGGTGACACAGCAGGTCACCGCGCTGACCGAAGCGCAGCGTGCGCTCGGAGCGACCCTCCCCGCCACCGCCGAGGGGATCGCCGCCGAGAACGACCTGGCCTTTCAGAGCTTCCGTGACGACGTCATCGCCACGGCGGCCGCGGTCGGCGCCGCGCAGAGCGCGGGAGCGAGCGGCGACGCCGAGCTGCTCGCCTATGCCGCCGCGGTGACCGCGCTGCGCGAGGATCAGCTGCGGGCGGAGGAGGAGGCGTCCCGCCGCTTCTTCTCGGCACCCGTGACGCCTGAGCCCGAACCGGCGCCTCCGACCCAGGAGCAGCCGCCCGCCGAGGAGCAGCCACCGCCGGAGGAGCAGCCACCCGCGGACCCGGTGGAGCCGATCGTGCCCTGAGCCCCTGCCGCGCCCGGGCGCGCGCTGACGGTTTGGACGAGGCATCCGGATGCCGTAGACTCGATCTTTGGTGTTCGGCTCAGCTGACCCGGCACCGCGAACGTGAGCCCTCCACTGGCGTGTTCGGTCTCTCATCGAGAGGCGGAACCACCCCGGAGTGGGATTCACGAACCTCTCCGTTCGATCAAGAAAGCAGCACTACTGTGACGCGCACTTACACCCCCAAGGCTGGCGAAGCCCAGCGCGAGTGGCTGGTCATCGACGCGACTGACGTCGTCCTCGGCCGTCTCGCCTCGCACGCCGCCGCACTCCTGCGTGGCAAGCACAAGGCCACCTTCGCCCCCCACGTCGACATGGGCGACTTCGTCATCATCGTCAACGCCGAGAAGGTCGCGCTGACGGGCCAGAAGCTCGAGCAGAAGAAGGCCTACCGCCACTCGGGCTACCCGGGCGGCCTCAAGTCCGTCACCTACTCGGAGCTCCTCGAGAAGAACCCGGTGCGCGCCGTCGAGAAGGCCGTCCGCGGCATGCTCCCCAAGAACACCCTCGGCCGCGACCAGCTGTCGAAGCTCAAGGTCTACCGCGGTGCCGAGCACCCGCACGCGGCGCAGAAGCCCACCGCGTACGTTTTCGACCAGGTCGCCCAGTAAGCGCCGCACAGAACAGGACACACTGATGGCGAACATCGAAGAAACCCCCAGCAGCTACTCCACCGAGTCCCAGGTCGACGAGACCGCCGTCGCCGCCGAGCGCCCCGTGCTCTCGGTGTCGGGCGCAGCCGTCGGTCGCCGCAAGCAGGCCATCGCCCGCGTGCGCGTCATCCCGGGCTCCGGCACCATCACCGTCAACGGCCGTGCGTTCGAGGACTACTTCCCGAACAAGCTGCACCAGCAGCTCATCACCGACCCGTTCACGGTGCTCAACCTCACCGACGCGTACGACGTCATCGTCCGCATCTCGGGTGGCGGCCCCTCGGGCCAGGCCGGCGCGCTGCGCCTCGGCATCGCCCGTGCGCTGAACGAGATCGACGTCGAGAACAACCGCCCGACCCTCAAGAAGGCCGGCTTCCTCTCGCGCGACGCCCGCGTCATCGAGCGCAAGAAGGCCGGTCTCAAGAAGGCCCGCAAGGCGCCGCAGTACTCGAAGCGCTGATCGGCTTCCTCTCCGCATGCCGATCTTTGGCACGGATGGGGTGAGGGGGCTGGCCAACGGCCCCCTCACCGCCGATCTCGCACTGACCCTGGCCCAGGCGACCGCTGTCGTCCTGGGCCAGGGTCGTACGGCCGAGGCGCGTCGCGCCGCCGGCAAGCGCCTCACGGCCGTCGTCGCGCGCGACCCGCGCGTGTCGGGTGAGTTCCTCTCGGCTGCGGTCGAGGCAGGGCTCGCGTCCTCGGGCGTCGACGTGTACGACGCCGGTGTGCTCCCCACGCCCGCGACCGCGTTCCTCATCGCCGACATCGATGCCGACTTCGGCGTCATGGTGTCGGCATCCCACAATCCCGCTCCCGACAACGGCATCAAGATCTTCGCCACCGGCGGTGTGAAACTGCCCGACGTCGTCGAGGAGCGCATCGAGCAGGCGATGCAGGGGCCGAAGCTGCAGCCCACCGGCGCCGGCGTCGGTCGCATCCGCCGCTTCGCCGACGCCGAGGACCGCTACGTCGTGCACCTGCTCGGCTCGCTGCCGAACCGCCTCGAGGGGCTGCACGTCGTGCTCGACTGCGCGCACGGCGCGGCATCCGGCGTCTCTCCCGAGACGTTCCGCGACGCCGGCGCGAAGGTCACCGTCATCGGCGCCGACCCCGACGGCCTCAACATCAACGACGGCGTCGGATCCACCCACCTCGATCTGCTCGCCGAGCACGTCGTCCGCGTCGGAGCCGACGTCGGCATCGCGCACGACGGCGACGCGGACCGCTGCCTCGCCGTGGACGCGGAGGGCCGCATCGTGGACGGCGACCAGATCATGGCGATCCTGGCCGTCGCGATGAAGGAGCGCGGCGCCCTCAAGGACGACACGCTCGTCGCGACCGTCATGAGCAACCTCGGCCTGCACCGCGCCATGGACGCTCACGGCATCCGCCTCGAGACGACCGCAGTCGGCGACCGGTACGTTCTCGAGACGATGAACAAGCACGGCTACTCCCTCGGCGGCGAGCAGTCCGGGCACGTCATCATGAGCGAGTTCGCGACGACCGGCGACGGCCTGCTCACGGGCCTGCACCTCGTGGCCGAGATGGCACGCACGGGCAAGACGCTCGCCGAGCTGGCGTCGGTCATGACGGTGTACCCGCAGGTGCTCGTCAACGTGAAGGGCGTCGACCGGACGCGCGTGGGCGATGAGATCGTGCAGGATGCCGTGGCCCGCGCCACGGCAGAGCTCGGGCTGTCCGGGCGCGTGCTGCTGCGCCCCTCGGGCACGGAGCCGCTCGTGCGCGTCATGGTCGAGGCCGGTTCCGAGGACGACGCCCGTCGTCACGCGGACGCCCTGGCCGACGTCGTGCGCGAGCGCCTCGCGCTGTAGCCGCCTCTTCACGGGAAGCCCGGCCGTCCTCGGACGCCGGGCTTCCCGCGTTCGCGGCCGGGTGGCGTCGAACCCGGGTTTCTCGCATGCCGGCGGAGTTGTTTGTCACGGCGCATCCGCCTGCACCGGGGCGATCGCCGGCGCTAGCCTGGGGGCATCCGAGGGGAGCCATCGTGGGTGAAGCCATCGTCGTCGGAATCACGGATGCCGCCGTCGCGCGTCGCGCGGTCGACTGGGCCGCGCAGCGCGCGAGGGAGCGCCGGCAGCCGCTCGAGCTCGTCACCGTCGTGGGAGGCGCCGTCGGCGCGGTGGGGGAGGACTCGGTCCTCGCCGCCGCGCTCGAGGAGGCGCGCGAGCGCGTGGAGCACGAGGCATCGCGCATCGCCGCGGACGGGCTGGTCGTGCGGACGCGCGTCGAGCGCGGCAACCCGGTGGCGAAGCTCGTGGACGCCTCGGCCGAGGCCGCGCTGCTCGTGATCGGCAGCGACTACCCGGGCCAGGGATCGCGGGCGGCCCGGGGCGCGCACGGCCTGCGCATCGCGGCGGGAGCCCACTGCCCGGTCGTCGTGGTTCCCGACGCGGACGCCGCCGGACGGTCGGGCGTGGTCGTCGGGGTCGACGGCTCGCCGGTGTCGGAGAAGGCGGTGGCCTTCGCCGCGGCCGAGGCCGACCGCCTCGGCGAGCCGCTCATCGCCGTGGCGGTGTGGACGCCCCTCGAGGCGCCGCGCAACATGGGGTCGTATCCGGCGGAGTACCTCGAGAACATGGAGAAGCTCACCGCCGAGGCCCTCGCCCTTTCGCTGGCCGGACTCGGCTCGCGCTACCCCGACCTCCAGATCGTGCGGAAGGTGGAGCGCGGCTACCCGTCGCAGATCATCAACGGGCTGGCGGGCTCCGCGCGGCTGACGGTGGTCGGCTCGCACGGCCGCGGCGCGCTCGCGCGATTCCTGCTGGGCTCCATCAGCCAGGAGGTGCTCGGTCGCCTGGCGACCGTGACCGCGGTCGTGCGCTGAGTCGCGGGGAGCGGGGCTGCGGCGCGGGTGGCCGTTGCACGCGCCCGGCATCGCATCGGCAATACTGGATAGCGTTATCAGCCGCGAAAGGACGACGATGACGCCAGGAGCCAAGCCGCCCACCCTCGCCGATGTGGCGCGCCTGGCGGGTGTATCGGTGCCCGCCGCCTCCCGCGCCCTCAACGGCGGGGTCCGCGGCAAGCAGAGCGGGTCGCCCGAGCTGCGCAGCCGCGTCGAGGAGGCCGCCCGCACGCTGGGCTACTCCGTCAGCCCCGCCGCGCAGACGATCAAGGGCGGACGCGCCCGCACCGTCGCGTTCATCGTCGGCGACATCGACGACTTCGGCTCGGCGACGATGATCTCGGGCATGATGCACGCGGCCGAGGAGCGCGGCATCTCGGTCGCGGTCCGCACGACGCGCGACGACTCCGCCCGCGAGCTCGACATCCTCACGCAGCTGCGCGGCGAACGCCATCTCGCCGTGGTGATGGCGACGAGCCGGACGACCGACCCCGCGCGCGAGGCATCCGTCAAGGAGCAGCTCAGGGTGCTGCGCGACCACGGCGCGAAGATCGTGGTGATCGGCGACAACGAGCTCGGGTTCCCGACCGTCACGGTCGACAACCGGCACGCCGCGCGCCTGCTCGCCGGGGGACTCGCGGATGCCGGCAAGCGGCGCTTCGCGATAGTCTCGGGCCCGTCGGCGGAGGTGACGGCGCTGGAGCGCGTGGGCGGGTTCGTCGAGGGCCTCGCCGACCGCGGGATCGAGATCCCGGACGACGACATCGTGCACACGGAGTTCTCGCGCGACGGGGGCTACCGCGCGGTCGACCTGCTGGGCGATCGGCTCGACGACGTCGAGGTCATCGCCGCGATGAGCGACGCGATGGCCGTCGGCGTCATCGCCCGCCTGCGCGAACTCGGCGAGTCCCGGGCGGCGGGGATCGAGGTGACCGGGTTCGACCACGTCCCGATGCTCGGAGACGTGCTGCCCGGGTTCAGCACCGTCGAGGTGCCGCTCGAGGAGTTCGGCGGCGCCGCGCTCGCCCTCGTGCTGGACGAGCCCGGCGCGCGCGATTCCGTGGCCCTCACGGCGACGCCGATCCTGCACGGCGAGCCCCTCGTGCGTGCGTAGCGACGGCCGGATCGCGGGGCGGCGAAGCGCTGTGGCAGATCGCTACAACCTGCGTTTCGGAAATAGTGGCAAACGTTGTCCACTTTGAGGTACTCTCTCCGGGACGGAAACGTTCCGGCACGAATCAAGGGAGATCACATGCACGAGGAAGCGACGCGGGCAGGGGTGCGCGCCCGGCTGGGCCGCCGTTCGCACTGGCTCGCCGGAGGGGCGGCGCTGGCCGTCACGGCGCTCGCACTCACCGGCTGCACCGGTGCGGCGAGCGGCGACGGAGGCGCGGCATCCGAGAAGACCACCATCCGGTTCCTATACGCGACCGGCGACGAGACCTGGAACTCGGTCGTCGATGCCGTCGTCGAGGCGTTCAACGAGCAGAGCGAGACCACGACGGTGCAGCTCGATCCGCTTCCGGCGGGCAGCGACTACGCGACGGCGCTCAAGACGATGGATGCCACGGGCAACTGGCCGGCCGTCGTCGACATGCGCGACACCCTCACGTACATCAACGCCGGCAAGCTCGCGCCGATCCCCGAGTCGGTCACCGAACTCATCGAGCCGGAGGCCGTGGGCAGCGCGTCGGACGGAAACGTCTACACCGTGCCGTACAGCGCGCTCAACGGCGAGATCGGCATCAACATCGTCTACAACAAGGACTACGTCGAGGAGAACGACCTCGAGGTGCCCGAGACCTACGACGACTTCATCGACCTGATGGCCGAGATCAAGTCGAACGGCGACGCCCCGCTGGCGACCGCGGCGGCCGAGGTCTGGCCGAGCGACCAGCTGTGGAAGCTGCTCGCCGCGCCGACGTTCGCCGAGTGGAGCGACCAGGGCGGGTTCTGGACGGCTGCCGAGAACGGCGAGGCGACCATCGAAGACCTGCGCGAGCCGCTCCAGGAGCTGCTCGACATCACGAACGAGTACGTGCTCGAGGGATGGCAGTCCACCGCCGACGCGCAGACGACCACCCTGCTGGTGAACGACATGGCCGTCATGGCGACGTCGTCAGCCGGAATCGGGCGCCTGAACGACATCAACAAGGTCGACGCCGACTTCAACGCCGGGCTGTTCATCGTCCCCGACGAGGACGGCGCGATCAACGTGCTGAAGAACGCGGTGAACGGCGACACCGCCGGCGGCCTCGCCATCTCGGCGCAGGCGGCCGAGGACGACGCGCAGTACGAGTCGGCGACGGAGTTCCTGGAGTTCTTCTACCAGGTCGACACCGCCAACCTCATGGAGGAGAACGGCTGGCTCGCGCCGAACATCGTCGCGGCCGACGAGATCGAGCGCAACACGTCGATCCCCGGTGCGGAGGACTACTTCGCCCTCCTCGAGAACCCGAACCTCGTCTGGTACGAGAACGTGTCGGACCTCTCCACCTTCAGCGCGTTCAACACCTTCTTCCGCCAGGCGCGGATCGAGATGCAGGACGGCCAGAGCTCGATCGACGACACCATCGCCAAGGTGCAGGCCGAGTTCGACAAGACGGTCGCCGCGGGCTGACCCACACGTGTCGGGGTGCCCGGGCGTTGCCCGGACACCCCGGCCGGAGCCGAGGAGGTCTCCATGACTGATCAGAGCGCCCTGCAGGGGCAGACAGAGGTGGTCGGCACCGCCGTCCGCCTTCGGGGCGAGGCCCCGCTCGACGGTGCGCCCGATGGTGCCCCCGACGACGTCTCGCTCGTGCCGACGGGGCCTGAGCGGGAGAAGCGGCGGACCGGGCGGTTCCGCTCCGCCCGCTGGATCATGCTCGGCTTCATCGCGCCGGCCCTGGTGATCTACCTGCTCATGGTGATCATCCCGTCGGTGCAGTCGCTGCAGCTGAGCTTCACGAACTGGGACGGCATCAGCCCCGGCTACGACTACGTCGGCACGCGCAACTACGAGGAGATCCTGACGAGCGGGCGCTTCTGGAACGCCGTCAAGAACACCCTCATCCTCGGGCTCGGCTCGGCGCTCATCATCAATGCGATCTCGCTCGGCGTCGCGCTCATGCTCGACAAGGTGACCGGGCGGTGGCAGGGGCTCTTCCGCACCGCGGTCTACCTGCCGTCGCTCGTCAGCGCCTTCATCCTCGCGACGGTGTGGAAGTACCTGCTGAACTACAACTTCGGAGCCGTCAACACGTTCCTCCGCGACGTCGGGCTGCCGGAGTGGGCGCGGGACTGGCTCGGCGACAGCAGCATCGTCGTCTGGGTCATCCTCTTCATCACGTGCTTCACCCTCGGCGGGAACACGACCCTCATCTACCTCGCCAACCTGCAGTCGGTGCCCCAGGAGCTCGTCGAGGCGGCGCGCATCGACGGCGCCAACAGCCGCCAGGTGTTCCGTCACGTCACGTGGCCGATGCTCGCCGGCGCGGTCACCGTCAACATGACGCTCGCGATGATCGCGGGCTGGACCATCTTCGACCAGGTCATGGTGCTGACCGCGGGCGGTCCCGGGTTCGTCAGCGAGACCATGGCGTTCTTCATCTACAAGGTCGGGTTCGGCGAGTACCGCGCCGGCTTCGGCAGCGCCGCCGCCATCGTGCTGTTCCTGGTGGTCATCGTCAGCACCGTCGCGGCCAACGCCTACATGCGCAAGAGGGAGATCCAGGCATGAGCACCGAGACAGAGCTCGTCGTCGCGCCGGGGCGGGCGCAACGTGACACGCGCCGCGCCGAGCGCCGCGCCGAGCGCAAGAAGAAGGTGACGCCCGGCCAGGTGGTCGTCATGATCGTGCTGGCGGTGCTCGTCGTGATCGTCGCGAGCCCGGTGCTGTACGCGCTGCTGAACTCGTTCCGCTCGTACTCCGAGATCACCGTCGACCCGATGGGGCTTCCCACCGCGTTCACCCTCGACAACTACGTGCAGCTGTTCCAGCAGACCGACTACGGCGAGGCGCTGGTCAACACGCTGATCATCACGGTCGTCACGGTCGTGCTGCTCGTCGCCATCGTGCCGATGGCCGCGTACGGCATCGAGCGCATCGGCGGGCGCAGCGCGCGGTGGCTCTACATCCTCTTCATCGCGGGTCTGATGATCCCCTTCCAGGTGCGCATGATCCCCCTGGTCAAGGGCTTCGACGACGTCGGCCTGTACAGCACGCTGACCAGCGTCATCCTCGTGCACCTCGGCGGGGCGGCGAGCTTCGGCATCCTGCTGTACTGCAGCTTCATCAAGGGCATCCCGGTGGAGGTCGAAGAGGCCGCGTTCGTCGACGGCGCCGGACGGTTCCGCACGTTCTGGTCGATCGTCTTCCCGATGCTGCTCCCGGTGACGTCGGCGTTCGTCATCATCCAGGCGCTGGGACTGTGGAACGACTTCTTCATCCCGCTGGTGTTCCTCGACTCGTCGTCGGCGGGCACGATCAACGTCGCCATCAACCGCATGGTGGGGCTGCTCACGTCGCAGTGGCAGCTGATCTACACCGGGGCGATCCTGGCGATCATCCCGTCGGTCGCGATCTTCGCCGCCTTCCAGCGGTACTTCATCAAGGGCATGTCGATCGGGGCGGTGAAGGGATGACCGCCCACTCCACCCCGTCGCGTCCGGGCGGCATCGCGGGGTACATCCGCACGGTGCTCGCGCTCGACGGTGCACTCGCGACGACGGCGCTCACCGTCTTCCAGTACTTCGTGGTGTCGGTGTCGTTCTTCGGATGCCTCGTACCCACGGTCGCCTTCACCCTGCTGGTGGGCTGGCAGCCGACGCATCTCGCCCTGTGCCTGGGTGCGGCGTCGCTCCTGCCGCTGGCCCCCGCGGTCTTCGCGCTCCTGCGGAGCACGCGGGCACTGCTCGAGCGCCGCGCCGACGCGCGGGGCGGGCGGAGCTTCTGGGTCGCCTTCGGGGCAGGGTGGCGCAGCCTGTGGTGGGCGGCGGCAGGCACCAGCCTGATGACGCTCCTGCTGTCGTACGACCTCGCGCTGTTCGGCGCCGCCGACGCCATGCTGCTGTTCGTCGCCGCGGCCGGCGCGGTCGTGGCGGTGCTGCTCATCGCCGTGTGCGCCGCCGCGGCCGCGAACCCCGGCCTGCGCCCGGTCGCCGCGCTCAGTGTCGCCGCGGCGGCGCTCGCTCGCCGCCCGCACGTCGGGCTGAGCTGGCTGCTGCTGATCGGGCTGGGCATCGCAGCGGCGTCGCTGCCCCTCATCGGCTCGGCGCTCGCACTGTTCCTGCCGGCCCTCCTCGGCGCCGGCATCCACATCTGCAACGACGCCCTGCGCATGCCGCTGACCGACGAGACGAGACGAGCTTCGTGACCGACACCTTCCCCCCTCCCGCCACGATCGACATCGCGAGAAAGGAAGACACCGCCGAGGCCGTCCCCGCCACGCGGCGCGCCCGCGTCGGCGCGTTCGAACTGCGGTGGTCGGCCGACGCCCCGCTCTCGCTCGTGGCGCTGTCGTCGACGCACGCCGGGCGTCAGGGAATCGGTCTCGTGGAGGTGTTCACCTCGGCTGAGCAGCGGGCGCGCACCAGTCAGGCCTACTGGCGGTCCGCGGTCGGCGAACGCCTGCGCGTGCAAGGATCGCAGGTCACCACCGACGCCGGCGCGACCCGGGCGATCGTCGTGCAGGCCGACGCCGTCAGCGGGCTCGAAGTGCGCACGACCGTCACCGCGCCCGTCGGGACCGCCGCGGTGCGGATCGAGAACGAGGTGCGCAACGCCGGGGAGGAGCCCGTGGTGGTCACCGCGGTCAGCTCGGCGACGATCGGGATCGGCGCCACGGCTGCCGACCTCGACGGGGTCGTATGGGGGAGGGCTGCGAGCGAATGGCTCGCCGAGGCCCGGTGGCAAGAGGTGCCGCTGCGCGACGAGCTGCCCGAGCTCGCTCTCGACCTCCACGGCCAGGACGGCCGCGGCCACGCGAGCCTCTCGAGTCACGGCGCATGGTCGAGCGGGGAGCATCTGCCGTGCGGCTACCTCGCGCGTCCCGACGGCGAGGCGCTCGCCTGGCAGCTCGAGACCAGCGCGGGCTGGCACGTCGACCTCTGCCAGACGCGCGGCGGTGGGGTGCTGTCTCTGCTCGGCCCGACAGACCAGGAGCACCAGTTCGCCCACGAGCTGCTCCCCGGCGAGACCTTCGCGGCCGTGCCCGTCGCGGTCGCGGCATCCGCTCACCGTCGCGACGGCGCGATCGCGGAGCTGACGCGCTACCGGCGCTGGCTGCGGGGGTCGGCCCAGGATCAGCACCTGCCCGTCGTGTACAACGACTTCATGAACACGCTGATGGGGCAGCCGACCACCGAGCAGCTGCTGCCGCTCGTGCGACGCGCGGCCGAGGCGGGCGCCGAGGTTTTCTGCATCGACGCCGGGTGGTTCGCCGACCCCGCGATCGGCGATTGGTGGTCGACCGTCGGCGAGTGGCGCGAGGCGCCGTCGCGGTTCCCCGAGGGTGGGCTGCGCCGCGTCATCGACGCGATCCGGCTGGCGGGGATGGCGCCGGGGCTCTGGCTCGAGCCCGAGGTCGTCGGCGTGCACAGCCCCGCGGCGACGCGGCTGCCCGATGACGCGTTCTTCCAGCGGTTCGGCCGGCGGGTGCAGGAGGACCGCCGGTACCACCTCGACTTCCGCCATCCCGCGGCGCGCGCCCACCTCGACGCGACCGTCGACCACCTCGTCGAGGACTACGGCATCGAGTACCTGAAACTCGACTACAACATCAACCCCGGCGCCGGAACCGAGCGCGACGCGACGACCGCCGGCGACGGGCTGCTGGCCCACACCCGGGCGTTCCGCGAGTGGCTGGTCGGCGTGCAGCAGCGGCATCCGTCCCTGCGCATCGAGAACTGCAGCTCCGGCGCCATGCGCGCGGACTACTCCCTCCTCGCCGTGACGCACCTGCAGTCGACCAGCGATCAGCAGGACTTCCGGCTGTACCCGCCGATCGCGGCGTCGTCGCCGGCCTCGATCCTGCCCGAGCAGTGCGGCAATTGGGCCTACCCGGCGCGGGAGATGAGCGACGACGACACGGTGTTCACGCTCGTCACGGGCCTCAGCGGGCGGCTGTACCTCTCGGGCTTCCTCGACGACCTGCGCCCCGCGCAGCGGGCGCGTGTGGCCGAGGCCGTCGAGCTGCACAAGGCGCTGCGCGACGACCTGGCCGACGCGACGCCGTTCTGGCCGCTCGGCCTGCCGGCCTGGGATGCGCCCACCGTGTGCCTCGGCCTGCACACGAGCGAACGCGACCTGTTGTTCGTGTGGGATCGGGATGCCGCGCCCGCCGCCTTCACGCTCCCGGGCGTCGGCGAGGTCGAGGCGATCTTCCCCGCCGGGGGAGAGCCGTGGGCGTTCGCAGCGACGGGCGACGGGCTCTCGGTCAGCACCCCCGCGGGCATCGGCGCGCGCGTGCTGCAGGTGCGGCATGGCTGAGCGCGGCACGATCCGGCCCGGCCGCGTCTTCGTCGACGACCGCGGGCGGACGGCACAGCTTCACGGGATCGGCCTGCAGCGTGTCGGCGACCGCTGGTTCGCGTGGGGAGAGGACAAGACGGCCGGCGACCGGTTCACCGCCGTCGCCTGCTACTCGTCGACCGACCTCGCCTCGTGGCGCTACGAGGGCGACGCGCTCCGCGCGGACGACGGCGACATCGGCCCGGACCGGGTGGTCGAACGACCGAAGGTGCTGCAGCGCCCCGACGGGCGGTGGGTCATGCTCCTCCACGTCGACTCCGCGGACTACTCGTTCGCGCGCGTCGGGTACGCGATCGCCGACCGCCCCGAAGGTCCGTACCGGTACGTGGGCAGCGAGCGGCCGCTGGGCAACCTCAGCCGCGACATCGGCGTCTTCCAGGAGGGCGGGGTCGGCTACCTCCTCTCGGAGGATCGCGACAACGGGCTGCACATCTACCGCCTCCGCATGGACCACCTCGGGGTGGAGTCGCTGGTGGCGACCCTCCGCCAGCAGGCTCGGCCCGAGATCGGGTACGAGTCGCCCACCGTCGTCACCAGCGGAGGTCGCTACTACCTGTTCGGCTCGGACCTCACCGGATGGAGCATGAACGACAACGTGTGGACGAGCGCTCCCGCCCTCGACGGGCCCTGGGACGGCTGGCGGCTCCTGGCGCCACTCGGAACGAACACCTTCGAGTCGCAGGTGAGCGTCGTCGCCCCCGTCGGCGACGGGTTCGTCTACATCGGCGACCGATGGACGCCCGACGCGCTCGCCGAATCGCCCGCGGTATGGCTGCCGCTGCACATCGAGGGCGGACGGGTGCGCCTGGAGTGGCGCGACGCCTGGAGCATCGAGGAGCTGAACGCATGAGAGCCGCACTGCTCATGGATCCCGCGCTGGTGCCGTTCGTCTTCGGCGACGACGAACGGGCCCGGCTCGCCGAGATCCTCGAGATCGACATGACGGATGCCGCCACCTCCCTCGCCGGCATCGCCTCGCCGTCGGGGGTCGAGGTTCTCATCACCGGGTGGGGCGTGCCCGTGATCGACAGCGAAGGGCTCGACGCCTTCCCGGCGCTGCGCGCCATCGTCCACTGGGGCGGCGGGATCGGGTTCCTGGACGAGGCGGCGTCGGCGCGCGGCATCCGCATCTCGTCCGCCCGCTCCGCCAACGCCGTCCCGGTGGCGGAGTTCACGCAGGCGATGATCACGCTCGCCGCCAAGGACGCGTTCTGGCTCTCGCGGCAGTACTGCGCCGAGCAGAGGTTCATCGACCGCGAGGCGACGGCGCCCCATGCCGGACTGTTCCGCACGACCGTCGGCATCGTCGGCGCCTCGACGATCGGCACCATGGTGATCGAGAAGCTCCGCGCGAGCGACGTCGAGGTGCTGCTGTACGACCCCTACGCGACGCCCGAGACCGCCCAACGGCTCGGCGCCGAGCTCGTCGACGACCTCGAGGACCTCGCCCGGCGAAGCCGCATCCTGTCGGTGCACGCCCCCGAGACGCCCCGCACCGCCGGCATGATCTCGCGCGCGGTGCTCGCCGCCCTGGCCGACGGCGCCACCCTGGTCAACACCGCGCGGGGCGCGCTGGTCGACCAGGACGCGCTGGTCGACGAGCTGCAGCGCGGCCGCCTGCGCGCCGTGCTCGACGTCACCGAGCCGGACGTGCTCGAGGCGGGGCATCCGCTGTACACCCTCCCGAACGTGTTCCTCACGCCGCACCTCGCCGGATCGATGGGGGTGGAGCTGCGCCGCCTCGGTGAGTCCGCCCTCGCCGAGGTCGAGCGCTTCGTCGCGGGCGCGCCGTTCGAGAACCCGATGCAGCCGGCGGCGTCCTGATCGTCCGACCCCGTGGAGGAGAGACCGCCGTGCCGGTGATCCGCAACCCCGTCCTGCGGGGCTTCAACCCCGACCCGTCGATCCTCCGGGTCGGCGACGACTACTACATCGCGACGAGCACCTTCGAGTACCACCCGGCTGTCCGGCTGCATCACTCGACCGATCTCGTGCACTGGACGACGCTGGGTCACGCGCTGGACGGCATCGATCTGCGCGGGATCCCCGACTCGGGAGGGGTGTGGGCGCCGAGCCTGTCGTACGCCGATGGCCGGTTCTGGCTCGCGTACTCGATCGTGCGCACGATGGACGGCGACGACAAGGACATCGACAACTACCTCGTCACCGCGGAATCGGTTACCGGACCCTGGAGCGAGCCCGTCCACCTCGGCTCGCGAGGATTTGACTTCTCGTTCTTCCACGACACCGACGGCACCCATTGGATCGTCGGCGTGCAGTGGGACCAGCGGCCGGAGCATCCGTCGTTCTCGGGTCTCGTCGTCGAGCAGTACCTTCCCGGCGAACGCCGCACGACGGGCGAGGCCACCGTCATCTACCGCGAGGACGGCCTCGTCGAGGGGCCGAACCTGTATCGGATCGGCGAGTGGTACCACCTGCTCATCGCCGCGGGCGGCACGGGGTGGAACCACGGCATCACCGTCGCCCGCTCTCGCAGCCTGCTCGGGCCCTACCAGCGCGACGAGCGGGAGGCGGTGCTCGCGACGCGCGATGCGCCGGGGCATCCGCTTCAGAAGGCCGGCCACGGCGAGCTCGTGCAGACGCCCGGCGGCGACTGGGTGCTCGCGCATCTGGCGAGCCGCCCCGCGCTGCACCTCGGGGAGCGCTACTGCACCCTCGGGCGCGAGACGTGCCTCCAGCGGGTGGTGTTCGACGACGACGGGAGGCTGCGTCTCGCCGATGGGGGCCATCACCCGAGCGTCGACGTGGAGCTCGCCGCCGGGTCGGGGGAGCGTGCGGCGACGGGCCGCGGTGATGCGCCGGCACCGGGAGGAGACACGGATGCCGCGGCCGGCGTCCGGGCCTGGACCGACGACTTCGACGCGCCCGGGCTGGATTCCCGGCGCTGGTCGACGCTGCGCCGCGCACTGCCGCAGGATGTCGCGGATCTCGGCGCGAGGACGGGATGGCTGCGATTGCGGGGCGGCCACTCGGCGGCATCCGTCTTCGATCAGTCGATGATCCTGACGCGCGTCGAGGAACGGCAGGCCCAGTTCGAGGCGGTCATCGACGCCGAGCCGAGGACCCCGCGCGAAGCGGCCGGAGTCATCGCGTGGTACGACCGGTCGGGGTGGATCTGGCTGCAGGTGACCTTCGATGCCGAGAACGGCCGGCACCTGCGGGTGGTGCGTCGGGACGGCGCGGTCACCACGAGGTCCGCGCCGGTCTCCGCGCCGGAAGGTCCCCTGCGGCTGCGCGCGTCGCTGGACGGGCCCTGCCTGGCCTTCGCGGTCGCGGGCGACGACGGGGCGTGGCGCGAGGTGCCAGGCGTTCACCCGGCGTGGACGCTCTCGGACGACCACGGGGCGCGACTGCGGTTCACGGGGATGTTCCTCGGCGTGCGCGCCGATGACCTCGACGGTCGCGGATGGACCGTCGACATCGATCGTGCGGGCGTGCGGTTCCTCCCGTCGCAGGCGTCCTGACGTCTTCGCAGATCGGGCCTTGACGTCGCGCGGCGATGCCGTCATCGTTAAGTGGCAAACGCTATCCACCTCCCCACCCGCCGTCGGTGACGCCGGCGGCGAAGAGAAGAGAGATCGATGAGGATCGAGCAAAGACACCGCACGCGCCGCGTGATCGGGGTGCTCATGGCCGGGGTGCTGGCAGCCGCCGGCGCGCTCACCGCCACGCAGCCCGCCGTCGCGCAGGAGACGCCCGCACCCCCGCAGATCGTGCGGACCGTCAGCGACGCCGGCTTCGCCCACCCGGGCGTCGGCTTCAGCGCGGACCACCTCGAGAACATGCGCACCCAGGTGCTCGCGGGCGTCGACCCCTGGACGGGCTACTACGACGCAATGACGCAGACGCGGTACGCCGCGCGCGACTTCCGGGCCGAGAACGCCCAGCCGGGGACCGACACACCGAAGAACGACGCGTACGCGACGGCCGGGATGCGCGCCAGCGCCCTGCGCGACAGCCTCGGCGCGATGGCCCAGGCGCTCGAGTACGTCGTTACCGGCGACGAGCAGTACCGGGCGAACGCCCTGCACGTGCTGCGCACGTGGAGCAGCCTCGACCCGGCGAAGTACGCGTACTTCGCCGACGCCCACATCCACACCGGGGTACCGCTGTACTACATGCTGATCGCGGCCGAGGTGCTGCGCGGCACGGGGCCGGCGAACGAGTCTCTGAACGGCTACGACCTGCGGTGGACCGCCGAGGACCAGCAGCGCATCGAGGACAACCTGGTGCGGCCGGTGCTCGAGACGTTCCTGTACTCGAAGAACCGCCTGTGGAACCAGCACCTGTACGGCGTCATCGGCATGGTCGCCGCGGCCATCTTCCTCGACGACGCCGAGCTGTACGCCGAGCGGGTGGAGTGGTTCACCGTCAACGCCGGGTACGAGAGCGAGCACGACCTCTACGGCGGCGACGTGAACGGTGCGCTCGCATCGATCTTCCGCGAGATCCCCGCCGACGACCCGCGCAACACCACCGGCGAGTCCTTCGTCCAGCACATGGAGATGCTGCGGGACCAGGCGCACGGGCAGGGCGACGTCGACCTCCTCGTGGCGCTCGCGCGCCTCGTCGACACGCAGGGCACGACGATCGACCCAGTCGCGGGGACGGTCTCGGACGCGCCCGACGCGGTGTCGCCGTATCACTTCCTCGACAACCGGATCCTCGCCGGAGCCGACACGTTCTACGCCTTCATGATGGGCGAGGAGGTGCCCTACGTACCTGCGAACGAGGGCGGCATGATCTCGCAGGCCTACCGAGGGCGCCTGCAGGACCCGCTCAGCGAGACGTACCTCCAGTACCGGTACGTCGCCGGCGTGGACGTCGAGGCCGAGGCTCCGCACGTCGCCGAGCTGTATGCCGACCGCGACGGCCCGCTCTACTACTACGGGAGCGGCATCCAGAACTTCTGGAACGACCGCGGCTCGGACTACACCGGCGCCGAGTACTGGGTGGCCTTCCCGCCCGAGCTCGCAGACGTCGAGGGCTCGGTCGCGCCGCTCGCCGACGGTCCCGAGCTCTCGGTAGAGACGTTCGGCACGACCCTCGGGTCGGGAGCCCAGCACCAGGAGGACGCCGACGGCACCGCCTTCGTGCGGCTCGACGCCGCAGCCGACGACGCGCAGCTCGCGGTCCGCCGGGCTGTCTGGGGCGACCGCACCAAGACGTCGCTGGTCGGGGTCAAGGTGCGCAGCGACGGCGCCGCCACGCTCGAGGCATCCCGCACGTCGGCCGAGGCGCCGTTCGCCGAGATCGTCGTGCCCGACACCGGCGGCCAGTGGCGATACGTGTGGCTCGACCTCCACGTCGAGAAGACGCCCGGAGCCGTCGGCGACAACATCGTGTTCCTGCGGGCGACCGGGTCTGCCGCCCAGGTCGACGTGGCCGGCGTGCTCGCGCAGGCCAACGGCGTGCTGACGCCGCCGGTCTTCGCCGACGCGCCGTCGGTGGACGTCGTCGTCGTGAAGGGCGAGCCGTGGAGCCGCGGCTTCCCGGTGACGGATGCCGCGAACGACCCGGTCGAGCTCTCGCTGCAGAACGGCCCGCAGGGTGCCCAGCTGTCGGGCGACGAGCTGACCTGGACGCCGGCGAAGCCCGGCGTGCACGAGGCGCTCGTGGTCGCGACGGACGGCACCGCCGTCACGGCCCTGCCGGTCACCATCACGGTGGCGGCGACCCGCGCCGCGGCGATGGGCACGCTCTTCGACCGCATCGGCGACGAGGCGAGCTTCACGTCGGCGACATGGGACGCGGTGGCGGACCTCGTGGAGCAGGTGAAGAAGGCTCGCGCGACCGCCGGTGACGCGGAGTTCGCCGACCTGCTCGCCCGGCTCGGAGAGGCGATCGACGCGCTCGAGCCGCTGAGCCCGCGACTGGCGGACGGCTCGCTCGACTTCACCGGGATCGTGAGCGCACCCTCGCTCAGCAGTTCGCAGCTGCGCGCCCTGACGGACGGCGACAACCAGACGTCGTGGGGCGACCAGCGGGTCACCGGCATAGTGTTCGACTTCGGGTCGGCATACCGGGTGAGCGCCGACCGTTTCGGCTTCCAGGCTCGCGACACGTTCCCCAACCGCGCGGAGGGCACGAACGTGTACGGGTCCGATGACGGCGCCGAGTGGACGCTGCTCACCGAGCATCCGAACGCCGGCCAGGACGCGGACGTGGAGTGGATCGCCACGCTCGAGGAGGTCCGCGATCAGCGCTTCCGGTTCCTGAAGTTCCAGGTCGACGAGCCGGGTGTGCCGTCGGATCCCGCGTACCCGGGGATCTGGAGCATCGCTGAGATCCGCATCGACGGTGCGCGGAGCGAGGCCGTGGGCGTGATGGCCACCGTGTCGCTCTCGTCGCCTGACGCTGTCGCCGGCCGAATCGTCGCGGGGGACGTCGTCGAGGTCCGGATGACCGGGCCGGCGGAGAACTCCGACGTGCACGTGACGCTGTTCGGGCAGCGGGCTGCGGTGGAATCGCCGAATCCCGGCGAATGGGTGGCATCCGCTCCCGTGCCGGAGAGCGCGGAGGCCGGCGGCGTGGTCGACTTCGCCATCGGCTTCACGACGCCGGATGGGAGGACCGCGGACCCCATCGCCGCCACCAGCGACGGGTCGAAGCTCTTCCTCTCGACCGACGCCGGGCTCGTGGATGAGGCGTTCCGCGCCGCGGTCTCGCTGCGGCCCGACGGCGTGGTCGACGCCGGGTGGACGCAGTACGCCGCTCGCATGCTCGACGGCGATGCCGCCACGCATTCGGACACGCGGCTCAACTCCGGGATCTACGCGAACGTGTGGGACTTCGGAGCCGATCGCGTGACCCTCACGGGCGCGGAGCTGCTCGTGCGCCAGGACGGCTACGGCACGTCGCGCATCGCGGATATGCGGCTGGAGGGCTCGAACGACTTCCAGACGTGGACCCGGCTCACGCCCGCCGTGCCCGCGAAGACGCTCGAGTGGCAGAAGTGGACCGTGACGGCGGGCGACTCCTACCGTTACATCCGGATTGCGAACGGCCAGATCCTCAATGTGGCCGAGCTTCGCCTGTTCGGGGAGGTCGTTTCTGCAGAGTGAGCCCTTGCGACGAGGAGGCCGGTCGTAGGACCGGCCTCCTCGTCGTTTCCCCCCGCATGGGAACAGAGCTACGAATGTCTGAGGTCGATGCCATGATCAGATATGGCATTCTTCTCCGATCTCGCGCAGCATCTCGAGGTGCTGCGCGATGCCCTCGGAGGTGATGTCGAAGCCGAGCTGCTGCCCCTCGCACTGGATCGCCTCAGCGACGACGGGGTGGTCGCTGCGCTCGAAGCCGCGACCGGTCTGGTGCGCGCCGGAGAGAAGGTGCGTATCGCGGCGTCGGGTGCGGCCGCTGCGCGATCGACCCGCGAGGCGGGTCACACCGGGCTCGCGCAGAAGCGCGGCCACCGCAATCCGGCGTCGCTGATCCAGGAGATCACCGGGGCCACGAGAGCCGAGGCGGCCAAGCACGTCCGGCTCGGCGAATCGCTGCGCACGCTGGCCGGCATCGATCCCGGGCGCGATGCGATGACGGATGCCTCGGACCCGGCGGTTCCGCCGTATGAAGGGGCGGGAGCCGGGGTCGGCGTGGGACCGGGGCCGAGGGCCGGGGTTGGGGCCGGCGGGGAGCCCGAGCCGTGGCACGCTCCGCTCGGACGGGCGCTGCTGGCCGGAGCGATCGGGTCGGCCCAGCACGACGCGATCCTGCGGGGGCTCGGCGAGCCGCCCGAGCCCGATCCGGTCGCGACCTCCGGCGAAGACGACGGGCTCGACGCCGTCGCGCGGGCGCGCGAGGCTTGGCGCGAGGCGTGGATGCTGGCAGCCGAGCAGCTCATCGCCGAGGCGCGGGAGCGCACGGTCGAAGAGCTCGGCCGAGCCGCCCGGACGATCCGCGATCAACTCGACCCGGCAGGCGCCCAGCGGCGGTTCGACCAGCGGTTCGAGGGGCGCGCCTTCCGGCTGTGGCGCGATGCCGACGGTGTGCGGCGCGGCTCGATCGTCTTCGACGACCTCGGCGGCGCGTGGGCGCAGACCATCTGGGATTCGGCGCTCCGGCCCCGACGAGGCGGCCCGCGGTTCGTCGACTCCGAAGAGAAGGCGCGCGCCGAAGAGCTCGTCGCCGACCCGCGCACGAACGACCAGCTCGCGTACGACCTCTTCCTCGACTTGCTGTGCGCCGGCGCCCTCGCCGACGCGGCGACGGTGTTCGGCGCCCGCCAGGCCGGCGTGCGCATCGTGGTGCCCGCCGACGCGATCGTCCAGGAGCGCTCGGGTGCGCCGGCGGTGGCGCTGGTCGAAGACGACCAGACGGTACTGCCTGCCTGGCTGGCCGCCCAGCACATGTGCCACACGGCCACCCGTCACGTCACCGTCGACGGAGGCGGCAATCCGCTCGACCTCGGGCGCGAGGCGCGGCTGTACCGGCCCAAGCAGAAGATCGCCCTCGCGATCCGCGACGGTGGGTGCCGGTGGCGAGGCTGCGACCGGCCGGCGTCCTACTGCGAAGCGCATCACATCGATGAGTGGGTGCGCGACGAGGGCAGGACCGACATCGACCGCGGCATCCTCCTCTGCAGGTTCCACCATATGGAGTTGCATCACGGCGGCTGGCACATCACCCGCGAGGGGCTCGGCGACTTCGTCCTTCATCCGCCGCCGGGGAGGGGCGATCCGCTCGTGCTGGTCCCCCGGCTCGCGCTCCGCCTTGCTGCGCTCGACATCGAACCGCCTCCGAGACGTTTCCGCCTGGCCGGCTGAGCCATGCCGGCTGAGCGTGGCTGGGCCATGCTCAACCGGCGTCCTCAACGTCGCTCGCCGCGTCGTCTCCGCATCGATCCAACTTCTCACTTGACGCGGAGCGCGACAGCGGTTCATAATCAGTGTCGTTCGATAAATCGATTTAGCACGAGGGAGTGTCGATGATGGCCCGGGCTCGGATCTCAGACGTGGCGGCGGCAGCCGGTGTGTCTGTGACGACCGTGTCCCTCGTCATGAACGACGTCGAATCCCGCATCTCGGAGGAGACCAGGGCACGCGTCCGCGAGGCCGCCCGCTCCATCGGATACGCTCCGAGCTCGGTCGCCCGCGGGCTGCGCACCCAGCAGACCCGAACCGTCGGACTCATCTCGGACCAGATCGCGACGACGCCGTTCGCCGGCGACATGCTCGCCGGCGCGCAGGACGCCGCGCGCGAGAACGACCACCTGCTCTTCCTCATCGACACCGGCGGCGACAGCGCCATCGAAGCGGACGCGATCCGCGCACTGTCCGCGCAGCAGGTCGACGCGATCATCTACGCGTGCATGTGGCACCAGATCGTCCCGGCCCCGACCGGACTCCCTGCGGCGGCGGTCTTCCTCGACTGCCGGCCCGAGGGCGGGGGATTCCGCTCCGTCGTTCCCGACGACCGCGCCGGGGGCGCGGCGGCCGTGCGCGAACTGGTCGCCGCGGGGCATCGGCGCATCGCCTACATCGACACCGACGACAACCCCATCGCCTCGACGCTGCGCCACGAAGGCTACCTCGAGGTCCTCGCCGAGGCCGGCATCCCCGTCGACCCCGCCCTCCACGTGCACGGTGAGACGACCGCCCGCGGCGGACGCGCCGCATTCGAGCGGCTGCTCGAGCTTCCCGAGGAGCAGCGCCCCACCGCAGTCTTCTGCTTCAACGACCGTATGGCGGTGGGCGTGTACATCGCCGCGCACCGCCGCGGCCTCGACATCCCGCGGGATCTGTCGGTCGTCGGGTACGACGACCAGCAGCTCGTCGCCGCGGAACAGGATCCCCCTCTGACCACCATCGCGCTGCCCCATTACGACATGGGTCGCTGGGCGATGGAGGTCGCACTCGGCGTCCGTGCGGAAGGGGATGAGGACGCCGCGCACCTGATGGAGTGTCCCGTCATCCGACGAGACTCCGTGGGCCCGCCGCCGGCACACGTCGGCAAACAGAACCGGCGACGGGCTTGACACAACGAGCGGCCGCCGAAGGCGGCCCCCGACCGATGACCTACGCAGGCGTAGGTCACAAGAAAAGGAAACCACAACCATGCGCACAAGGACCCCGATCCTCGTGTCTGCCGGACTGGTCTCGGCCCTTGCCCTGACCGGCTGCGGGCAGGCCGGTGAAGGCGAGACCACGACCGATGACGGCCGCACCCAGTTGACGATGTGGACCCACTCCGCCGGCAACCCGGCAGAGCTCGAGGTCTACGAGCGGATCATCTCGGACTTCAACGACTCCCAGGACCAGTACCAGGTCGTGCACGAGTCGTTCCCGCAGGGCGCCTACAACGACGCGATCGTCGCGGCCGCGGCATCCGGCGATCTTCCCTGCCTTCTCGACCTCGACGGGCCGATCATGCCGAACTGGGCGTGGGCGGGCTACCTGCAGCCGCTCGAGCTGCCCACCGAGCTCACCGACTCGCTGCTGCCCACCGCCGTCGGCGTGTGGGATGGCGAGATCTACTCCGCCGGCTACTGGGATGCCGCGCTGGCGATCTTCGCCCGCCAGTCGGTGCTCGAGGAGAACGGCATCCGCATCCCCACCATGGAGGAGCCGTGGACGCAGGATGAGTTCGGCGAGGCCCTCGCCACCCTGAAGGCGAGCGGCTACGAGACGCCGATCGACATCGGCGCCGAGGACACCGGCGAGTGGTGGCCGTACGCCTACTCGCCCCTCCTGCAGAGCTTCGGCGGCGACCTCATCGACCGCGAGAGCATGCTGACCGCCGACGGTGCGCTCAACGGGCCCGAGGCGGTCGCGTGGGGCGAGTGGTTCGCCGGTCTCTTCGCCGACGGGTACGCCGACAACGGCGGGACCGTGGGCAATCAGGAGTTCGTCGACGACGAGGTGGCGCTCAGCTACACGGGCGTGTGGAACGCCGTCGCCGCGCTCGACGCGGTCGGAGACGACCTGCTCATCCTGCCCCCGCCGGACCTCGGCAACGGACCTGCGATCGGCGGCGGCTCGTGGCAGTGGGGCATCTCCTCGGAGTGCAACGACGCCGACGGCGCTCGCGAGTACCTCGAGTTCAGCTTCCAGGACGAGTACATCACCGAGTTCGCCGACAAGCAGGTCGTGATCCCCGCCACCGAGGCGGCCGCGCAGGCATCGGAGTACTTCGGCGACGACGGCGCCCTGCGCCCGTTCGTGGAGTTCTCGCAGGAGTACGCGGTGCTGCGTCCCGAGACCCCCGCATACGCGGTGATCTCGGCCACGTTCGAGACCGCTGCGAAGGACATCATGAGCGGCGCCGACGTGCAGGAGACGCTCGATCGCGCGGTGTCGGACATCGACGCCAACATCGAGTCGAACGACGGCTACGGCTTCCAGTGATCCGCCGCGCCGGCGGGGGCCTCATGCCCCCGCCGGCGCATCCTCAGAGAGACCTGCCATGACTGTCACTCCACCGACGGTCGCCGCCGAAGAACCTCGGCGCGAACTCCGTCGCTTCCGCTCCATCAAGGGGCGCGAGACGTGGGCAGGACTCGGGATGATCGCCCCCGCCGGCATCCTCCTGGTCCTGTTCCTGATCATCCCCGTGATCCTCGCCTTCACGCTGTCGTTCACCAACGCGCGACTCATCTCACCCAACCCCCCGCGCTTCGTGGGGATGGATAACTTCGTCCGCGCGTTCACCGCCGACCCGCTGTTCGTGCAGTCCGTCGGAAACACCGCGATCTTCGCGCTGGTCGTCGTGCCCGTCCAGGCCGCCCTGGGGCTCCTGCTGGCGGTGCTCGTCAATCGGCGCATGCGCGGGGTCACCGCCTTCCGTGTGATCTTCTTCATCCCCGTCGTCACCTCGATCGTCGTCGTGTCGATCCTGTGGAAGTTCATGTATCAGCAGGACGGCCTGATCAACTCGATGATCGACGCCCTCACCTTCGGGCTGTGGTCGGGCGTCGACTGGCTGAACGATCCGCAGACCGCGCTCGGCGCGATCATCTTCATGTCGATCTGGCAGGCCGTCGGTTTCCACATGATCATCTGGCTCTCAGGTCTGCAGACGATTCCCGAGGAGCTCTACGAGGCCGCCCGGATGGACGGTGCGAGTCCGTGGCGCCAGTTCACGAACGTCACCTGGCCCGGCCTTCGCCCGACCATGGTGTTCGTGCTCGTCACGATCACGATCGCAGCGCTCGGCCTGTTCGTGCAGGTGGACGTGATGACCCAGGGCGGCCCGCAGGGCGCGACCTCCACCATCGTCTTCCACGCGGTGCGGAAGGGCTACGAGCAGCAGGAGATCGGCTATGCCGCCGCGATCTCGCTCATCTTCTTCGTCGCCGTGCTGATCATCGCGCTCATCCAGCGCCGGTTGACGCGAGAGAAGGACTGAGTGATGTCCGAAACCCGAACCCTCACCACCGCATCACGCGGGTCGGAGCGCCCTCCGCGCGTCCGGACCGCCGCGAGCGAGAAATCACATCGACTGCGCGGCAAGATCCTCGTGTACGTCGCGATGTCGCTGTTCGGCGTGCTGTTCCTGTTCCCGCTCGTGTTCATGTTCGTCTCGAGCCTCAAGCCCGATGCGCAGATCCTGCAGGACATCGATTCGGTGAACGCGTTCCTCCCCACCGGAGACATCAGCCTCGCCAACTACTTCGGCGTCTTCGATCGTGTGCCCGTCGCGCGGTTCCTGTTCAACTCCGTGCTCGTCACCGTGCTCACCGTCGGGTTCGGCCTCATCGTGAACTCGATGGCGGGGTTCGCGCTGTCACGCCTGGAGTGGAAAGGCCGCATCGTCGTCCTGGCGATCGTCATCGCGACGCTGATCGTGCCGTTCGAGACCATCGCGGTGCCGATGGTCTACTGGGTCGCGCAGCTGCCCACCCTCGTCATGGAGGGCGGCGTGCTGAAGTACGACTTCGGCTGGCTGAACACCTACGAGGTGCAGATCGTGCCCTTCATCGCGAACGCGTTCTCGATCTTCCTGTTCACGCAGTACTTCTCCACGATCCCGAAGTCGCTCGACGAGGCCGCGCGCATCGACGGCGCCAGCTGGTTCACGATCTACCGCCGCATCCTGGTGCCGCTGTCGGGCCCCGCGTTCGCGACGGTCGCGATCCTGACGTTCCTGCCGGCGTGGAACCAGTACCTCTGGCCGCTGATGGTGGTGCAGAAGGAGGAGCTGCGACCGGTGATGGTCGGCATGCAGTACTTCTTCCAGCTCAACACCGCGTGGGGCGAGGTGATGGCGTACACGTCGCTCATCACGATCCCGGTGCTCATCGTGTTCCTGGTGTTCCAGCGGGCGTTCGTGAGCAGCATCGCCGCGAGCGGGGTGAAGGGATGACGACGGATGCCGCGCCCCGCGGCGGCCCCGGACAGGTGGGCGCCGCCGCACCCCGCGTCTTCGTGATCGGCGAGGCGCTCGTCGACATCGTCCATCGCGCGACCGGTGCCGTGGACGAGGCCCCCGGCGGCAGCCCGGCCAACACGGCGCTCACCCTCGGCCGCCTGGGCCGGCGGCCGGCGCTCGTCACGCGCCTGGGCGACGACGAGCGGGGGCGGCGGATCCGACGCTGGCTCGCGGAATCCGACGTCGAGGTCGCCGCCTCGGCGGCCGCGCGCACGGCGACGGCGACCGCGCACCTCGACGCGGCCGGGGCCGCCACCTACTCCTTCGACCTGGAGTGGGACCTCGGCACTGAGGTGAGCGGGCTCGAGGGCGCGCTCGCCGCGACGGCGGACCTCGTGCATGTCGGCTCGGTCGCGACGGTGCTCGCCCCGGGGGACGCGCAGGTCGTGGCCCTGGTGCGGGCGGCCCGCCCGCGCGCGCTCATCACGTACGACCCGAACATCCGGCCCTCGCTCGTCGACGACCCCGCGCGCGTGCGCGCCCGGGTCGACGACCTCGTCGCCCTCGCCGACGTCGTCAAGGCGAGCGACGAGGACCTCCACTGGCTCGCACCCGGGCGCGATGCCGTCGAGATCGCACGCGAGTGGGTGGCCCGCGGTCCGGCGCTCGTCGTCGTCACCCTCGGCTCGCAGGGCGCGATCGGGGTGACCGCCGACGGCGAGGTGGTGGTCCCGGGGATCCCCACCGACGTCGTGGACACCGTGGGCGCCGGCGACACGTTCATGGGCGCGCTCATCGACGGCCTGCTCGAGCGCCGCATCACCGGAGCCGACCTGCGGGCGCCCGGGGGCGGCATCCGCTCCGCCGAGGTGGCGGCGCTGCTCGAGCGGGCCGCGCGCGCCGCCGCGATCACCGTGTCGCGCCCGGGCGCCGACCCGCCCCGGCGCGACGAGCTCACCGTCGCGCGCACGGCGTGACCCCACCTCTCACGGCCGCGCCGTGACCGACCTCTCACGGCCGCGACGGCCGTGAACCGACCGCATGTCGCGCGATCGACCGACCGCGCGCAAGACCCCGAAGGATCACTGTGTTCGACCTCCCCGGCTCCTGGGTATGGGACTTCTGGTTCGCCGACGACGGCGACCGCTACCACCTCTTCTTCCTCTACGCCTCGCGCGCGCTGCGCGACCCCGACGCCCGGCACTACCGCGCCTCGATCGGTCACGCGGTCTCGACCGACCTCGTGAACTGGACCCAGGTGGAGGACGCGCTCGTGCGCAGCGACGCCCCCGCGTTCGACGACCTCGCGACGTGGACGGGCTCGGTGGTGCGGCATCCGGACGGCACGTGGTTCCTCTTCTACACCGGCGCCACGGCCGCTCCGGACGGCAAGAACATCCAGCGCATCGGGTACGCGACCTCGCCCGACCTCCACGTGTGGACCAAGGCCCCTGGCCCCGTGCTCGAGGCGGAGGGGCCGTGGTACGAGAAGCTGTCCAGCGGCGCCTGGCACGACGAGGCGTTCCGCGACCCGTGGGTGTTCCCCGACCCCGAGGGGGACGGCTGGCACATGCTGCTCACCGCGCGCGCGCCGGAGGGCCCGGTCGACGGCCGCGGCGTCATCGGGCACGCGTGGTCGTCCGACCTGCGCGCGTGGGAGCTGCGCGAGCCCCTGTCGGCGCCGAGTCCCGAGGGCTTCGGGCAGCTCGAGGTGGTGCAGGCCGCGGTCGTCGACGGCAGGCCCGTGCTCATCTTCTCGTGCCTCGGCGACCAGGCCACGGCCTCGCGCCGCGGCAGCCACGGCGGCACGTGGGCGGTGCCGGCGGAGAGTCTCCTCGGGCCGTTCGACATCGACGCGGCGTACCCGCTCACCGATGAGTCGCTCTACGTCGGCCGGCTGCTGCGCCGCCGGTCGGACGGGCAGTGGCTGCTGTTCGCGTTCCACCACGTCGGCGAGGACGGCCTCTTCGTCGGAGGCGTCACCGACCCGATGCCGGTGCGCTGGGAGGGGGACCGGCTGGTGCGGCAGGCCCCGGAGCGCGTGGACGAGGCGTCCCTGGCGGGCGGCTGACCCCGAGCGGGAACGAGGCTGCGCGGACGTCCCGGGAAGCTCGACTTGAGATATGAGACTTCCAGTCTCTAGAGTGGCGAGGGCGCGCGGCCATTGGGGTGGCCTGCGTGCTGATCCGACCGACGGCTCCGTGCCGCTTCGTGGGTCTCACGGTGCCGGGTTGTGGGGACCCGGCACCGCGACCCCCGCGGACCCCGGTGCGGCGCGCGGTCGCGGTCGGGGCGATAATCGAGGCGTGCACCCTCCTGATCCACCCCGGACGCGTCGGCCTGCGGGCGAGACCCGCGCGCTGATGCTCGAGACCGCGGTGAAGCGGGTCGAGGCCGAGGGGCTGCTGCTCGACTACTCCAACATCGCGCTCGAGGACCTCATCCGCGTGGCGGGGGTGCCGCGGTCCACTGTCTTCCGGATCTGGCCCGATCGGGGGGCCTTCGTCGCCGATCTCGTGCGGGCGCTGTTCGACGCCGACCCAGGGTTCGACACCGGCTTCGACGGCGAGACGCTGCAGCTGCTGCAGGGGGCCATCGCGCAGGGCGCGGCGGACACCGACCAGCCCGCCGGTGTCGGCCGCGGCGTGGCGCTTCGCAGAGTCGTCCGACTCGCCGTCGCCCACAACGTGGTCGCGGTCGAGCACTCCGTGGCCTACCGGGCGTACAAGACCATGTCGGCCGCACTCGCGAGCGGCGACGCCGTTCCCGGCGGGCACGAGATCAGAGCGCTGCTCTCCGAGATCGAGGACAGATACTGCGAGCGCATGGCCGAGCTGTACCGGACGCTCAACGGCGCGCTCGGCGTCCGGATGCGCCCCGGAGTCGACGAGCGCGACCTCGCCGTGGCGATCATGGCCACGATCGACGGCATGACCGATCACCGGCGCATCAACCCGGCGATGATCGACGCGCCCCGCATCGTCACCATGGGCCCCGAGGGTCCCGAGGAGTGGCACGTCGCAGCGCTCGCCGTCTACGGCATCTACGCGGCCTTCACCGAGTTCGACGAATGACCCGCCCCTGAGCGGGTGACCCGCCGCTGAGCGGCTCGGCTCACCAGCCCAGCTCCTCGATGTAGCGCAGCAGGACGCCCTCCCGCAGCGCCCACGGCGACACCTCGAGCTCATCGACATCCAGCGCGCGCATCGCCTCGTGGAGCACGACCGCGCCCGCGACGATCTGGAAGGTGCGGTCCGCCGTGATGCCGGGCAGCTCCTGGCGGGCGGACGCGGGAATGCGCGCGAGCCGCGGAATCCACGAGCCGAGGGCGTCGCGCGGGAGCAGCATCCGCTCGATCCCCGACCATCCCGGCACCGGATAGCCGACCAGCTTCGCCAGCGACCGAATCGCCTTGGACGAGCCGACGACGTGATCGGGCCGGGGAAGCGCGCCGAACGACTTCGCGACGGGCGCGAGGGTCGCGCGCGCGTGGTCGCGGAGCTTCTCGACGGCGGCTTCGCCGGGCGGGTCGTCGGGCAGGAAGCGCACGGTCATGCGGCCCGCACCGAGGGGGACGGATGCCGCCGACTCGGGCAGCTCGTCCGCTCCGGCCGCGATCTCGAGCGAGCCGCCGCCGATGTCGAAGAGGAGGATCTGGCCGGCCGCCCAGCCGAACCAGCGGCGGACGGCGAGGAAGGTGTAGCGCGCCTCGGTCTCGCCGCCGAGCACCTGGAGCGGCTGGCCGAGCGCCTCCTCGATGAGCCGGATGACCTCGGGGCCGTTCTTCGCCTCGCGGACGGCGGACGTCGCGGTGGCCAGGAGCTCGTCGACGTTCTCCGACGCCGCGACCTTCCGGGCCTGCGTGACGGCGTCGACGAGCGCCGTCACGCCCTCATCGGTGATCGAGCCGTCGGGCGCGAGGTAGCGCATGAGCCGCAGCACGGTGCGCTGGCTCGTGGTCGCGAGAGGCCTGCCTCCCGGACGGGCGTCGGCCACGAGCAGATGGACGGTGTTCGAGCCGATGTCGAGGACTCCGAGGCGCACCCGTTCACCCTAGCGGCGCGGCCCCCCGCGCCGTTCCCGCCCTCGACCCTTCAGGGCATACACCGCATCGGCGACGAGGCACCGCGGGGCGGCGTGGTGTCTCGTCCGGGATGCGGTGTTTCGCAAGGTCGTTCAGGGCATACACCGCATCGGCGACGAGGCACCGCGGGGCGGCGTGGTGTCTCGTGCGGGATGTGGTGTTTCGCAGGGGGCACTGGGTCAGAAACCGCAGCCACGGAGGGAGGCAGGGGCGCGGCATCCGTCACGCGTGCACCACCGGATACGATGGGCGCGATGTCCGCCGATGAAGCGACCCTGCACGAGACGGGCGTGGTCGCCCCCGCTCTGTCCCTCTACCGCGAGATCGAGCGCGCCGACTGGGCGCGACTGGCCGCCGGGGTGACGCAGCCGCTCAGCGAGACCGAGATCGTCCAGATCCGCGGGCTCGGCGATCGCCTGGACATCGCCGAGGTCGCGCAGGTCTACCTGCCGCTGTCGCGGCTGCTGTCGCTGTACGCCGAGTCCACCAAGCGCCTGGGCGCCGAGGAGTCGGCGTTCCTCGGCGAGACGGACTCCACGACGCCCTTCATCGTCGGCGTCGCCGGCTCGGTCGCCGTCGGCAAGTCCACGATCGCCCGCCTCCTGCGCGAGCTCACCAGCCGCTGGCCGGGCACGCCGCGCGTCGAGCTCATCACGACCGACGGCTTCCTGTACCCCAACGCCGAGCTCGAGCGGCGGGGGCTCATGGAGCGCAAGGGCTTCCCCGAGTCGTACGACCGCCGAGCGCTCGTGTCGTTCCTCACCGAGGTGAAGAGCGGCGCCCCCGAGGTGCGCGCGCCCTTCTACTCGCACATGCGGTACGACATCGTGCCCGATGCGGTCATCACCGTGCGCCGCCCCGACATCGTGATCGTCGAGGGGCTCAACGTGCTGCAGCCGCCGCCCACGCCCAACGACGTCGCGGTGAGCGACCTGTTCGACTTCTCGATCTACGTCGATGCGGATGCCGAGCACATCGCCCAGTGGTACGTCGAGCGCTTCCTCGCGCTGCGTCGCGCCGCGTTCAGCAACCCGAACTCGTTCTTCAACGTGTTCGCGCAGCTGTCCGACGAGGAGGCCGTCGAGCGCGCCCTCGGGTTCTGGAACTCCATCAACCTGCCCAACCTCGAGGAGAATGTGCTGCCCACGCGGCACCGCGCGAACCTGGTGCTGCAGAAGGCGGCCGACCACACGGTCGAGACGGTGCTCCTGCGCAAGCTCTGACGGGCGTCCGATCGAGCGGATGCCTCCAAGGGAGGTGCGCCCGCGCCCGGAGGGTGGTTGACATCCGACCCGGGCAGGGCCAAGTTCATAGATGACACCGCCCGATGGGGTGGGCGGCGTTCGAGTCTGGCGCTCTTCGCACCGCCGTGCCGCATGCGGCGCGACGGTCCGTGCGGTTGCACGTGCTGTCACACCACGCTCCATCCGTCGTCCCAGGGGGTGGGATGGACGAGTTGCCCGCCCGGCTGCTCCGGGCCGCGCTCCAGTACATCGTCGGGCGCCTGCGCGCGATCCCGACGCCGGCGAAGCTGCAGGAGCTCGTCGGCGGCGCGCTGCCGCCCGACACCGCTCCCGTCGCCGCGCGCCTCGCGGCAGGTCTCGCCCAGGCCGACCTCGCGGAGGCCAAGGCGACGGCCGGCGACATCGCCGGCGCCGCGGCCGCGGCGTGGGCCGCGGTCAAGGAGTTCTTCGCCGCAGCCGCTCTGCTCGGCGTGGACGCGACCGCCGCCGCGAAGAAGGCCGTCGACGCCCGGCCGCCGGGTGCGCTCGTGACCCGGCTCGGCCTGGAGCAGCCCACCGCCACGGCCGCCCCCGACAAGGTCGAGCTGGCGTGGGCGCGGCGTGACGTGCGCGTCGCGCTGTTCCGCGCCGGCACCATCCGCCTCGCCGTCGGGCTGTCCGACACCGGTCTGCGCATGTCGGTGCGCGGCGGCGAGGTGCGCATCGACCTCGGGGAGCGCACCGACGGCGTGCTGAAGATCCTCGTCGGCGCCGCGGGAAGCGCCGCGGCCGACCTGGAGCTCACCGTGGACCACCGCGGGCTCACCGCCGGCGGCAGCCTCGGGCCGATCGAGCTGCCCGCGCGCCTGGAGGCGCAGGTGGTCGACCTCGAAGGGATGGAGCTGGCGCTCGAGCCCTCGGGCGCCACCGTGGCGCTGACCGTGCGCAGCCGGCTCGCCGTCGACGTCGCGGGGGTGATCGGCGCCCGGGTGGACGGCTCCGGCGTGCGGCTGGTGCTCGACCCCGGGCGCATCCTCAGCGGCGCGCCGCCCTTCGGCGAGGGGGCCGGTGCCATCGTGCCGGTGCTGCCGCGGGGCATCGGCCTGTCGCTCAGCGCGGGCCCGGTGAAGGGCTCGGGCTACCTCCTCGTGCTCCCCGACGGCTACGGGGGCGTGCTCGATCTCGTCCTGGGGCCGGTCACCGTGACGGCGTTCGGCCTGCTTCGCTCGCGCGGCGCCGACGGGATGTCGTTCGTCGCGGTGATGTCGGTCAGCTTCGCCGTGCCCATCGAGCTCGGGCTGCTGTTCACGCTCAACGCGGTCGGGGGGATCGTGGGGCTCGGGGTGACGGTCGATCCGGCCGCGATCTCGTCGGGGCTCAAGGACGGCGTGCTGGACAGGCTGCTGTTCCCCGAGGACGTCCGCAAGGCCGCCCCCACGATCCTGCAGACCCTCGGACGCGTGTTCCCGCCTCGGGCCGGCGGCTTCGTCATCGGACCGATGCTGCGCCTGGGCTGGGGCCGTCCCGTCACGCTGATGACCCTCGATGTCGCCGTCCTCCTCGCCGCCCCCGATCCCGTGATGATCGTGCTCGGGCGCGCGCGCTGCGTGATCCCGAGCGAGAGCGCGGCGATCATCGACCTGCGCGCCGCCGTCATGGCTCAGGTCGGCCGGGGCATCATCCTGCTGCGCGCCGAGCTGTACTCCTCGCGGATCGGGTTCTTCTCCGTCTACGGCGGCATCGGCATGCTGGTGCGCTTCGGCGACGACCGCACCGTGGTGCTGAGCGCCGGCGGATTCCACCCGACGTACACGCGCAAGCCGCCCGAGCTCGCCGACCTCGGCAGGATCGGCGCCGAGATGTCGCCGCCGATCGGGCTGCAGTTCCGCGTGCAGGGCTACGTCGCCCTCACGCCGAACACCGTGCAGTTCGGCGGCTCGATCGAGCTCGCCTACTCGGTCGGGGTCGCGGCGGTCCGCGGCGGGCTCACGCTCGACGCGCTCATCCAGTTCGACCCCTTCGGCTTCGAGGTCGACGCCACCGCCCGGGCGCACGTCGAGGCGCTCGGATGCTCGCTGTTCGGCGTCTCGCTCTCGCTGCACCTGTCGGGCCCGAGCCCCTGGCGCGTCCGCGGCACGGGCAAGGTGTCGCTGCCGTGGCCGCTGCCCGACCCGAGCATCTCGTTCGGTCCCGTGCAGTTCGGCGACGCGGCCGCCCCCCTCCCGCCGCCCACCGTGCGTCCGCTGGCGCTCGTGGCGGAGGCGCTGCGCGATCCGCGGGCGTGGCAGCGCATCGACCGGCAGGGCGTGCGGTCACCGGTGCGCCTGGCCGCACTGCCCGACGGCGCCCTGGTGATCGAGCCGTGGGGCCTCGTGCGCGCCAGTCAGCGGCTCGCGCCGCTGGACATGACGCTCGACCGCTGGGGCGCGGCATCCGTCCAGCCCGCGGGGTGCCGTCTGGCGCTCTCGGGCGCCGTGAAGATCGGTCCGGACGGACCGGGGCGCACGGATGCCGATCACTCGGCCGTCGCCGAGACGTTCGGGGTGGGCCAGTTCATGACGCTCACGAAGGACGCGCAGCTCGCCGCCCCGGAGTTCGAGGAGCGCACCGGCGGCTTCGCGATCGACCCGGCGGACGCCACGACGCAGGCCGGCGTGCTGCGCGGCTTCGCCACCGACGCGACGATGACCTACGACGACTCGTGGCCGGGGGCGCCCGAGAAGAAGCGGGCCGGCGTCGGCTTCTTCGACCTGTCGGGGTGGGCGCGCCTCGTGCTGGAGGCGGGGCCGGCCGGCGCGACCGGGCTGCGCATCGGCGACCGCTACCGCGCCGACGACCTGGAGCGGCGCATCGCGGTGCGGCCGGTGAGCGAGACGCGGGTCACCGACGTGCGCACGGGTGCCGTCATCGCCGAGTTCGCGCCGTGGACCGACGCCGTCCACACCGCGAGCGGAGCGCTCGGCGGCCTGGCCGCCATGACCAAGGTGGCAGCGACATGAGGGCGGCGGCGTCATGAAGGTCTTCGACGTCACCGCCCGGATCCCAGCGATCGCCCCGGAGGACGCGGGCGCGGCGAGCTTCACCTTCCTGCCGTACTTCCGCACCGGCGCGGCCGCCGGGATCCGGCAACCCGTCTTCTCCGAGGGCGCCCTCGCCCGCGCCCGCACCACCGTCGACGTGTCGTTCGCGCTCACCGACGGCTCGGGCAGCGAGACCGTCTCGCAGCCGATCACGCTGCGGGGCCCGGGAGACGTGCTGGGGATCGATCCGGCGCAGATCATCCGGCGCCACCCGGCGCCCGGCACGGGCAATGCTCCCACCGGCGACCTCGTCCACGTGGAGTTCGATGCGCCCGACCTGCCGTGGATGTTCACGCCCGCGGCGCCCGCGTCCGGCCGCCTGCCGCCGTGGCTGCGACTGGTCGTCGTGCCCTCCGCATCGATCGTGCGACAGGTGGCGCCCGCGGGCCCCGACCTGCCGCCGGCGGTCGAGGTGCCGGTCGCCGAGCTGCCGCCGCCCGAGGACGCGTGGGCGTGGGCGCACGCGCAGGTGTCGGGCAAGGGTCACGACGACCAGGCGCTGACGCGCCACCTGGGGTCGCCGCAGCTCAACCTGTCGCGCCTGGTGAGCCCGACCCGGCTGCGTCCGCACGAGCGCTGGACCGCGCTCGTCGTGCCGACGTTCGAGGCCGGACGGCGCGCCGGCATCCGCGGCGGAACGATCGACTCGCTCGCGTGGGCGTGGGGGCCGGGCGGCGCCGACACCGTCGTGCTGCCGGTGTACGACCGGTGGGAGTTCGCGACCGGCGACGAGGGCGGCTTCGAGGAGCTCGCGCGCAGCATCGTGCCGGTGCCGGCGGCCGACGGGCTGGGCCGGCGCTGGGTCGACACGTCGCAGCCCGGAAGCGGCGTCACCGTGGCCGCCGCCGACGGCCCGCGCGCGGTGCACGGCGCGCTCATCGCGCCCACCGCGTCGGGCGAGCCCGAACCGTCGGATCAGGGACGGTGGGATGCCGCGGCCACCGCGCGGCTGCGAGCGCTCGTCGATGCGAGCACCGACCCCGCGGCGGACCCCGAGGTGGGGCCGCCCCTGTTCGGCGGCGCGCACGTGCTGACGGACGTGCTCCCGGCCGATGCCGGCGAGCCGCGCTGGCTCGCCGAGCTCAACCTGGACCCCGCCCACCGCGTCGCGGCGGCACTCGGCACCGCCGTGGTGCAGATGGACCAGGAGCCGCTGATGGCCGCGGCCTGGTCGCAGCTGCAGAACGTGCGGGAGGCCAACGAGGTGCTGCGCGCCGCGCAGTTCGCCCGCGTCGTGTCGACGGCGCTGCACCGGCGGACGATCGAGCGGATGCCGTCCGCTCCGCTCCTGGCCGCCACGGCGCGCGCGCACGCCCAGGTCGACCTCGGCGGGATCACCGTGCGGGCGACGGTCGCGGCCAGCGCCCTTCCGCCGGCGGCGCTCGGCGGCGCGCTGCGCCGGATGGCCCGCCCGCTCGGGCGCACCGCGCGGTTCGCGCCGTCGGACGAGCGCGTGGCGCAGAGCGAGCGCCTCATCGCCGACGGCGACGCCGGCGCCGACTGGGTCCTGCCCGTCGCCGGGCCGGCGACAGGCGCGACGAGCGAGCTGATGGCGCACCTCGAAGAGGAGGACGTCTCGCTGCTGAGCGGTGTCACCGACGACGACGAGACGACCGCGCTGCTGTCCGAGCTCCTCGACGCCCTGCCGACCCCCGACGAGGTGCGGGCGCTCGAGGACACCCCGGGGCTGCGCGTGCACCTGCGACACCTCGGCATCCTCCTTGGCACGGCGTGGCAGCTGTCCCGCACGCGTGACGAGTGGGAGCTGCCCGGCCCCGGCGTCGCCCGCTTCCCGAAGACGGGCGCCGACCCCGCAGATGTCGGGCCGTTCGAGACGCGGCTGCTCGAGGAGGGCGTGTTCGAGCCGCTGTTCGCCGCGCTCGACGAACGCGGGTACGACGGAAACCACCCGTTCGAGACCACCCCCACGCCCGACCACCTCATCCCGATCATCGAGCATCCCGGAGAGGACCTGATCGCCACCTTCGGCGAGGCCGCGACGGGCGGCGCGCCCGAGCCGGTCGAGCCGCCGCGCGAGCGCCTCGACATCCCCGCGCTCGACCTGGTCGGCCTGCTTCGGCCGCTGTTCACGGTGCCGCGGCGGGCGCGCACGCGCCTTCCCGGTCTCGCCGGACTGTTCGGCCGCGACCCCGACGACCTGGAGCGGGTGCTCGCGGCGCCGGAGTTCCGGCATCCGCTCTACGAAGCCCTCAGCCGGTACGACCGGGAATGGCTGATGCCCGGCGTCGCAGCCATCCCCGAGCCCGACATGGTGACCGCCCTGCAGACCAACGCCGCCTTCGTGGAGGCCTTCCTGGTCGGCGCCAACCACGAGTTCGCCCGCGAGCTGGCGTGGCGGGAGTACCCCACCGACGGCCGGGCCACGAGCCTGCGACGATTCTGGACGCCGGAGCCCGACCTCCTCGGCGGGGTGCATACGATGCGCACCGGCGAGCTCGGCTCCCACCTCGACCCGGCGCGTGCCGGAAAGCTCGTGTTCGTGGTGCGCGGCGAGCTGGTGCGGCGGTTCCCGAACGTGCTCGCGAACGTCGCGGCGTCCACGAACGTCGACTACCCGGTCGAGTACGCGTCGCGCCCGGTGGCGAGCCTCTTCCGGCTCGCGCTGACGCCGAACCTCCTGCTCGTCGCGGTCGACCTCACCGCCGTCGCCGCGGCCGCTGCCGACACCGGCGGGGAGGCCCCGAACGCCGGAGCGTTCTGGTTCACGCTCGCCGAGCACGTCGGTGCGCCGCGGTTCGGCCTCGACGAGATCGACCCGCCGGCCGGCGTGACGCCCCCGCGCGACGGTCTGGCCTGGGGGCACTGGCTGCCCGCGGGCGCGCGGCACCTGCCGGCCACGGTGCCCGCGACGACGGACGCGCCGGCGGTCGCCGAGACGGCGGCGAAGGTCGCCTGGGCGCTGTTCCAGAAGCCGGCGCGCGTGGGGTTCCGGGTGCGGACGCTGATCGACGACATCTCCACCGAGCGCGAGGACGACCATGGGTGACGTGTGGGCCGAGGTGGATCCGTCGGTGCCCGTGCTGCTGGTGCCGGTGCGCGTCGAGACGCAGTCCCGGCACGCCACCCGCGACGGCGAGACGGTCACCGAGCTGCGGGTGCGCATCTACCCCGACGACATCGCCGTCGACGACGCGACCGGTCGCGCGGCGCTGCTCCCAGACGCCTTCCGCGTGGTCGCGTGGCAGGACGGCGTGCCGTCCGCGGCGGACGGCGAGCCGGTCGACCTCGACGACCTCGGCGTCCGGCTCGGCCACCTCGGCGCGCCCGGCGAGGATCGCCTGCAGGCGGAGGCCGAGTTCCGCGAGCGCGCGCTGGCGCTGCGGGCGCTCGCCGAGGAGGCATCCGGTCCCGCCGACTGGATGCGCGACTACGACGTCGCGGTGCAGCGCGGGCTCGCGGTCACCGTGAGGCTCGAGCGGGGGGACGCGACCGTCGATCGGCTGTACGTGTGGGGGGTGCGCCAGGCGGACCCGGATGCCGAGCCCGGCGTCGTGCTCGCCGCGCTGCGCGCCCACGGCGATCGGGCGCTCGTCGGCCCGGGGACGCCCACGAACAACACCGAGTCGGCGCGGTCGGGCTGGAGCGCGGGGGCGACCCCGCCGGCGCCGAGCCCGGGCACGGGCGCCGCCGTCGCCCGTGCGCTCGGCATCGACGACCCGGCCGCGTTCGACGACTGGCCCGCCGGCGCCGACGACGGCGAACCGGCCAGAGCGTTGGCGGAGGTGCTGTGGCCGGTCACGTGGGAGGCGTGGCTGCGCGATGCGCTGCCCGCCCGTGCCCTGTCGCCCTTCGACCGGTGGGACGTGCGCGAGCATCTCGCCGACTGGGTGCGTCCGTCCGGTCCGCTTCCGGCGGTGCGTGCCGGGCGCCAGCCGTACGGACTGCTTCCGGTCACGCTCACCTCCCGGTACGAGCCGGTCGCCCCGCGGCGGCCGGGCCGCTCGGATGCGCTCGTCGCGTTCGCGGTGCGGGCCGCCCGCGGATGGTGGACCATGGCGGCACCCCCGCCCACCGTGATGGACGGCGACCTCGCCGCGGCGCTTCCGCGCATCCTCGGACTCGCCCCGGTGAGCCGCAACGTGCGCGTGCGGCGGGTGCTGCGCACCGACAACGCGCTCGGCGCCTCGCTGAAGCGCTCTTCTCCGGGCCTCGAGGAGGAGCGCGCCGACATGACCCGCGTGCTCGAGGAGCGGCTGCGGATCGGACTGGGATCGCTGCGCCGGATGCCGCATCTCGGCCGGCCCCGCATGCTCGGCCTGCCGCTCGTCTCCGAGAGCGACGAGGACGCGCTGGAAGCGCTCGTCGACCACGACGACCTCACCTTCGAGGACAGCGTGCTCCAGGTGCTCATCACGGTGGCTCGCTCGACCTCGCTCGCCGCCGCGCGCGCGGCGCTCGCCGCGATCATGCGCCCCATGGACTTCGGCGAGGAGGAGATCGGGATCGTCCTGCGCGAGCCGCAGAGCGGGCTCGGCACTCAGATCCGCGAGCAGCTGGCGGAGCGGCTGAGAGGGAGCATGCAGCCGGGGCCCGACGCTTCGGAGGAGGAGCTGCGGCTGGACGCGGTCATGGCGGAGATCACCGTGCCCGACCTCTTCGACCTCGAGGGCATGACCTCGAGCGACCGCCCGCGGCACGAGCTCGGACTGCTCCGCGAGCGCGAGCAGGAGATCATCGAGGCGCTCCGGCGCTCGCCGCTGTCGGATCGGCTCCTGTTCGCGTTCAGCGACGCGCACCGCGTGCGGGAGCTGGCCGCCATGATCCTCGACTACCTCTTCGCCGCCGACACCGCCTCGCGCGTGCGACTCGGGCTGACGCGGCTGCGCGGGCAGGAGCAGGCCCAGCGCGAGCGGGTGTTCGCCGGAGCGCTGGATGCCGCATCCCACCGGCTGGACGCGTGGGCGACCTCCCTCGCGACCTGCCGGCTCGACCGCCTGCGCACGGACCGGCCGCGCGGGCTCGCCGTCGCGTCGTACGCGTGGCTGGAGGACATCGCGCTCACGCCCCGCCCGGAGGACCCGGACGAGGCCGTGCGCTCACCGGGCGTGGGGTGGCTGCAGGCGCCGTCGCCCCAGCACGCCGCGACGGCCGCGGTGCTGCGCAGCGCACGCCTGACGCACGCGCCGGGCGACGGCGCGGGAGCCGCCCTCGAGATCGACCTCAGCAGCACCCGGGCGCGGGAGGCGATCGACGTCGTGCGCGGCATGCGGCAGGGGCAGCAGCTCGGAGCGCTGCTCGGCTACCGCTTCGAGCGCTGGCTGCACGAGACCGACCTGTCGCTCAACCGCTTCGTGCCGGCGCTGCGCGCCCTCGCCCCGCTCGTGGTGGGCCGCGAGACGCCGGCGACGGCCGGCGGCGACGACGCGCTGGCGTACACCGGCGCGGTGGTCGACGGCGTCGCGCTGCGCGACACGCCGGCGTCGGCGGTCGAGGCCAAGCTCGCGAGCCCCGGACCGGGCGTCACGCCCGCTGCGCCCGGCGAGGTGGCCGACGTCCACGCGCTCATCGCGCGGCTCGACGAGGTGGCGGATGCCGTGGCCGACCTGCTCCTCGCCGAGGGCGTGCATCAGCTCGCGGGCGGCGACGCCGCGCGCGCAACGGCGGCGATGAACGCGATGTCGGGTGACACGCTGCCGGAGGAGCCCGAGGTGCCGCGGTCGCCGCTCGAACGGCACGGCGTCACCGCGCGCGTCGCGGTGATCGGCGGCACGGGCGCGGGAGGCCTCGAGGCCGCGGGAGGGTGGGTTCCCGGCATCCGCTCCCGTGCTCATCCCGTGCTCGAGGCGTGGTGCCGCGACGTGCTCGGCCCCGCCGACCGCATCGCGATCCACCTCCGCGGCAACAACTCCGTCTTCCTCTCGGCGCTGCGCCTCGGAGCGCTCGATCTGGTGCTCGCGGCGGACGGCAGCGCCGACGGCCTCGCCCGGTTCTGGGCGCGCTGTCGGCGCACCCGGCCGTCGCTTCCCGCCGAGGCGCCGACCGGAAACGCCGCGCTGCGCCCAGGACGCATCAGCCTCGGCGACGCGTGGGAGCTCGCGACGGCCGCGCGCGCGGTGCTGACCACCGCGCGACCCCTCGAGCCGCGGGATCTCGTCGCCGCCGGCGGAGCGGCCGCACCGGACTGCGCCGTCGACGAGGCCGATCTGACGGCTCGCGCCCAGCGTGCGCGCGACGACCTCGCGGCACTGGTGGGTTCCGTCCCGACCACCCGGGCCGCGCTGCTGCGCCGTGCCGACGAGCTCGCACTCGTCGGGATCGGCGACGGCACCGACCCGGCGGCGCTCACCGGAACCGCCGAGGAGGGGCGGGTGGTCCTGGAGGCGTACGTGTCGGGCCTCGATCAGCTCCTCGCCGGGCGGCTCGCCGCCGCCGCGACCGCGCCGCCCGGTGAGGCGCTCGCCGAGCTGCTGGGCGGCGTGCCCGTCGTGCCGCAGCTCGACCCGACCGGCCCGCCCGAGCTCGCCGGGGCGCTGCTTCCCGGCGCGGGGCTGCCGGTGCGGCGGTGGATGGCACGCTTGAGCACCGTGCGCCCCGGCGTCGCGGCGTACGCGACGCTGTCGGCGCTGCGTTCCGCGACCGAGCGCGCCGGAGCACTGCGGGCGGCCGTGTTCGGGGCGGACCGGTGGGTCGGCGACGCCGACCCGCCCGCGGCATCCGTCACCACCCTCGTCTTCGAGCCCACGGCGCGGTTCGCGCCGACCGGGACGATGGCGGGCTTCGTGGTCGACCAGTGGGCCGAGCACCGGCCCGCGCGCCGCACGATGAGCGAGGGGGCCGACCCGACGCGCGAGGACCTCGTCTCGACCGGACTCGCGGTGCACGCGAACGCTCCCGGCGCCCGCGCCCCGCAGGCGCTGCTGCTGGCCGTCTCGCCCGACGGCGGCGGCTGGACCGAGGAGCGCGTGATCACGCTCCTCGACGAGGTGCGCGAGCTCGTGCGCATGCGGCTCGCGACCCCGGCCGACGTCCCGGAGCTGGGGGAGCTGCTGCCGGCGATCGGGGTGCCCCACTGGTCGGTGTTCGACGAGCACGTCGTGGACCCGCGGCTGTTCCTGTCGCCGCAGAACATCGTCTCGACGTTCACGAAGGGAGGCTGACGGTGGCAGGCATGTTCCGCGCGGTGCCGTTCCCCGGACGCGGCGGCATCCGTCCGTTCACGACGAGGATCGAGCCCAACCCGGTGAGCGGAGACCCGGCGACGGGGCTCATGGCCCAGGTCTGGGACCCGCTGTGGCTGCTCGGCCGCCAGTGGCAGCTCGGCGAGCTCACCGGCGAGGACACCGGCACGCCGCTCGCGGTGACGGTCGACGCGCAGTTCGATCCGCTCGTCGCGTGGCATCCCGGCCCCTTCGACGGTGCGGAGTCAGGGTGGCGGGCGCTGGATCCCGGTGAGCTGCTCGAGCCGCTGGTCGAGGACGAGTCCGCGCACCCGCTTCCGCCTCGGGCGGCGGCCGCGGTCGCCTGGGCGCTGCAGGACGCGCTCGCCGAGCTGGGCGAGACGGCCGCCGTCGCGGCGCTCGTCCGGCGCTGCGGGGTCAAGAAGGACGAGCGCCCGGCCGAGGGCGAGCAGGCGGGGGACTGGGCGGGCGTGAACGGCGTGCTCGCCGGCGCGGCGCTGGACGCCGCGCGGGTCGCGGACGCGTTCTCCGGCGGCACGCCCGGGTGGTTCACGGCGGCGCTGCGCCCGGGGGCTGCCCGCCGGCGCGTCGCCATGGCCGCCGTGGCGGAATGGCTCGCGTGGTACGCCGCCGAGGTCGAGCCGGCGGCGACGCCGTCGAGCTGGATCCCCGGCCGGCTCGAGTACGAGTTCGCCGTCGCGACCACCAGCGCCGTGCTGCACGCGCCCGCGCACGGCGGGGGCGAGATCGGCTGGGCGGCGTTCGATCTCGAGCCCGACCGGGATCCGCCCGACGCCGGGGACGCGGAGACCGTCCCGCTCACCCGCCACCTGCTGGCATCGCAGCTGACGTTCCCGGGCATGCCGACCTCGCGCTTCTGGGAGTTCGAGGACGCCGACCTCGACCTCGGCCAGGTATGGGCCGACCCGCACGAACTGGCTCGCGTGCTCGTCGTCGAGGCCGCGCTCGTCACCGGCGACGACTGGCTCGTCCTGCCGGTGGACTGCCCGCCGGGAGGGGTGCTGCGGGTGCAGCGCGTGACGTGGCGCGACACCTTCGGCTCGCTGTGGTTCGCCGACGAGCAGCCGTCCCCCGTGCCGCCCGGCGGGTTCGCCGCGCCGTGGCGCATGTACGCCGTCACCGAGGCCCGCCGCGGAGGGCCGGGCGGCCGCGCCGAGGTCGCCGGGATCCTGGTGCCCCCCGCGCCGGCCAGCACGCTCGGCGGCGCGCCCGTCGAGGACGTGCGGTTCGTGCGCGACGAGACCGCGAACCTGGTGTGGGCGATCGAGCAGACCGTGCCCGCGCCGTCGGGCGATCCCGCGCCCGTCGTGCCGCCGCCCGCGCCGGCGCTGCCGCCCATCGACCCCGGCGACGAGCCCGTCGACCAGGTGCTCGGGTACGAGCTGGTCACGTTCGTGCCCGCGAACTGGTTCCCGTACGTCTCGCGCGTGGGCGAGCGCGGCGTCTTCCTGCAGCGGGCCGACCTCGACCGCGGCGACCAGACGGTGCAGCCGGCGGGCGTGCTGCTGTCGGAGGAGCAGCAGCGGATCATCTTCGCCGGCGAAGTCCCGCGGCAGGGGGTGCGGGTGCAGCGGACCCCGCGACTGGCACGCCGCGCCGACGGCTCGTGGGTGCAGTGGACCGCCCGCTCGGTGCGCCCCGCCGCCGGCGAGGGCGAGAGCGGACTGCGCTTCGACCGCACGCGACGCCCCACCGGCTGACGACGAGCCCCGCGACGCGGACGGTGACGGATGCCGCGCGCCGCGGCATCCGCTATTCGTTCAGTCTCCTCGCAAACCGCCGCGCTTACCATTGTCGGCATGTGTGGAATCGTCGGATACGTGGGCCCTCGCCAGAGCCAGGCCGTTCTGATCTCCGGGCTCTCGCGGCTCGAGTACCGCGGCTACGACTCCGCGGGCATCGCCGTCATCGACGGCGACGGGGGCCTGGGCATGCGCAAGCGGGCCGGCAAGCTGAAGGTGCTCCGCGACGACCTCGCCGCGCACCCGCTCGCCGACGGGACCACCGGCATCGGGCACACCCGCTGGGCGACGCACGGCGGCCCCACCGACGGCAACGCCCACCCGCACCTCGCCGACGACGACAAGCTCGCCGTCATCCACAACGGCATCATCGAGAACTTCGCCGAGCTGAAGGACGAGCTGCTCTCCGACGGCTTCACGTTCCGCAGCGAGACCGACACCGAGGTCGCCGCGGTGCTGCTGGGCCGCGAGTACCGCCGCACGCGCGACCTCGTCACCGCCTTCCGCGCCGTCGTCTCGCGCCTGGAGGGCGCCTTCACGCTCCTCGCCATGCACGAGGACCAGCCCGGTCTCGTCGTCGGCGCCCGCCGCAACTCGCCGCTGGTGATCGGCCTCGGCGAGGGCGAGAACTTCCTCGGCTCCGATGTCGCCGCCTTCGTCGAGCACACCCGCAACGCCCTGGCGATCGGCCAGGACCAGATCGTCGCGATCACGCCGGGCGGCGTCGAGGTCACCGACTTCTCGGGCAACCCCGTCGAGGTCGAGCCGTTCGAGGTCACCTGGGATGCCGCCGCCGCCGAGAAGGGCGGCTGGTCGTCGTTCATGGCCAAGGAGGTCTCGGAGGAGCCGGAGGCCGTGGCCAACACGCTGCGCGGCCGCGTGCGCGACGGCGAGGTCGTCATCCCCGAGCTCGACGGCCTCGACGAGCTCTTCCAGGGCATCTCGCGCATCATCGTGATCGCCTGCGGCACCGCGGCGTACGCCGGCCAGGTCGGCAAGTACGCGATCGAGCAGTGGACGCGGATCCCCGTGGACGTCGAGCTCGCCCACGAGTTCCGCTACCGCGACCCGGTGATCGGCGCCGACACCCTGGTGGTCTCGATCTCGCAGTCGGGCGAGACCATGGACACGCTGATGGCCGTCAAGTACGCGCGCGAGCGCGGCGCCAAGACGCTGTCGATCTGCAACACCCAGGGCGCGACCATCCCGCGCGAGTCCGACGCGATCGTGTACACGCACGCGGGTCCTGAGGTCGCGGTCGCCTCGACGAAGGCGTTCGTCGCCCAGATCACCGCGCTGTACCTCATGGGTCTGCACATCGGGCGCATCCGCGGGGCGGTCAGCGCCGCCGACGCGCGCGACCACGTGCGCGAGCTCGAGGCGATCCCGGGCAAGATCTCGCAGATCCTCGAGCGCGAGCAGCCGCGCATCGAGCAGTTCGCGCACTGGATGGCCGACACCCGCTCGGTGCTCTTCCTCGGACGCCACGTGGGCTACCCGATCGCGCTCGAGGGCGCGCTCAAGCTCAAGGAGCTCGCCTACATCCACGCCGAGGGCTTCGCCGCCGGCGAGCTCAAGCACGGACCCATCGCACTCATCGAGCCCGGCCAGCCGGTGTTCGTCATCGTGCCGTCGCCGCGCCAGTCGGCGGAGATGCACAAGAAGGTCATCTCCTCGATCGAGGAGATCCGGGCGCGCGGCGCCAGGGTCATCGCGATCGCGGAGGAGGGCGACGCCGCCGTGCTGCCCAAGGCCGACGAGGTGCTGCGCATCCCGCTCGCCGGACCCTTCTTCGAGCCGCTCCTCGCGGTCGTGCCGCTGCACATCTTCGCGATGGGCCTCGCCACGGCGAAGGGCCTCGACGTCGACCAGCCCCGCAACCTCGCGAAGTCTGTCACGGTCGAGTAGCGGCATCCGGCCCTCGCGCTCCGGTCCCGGCGTCGTCGCGTCCTGTGGCGTCCTCCCGACCTCACACACCGTCGAGTAACCGCGTACTCGGCGAGATCGCACGCTATCGGCGCCGATGTCGTGGTCGTTCGCCGAGTAACCGCGATGTCGGCGGGTCCCTTCATCCGCCCTCTCGCTGTTCCCCTCGTCGTCGCCTCACCCCGTTCTCCTCACCCCTTCCCCTCACCTCACGCCCTCACCCGGCCGTCGAGTAACCGCGTACTCGGCGAGATCGCACGCTATCGGCGCCGATGTCGTGGTCGTTCGCCGAGTACCCGCGATGTCGGCGGGCAAAGGTCGGCGGGCAAAGGTCGGCGGGCAAAGGTCGGCGGGCAAAGGTCGGCGGGGGAGGTGCGGCCGTCGCGGCGCGATAGTCTGGCGGATGCCGCGTCCGCGGCGGCAGGAGGACCACATGATCGTCGGGATCGGCGTCGACCTGGTCGACATCCCGCGGTTCGAGCGGACCATCGAGCGCACCCCCCGGCTCGTCGAGCGCCTCTTCTCGGACGCGGAGCGCGTGCTCAAGCCGCACTCGCTCGCGGCCCGCTACGCCGCCAAGGAGGCGCTCATCAAGGCGCTCGGCGGCTCGGACGGCGTGCACTGGACCGAGATTGAGATCGCGTCCGAGGCATCCGGTCGCCCCGTCTTCTCACTCTGCGGCTCGACGGCCGCCGTCATCGCCGAGCGGGGGATCACCGCGCTGCACCTGTCGCTCTCGCACGACGCGGGCCTCGCGACCGCCTATGTCATCGCGGAGTCCGCGCCCGGCGTCGCGTCCGAAAACACCGGCACCGGCGACGCCCCCGAGACCACAGGGGACCGCGCATGAGCCGCCTGCCCGCCGGCGCCCTGCGCGAGGCGACGGTCGACGTCGGCGCGATCGAGGACAACGTGCGGCACCTCCGCCGGCTCACCGGCTCGGAGATCATCGCGGTGGTCAAGGCCGACGGCTACGGGCACGGCGCCGTGCGATCCGCCAACGCCGCGCTGGCCGGCGGCGCCGCGCGCCTGGGGGTCTCCGACATCACCGAGGCGCTGGCGCTGCGCCGTGCCGGCATCGATGCCCCGATCGTCGCGTGGCTGCACGCGCCGGACGCCGACTTCGCCGAGGCGGCCGCCCTCGGCATCGAGCTCGGCATCTCGAACCTCGGCCAGCTGCAGAAGGCCGCGGCCGCGGCCGCGGCATCCGGCGACCGTCCCGTCGGCGTCCACCTGAAGCTCGAGACCGGCCTCTCGCGCAACGGCATCGCGCCCGACGACTACCGCGTCGTCTTCGCCGAGGCGGCGCGCCTGGAGCGCATCGGCCGCATCCGCGTGATCGCGCTCTTCAGCCACCTCTCCAACGCCTCGGCCGCCGACGACCGTGCGGCGCTGACGGCGTTCGAGGAGGGCGTGGGGGTGGCCGCCTCGCTGGGGCTCGCCCCGCCGCTGCGGCACATCGCGGCGACGCACGCCGCGATCGACCTGCCCGAGTCCCGGCTCGGGTGCGTGCGCATCGGCATCGGGCTGTACGGGCTCTCGCCGTTCGACGACCGCACGTCGGCCGACCTCGGCCTGCGCCCCGCGATGACCCTGCGCGGCGCGGTGGCGGCGGTGCGCCGCGTGCCCGCCGGCAAGGGCGTGTCGTACGGCTACGACTACCGCACCGACCGCGAGACGACGCTCGCGCTGGTCCCGCTCGGCTACGCCGATGGCGTCCCCCGCCAGGCGTCCGGCGCAGGCCCCGTGCTGATCGGCGGGCGCCGGTTCACGGTGGCCGGGCGGATCGCGATGGACCAGTTCGTCGTGGACGTCGGCGACCACCCGGTCTCGGTCGGCGACGAGGCGGTGCTCTTCGGCGACCCGACCCTGGGCGCGCCGTCGGCGACGGAATGGGCGGATGCCGCCGGCACGATCAACTACGAGATCGTGACGCGGGTCGGACCCCGCGTGGCGCGGCGGCAGGTGTCGGAATGACCGGCGACGACGCCATGACCGGGAACGACGACGGCGCACCGGTTGTTGCACCCGGCGTGAAGGCGACCCAGGGAATCGACGCATTGGCGGGCACCCGCGAGATCACCTCGCCCGAGGCGATGGAGGCGCTCGGCGAGGAGATGGGACGGATGCTGCGCCCCGGCGACATGGTGGTGCTCACCGGCCCCCTCGGGGCGGGCAAGACGACGCTCACGCGCGGCATCGGCCGCGGCCTCGACGTGCGCGGACCCGTCCAGAGCCCGACGTTCGTCCTCGCGCGCACGCATCCCTCGCTCTCCGGCGGCGCGCCGCTGGTGCACGTGGACGCCTACCGGCTCGGCTCCGCCGCGGAGCTCGACGACCTCGACATCGACTTCGACGGCTCGGTCGTGATCGTCGAGTGGGGGAGGGGGCTCGTCGACGGCATCAGGGATCACTGGTGGGACGTCGAGATCGAGCGCGAGTGGCACGGCCGCGGCGTCGACACCGCGTGCGGCACGACCGCCCACGACGCCGAGCTCGACGCCGACAGCCCCCGGCGGGTGTCGATCGCCCGGCGCCCGTAGCCGACGCCCGAGGACGGCCGACTACCCTGGAAGGGTGATCCTGGGCATCGACACCTCGCTCGGCTCCGCCGTGGCGGTGGTCGAGCTCGACGGCGTCATCCGCTCGGAGGTGCAGAGCCCCGACCCGCGCGGTCATGCCGAGGTCATCGGCACGCTCATCGAGCGGGCGCTGGCGGAGGCATCCGTCGAGCCCTCCCGGATCACGCACGTCGCCGCGGGCATGGGGCCGGGGCCCTTCACCGGCCTTCGCGTGGGCATCGCCGCCGCGCGCACGTTCGCGCTCGGCCGCGGCGTGCCGGTCGTGCCCGTGCCCAGCCACGACGCCGTCGCGCTCGAGCTCCTGCTGCACACCGCGCTGACCACGGACTGGGGATACGCCACCGGCGCCGAGGACGCCGACGCCGGCACCTTCGCGGTGGTGACCGACGCCCGCCGGCGCGAGTTCGCCTACACCGTGTACTGCGGCATCGACGACGACGGCCTGCCGATCCGCACCGCCGAGCCCGCACTCGCCCCGCGCGACGATCTCGACGGCGTGCTCGCCGGCCTGGGCGCCGCGCGGCGCGACGCCGATCGCATCCCCGCCGCCATGCTCGCGCTCGCGGCGGCCCGCGCCCTCGCCGCCGGGCGCAGCCTCGCGTCCGCCGACGCGCTGTACCTGCGCTCGCCCGACGTGACGCCCTCGCTCGCGCCCAAGCGGGTGATCGCGTGACCCTCCGCGCCGCCACGGGCGACGACCTCGCCGCCATCATGGCGCTCGAGCGCGCCTCGTTCCCCACCGACGCGTGGTCGGAGGCGATGATGCGCGAGGAGCTCGCGTCGCCGCACGGCTGGTACGTCGTGGACGAGGAGGCCGGCCGGCTGCTCGGCTACGCCGGCCTGCGGGCGGTGAAGAGCGCGAAGGATGCCGACGTCCAGACCATCGCGATCGCCGAGGCGTCGCGGGGCCGTGGTCGCGGCCGGGCCCTTCTTCGGGCCCTCCTCGACGAGGCCCGCCGACGCGGCGTGGTCGAGGTGTTCCTCGAGGTCCGCGCCGACAACCCGGTCGCCCAGGCGCTGTACGCCTCGGAGGGCTTCCTCGAGATCGGACGCAAGCCCCGCTACTACCAGCCCGACGACGTCGACGCCGTGGTGATGAAGCTCGACCTGCGCGGCTGGGCCGCGGCGAGGCATCCGTCCGCTCCGGCTGAGTCCGCGATCCGGAATGCGGACGATCGCACGCTTTCCGGAGCGGATCGCCCCCAGGATCCGGAAAGCGGCGGGACCTCCGAATTCCGGAGCGGCGGGGCCTGGGAGGGGGGAGTGTGCACGTGAGCGCATCGACGTTCCCGGCCGAGCCGCTCGTGCTCGGAATCGAGACGAGCTGCGACGAGACGGGCATCGGGATCGTCCGCGGGCGCACGCTGCTGTCGAACACGATCGCCAGCTCCATGGACGAGCACTCCCGCTACGGCGGCGTCGTTCCCGAGGTCGCGGCGCGCGCCCACCTGGAGGCGCTGCAGCCGGCGATCGAGGCGGCGCTCGCCGAGTCCGGCGTGGCCCTGGCCGACCTGGACGCCGTCGCGGTGACGAGCGGACCGGGACTTGCCGGCGCCCTCATGGTCGGCGTCGGTGCGGCCAAGGCGCTCGCGGTGTCGCTGGACAAGCCGCTCTACGCCGTCAACCACCTCGTGGGTCACATCGCCGCCGACATCCTGGATTCCGAGGCGCCGCCGCTCGAGTACCCCACCGTCGCGCTGCTCGTGAGCGGAGGCCACACCTCGCTCCTCCTCGTCCGCGACCTCACGAGCGACGTCGAGCTGCTCGGCGAGACGATGGACGACGCTGCCGGCGAGGCGTTCGACAAGGTCGCGCGGCTGCTCGGGCTGCCCTATCCGGGAGGTCCCGAGATCGACCGCGCCGCGGCATCCGGCGACCCGCACGCGATCACGTTCCCCCGCGGGCTGTCTCGGGCGTCCGACATGGCGCACCACCGCTACGACTTCTCGTTCTCGGGGCTGAAGACCGCGGTCGCCCGGTGGGTGGAGCAGCGCCGTGCCGCGGGCGAGGAGGTGCCGGTCGCCGACGTCGCGGCGGGCTTCCGCGAGGCCGTCGTCGACGTGCTCGTCACGAAGGCGCTGGCGGCGTGCCGCGACCACGGCGTGCCCCGCCTGCTGCTCGGCGGCGGCGTGATCGCCAACCGCCGCCTGCGTGACGTCGCCCTCGAGCGGGCGGCCGCCGAGGGCGTGACGGTGCGGATCCCGCCGCTGTCGCTGTGCACCGACAACGGCGCCATGATCGCGGCGCTGACGTCGGAGCTCATCATGGCGGGTCGCCCGCCGTCGACCCTCGAGTTCGGCGCCGACTCCACCCTGCCGGTCACCGACATCCAGGTCGCGGAGCGGGCATGACAGGCGACGAGCGGATGCTGCCTCCCGCCGCGCCGGAATCCCCGGCGCGTCCCGCCGACGGCCGGGTCGTCGGTGGCAGTGCCGAGGCGGCGGCCGCGGCCGGCGGGATGACGACTGAGGCGCCGGCCGGGACCGGCGGGGCGACGGTGGAGGCGCCGTCGCCGGACGTCGAGCTCGCGCAGGAGGCGTCGCCTCTTCCCGGTGAGCATCGCGGCGGGTTCTCGCGCCTTCCGACGGCGCCCGTCCCGGTGACCGTCGAGACGGCGCCCGCCGAGCCGGGCGGCGAATTCTCGGCCGACGCCGGCGACTGGGTGGCTCCCGACGATGACGCGTTCAGCCGCGGGCTCGCCGGGTGGGCGCTCGCCTTCGGCATCATCGGGCTGATCGTGTCGCTGTTCGTCGGCTGGGGTTTCCCCATCGGCCTGGTCGCCGTCGTCTCGGCGATCATCGCGCTGCGGCGCCCGCTCGAGAGCCGGGCCGTCGCGGTGTGGGCGATCGCGCTGGGCACGGTCTCGATCCTCTACAGCGCGGGGTGGCTGCTCTTCGCCGCGATGCGGGCCAACCTCTTCGGCTGAAGCGGCAGGGTCCGACGGAATCGGACGGTGACGCGGCCAGGCGCCGACCGGGCGGGCTCGGTGCGGTCAGACGCGGTCGGCGAGGATCGCGGTCCGGCGGGTGCCGATCCGCGTCAGGATCAGCGTCGCCGCCTCGCCGCCGCGCAGCTTCAGCCGTGTCCGCAACGTCGCCGGGTCGACGTCGACGCCCCGCTTCTTGATCTCGAGGCGCCCGATGCCGCGCTCCCGCAGCGCCTTCGCGAGGGCTTTCTCATCGGCCGGGAGCGTCTCGCGCACGCGGAAGGTCGACACGAACGGCGACGTCAGGGCGGCGTCCGACGTCAGGTAGGCGATGTGCTCGTCGAGCATGCCCGCCTCCAGCGAGCGCGCGACGTCTCCGATGAGCCGCGCGCGGATCACCGCGCCGTCCGGCTCGTGCAGGTACGCCCCGAGCTCGCGGGCCGGCTCGTCCGAGGCATCCGCCCCGCTGGTCAGCTCGTGGGCGGACTCGCCGCGCATGACCAGCGCCGCGCGCCGAACGCCCGCACGCGCCAGGGCGCCCGACCACAGCACGAGCTCGACCGTGGAGCCGTCCGCGCTCACCCACTGGGCTTCGACGTCGTCGGGGATGGACTCGCGGTCCAGCCCGGGGCCGAGCTTCACGCCGGACGGCATGCGGCGCGCGAGGTCGAACACCCAGTCGAGCGGCGGTGACCAGTCCTCGGGGCGCGTGCGCGCCGTCTCGGTATGCCCGGCGGTGCGACGCGCCGGGTCGAGCCACACCGCGTCGACGCCGGCGAGGTCGGCCGTCTCGGCGGTGCCGTGGCGCACCTCGGCGTCCGCGCCGAACGGAGCGAGGTTGTAGGCGGCGATGCCGGCAGTCACCTCGTCGGCTTCGACGGCCGTGACCCTCAGGCCCAGCCCCGCGAGCCCGAGCGCGTCGCCGCCGATGCCGCACCCGAGGTCGGCGACGTGCGTGAAGCCCGCCTCGCGGAAGCGGGCCGCATGGCGGACCGCGATCGGCAGGCGCGTGGCCTGCTCGAGGCCTGCGCGCGTGAAGAGCATCCGGGCGGCGAGATCGCCGAACTTCGCGGTCGCCCGGGTGCGCAGGCGCGCCTGGCCGACGACCGCCGACACCAGGTCGGGGGAGTGCCCCTCGCGGCGCAGGCGCGTGACCGCGCGGGCGACGTCGTCGGAGGACTCCACCGGCGCCATCGCGTCGAGCAGCCGCAGGCCCTCGGGCGTCAGCAGCGCCTCCAGTTCGGACATCTCCACCCGCCGAGCCTACTTCCGCCGTCACACGACGTCCTCCGTTGGCACTCACGTTGCGTGAGTGCCAGCCGGTTGCCTAGACTGACATCAGCACTCTCAAGGGCAGAGTGCTAACGAGTCTTAGTCTCAAGAAGGAAGAGGTAGACCGTGTCGGTTTCCATCAAGCCGCTCGAGGACCGCATCGTCATCAAGCAGGTCGAGGCCGAGCAGACCACGTCCAGCGGTCTGGTCATCCCCGACACCGCCAAGGAGAAGCCCCAGGAGGGCGAGGTCGTGGCGGTGGGCCCGGGTCGTATCGACGACAACGGCAACCGCATCCCGCTCGACGTCGCCGTCGGCGACCGCGTGATCTACAGCAAGTACGGCGGGACCGAGGTCAAGTTCGGCGGCGACGAGTTCCTCGTCCTGTCGGCCCGCGACGTCCTGGCGGTCGTCGTCCGCTGAGTCCCGCGCGCTGCGCGAACCGAGAGGGTCGGATGCTTCGGCATCCGGCCCTCTCGCCGTGTGCCGGGCTCATCCCCGCGCCGCCCGCGTCGGGCGGGCGTAGGCTGACCCGGTGAGTCACGAGCAGTCCCGCCTCCCCGCACGCGCCGAGGCGGACGGGCTCGACGACTCCACGGCGCTGGACCTCGGGGTCACCACCAGCACCGGCGCCGTCCGCGTCGCCGAGGCGCGGGAGCGCTCGGTGGGCGGGATCTACACGTTCTCGGCGTACCTGCTGTGGGGCTTCCTGCCGCTGTACTTCCTGCTGCTGGCTCCCACCGGGCCGTGGGAGATCGTGGCGTGGCGCATCCTGCTGTCGCTCGCGTTCTGCGCGCTGCTGCTCACGGTGACGCGCACGTGGCCCCGGCTCGTCGCCATCTTCCGGCAGCCGCGGGTCCTCGGGCTGACCGTGATCGCGGGCCTGGTCATCTACGTCAACTGGCAGGTCTTCATCTACGGCGCGCTGACCGGGCACGTCATCGAGACGAGCCTCGGCTACTTCATCAACCCGATCGCCACCGTGCTGCTCGCGGTGCTCGTGCTGCGGGAGCGCCTGCGGCCGACGCAGTGGGTCGCCATCGGTATCGCCGCGGCGGCGGTCACCGTGATCGTCGTCGGCTACGGCGCCTTCCCGTGGATCGCCCTCACCCTCGCGGCGTCGTTCGGCGTGTACGGCCTGGTCAAGAAGAAGGTCGGGCCGTCGGTGGATGCCGTCAGCGGCCTCACCCTCGAGACGCTGTGGCTGACCCCGATCGCGGTGGCGGTCCTCGTGATCGTCGGCGTGACGGAGGGGCTCACGATGGGCGCCGCCGGCTGGCCGCACGCCGTGCTGCTGAGCCTGGCGGGCATCGTCACCGCGATCCCCCTGCTGCTGTTCGCCGCGGGCGCCCGCCGGGTCTCGCTCACGACGATCGGGCTGCTGCAGTTCGTGGCGCCCATCCTGCAGTTCCTCGTGGGGTGGCTGGTGCTCGGGGAGCCGATGCCGCTGGAGCGGTGGATCGGCTTCGGGCTGGTGTGGCTCGCCCTCTCGGTGCTGACGGTCGACTCGATCCTCCACGCCCGGCGCATGCGCGCCGCCGCGTGAGGCCTCGTCGCTCAGCTCAGCGCACGAGGCGTGCGATGGCCTGCGAGGCCTCGGTGATCTTCGCGTCGGCCTCGGGGCCGCCCAGGCGAGCCGCGTCCACGACGCAGTGGCGCAGGTGGTCGTCGAGGAGCCCGACCGCGACGGCCTCGAGCGCCGAGGTCAGGGCGCTGATCTGCGTGAGGATGTCGATGCAGTACTTCTCGTCCTCCACCATCTTGTGGATGCCGCGGGCCTGACCCTCGATGCGCTTCAGGCGGTTGAGGTACTTGTCCTTGTCGGTGATGTAGCCGTGGTGGGAGTGCTCTCCGGCGGGCGAAGGCGCGAGGGTGGTGTCGGTCATGTCGGACTCCTTCAGCGGTGACGGGTGGAGAGGCTCTGGAACCGGCGCAGCCGCAGGCTGTTGCCCACGACGAAGACGCTCGAGAAGGCCATCGCCGCTCCGGCGATCATAGGGTTCAGCAGCCCGAGGGCCGCGAGGGGGATCGCGGCGACGTTGTACGCGAACGCCCAGAACAGGTTCACCTTGATGGTGCCGAGCGTGGCCCGCGAGAGCCGGATCGCGTCGGCGGCGCTGCGCAGATCGCCGCGGACGAGCGTGATGTCGGATGCCTCGATCGCGGCATCCGTCCCCGTCCCCATCGCGAGTCCCAGGTCTGCCTGAGCGAGGGCGGCGGCGTCGTTGACGCCGTCGCCGACCATCGCGACCACGCGGCCCTCCGCCTGCAGCGCCTCGATGACGGCGACCTTGTCGTGCGGGAGCACCTCGGCGGTGACGCGCTCGATGCCGACCTCGTCGGCGATCGCGCGCGCCGCGGCGGCGTTGTCTCCGGTGAGCAGCACCGGCGTGAGCCCGAGCGCGCGCAGCTGCGCGACGGCCTCGGCGCTCGTCGGCTTCACCTGGTCGGCCACCACGAGGAGTCCTCGCACGGCGCCGTCCGCGGCGACCAGCACGGCGGTGCGCCCGAGCGCCTCGGCGGATGCCTTGGCCGCGGCGACATCGGCGGGCAGCGCGAGCGACCAGTCGGTGAGGAGCGCTTCGCGTCCGACGAGCACGGCGTGGCCGTCCACGACGCCCGAGACGCCCTTCCCCGGCACGTTCTGGAACGCCTCGACGTCGGCGAGCGGTCCGGTCTCATCGGCGGCCGCGCGGGCGATCGCCTGCGCGATCGGGTGCTCGGACGCGTGCTCGAGCGCACCCGCGAGACGGAGGAGCTGAGAGCGACCGGATGCCGCGGCATCCGTCTGCCCCGTCTGCGACGCGACCACCACGTCGACGAGGGCCATCCGGCCGGTCGTGACCGTGCCGGTCTTGTCGAGCACGACGGTGTCGACGGTGCGCGTGGACTCCAGGACCTCGGGCCCCTTGATGAGGATGCCGAGCTGCGCGCCGCGGCCGGTGCCGACGAGCAGCGCGGTGGGGGTGGCGAGCCCGAGCGCGCAGGGGCACGCGATGATCAGCACCGCGACGGCGGCGGTGAAGGCCATGGATGCCGGGGCGCCGGTGAGCAGCCATGCCACCAGCGTGCCGAGCGCGAGCAGCAGCACGACAGGCACGAAGACCCCGGAGATCCGGTCGGCCAGGCGCTGCACCTGCGCCTTGCCGGACTGGGCCTCCTCGACCAGGCGCGCCATCTGGGCGAGCTGCGTGTCGTCGCCCACGCGGGTCGCGCGCACCACGAGCCGCCCGCCGGCGTTGACGGTGGCGCCGACGACCGCGTCGCCGGGCACGACCTCGACGGGCACGGACTCGCCGGTGACCATCGAGGCGTCGACGGCCGACGTCCCCGATGCCACGACGCCGTCGGTTGCGATCTTCTCGCCGGGCCGCACCACGAACTCGTCGCCGACGCGCAGCTCGGCGATCGGCACGCGCACCTCCGTCGCGCCGGCGGCGGTCGGCCGCAGCACGGCGACGTCCTTCGCGCCGATCTCGAGGAGGGCCCGCAGCGCCGCACCCGCGCGCCGCTTCGAGCGCTGCTCGAAGTACCGGCCCGCCAGCACGAAGGTGGTGACGCCCGCGGCGACCTCGAGATAGATGTCACCCGCTCCGTCGCTCGGGGTGACGGACCACTCGAACGTGTGCGTCATCCCGGGCATGCCGGCGTGCCCCAGGAACAGCGCGTACACCGACCACAGGAAGGCCGCCGACACGCCGAGCGAGATGAGCGTGTCCATGGTCGCTGCGCCGTGGCGGAGGTTGACCCACGCCGCGCGGTGGAAGGGCCACGCGCCCCACACCACGACCGGGGCGGCCAGGGCGAGCGACGCCCACTGCCAGTACGTGAACTGCAGCGGCGGGATCATCGCCATGAGGATCACCGGCACCGACAGCACGATCGATCCGATCAGCCGCTGCCGCAGCGCGCGCAGCTCGGGATCCGCATCCTCGGACGCGGTCGCGTCCTCCACAGGGGGAGCGGGCACCGCCGCGGTGTAGCCGGTCTTGACGACCTCGTCGATGAGCGTCTGCGCGTCGAGGCCCGAGGGGCCCCGCACGACCGCCTTCTCGGTGGCGTAGTTGACGGATGCCTCGACCCCGTCGAGCCGGTTGAGCCGCTTCTCGATCCGCGAGGCGCAGGACGCGCACGTCATGCCGCCGATCTCGAGCTCGATCCGGGCGGCCGGGGCCGAGGCGGGGGCCATCAGGCGCGGACCGCGGTGTAGCCGGCCTCGTCGACCGCGGCGATGACCGCCTCGTCGGCGAGCTCGGCGGAGGACACGATCTTCAGGGTGCCGGCGGCGGCGCTGACGTGGACGTCCTCGACGCCGGCGAGCTTGGACACCTCGCCGCGCACGGATGCCTCGCAGTGCCCGCAGCTCATGCCCGTCACCTTGTACTCGGCCTCAGTCATGTCTTCCCTCTCCTCGAACCGGTCGGTGATACCCCTGTGGGGTACCTCGATGGCCAGTCTATACCGCTGGGGGGTATGGTGGCGCCGCGGGCCGTTATCGGAACGGAATGCCCCGGTCACACGCGTTACACATCGTTAACGAATGGCAACACTGCGCGCCCTCCGGCGCGGTTAGGTTTATCGCATTGGGTCGGGCGCCCGAGCCGCGCCCACATACATACAGCAAGGAGCAACATGAGCGTCTTCACCCGCTCGCGCAAGGCCACCGTCCTCGGTGGCATCGCGCTCGCCGGCGCCAGCGCCCTCGTCCTCGCCGGTTGCACCGGCGGCGGTGACACCGGCGGAGGCGAGACCAGTGCCCCCAGCGAGGACCGCGAGGAACTCTCGCTGAACATCGGCACGGTCCTTCCGCAGACCGGAGCCCTGGCGTTCCTCGGCCCGCCCGAGGAGGCCGGTGTCGGCCTCGCCGCGGCCGACATCAACGAGGCCGCCAAGAGCATCACGGTCGACGTGGAGTTCGGCGACTCGGGCGACCCCGACAACAAGGCCTACGAGACCACCGTCCCGCGCCTGCTGGGCAACGACGTTCAGGCGCTCATCGGCGCCGCCTCGTCCGGTGTGACCAAGCTGTTCCTCGACCAGGCGGTCGCCGCGGGCGTCATCACGTTCTCCCCGGCCAACACCTCGCCGGACTTCACCACGTGGGACGACGACAACCTCTACTGGCGCACCGCTCCCAGCGACCTGCTCCAGGGTGAGGTGCTCGGCAACCTGATCGCCGAGGACGGCCACCAGAGCCTCGGCATCATCTACCTCAACGACGCGTACGGCACGGGTCTCGAGGCGGCGCTGACCGAGAACTTCGAGGCCGCCGGTGGAGAGGTCGTCGCCAGCCAGGCGTACAACGCGACCGACACCACGTTCGACGCGCAGGTCAGCGCGGTGCTCGCCGAGAGCCCCGACGCGATCGCCGTGATCGGCTTCGTCGAGACCTCGACGATCGTGCCGGCCATCGTGGCGGAGGGCTTCGACGGAGGCAACTTCTACTTCGTCGACGGCAACACCAGCCAGTGGGGCGACGAGATGCCGGTGAGCATCGAGGGCTCGAAGGGCACGCAGCCCGGACCCGCTCTCGAGGACGACTTCATCGAGCGCCTCAACGAGTGGTGGACCGGCGAGGGCAACGAAGAGCTCGCCGACCTCAACTACGCCGCTGAGTCGTACGACGCCGTCGTGCTCCTGGCGCTGGCCGCACTCGCAGCCAACTCCAACGACCCGGCCGACATCGCCGGCAAGCTGCAGGAGGTCTCGGGCGGCAGCGGCGAGGGTGAGAAGTGCACCTCGTTCGAGGAGTGCGCCGACATCATCCTCGACGGCGGCACCGCCGACTACGACGGCTACTCGGGCAACGTCACGTTCGACGAGAACGGCGACCCGACCGAGGCGTCGATCGGCATCTTCGAGTACGGCGCCGACAACACGCACACCCGCATCAACTGATTCGGGTCAGTCGACACCAGAGGGCCCCGGAGCGATCCGGGGCCCTCTGCCGTTGTCGCCCCAGTGGCCGGGATGCCGCGCGCACACGAAGAAGTGGAGCGGATGCCTCTATCCGAGGCATCCGCTCCGATTCTTGGTGCAGGCGCGGGGTCAGTGCCCCTCGGTGCCCAGCGTGCCGAGGTAGAGGCCGACGACCTTCGGGTCGTTCAGCAGCTCGCGGCCGGTGCCATGGTACGCGTCGCGGCCCTGGTCGAGGACGTAGCCGCGGTCGCAGATCTGCAGGCAGCGACGCGCGTTCTGCTCGACCATGATGGTCGTCACCCCCGCCTTGTTGATGTCGGAGACGCGGATGAACGCGTCGTCCTGGCGCACGGGCGACAGACCGGCCGAGGGCTCGTCCAGCAGCAGCACCGACGGGTCCATCATGAGCGCGCGCGACATCGCGACCATCTGCCGCTCACCGCCGGAGAGCGAGCCGGCCCGCTGCTTGAGGCGCTTGCCCAGCTCGGCGAAGATGCCGGTGACGAACTCCAGGCGCTCGGCGTACACCTTCGGGCGCTGGTACAGGCCCATCTGCAGGTTCTCCTCGATGCTGAGCGAGGGGAAGACGTTGTTGGTCTGCGGCACGAAGCCGACGCCGCGCTGCACGAGCTTGTCGGACTTCAGCCCGACCACGCTCTCGCCGTCGACGGTGATGTCTCCGTCGCGCACCTTCACCATGCCGAAGATGGCCTTCAGCAGCGTCGACTTGCCGGCGCCGTTCGGGCCGATGATGCCGATCAGCTCACCCTTGCGGGCGACCAGGTTGGCGCCGTTGATGATGTTGATGCCGGGCAGGTACCCGGCCGTGAGGTCCTTGACCTCCACCACGATGCGGTCGGTCTTGGCCGCCTCCGCGGTGGCGCCCGCGGCGGTCGGCGACCCTGCGCCCGTCGATGCGCTCACTTGGACTCCTCCTCGGCCTCGTGGATCGAGGCCTCCTCGGCCTCGCGGATCTCTTCGAGCAGCTGGACGGCGGAGGTGTCGAGCTCGCCGGCGACGCGGCCGGTGACCACGCCCAGATCGACGTCCTGGTGGCTGCCGAGGTACGCGTCGATCACCGCCTGGTCCTCCATCACCGTGTCGGGCGGTCCCTCGGCGACGACCTTGCCCTCGGCCATCACGACGACCCAGTCGGCGATGTGGCGCACCATGTGCATGTCGTGCTCGACGAAGAGCACCGTCATGCCGAGGTCCTTCAGGTCGAGGATGTGGTCGAGCAGCGACTCCGTCAGCGCGGGGTTCACGCCGGCCATCGGCTCGTCCAGCATCACCAGCGTCGGGTCGCTCATGAGAGCGCGCGCCATCTCGAGCAGCTTGCGCTGACCGCCGGAGAGCGACGCGGCGTAGTCGTCGGCCTTCGCGTCGAGCTTGAAGCGCGCCAGCAGCTCACGCGCCTTCTCTTCGATGCCGTCGTCCTGCTTGCGCCAGAGCGCCGGGACGATGCTGGCCCAGATGTTCTCTCCCTTCTGGGCCGTGGCGCCGAGCTTCATGTTCTCGAGCACGGTGAGCAGCGACAGCGATTTGGTCAGCTGGAACGTGCGCACCTGGCCCATGCGGGCCACCTTGAACGAGGGGATGCCGGCCAGCTGCTTGCCGTCGAACGACCATGCGCCCGAGTTCGGCTTGTCGAAGCCGCACAGCAGGTTGAACAGCGTCGTCTTGCCGGCGCCATTGGGGCCGATCAGCGCCGTGATGGCGTTGCGGGGGATCTCGAGGTGGTCGACGTCGACAGCGGTGAGGCCGCCGAACCGGCGCGTCACGCCGTCGACGATGAGGATCGGGTCGCTCTTGGCGACACCCGGGACGGGGTCGCCCTTGGCGAGACCGCCGGTCTTCGGGCGCCGGATGGAACCGGTCGCGGTGGGGACCGCGCCGGTGCCGGCCGGGGGGACCGGCGGGACGGCGCCCGGACCCTGCGGCGCCGGCTCGGGCGTGGTGGGCGGGTTACTTGACAAAGGTCAGCTCCCTCTTGTTTCCGAAGATGCCCTGCGGGCGGAAGATCACGATCAGCATCAGCGCGACACCCACGAGGATGAACCGCAGGATGCCGGCCTGGATCGGCGTCATCGGCAGGATGCCCTCGCTGGCCAGTGCCGGCAGGACGTTGTCGAGGAACGCCATGATGACCCAGAAGATGACCGAGCCGACCGCCGGGCCGAAGACCGTCGCCGCGCCGCCGAGGAGCAGGATCGTCCACAGGAAGAACGTCAGCGACGTCGTATAGGTGGCGGGGATCACGGCCGAGGGGAGTGCGAAGACCACACCGCCCAGCGCACCGAAGATGCCGCCGATGATGAGCGCCTGCATCTTGTAGGCGAAGACGTTCTTGCCGAGCGACCGCACCGCGTCCTCGTCCTCGCGGATGCCCTTCAGCACGCGCCCCCACGGGCTGCGCATGAGCGCCCACACCAGGTAGATCGCGATCGCGAGCAGGAGGGCGCCGAACACGCGCACCCACAGCTGGTCGGCCGTCCACGTCCACGGGCCGAAGCCGTAGGTGCCCTCGGGGAACGGGTTCGCGGCCCGGAAGCCGGCGTGGTACCCGCCCAGGCCGTCCGCCGAGTTCGTGTACTCGTCGAACACCGTGGTGGTGAACAGCAGACGCACGATCTCGGCGGCCGCGATCGTCACGATGGCCAGGTAGTCCGCGCGCAGTCGCAGCGTCGGGATACCGAGGATGAAGGCGAACACGACGGCGCCCAGCATCCCGATCAGGATTCCCACCCACCACGGCAGGCCGAAGCTCAGGATCGAGATCGCGTACGAGTACGCCCCGATCGCCATGAACCCCGCCATGCCGAAGTTGAGCAGGCCCGCGTAGCCGAAGTGGACGGCGAGGCCGGTGGCAGCCAGCGCGTACGCGATGGTCGTCGGCTGAAAGAACCAGCTCGCGGTGTTGTTGAAGATCTGTCCCCAATCCATCTCGCGGCCCCTAACCCACTCGTTCCTTGCGACCCAGGATTCCCTGTGGTCTGACCAGCAGCACGAGGATGAGCACGGCCAGCGCGCCCACGTACTTCAGGTCGGGAGGCAGCCACAGCGTGGAGATCTCCACGAGCAGACCCACGATGATCGAGCCGATCAGGGCGCCGAACGCCGTGCCGAGACCGCCGAGGGTGACCGCGGCGAAGATCAGCAGCAGGATCTGCACGCCCATGTCCCACCGGACGCCCGGGCGGAAGTAGGCCCACAGCACGCCGGCGAGGGCGGCCAGCGCCGCCGACATCATCCACACGATGCGGATGACCCCGTCGACGTCGATGCCGGAGGCCGCGGCGAGTCCGGGGTTGTCCGAGATGGCCCGCGTCGCCTTGCCGACGCGCGTGCGCACGAGCCAGAACGCGACGGCGACGATCACCACGATGCTGATGCCCATCGAGGCCATGTCGATCACCGAGAGCGAGACCGGGCCGATGATGCGGATCTTCGCCGCGCCGGCGCCCGGAAGCTGATAGCTCGTGCCGCCGATGAAGAACTGGAAGGTGTAGCGCAGCGCGAGCGACAGGCCGATGCTGACGATCATCAGCTGCACCAGGCCCAGGCCGCGCCGTCGCAGCGGGCGCCACAGTCCCGCGTCCAAGCCCCACCCGAAGGCCGCGCCGAACACGAGCACCAGCGGGATGACGATCCACATCGGCCACGTCAGGAACGTGCCGAAGACGAGCGCCACGATGGCACCGAAGGTGACCATCTCGGCGTGGGCGAAGTTCGTCAGGCCCGTCGTGCCGAAGATCAGCGAGACGCCGATCGATGCGAGCGCGAGGAGGAGGCCGAAGTTCAGGCCGTTGATCACGAGTGCGACGACCCGGTCGAACTGCGTCGCCACGACGCGCTCGCCCTCGCCGAGGAAGAGGTTGAGGATCTTGCTGTTGGTCAGGCCGAACGTCACCTCGAACGATCCGCTCGTGCCCTCGATGGGCTGCGTGCCTTCGGGCAGCTGCTCCGGGTCGACGATGACGCCCTCGGGGAGGGTGTCCTCCTCGATGGTGAGGACGTAGTCGTCCTTCTCGGGGACGTACAGGCGCCAGCGGCCCTCGGCGTTGGTGACGGTCTCGGCGTCGAAACCGCCCCCCTCGATGGACATCGTCACGCCCTCGACGGGCTCGCCCTCGAAGGTGACGACGCCGCCGAAGTAGTAGTCGGTCTGCTCCTGGTCGGCGCCCGGGGTGTCGGGGGCGTCCGCGTGCGCGCCGGTGGGGGTGGACAGGAAGACCATGCCCGCCGCCATCAGCAGTCCGAAGAGCAGAACGATCCAGCGGCGGCTGCTGATCGTGATCGCAGTCGAAGGACCCACAAAACCTCCAGTTCGGCACCACGCGGACACCGAAGCTCGGGTCGCATCGGCCGTGATGAACGACGCTACGACTGTAATGTGTCGGCGCTGTTTCGCCTACGGTCACCTGTGGATACGTGACCCGATCGGAATCGAGGCCCGCGGGACGCGCGTGCGCTCGCGCGTGCGGGGCGCGCGTGCCGTTCTCGCGGGGAATGAATCGGTCCCGCGGGACGCTTAGAATCGAGGGCGGAGCGTCACGAGCGCACCGGCCGTCGTCGTCCACACCCGAGAGAACGCGCCGAGCGCGCAGGAGACCCCATGGAGCACAACGACCCCTTCGGCTTCGTCGGACTGACCTACGACGATGTGCTGCTGCTGCCCGGCCACACCGACGTGATCCCGAGCGAGGCCGACACGTCGTCACGCGTGACGCGTCGCATCACGGTCGCGACGCCGCTGCTCTCGGCCGCGATGGACACGGTCACCGAGGCGCGTCTGGCCATCGCCATCGCCCGCGAGGGCGGGCTCGGCATCATCCACCGCAACCTCTCCATCGAGGAGCAGGCGTCGATGGTCGACCGCGTCAAGCGCAGCGAGTCGGGCATGATCACCGACCCGATCACGACGACGCCGGACGCGACGATCGAAGAGGTCAACACGCTGTGCGCGACCTACCGCATCTCGGGTCTCCCGGTGGTCGACGACGGCGGCCGCCTCGTCGGCATCGTCACCAACCGCGACATGCGGTTCGTGTCGGGCTTCGAGCGCCAGACCACCAAGGTGCGCGACGTCATGACGAGCGAGAACCTCGTCACCGGCCGCGTCGGCATCAGCGCCGGAGAGGTCATCGCCCTCTTCGCGCGGCACCGCGTCGAGAAGCTGCCGCTCATCGACGACGACGGCACGCTCGCGGGCCTCATCACCATCAAGGACTTCGACAAGAGCGAGAAGTACCCGCTCGCCACCAAGGACGAGCAGGGCCGCCTCCGGGTCGGCGCGGCGATCGGGTTCTTCGGCGACGCGTGGCAGCGCGCAGAGGCGCTGCGCGACGCGGGTGTGGACGTCATCGTGGTCGACACCGCGAACGGCCAGTCGGCCGGCGTCATCGACATGGTGCGCCGCCTGAAGGGCGACGAGTCGTTCGCCCACATCGACGTGATCGGCGGCAACGTCGCCACGCGCGAGGGCGCGCAGGCGCTCGTCGACGCCGGCGTGGACGCCGTCAAGGTCGGCGTGGGCCCGGGCTCCATCTGCACCACCCGCGTGGTCGCCGGCGTCGGCGTGCCCCAGGTGACCGCGATCTACGAGGCAGCCCTCGCCGCGCGCGAGGCGGGTGTCCCGGTCATCGCCGACGGCGGCCTGCAGTACTCCGGCGACATCGCCAAGGCGCTCGTCGCCGGTGCCGACACCGTCATGCTCGGCTCCCTCCTGGCCGGCACCGACGAGTCCCCGGGCGAGATCGTGTTCCAGGGCGGCAAGCAGTTCAAGCAGTACCGCGGCATGGGATCCCTCGGCGCCCTCCAGACGCGCGGCAAGAAGACGTCCTATTCGAAGGACCGCTACTTCCAGGCCGACGTCCCCAGCGACGACAAGCTGATCCCCGAGGGCATCGAGGGTCAGGTCGCGTACCGCGGCCCGGTCTCGGCGGTCGCCTACCAGCTGGTCGGCGGCCTGCGTCAGTCGATGTTCTACGTCGGCGCCCGCACCGTCGAGGAGCTCAAGGCCAAGGGGAAGTTCGTGCGCATCACGGCCGCGGGCCTCAAGGAGTCCCACCCCCACGACGTCCAGATCGTCGTGGAAGCGCCCAACTACAAGAGGTGACGCCTCTTCGAGGCATCCGTCCACCGGCCGCCGCAGTCGCTAGCCTGTCGGCATGATCAGACAGCGCGTGCACGCCGCCGCGACGCAGCGCACCACGCGGCTGGAGGCCTTCACCGACGGGGTGTTCGCGATCGCGGCCACGCTGCTCGTCCTCGACCTCACGCAGCACTCGCTCGGCGACGTCGGCTCCGACGCCGAGATGTGGGCGGCCGTCGGCGGCATGTGGGAGCTCTTCCTCAACTTCGCGCTGAGCTTCGTGCTGCTGTGCCTGATGTGGATGGTGCACGTGCAGCAGTTCGAGCACGTCGCGCGCGTGGACGCCACGATGGTGTGGCTCAACAACGCGCGGCTGCTGTTCATCGTGCTCGTGCCGTTCGCGACGAATCTGACGACCGAGTACTCCGAGTACCTCGCCGGCAGGCTCGCGATGCCGATCGCCTTCTTCCTCGCGATCCTCTTCAGCTGGCTGCAGTGGGGATGGGCGGTGCGGCGGCACGAGGTCATGCTCCCCGACATGTCGCACGACGAGGCGGTCGCGTGGGGCCGCGGCTCGCTGAGCGCGCTGCTCATCTCGGGCGCCGTCGTGGCGCTGGCGCCCTGGATCGGCTCGGCGGCGTTCCTGCTGTTCCTCGTCGACGGGCCGCTCACCCGCCTGTTGCGCGGCAAGGGTTGACCGAGCACGTCGGGTCGCGGCGGCATCCGTCGACTCTCTGTCGCCGGCCATCCGTCGAGATCGTGTGATCTCGTCGAGAACGCACGTTGTTGGCGCCCGCGACGTGTGATCTCGGCGAGATGGTGCGATCTCGGCGCCGTTTGATCGGGGGATGCCGCCCCTTGGTCGGCGTCCGGGGCGCGGCGTCCGTCGACATCTGGGATCTCGTCGCTAGCGCGTCGGGTCGCGGCATCCGTCGAGATCGTGTGATCTCGTCGAAAGCGCACGTTGTCGGCGCCCGCGACGTGTGATCTCGGCGAGATGGTGCGATCTCGGCGCCGTTTGATCGGGGGATGCCGCCCCTTGGCCGCCGTGCGGGGCGCGGCGTATCGTCGGGGGCATGTGCCGGAACATCCACACGCTCCACAACTTCGAGCCCGCGGCGAGCTCCGACGAGGTGCACGCGGCCGCGCTCCAGTACGTGCGCAAGATCGCGGGCACCACGAAGCCCTCGAAGGCGAACCAAGACGCGTTCGACCGCGCGGTGCACGACATCGCCCACGTGACCCAGCACCTCCTCGACGACCTCGTCGCCACCGCGCCGCCCAAGAACCGCGAGGTCGAAGCGGCCAAGGCCCGCGAGCGGGCGATCAAGTCCGGCCGCTACGCCGCACCCGCGGCGTGAGGCGGCCGTGGTGCTGAGGCGGCCGTGGCCGGCCGGGGTGTTGAGGCGGCCGGGGCCGGCCGGCGTGCTGAGACGGCCGGGGGCCTGAGCCGCACCGGAGTCCTGCGGTAGTCTGGTCGGCTCCCCACCGGAACGCCCGGTCCCGCGGAGCAGTGAAGGAACACCGTGGGGTACATCGACATCGCCGCCGTCTCGTATGCGCTGCCGGACGGCCGGCCGCTCCTCGACGAGGTCTCGTTCCGGGTCGGCGAGGGGTCGACGACCGCGCTCATCGGGCAGAACGGCGTGGGCAAGACCACGCTGCTGCGCATCATCCGCGGCGAGACCCCGGCGCTCTCGGGCGTCGTCTCGATCGACGGCGGGCTCGGCGTCATGGACCAGTTCGTCGGCCACGGCGAGCCGGGGCAGACGGTGCACGATCTGCTGATCGCGGTCGCCCCCGATCGGGTGCGCCGCGCCGCGCGCGAGCTCGAGGACGCCGAGGCGGCGATCATCGAGCAGGACGACCTCGACACGCAGATGCGGTACGCGGGCGCCATCGCCGACTACGCCGAGGCCGGCGGCTACGAGTACGAGACCGTCTGGGACACGTGCACGACGGCGGCCCTCGGCATCCCGTTCTCCCGAGCCCGGTTCCGCGAGCTGGCCACGCTCTCCGGCGGCGAGCAGAAGCGGCTCGCGCTGGAGGCGCTGCTGCGCGGGCCCGACCAGGTCCTGCTGCTGGACGAGCCCGACAACTACCTCGACGTCCCGGGCAAGCGGTGGCTCGAGGAGCGTCTGCGCGAGACCGCGAAGACGGTGCTGCTGGTGTCGCACGACCGGGAGCTGCTCGCGCGTGCCGCCGACCGGATCGTGACGCTCGAGGCGGGCGGCGCCGGGAGCACGGCGTGGGTGCACGGCGGCGGGTTCGGCACCTACCACCGTGCGCGGGAGGACCGGATGGCGCGCCTCGACGAGCTGCGGCGGCGCTGGGACGAGCAGCACGCGAAGCTGAAGGAGCTCGTCGCGACGCTCAAGGTCAAGGCCACCGCCAACGACAGCTTCACCTCCCGCTACCGTGCGGCCCAGACGCGGCTGCGAAAGTTCGAGGAGGCGGGGCCGCCGCAGGAGCGTCCGCGGCAGCAGGAGCTGGATGTCCGCCTGCGAGGGTCGCGCACCGGCCGTCGCGCGGTGGTGGCCGAGCAGCTCGAGCTCACCGGGCTCATGAAGCCGTTCGACCTCGAGGTGTGGTTCGGCGACCGCGTCGCGGTGCTCGGCTCGAACGGCTCGGGCAAGTCGCACTTCCTGCGGCTGCTCGCCCGCGGCGGCACCGACCCCGACGGCCGGCTCGGACACGTGACGACGACCGGCGCCGCGCTCGAGCGGGTCTCGCACACGGGGCGCGCGGTGCTCGGGGCGCGCGTCGTCCCGGGCTGGTTCGCGCAGACGCACAGTCATCCGGAGTTCGAAGGCCGCACGCTGCTGGACATCCTGCACCGCGGCGAGGACGCGCGGTCGGGGCTCCCGCGGGAGGCGGCATCCGGCGCGCTCGACCGCTACGGGCTCGTGGCGCAGGCCGAGCAGGCGTTCGGCAGCCTGTCGGGCGGGCAGCAGGCGCGCTTCCAGATCCTGCTGCTCGAGCTGTCCGGCGCGACGCTGCTGCTGCTGGACGAGCCGACCGACAACCTCGACCTCGTCTCGGCCGAGGCGCTGCAGGACGCCCTCGCCCGCTTCGAGGGGACCGTCCTCGCGGTGACGCACGACCGGTGGCTGGCGAAGTCGTTCGACCGCTTCCTGGTCTTCGGGGCGGACGGCCGGGTGTTCGAGTCCGGCGAGCCGGTGTGGGACGAGGCGCGCGTCGCGCGAGCGCGGTGACGGATGCCTCGGGTCGCGGCATCCGTCACCCGCCTCCGTCGTCGCCCCGACCTCACCTTCCCCGGGTTTGGGGCGCGTTCCGTCCGGTCGGGGCGCACCGCGTACGCCCCAGATGCGCGCGGCGCGCCCCAAACCCCGGGAATGGTTGCGAGAGCCCAGCGGGTCCCGACCGGGGCAAGGGGCTGGTGCACGGTCCTCTCGCCTGATTATCGGATCCGGAATTCGGACTTCCGGCCGGTTTCCGGATCCGAGGGGGCCGTGCGCTCCGGAAACGCTGCACAACTCCGGTTTCCGGATCCAGGCGCGGTGACGGATGCCTCGCCCCGCGGCATCCGTCATCCCGCATTGCATGGCGGCGGACCTGGCCGCCCTCCACTCGCTCGGTTCCCGGATCCGGAATCCGGACCTTCGGCCGTTTTCCGGATCGGACGCGGCCGTGCGCTCCGGAAACGGGGCACAACTCCGGTTTCCGGATCCGCGCGCGAGTGACGGATGCCTCGCCCCGCGGCATCCGTCATCCGCCCCAGTCCCGGCCCCGACCTCACCCCGCCGGGTTTGGGGCGCCTCACGCCCGTTCGGGGCGCACCGCGTACGCCCCGAACGCGCGCGGCGCGCCCCAAACCTGGGGTGAACGCGCGCGGCGCGCCCCAATCCTGGGGTGAACGCGCGCGGCGCGCCCCAAACCTGGGGTGAACGCGCGCGGCGAGCCCCAAACCCGAGGCGAACGCGCGCGGCGCGCCCCAAAACCCGGGAGGAAGACCTACCGCGACCGGGGGCTTCGGGCGGCGGGAAGCCCGCCCGGTAGGCTGGTCGGGTGAGCATGGACATGGAGCTCGGCCGGGCCAAGCGCGCACGCCGCGCCTACACGTTCGACGACATCGCGGTGGTGCCCTCGCGGCGCACCCGCAACCCCGAGGACGTCTCGACCGCGTGGACGATCGATGCCTTCAGCTTCGACATCCCGGTGCTGGGCGCCCCGATGGACTCGGTCGTGAGCCCGCGCACGGCCATCATGCTCGGCCAGCTCGGCGGCCTGGGCGTGCTCGACCTCGAGGGCCTGTGGACCCGCTACGACGACCCCGAGCCGCTGCTGGCCGAGATCGCCGGCCTCGAGAAGGCCGCCGCGACCCGCCGCATGCAGGAGCTGTACGCCGAGCCCATCAAGCCCGAGCTGGTGCGCGACCGGCTCGCCGAGATCCGCGCCGCGGGCGTCACCGTCGCCGGCGCGCTCACCCCCCAGCGCACCCAGGAGCTCTACGAGACCGTCGTCGCCGCCGGTGTCGACCTCTTCGTCATCCGCGGCACCACGGTGTCGGCCGAGCACGTCTCGTCGGTCGACCAGCCGCTCAACCTCAAGAAGTTCATCTACGACCTCGACGTCCCCGTCATCGTGGGCGGCGCGTCGACGTACACCGCGGCTCTGCACCTCATGCGCACCGGCGCGGCGGGCGTCCTCGTCGGCTTCGGCGGCGGCGCCGCGTCGACCACGCGCGTCACACTCGGGCTGCACGCCCCCATGGCCACGGCGGTCGCCGACGTCGCCGGGGCGCGGCGCGACTACCTCGACGAGTCGGGCGGGCGCTACGTGCACGTCATCGCCGACGGCGGCGTGGGCACGTCGGGCGACATCGTCAAGGCGATCGCGATGGGCGCCGACGCCGTCATGCTCGGGGTGGCGCTGGCGCGGGCGACGGATGCCCCGGGCCGGGGCTTCCACTGGGGCCCCGAGGCGCACCACGCCAAGCTGCCGCGCGGCCGCCGAGTGAAGGTGGACCAGGTCGCCTCGCTCGAGGAGATCCTCTACGGCCCGGCGCCCGTCGCCGACGGCACCGCGAACCTCATCGGGGCCCTCCGCAAGTCGATGGCCACCACCGGATACTCCGACCTCAAGGAGTTCCAGCGCGTCGAGGTGGTCGTCGCCCCGTACGCCGCGGGATGACGGATGCCATGACCGACCCTTCGACGGGCCCCGCGGCCGGCGGAGCCGGGGAGCCGGGTCGACCGGCTGCCGAGCGGCCGCAACCCGACGCCGAGCCCGCCGGACCAGTCGACCCCGCCGATCCCTCCGAGCCCGGAGGACCCGACGCCGACCCCGCGCACCCCGACCCCGCCGATCCCTCCGAGCCCGGAGGACCCGACGCCGACCCTGCACACCCCAACGCCGCCGCCCCCGCCGACCCCCCAGAGGCGTTCCCTCCGACGCTGCGGGAGGTCATGCTCCGACCGGCGTGGATCGGAATGCTGCTGCTGTGCCTGGTCGTGGCCGGCGTCTTCGCGTGGCTCGGGCAGTGGCAGCTGGGGCGTGCGATCGACACCGACCCGCTGCCGCCCGGCGTCACGGAGGACGTCCGCCCGCTCTCGGACGTCGCCCAGCCGGGGGAGTACCTCCCCGAGCCTCTCGTCGGGCAGCGCGTCGAGACCTCCGGCAGGCTCGTCCCCGGTGATTTCCTGATCGTCCAGTCACGCTTCAACGACGGCGTCGAGGGCTACTGGGTCACCGGTCAGCTGCGGCTGGACGAGACCGAGACGGAGGCGGGCGAGCCGACCTCCATCGCGGTGGCGCTCGGTTGGGCGGCGTCGGAGGACGACGCGCTCGCCGCCGTCGAAAGGCTGGACGACGAGGCATCCGCCCTCGGCTCCGTCGCCGTCACCGGACGCCTCATCTCGGACGAGGGCCCCGTGCCGCCGCCCGCCGGGGCTGACCCGCAGACGATGACGCGCATGTCGCCGGCGATGCTCCTCGGCCAGTGGAACGACGTCGAGGAGCTGTTCGTCTACCGGCCCTACCTGACCTCCGACGAGCCGTTCGGCGGACTCGAGGCGATCTCGTCGCCGGCGCCGGCCGAGACCTCGAGCGTCAACTGGCTCAACATCTTCTACGCGGTCGAGTGGGCCGTGTTCGCCGGCTTCGCGTTCTACCTCTGGTATCGCCTCGCCAAGGACGCGTGGGAGCGGGAGCTCGAGGACTTCGAGGACGACGACGAGGCGGATGCCACGGCCACAGGCCCCGACGGGCGCACGGAATCCCGCGGGTAGACTGGGGCCATGCCCCGCGCCCCGAAGCTCGCTTCCTTTCCGGCGATCCGCGGAGCCCTGAGGTTCTACCAGGTCTGCTCGGTCATCACGGGCACCATGCTGCTGCTGCTGGTCGCCGAGATGATCGCCAAGTACGCACTCGGCTACGAGCTGTTCCTCGGCGGATCGGGCGGCCTCCTGTGGTTCGCGCCGGTCGTCGAGACCGCTGCGGGTCTCGAGTCGACCGGCGACGGGTTCAACCTGTCGCTGGGCATCCTCGTCGCCCACGGCTGGTTCTACGTCGTCTACCTCATCTCGTGCTTCCGCGTGTGGAGCCTCATGCGCTGGAACCTGTGGCGCCTGGCGATGCTCGCCGCCGGCGGCATCGTGCCGCTGCTGTCGTTCTTCATGGAGGCCCGCGTCGGCCGTGACGTGAAGGCCTATCTCGCCGAGCGCGAGGCGGCGGAGCTGCACGCGGGCACCGAGCGCTCGACCGCCGCCGACTCACTTGCGACCCCCGCCCCCGCGATCCCCACGGAGAACCAGCGTTGACCGAACAGACCGAGACCTCCCAGCGTCCCGTCCTCGTCGTCGATTTCGGTGCGCAGTACGCGCAGCTGATCGCCCGCCGCGTGCGCGAGGCCGGCGTCTACAGCGAGATCGTGCCGCACACCGCGACCGCCCAGGACATCGCGGCGAAGAACCCGGTGGGCATCATCCTCTCGGGCGGACCGTCCTCGGTGTACGAGGAGGGGGCGCCGTCGCTGGACACCGGCGTGTTCGACCTCGGCGTGCCGACGCTGGGCATCTGCTACGGCTTCCAGGTCATGGCGCAGGCGCTCGGCGGCGAGGTCGCGCACACCGGCCTGCGCGAGTACGGGGCGACGGATGCCGCGGTCAGCGGTGACGGCGGCGTGCTGCTGGCCGGTCAGCCCACCGAGCAGAACGTGTGGATGAGCCACGGCGACCAGGTGTCGCGCGCGCCCGAGGGCTTCGACGTGCTCGCGTCGACGGATGCCACGCCCGTCGCCGCGTTCGGCAGCGACGAGCGCCGCTTCTACGGCGTGCAGTGGCATCCCGAGGTCAAGCACACCGACTACGGGCAGAACGTCATCGAGAACTTCCTGCACAAGGCGGCGGGGCTCCCGGCCGACTGGAACAGCGGCAACGTCATCGCCGAGCAGGTGGAGAAGATCCGGGCGCAGGTCGGCTCGGGGCGCGTGCTGTCGGCCCTGTCGGGCGGCGTCGACTCGGCCGTCTCGACGGCCCTCGTGCACGAGGCCGTCGGCGACCAGCTCGTCGCCGTGTTCGTCGACCACGGTCTCCTCCGCAAGGGCGAGCGCGAGCAGGTCGAGCAGGACTACGTCGCCTCCACAGGCGTGCGCCTGGTGACCGTCGACGCGCGCGAGCAGTTCCTGTCGGCGCTCGCCGGCGTCAGCGACCCGGAGCAGAAGCGCAAGATCATCGGCCGCGAGTTCATCCGCGCCTTCGAGAAGGTGCAGGCCGACCTCGTCGCCGAGGCCGCGGCCGAGGGCGAGCCCATCCGCTTCCTCGTGCAGGGCACGCTGTACCCCGACGTGGTCGAGTCTGGCGGCGGCACGGGCACCGCGAACATCAAGTCCCACCACAACGTCGGCGGCCTTCCCGAGGACCTGCAGTTCGAGCTCGTCGAGCCGCTGCGCACCCTCTTCAAGGACGAGGTGCGCGCGATCGGGCGCGAGCTCGGCCTCCCGGAGGCGATCGTCGCGCGACAGCCCTTTCCGGGCCCCGGCCTCGGCATCCGGATCGTGGGTGAGGTCACCGCTGACCGCCTCGAGATCCTGCGTGACGCCGACGCCATCGCCCGCGAGGAGCTGACCAGGGCGGCCCTGGACGGCGAGATCTGGCAGTGCCCGGTCGTGCTCCTGGCCGACGTCCGCTCGGTGGGCGTGCAGGGCGACGGCCGCACCTACGGCCACCCGATCGTGCTGCGCCCGGTGTCGTCCGAGGACGCGATGACCGCGGACTGGACGCGCCTGCCCTACGACGTGCTCTCCCGCATCTCCAACCGCATCACGAACGAGGTGCGCGAGGTCAACCGCGTCGTGCTCGACGTCACGTCGAAGCCGCCGGGGACCATCGAGTGGGAGTGACGTGAACGGATGCCTCGAACCTCGCCGATTCGGGGCATCCGCCGTCTCCGTCGCCTGATCGTGCCGTCGTCCCCGCCCCCGTGCGGGAGGATGGACGCGTGACTGCGGCCCCCGACGACGCCCTTCCCGACGCCGACTACGTGCTGCTCGGCAGCCGCGTCGCTCTCGGCCTGGACGGCGGCTTCGCCGTTGCGGTGCCGACCCGCCTGCGGCTGCTGGCATCCGCCGGCGCAGCCGACCCGCTGCTGCTGAGCGTCGACGGCGCGTCACCCGAGGTGCACGCCGCACAGCGGCAGGCGTTCGTCGACGCCGGCCTGCTCGAGCGCACCGCGTCGGCGCGGAATCTCTTCGACGAGATCGTGACCGACCCGTCGTGGCTCTTCGCGGCCGGGGAGCCGGCGACGGACACGGCGGATCCCGGCATCGAGTACCGGGTGGTGACGGATGCCTCGGGCCGGCCGGTCGTGTCGCTGCCGGTGCTTCACGACGATCCGACCTGGCATCTCTCGGATGCCGCGATCATCGTTCACGCCCCGGACGGCGACCGCGTCCTCCGCGGATTCCGAAGCCTGTACGCCGCATGGCTGACGGCCATCGCCGACGAGCGGCGGGCGGCGGCAGGCGATCCCGACCGGATGCTGGTCGTGATCCTCGAGTCGCGCCAGATCGGCGAGGCGATGGTCGAGTGGGACGATCCGCGCGTGCGGCTCGTGCACACCGTCCACAATTCGCACCTGCCGGCGCCGCACGACGATCCCGACGCCCCCGTGACCGGCATGTGGGAGCGGTGGCTCTCGACGGTCGACCGCTATGACGCCGTGCTGTTCCCCACGGCCGCGCAGCGCGACGAGATCGCCGCCCGGTTCGGCGACCCGGGCACCTTGAACGTCGTGCCGAACACGATCGAGCTCGGCGCGGAGCCTCCGGGCGCGGCATCCCGCGACCCGCTCCGGGTCGTGATGCTCAACCGGCTGGCACCGCAGAAGCGCGTCGACCTCGCGATCCGCGCCTGGGCGCGGGTGGCGGCGGAACTGCCCGACGCGCGCCTCGACATCTACGGCGAGGGCCCGCTGCGGGACGAGCTGCAGGAGCTGATCGAGGAGCTGGGGGTGGCGGCATCCGTCACCCTCCGCGGCTCGACGAGCGACCGGGACGCGATCTTCGACCGGTCGGCGCTGTTCGTCACGTCCACCGCGTTCGAGGGACAGGGTCTGTCGATCGCCGAGGCCCTCGCCCGCGGGCTTCCGGTGGTGTCGACCGACGTCCGGTACGGCCCCCGCGAAGCGGTCGGGGACGCGGGGGTGATGGTGCCGCCCGGCGACGTCGACGCGCTGGCGACCGCGATCGTCGAGCTGCTGCGAGACGACGCCCGGCGCGCCGAGCTGTCATCCCGGGCGCGCCGTGCGGCCGCTGCCTTCACGCCCGACGCCGTGCGTCCCGCCCTCGTCGCCGCCCTCCGCACCGCCGTCGAACGCCCCCCGCGCCGCCCCTGACCCGACGCTCCCGTCGCCCCTTTCCCCTGGTTCACTTGGGCTGTATGTACGCCGTTTCCGGTTTTCTCGTGCATACAGCGCAAGTGAGCCGGCTGAGCCGCGCTCCGACGCTCGGCGATGTCGGTGGGGGGCCGTACCGTCGGGCCATGGACGTGCGGGTGCTCCCGGCGACGGAGGCGGGATGGGATGCCGTCGACACCGTGATGCAGGCCGACGCCTCGTCGCGCAACTGCCTGTGCCAGTTCCACATCCTCGAGAATGCGGATGCGCGGCGAACCACCCGCGAATCCCGGCGAGACCTCCTGCGCGAGCAGGTGCGCAGTCTCGATCCGCCGCGTGGTCTCGTCGCCTTCGGCGCGGACGCGCCCGTCGGCTGGTGCGGCGTCGAGCCGCGCGTGCGGGTGCGGCACGTCCTGGCGAACCGACTCGTACGCGCTCACAGCCCGTACGCGGCGGACGACCCGGGTGTGTGGGCGATCTACTGCATCCTCGTGCCGCCCGCGCGACGCCGCGCGGGCGTCGGCGCGGCGCTCCTGACGGCGGCCCTGGACCACGCCCTCGAGCACGGAGCGACCGCTCTCGAGGCCTACCCCGTCGACACCTCGAGACGAGGCGGCGAGCTGCCCGCCGGGTTCTCCACCGGCACCGTCGCCATGTTCGACCGGCACGGCTTCGCAGCGGTCGCGGCGCTTCCCTCCGCGCGCACGCTGATGCATCGGCTCGCCTGAGCGGCGTCTTCGACAGCCCCGGCGCGACGCCTTCGCCGCCCTGACCCGTCGCCCGTCGCCCCTTCCCCTGGGTTCGCTTGTGCTGTATGTACGCCGTTCCCGGGTTTTCGCGTACATACAGCGCAAGTGAACGGGGTTGAGCGGGCGCTCCGCTGAGGGCAGAGCGGCCGGGAGCGGAAACGGATGCCGCGGCGTCCGGCGCGGCGCAGGCTGGGGGCATGGCAGACGAAGGCAGAATCCCCCGGTTCGGGGCCGAAGCGCGGCGCGAGCTGTTCCACCAGCGCGTGCTCGTGCTCGACGGCCCCCTCGACGACGACAACGGCACGCTGCTGGCGACGCAGCTCCTCGCGCTCGCGGCGGAGGACGAGGCATCCGACATCGCGCTGTGGATCCACTCGCCCGGCGGGTCGGTGCCCTCGATGCTCGCGATCCGCGACGTCATGAACCTCATCCCCAACGACGTCGCGACGCTCGCCCTCGGGCTGGCGTGCAGCGCCGGGCAGTTCCTGCTGTCGGCGGGCGCGAAGGGCAAGCGGCGCGCCCTGCCGCACGCGCGGATCCTCATGCACCAGGGCTCGGCGGGGATCGGGGGCTCGGCAGTGGAGGTCGAGGTGCAGGCCGACGACCTGCGCCACATGCGCGACACCGTGCTCGGCCTCATCGCACACGACACCGGCCAGAGCGTCGAGCGCATCTTCGACGACTCGCTGCACGACCGCTGGTACACCGCCGCCGAGGCGCAGGACTACGGGTTCATCGACGGCGTCGTCGCGGACTTCGCGCAGGTCGTCCCGCGCCGGCGGCGTCCGGCCGGGCTCGGCCTCGGCCCGGCGGAGGTGGCGGCATGAGCTCGTACGCGATCCCCAACGTCGTGGCGCAGCATCCGCGCGGCGATCGCATCATGGACGTCTACTCGCACCTGCTCGCGGAGCGCGTCGTCTACCTCGGCACCGGGATCGACGCCGGCGTCGCGAACGCGCTCATCGCGCAGCTGCTGCACCTCGACGCGGACTCCCCGGAGCGTGACATCCAGCTCTACATCAACTGCGAGGGCGGCGACCCGTCGGCGATGCTCGCGGTGTACGACACGATGCAGCACGTGCGGCCGGATGTCGCCACCACGGTCGTGGGGCAGGCGATCGGCGTAGGCGCGGTGATGCTGGCCGCGGGTGCGCCGGGCAAGCGCTCGGTGCTGCCCCACGCGCGCGTCGTGCTGCATCAGCCGGCCGGTCAGGGGAGGGGCGCGATCCCCGACCTCATCCTGCAGGCCGACGAGCTCGTGCGCGTGCGGGGCGAGGTCGAGCAGATCCTCGCGCGGCACACCGGGCAGGATGCCGCGAAGCTCCGAGCCGACACCGACCGCGACCGCGTCTTCACTGCGGCCGACGCCGTGGCCTACGGGCTCGCCGACCACGTGCTCGCGGAGCGGTGAGCCCGCCCGCCCGCCGGCACACTCACTCCTCGGTCGCGCCCGGCCAGACCTTGCCCTCCCAGGGGTCGTAGTCGGCGATGAGCTCCTCCTGCGGCGGGCGCTCGGACTCGGGCACGTGCTGCAGGTTCACCCGCACGCGGTACCAGAGCGAGCTCGACCCGCGCATCCCGTCGACCATCACGTCGGCGGGGTGCAGCTGGGCGGCGACCGACGGATGCCGCTTCGTCCACTCGTCGAGCGCGGCGGTGGCCTCGGGCTTCGTCTTGGTGCGGGCCACCTCGATGAGCGGCATCGTGGACTGCCGCCGGCCCGAGCCGTCGCCGCCGCGTGGCGGCTTCTCGGCGGGACCCAGCTCCTCGGCCAGGCGCAGCAGGCCGTCGAGGGTGCCGACGGCGTCGTCGATGCCGGCGTGCGGGTCGCCGAGGTCGGCGTAGCGCTGCGGCACGGTGAGCACCGTGAACTCCTCGGGGCGCCGCGCCCGCACCTCGTCCCAGTCGAGCGGGGTCGACACGCGCGCGTCGGGAAGCGGCCGGATGGAGTACGCGGATGCCACGGTGCGGTCCTTCGCGTTCTGGTTGAAGTCGACGAACACGCTCTCGCCGCGCTCCTCCTTCCACCAGCGGGCGGTCGCAAGGCCGGGTGCGCGGTCCTCGACCTCGCGCGCGAGCGTCTCGGCCGCCAGGCGCACCTGCTTGTAGTCCCAGTGGGGCGCGATGCGCACCAGGATGTGCAGGCCGCGCGACCCGCTCGTCTTCGGCCATCCCACCAGGCCCACGTCGTCGAGCACGTCGCGGGCGACGAAGGCCACGTCGACGATCTGCGACCAGTCGACGCCGGGCATCGGGTCGAGGTCGATGCGCAGCTCGTCGGGATGGTCGAGGTCCTCCGCGCGCACGGGGTGCGGGTTGAGGTCGAGGCACCCGAGGTTGACGACCCACGCCAGGCCCGCGGCATCCCGGATCACCGCCTCTTCGGCCGAGGTGCCCCGGGCGTACTGCAGCGTCGCGGTGTCGACGAAGTCGGGGTGGTTCTCGGGCACGCGCTTCTGGAAGAACGGCTCGGCGTCGATGCCCTTCGGGAAGCGCTTGAGCACCATGGGGCGTCCGCCCGCGCCGCGCAGGGCGCCCTCGGCCACCGCGAGGTAGTACCGCACCACGTCGAGCTTGGTGATGCCGGGATCCGGGAACACGATCTTGCCGGGGCTCGAGATGCGCACCTCGTGCCCGTCGATCTGGAGGAGCTCGGCTTCCGTCTTGGCAGGCGTCACCCGGCCCACGCTAGCGACGCCCCGCGACATCGGCCAGGGGTTGACGCCCCGCCCGGCCGGGGCGCCGGTCGGCTCAGGCGGCCAGCGAGTACGCGGCGCGGCATCCAGCCACCGCGCGCTCGGTCGCCCGCATCCGGAGGTCGTCGACGACGCCGGCGGTGAGCTCGATCAGCGTGACTTCGAGCGCTCCGGCGACGGCGGCGATCATCTCGCTCGAGGGCTCCTTGATGCCGCGCTCGATCTCGGACAGGTACTGCGGCGAGACGCCGGCGCGGTCGGCGGTGTCGGCGAGCCGTTCGCCGCGCTCGTGGCGGAGCCGGCGCAGGCGGTCGCCGAGGGCGTCTCGCCAGAGCGGCTCGGGGTCGCGCGGCGCGGTCCTCGAGGCGGGCGCGGTCGGCAGCGGGATGATCTCGGCCATGGCGTCACGATAAGACGCCGGCGGCGCAGGTCGCGAGCCGTTCCGCCCACAGCAGAACGTGCGCAGGATCGGATGCCTCGGCCGACACGCCGCCGCCCGGCCGCCACGGGCGGCGGGTCGGCCAGAACCTCCGATCCTGTGCGCGCGGTCGTCAGAAGACGACGAGCCCGCGCACCAGGACCCAGACGGCGAACACGACGAGGACGGCCGCGGCGATCCACAGCGCCACGACGTGGCCGATGGCGCCTTCGCGCGTGACGCCGGCCCGCACAAGGAGCACGCCGAGCATGACGGTGAACACCATGCCGACGAGCGGCAGCAGCACGATCGGCCAGGTGCCGGTGGGGAGCCCGAAGCCGAGGACGAGCGGCTCGGTGCGCAGCAGGATGAGCGCGAGGGCTCCCACGAACGCCAGATTCGCCCCGGCGGCGATCCCCGCCGTGAGCACGGCGCCGTCCGGTGCCTCGCCGTGGCGCCGCACGAGACGGTGGACGCCGTAGCCGAGCGCGTAGAGGAGGATCAGGCCGAGGCCGATCACCGTGACCCCCGCGATGCCGATCTGCCATGGGTTCGGGCTCCGGACGAGATCCGCGTCGAGCCGGTAGACCGCGGTGGTGGGACGGATGTCGGTGGCGGTGAGGAAGTCGATCGGGTCGGCGTCGCCGATGCACGACGTGTCGGGCTCGACCGACGGGTCGCGGAGGAACGCGGTGGCGACGGATGCCGCGCACGGCTCGTACCAGTTGCCCCACACCGCTCCGTGCCCCATGCCCGGGAACTCGTAGCGGTAGGCCGCCGTCAGACCCGCGGCGGCGGGTTCGCTCCACGCGCTCGGCGTCACCGGGTCGAACCGGCCGCTCGTGATGAGCGTGGGGATGGCGCTGGAGACCGGGTCGTTCTCGCTCGCGGGGAGCGCGGGCACGTTCCACACCGCGCAGTCCTCGCTGACCGGCGCGAAGCCCGCGTAGTGGGTGAGCAGCGGGTCGGCGGACGTCGTCTCCTCGATGAGCGCCGGGTCGTTGAACGGGACCTCCTCGGCGCACTCGATGGACAGGTTCAGCCCTTCACTGAGCGAATCCGCGTTGTCGATGGCACGCTGCGCGAGCGGAACGACGACGCCGTCATCGCCGCGGTCCAGGCGATCGATGACGAAGGGGAGCACCCGCACCGTCGCGGCGTCGTAGAAGGCGTCGAACAGGCCGCCCATGATGTCGTCGTCCGCGATCTCGAGCTGCAGCGTGCCGCCCGTCCCGGGGTCCCGCACCGCCGCGGTGATCGGTTCGCGGGCGGTGCGCTCGAGCACCCGCTCGAGGGAGCCCTCCAGGTCGGGGTACCGCTCGTGGCAGTCCGCGTCCGCGGCGCACGCCGCCAGCAGCCAGTCGATGGAGGCCCGCAGCGCTTGCGGGGTCAGCTCGAAGCGGTCGATGTTCGGGGGGTACACGCCGTCCAGCACGACCGCGCGCAGGCCGTCGGGCCGGTCGCGCATCACCGTCATCGCCAGTCGCGACCCGTACGAGACGCCGTACAGGTTCCACTGGTCGTAGCCGAGCGCGGCTCGCAGATCCGCGAGGTCGGCCACGCTCGCCGCGCTCGTGTAGGCGGCGAGATCCATGCCGTCGGCGACGAGGCGCTCGCGGCACTCCGAGAGGAGCGCGGCGCGCCGCTCGGCGAGCGCCGCTCCCGTGGGCAGCCGCCCGTCCTCGGCCAGGGCGCTCGTGTCGAGCTCCGGGCAGTCGAGCGTGGGTTCGGCATCGACGTCGCCGCGCTGCTCGACGATGATCACGTCGCGGTCGTCGGTGGCCCACTGCGCGTGGTCGAGGAAGTACCAGAGCGCCGACACGCTGCCGCCGCCGGGGCCCCCGGTCGTGGGGAAGATCAGCGGGTCGGCGGCCGGCGCGTCCGAGGTGCTCTTCACCCTGACCACCGGGAGCTGCAGCTCGCGCGCCGGGTCGCCGGCGCCGCCCCGGCCCTCCGGCACGGTCAGGATGCCGCACGTGACCCGGTGGGCGTGCTGCTCGGGGACGTCGACGGAGCACTCGGCCGGCGCGTACCCGAGCTCGGCCATGGCCGGCGTCGCGCCGAGCAACGGGGACGCCAGGCCGAGGAGGACCGCCCACAGGGCGATGACGCCTGCTCTCGTGCGAGCCCGCCTCGGTGCGGTCATGGCGCCACTATAGGCGACCCTCCTCGCTGCGGCGGGAGGCCGTCGCCGCAACGACGGGGGGCCGCCCCTTCCGGGACGGCCCTCCGTGATCAGCTGCGGGTCACTCGCTTCCGCGCAGGATGGCGAGGATGCGAAGGATCTCGACGTACAGCCAGACGACGGTCACCATGATGCCGAACGCGCCGAGCCAGGCGTACTGACGCGGGGCGCCGTTGCGCACGCCCTGCTGCACCTGGTCGAAGTCCAGCACCAGCGAGTACGCGGCCATGATGACCACGAGCACGCCGATGATGAGGCCGAGCGGGATGCCCATGAACTCCTGGCTCAGCAGGCCGAAGGCGCCGCCGGCGATCGGGACGTTGAAGAGCATGAGGCCGACGTTGATCAGCGAGAACACGAGGTAGCCGATCATCGCGATCATGAAGATCTTCGTCGCGCGCTTGGAGGCGCGGACCTTGCCGCTGGCGAAGAGCGCGAGCGTCACGCCCACGACCGACAGCGTGGCCAGCGTCGCCTGCACGACGATGCCGGGCCAGATGAACTCGAAGAACGCCGAGATGCCGCCGACGAACAGACCCTCGAACGCGGCGTACGCGATGATGAGGCCCGGCCGCACCTTCTTGCGCGAGCCGAAGATCACGACGAGCGACAGCACGAAGCCGCCGAGGGCGCCGAGCATCCAGGGGAGGATCGACGGGTTCGGGTTGGCGGGGGTGACGCCGGCCATGGTCCACACCCAGCCGACCGTGGCGGTGACCAGGAGGACGGCGAAGAGGCCGAGCGTCTTCCAGACGGTGTCCTCGATCGTCATGCGACCGGTCTCGACGGCACCGGCAGACGGGGCCGCGTACATGCCCTCGAGGTGCGCCTGGGCCGCGGCATCCGTTCCCGCATGCTGCGCCGTCGCGTACTGCGTGGGCCCGCCGAGGTTCGCCGCCTGCGGACCGCCGGGGTAGGTCTGAACGGCCTTCGGGTCCTGGAAGGCCGGGTTGTTGAACGCGGGGTTGTTGAGGGCCACTGCTCTCACACTCCAATGTCAAGGGAATCCCAGCACGATGCTGTTGATCCACACTATCCGACGGCCGCCCCGCCGGGCACGGACCCGCGCTGTGAGAGGGCTATGAACGGATGCCTCGACCGCCGGTCCCGGCGTCGGTCGAGGGCGCCGCGGCTAGGGTGGGACGGTGCCGCGCCGGACCCCGCTCGTCATCGGGCACCGCGGCGCGCCCGGCTACCGTCCTGAGCACTCCCGCTCGTCCTACGCGCTCGCCTTCGCCATGGGCGTCGATGCGGTGGAGCCCGACGTGGTCGTCTCGAGGGACGGTGTGCTGGTCGTCCGGCACGAGAACGAGATCTCGGGCACGACGGATGTCGCCGACCGCCCCGAGTTCGCCGGTCGCCGCACGACGAAGACCGTCGACGGCAGCTCGCTGACCGGCTGGTTCACCGAGGACTTCACCTGGGACGAGCTCTCGACACTGCGCTGCCGAGAGCGCATCCCCGACCTCCGGCCGGCCAGCGCCAGCTTCGACGGCGAGCAGCCGGTGCTGCGGCTGCGCGATGTGCTCGACGCGGCGCGGGAGGCGTCGCTCGAGCACGGCCGCGAGATCGGCGTCGTGCTCGAGATCAAGCACGCCACGTACTTCGCGTCGGTCGGCTGGGACATCGCCGCGCTGGTCGACGCAGAGCTCCGGGACGCGGGGTGGGCGACGGGGGTGCTGCCGCTCACGATCGAGGCGTTCGAGTCGAGCGTGCTGTTCGCGCTCCAGGCGCGCGGCATCCCGGCGACGTACGTGTATCTGCTGGAGGCCGCGGGACGCCCGTTCGACCTCTATGCCGCGCACGGCACGGCCGCCCTGACGTATGCCCAGACCGCGGCGCCCGCCGGGCTGGACACCCTCGCCGGCCGGGTCGACGGCATCAGCGTCGACAAGCGCATGATCCTGGCGCCCGACAAGCTGGGCCGCACCAGTGGCGCGTCCCGCGTGGTCGGCGACGCCCACGAGCGCGGCCTGCGCGTGTACACGTGGACCTGCCGGCCCGAGAACCGATTCCTCATCGGGCAGTTCCGCACGCGGGGCGGCCCGTCGTCGTTCGGGGACTGGGAGTCGGAATGGGGCGTCATCCGCGACGCGGGCGTCGACGGGGTGTTCGTCGATCACCCCGACCTCGGCGTGGGGTTCTTCCGGGCCTGACGGCGTCGTCGCCGGGGTCGCGGCCGATCAGGACATGCGCTCGCGCACGACGCGCGCGGTCGCCACGGGGTCGGGGCGATGCATGACGGACTCGGGCACGACGACCAGCTCGGCCCCGTCGACAGCCTCCGCAAGGCGGTCGGCCGCCGTCAGCAGGAGGGGGAACGTCTGCTCGCCGCGGAGCACCGTGACGGAGGCGCGGACCGACAGCATCGCATCGCTCGGCGTCGAGGCCTCGCGCACGAGGTTGGTGTCGTAGACCGTCGACTGCGCGAGGGGGAGGAGAGCGGCGAACTGGTCGCTCGCCCGGATGCTCTCGACCATGTCGCGGGGCAGGCCCACGCCTTCGAGCTGGAAGGTCACGACCGCCTCGTCGGGCCGGCCCTCGTCGACGAGTCGCTGCAGCCGCTCGGCGAGGGCGTCGTCGGGCTCGTCGACACCGAAGCGCAGCGGCGGCTCCGACAGGAACAGCGCCCGGACCGGCACGCCGCGCGCTGCCGCGAAGAGGGCCAGCACGGCGCCGGACGAATGCCCGAGCACGGCCGCGTGGCCGCCGACGGCGTCGATCACCGCCGCGAGATCCTCGGCCTCCCGCTCGGGCGTGGAGCCCGGTGCGTCGCCGCTCGAGCCTCGCGCGCGGCGGTCCCACGTGACGGCCAGGAATCCGGCATCCGCCAGCGCGCTCGCCAGCCCTGCGGCGTCGGCGGCGGTGGAGAACGCGCCGCCCACGATGACGACCACCGGGCCGGCGCCCGTCTGCTCGTACGCGATCGGGGTGCCGTCGGCGGAGGTCACGGTGTCCATGAGCTCAGCCAAGCACGGGCATCCGACACCGCACCCCCGCGCAGGGGGTCACGACATCGAGACGCGCCCGTCCGGTGGCGCCGGCTCAGGCCCGGCGGTAGGTGCCGACGACGGGGCAGTCGAACGGGTCGCGGGCGGCGAGCCCGACGCGGTTGAGGTAGTCGATCACGATGCCGTACGAGCGCCACAGCGTCGTCTCGGTGTACGGGACGCCCAGCGTGCGGCAGTGGTCGCGCACGATCTCGCGGGCCTTGGCGAGGTGCGGGCGCGGCATGTTCGGGAACAGGTGGTGCTCGACCTGGTAGTTCAGCCCGCCCATGAGCCACGTCGCCCACCAGCCGCCGGACACGTTGCGCGACGTGCGGACCTGCTTGCTGAAGAAGTCGAGCTTCGCGTCGGGGGCGATGACCGGCATCCCCTTGTGGTTCGGGGCGAACGAGGCGCCCATGTACACGCCGAAGACGGCGAGCTGCACGCCCAGGAACGCGAACGCCATGCCCAGCGGCAGGAAGACGAAGACCGGCGTCCAGACGACGGCGAACCGCGCCGCGAGCATGCCGAGCTCGATCCAGCGGCCCTTGACCTCTCCGCGTCCGACGAGGTGGCGGATGGCGATGAAGTGCAGGTTGAGGCCCTCCAGCGTCAGCAGCGGGAAGAACAGCCAGCCCTGGCGGCGGGTGATCAGGCGACGGATGCCGCGGGCCTGGGCCGCGTCCTCGTCGAGGAAGGAGATCGTGTCGACGTCGATGTCGGGGTCCTTGCCGACCCGATTCGGGTTGGCGTGGTGGCGGGTGTGCTTCGTCGCCCACCACGAGTAGCTCATGCCGACGACCCCGTTGCCGAGGATGCGCGCGAGTCGGTCGTTCGCCGGCCCGGACGCGAGGATCTGCCGGTGCGCGGCCTCGTGGGAGAGGAACGCGACCTGCGTGAAGAGGATGCCGAGCGCTGCGGCGATGAGCAGCTGGTACCAGCTGTCGCCGAGCAGGATGAAGCCGGTGACCGCGCCGCCGAAGGCGAGCGTGATGGCCACGCCGACCATGGCGTAGAACCACGGCGTGCGCCGGAGGAGGCCGCTCTCGCGCACCACCTGCGACACCTCGGTGTAGGCGCGGGCGACGGGCGGGAACTCGGCGGTGCCGGCGTAGGTCTGGCGGATGGGGCCGAGCCGGGACTCGAGGACGGATGTGGAGATGATGACACCGTTTCGATGGGGGACCGCTATGGCCGTCGGAAGCCAAAGGCGGTTGCCCATCGCTGTGCCCAGGCTACGGGGATGCGTATGAGGCGGGGGGAATATGCGCCGACTCACGGGCGATCGTCAGGTCCGCGACGGGCGGGCCGCGGCCGCTCCCCGGCATGCGGAAGCGCCCGCCTCGCTGAAGCGAGACGGGCGCCGGAGTCCGATCCGCCGGTTCGTTCGTGACGAGAGCCCGGCGGCGCGGATGAGGGATCAGAGCGGGCGGATGTTCGCCGCCTGCATGCCCTTGGGGCCCTGCTCGGCGTCGAATTCGACCTTCTGGTCGTCGCGGAGCTCCTTGAACCCATTGCCGGTGATCGCGCTGAAGTGCGCGAAGAGGTCGGCCGAGCCGTCATCGGGTGCGATGAAGCCGTAGCCCTTCTCGGAGTTGAACCATTTCACGGTGCCAGTGGCCATCGTGTCTTTCCTTTTACTTTTCGGGCCGCCGGAGCGACCGGGGGTGCCGCGCCGAAACATTCGGAGCGGACGATGGAGGCGAGCGGGCGGCGATGCCGGCTCGAAGTGGGAGGCCGCGACCGCCGCGCGGGCGGCGTCGACGGCGTCGTGGCGGCCGAGGTGGACGGCTCGGCTGCTGTAGGCGTCCGCGCCGTCCGAGCCGACGTCGACGAAACCGGCGTATTCGCCGGCGAGGGTCGCCACGAAGACGCCGTCGTCGGCTTGGCGCCAGTCGAGCGCAGGCAGGGAGGTGCTGATCATCAGTGGGAATCCGAGCTCACGACGATGCGGAGCTCTGCGGAGAAGAGGGGCGGCGGCGAGCAGATGGCCGCTGCGGGTTGTGCGGTGAGCGTCTGAATCTGCTTCTCCACGTTGAGGCAGAGGGGGAGCGACACTCATTTCCCCGGACAGGGAACGTTCCACGGTAGCACATCCGCCGGAGGGCCGCTTCCGGCGGCGATGCGACGCGGCGGCCGATAGCCCGGCCGCGTCGCGAACGCAAGGGCTTCGCACCCTGTCGGCCGCAATCCGAGAATGGCGGCATGCGCCACAGCTCCCGCTTCGACGTGTCCGCCTGGGGCATCGGCTGGACGGGATGGGACCCCGAGCGCCAGGCGCGACGGGAGTCGGTGTTCTCGCTGTCGAACGGGCACATCGGCTGGCGCGGCACCCTCGACGAGGGCGACCCGTGCGAGGTGTCCGGCGCGTACCTCAACGGGCTCTTCGAGGAGCACCCGATGCCGTACGCGGAGGACGGCTACGGCTACCCCGACGTCGGCGAGAGCCTGATCAACGCGCCGGACGGCAAGGTGATCCGGCTGCTGGTGGGCGACGAGCCCTTCGACATCCGCGAGGGTCGCCTGACGACCCACACCCAGTTCCTGGACTTCCGCGCCGGCACGCTCACGCGCGAGGTGGAGTGGACCTCGCCCGCCGGCCGGTCGGTCCGCGTCCAGTCGACGAGGCTCGTCTCGCTCACCCACCGCGCGGTCGCGGCGATCGACTACCGCGTGACGGCCGTGTCGGGCCCCGTCGAGATCACCGTGCTCTCCGAGATCGTCGCGAACGAGCCGCTGCCGCCGGTCCACCCCGACGATCGGGTGATGGAACCGCTCGAGCGCCCCTTCCAGCCGGTCGACCGCACGGTCTCGGGGACCGGCGCGACGATGCTGCACCGCACCCGCCGCAGCGGCATCCACGTCGCCGTCGTGATGGAGCACGACATCACCGGCGCGGATGCCTCGTGCGACACCGACGCGGACGACGATGTCGCACGCACGACGGTGACCGCGCGGCTGGCGCCGGGCGACGGCATCCGCATCGGGAAGTTCGTGGCGCACGAGTGGTCGGACGCGGTGACGGATGCCGCGCTCCGCGACCGCGCCGAGGCCGCCGTGTCGACCGCCGCCCGGCTCGGCTGGGACGCTCTGGCGACGCAGCAGCGGGCCTGCCTCGACGAGTACTGGGACGCCGCCGACGTGCGGATCGACGGCTCGGCGCGGCTGCAGCAGGCCGCGCGGTTCGCGCAGTTCCAGGTGCTCCAGGCGGCGGCACGCGCCGAGGTGCGCTCGATTCCCGGCAAGGGGCTCACCGGGCCGGGCTACGAGGGGCACACCTTCTGGGACGCCGAGGCCTTCGTCCTCCCCGTGCTCACGTACACGCTCCCCGACGCGGCGGCCGACGCGCTGCGCTGGCGCCGGTCGACCCTCGACCATGCGCGCCATCGCGCGAAGCAGCTGCATCTGGCCGGTGCCGCGTTCCCGTGGCGGACGATCAGCGGCCGCGAGTGCTCGGGGTATTGGCCGGCCGGCACCGTCGCGTTCCACATCAACGCCGACATCGCCGCGGCGGTGATCCGGCACGTCCGGGCGACGGGCGACGTCGACTTCGAAGGCGAGGTCGGGGTGGAGATCCTCGTCGAGACCGCGCGCCTGTGGGTCTCGCTCGGCCGGTGGGACGACGCCGGCGTCTTCCACATCGACGGGATCACCGGCCCCGACGAGTACTCGGCGCTGGTCGACGACAACACGTTCACGAATCTCGCCGCGCAGAGCAACCTGCGGGGCGCGGCCGAGGCGGCGCGGCGGCATCCCGGCGAAGCACGGCGCCTGCGGGTGACCGATGAGGAGATCGGCGCGTGGGAGGTGACCGCCGACGCGATGGCCGTGCCGTTCGACGCGCAGCGGAACGTGCACGAGCAGTCCGCCGGCTTCACCCGCCGCGAGCGCTGGGACTTCGAAGCCACGTCGAAAGACCAGTACCCGCTGCAGGACCACTTCCCCTACTTCGACCTCTACCGCAAGCAGGTGCTCAAGCAGGCCGACCTGGTGCTGGCGCTGCAGTTCCACCACGAGTGCTTCACCGAGGACGAGACGGCGCGCGCCTTCGCGTACTACGAGGAGCTCACGGTGCGCGACTCGTCGCTGTCGTCGGCGACGCAGTCGGTGGTGGCGGCGTGGGTGGGGCACCTGGGACTGGCGATCGACTACCTCACCGAGGCGGCGACGATCGACCTCGACGATCTGCGCGACGACATCGACGACGGGCTGCACGTCGCTGCGCTGGCGGGGGTCTGGACGGCGGTGGTCTCGGGCCTGGGCGGCATGAAGGACGGGCCCGACGGGCTCGCGTTCTCGCCCCGGCTGGCGGAGCCGATCACCGGTCTCGGCTTCGGGATCCGCGTCGCGGGCGCGGTGCTGCGCGTGGACGTCGAGGCCGGCGCCGCGACGTATACCCTGACCGCGACGGAGCAGCCGCTGCGCCTGCGTCACTTCGGCGAGGAGGTGGAGGTGCGGCCGGGCGCGCCGCTCACGCTCCCCACGCCGCCGCTCGCGCACCCCGGTCCCGCGCCGACGCAGCCGCGCGGGCGCTCGCCGCGGGAGGTCCTGGAATCCGGCGCCTGAGCCTCGCACCGGCACGATCTCACGGCACTCCGATCCGCCGTCTCCACCCTGCGCGGCCGCGCACCCGCGGCACACTGTCTGGAAGGCATCGCTGGCCGACCTGCGCCGCAGCCAGTGGCACCAGCATCCGCAGCCCTGATCGCGCGGTTCGTCCAGGGTCTCCGTCGGATCGTCATGGGGCCGGGCTCGGGCATCCGCGTAGGTTCGATGGGTGCCCACTCCGTTCGACGGCGTCCCGCCGCAGCAGTCCACCGCCGACGCCGAGACCGCGACGGGGCCGCGTCCCGGCCCGCACCGCATCCGAGTGACGGATCCGGCACCCGTCACGCCGGCGCCGCTCGACATGGGCGACGACGCGACCGCCGCCCGCGGCATCCGGCTGACCAGTCGTTTCGTCACGCGCGACGGACGGCCGTGGATCCCGGTCATGGGGGAGTACCACTTCAGCCGTGACCGTCCCGAGCGCTGGGAGCGGGAGCTGCGCAAGATGAAGGCGGGGGGCATCGACGTCGTCGCGACGTATCTGCTCTGGATCGTCCACGAGGAGATCGAGGGCGCGCTCCGATGGGACGGGCCCTGCGACATCCGACGGTTCGTCGAGCTCGCCGACGCCGTGGGGCTGACGGTGATGCTGCGGATCGGCCCGTGGGCGCACGGCGAGGCGCGCAACGGCGGGTTCCCCGACTGGCTGCAGGCGCTGCCCCTCGCGCACCGCTCGAACGACCCGTCCTACCTCGAGCACGTTCGCCGCTGGTACGCGGCGATCGAGGAGCAGGTGCGCGGGCTGTTCCGCACACCGGAGCATCCGGACCGCCCGATCGTCGGCATCCAGGTCGACAACGAGCTCTACGACGACGGCCCCCATCTGGCGACGCTGCGGGACATCGCGGAGGACGTCGGCATGCGCGCGAGCCTGTGGACGGCGACCGGGTGGGGCGGGGCGCAGCTCCCGCGCGGACGCGTGCTCCCGGTCTATGCCGGCTACTCCGACGGGTTCTGGGAGGAGTCCGACACCGGCTGGCCGGCGTTCGGCGTCATGCACTTCACGTACAGCACGGTGCGCGACGACCTCACGGTCGGCGCCGATCTGCGCGACGCCCCCGCCGACGCACGCCCCGGTGCGTCGCTCGGCGGGGACGACCCCTGGCCGTTCGTCACGTGCGAGCTCGGCGGCGGCATGACGGTGGCGTACCACCGACGCCCCCTCGTGGATCCGGACGACGTCGCGGCGCTGGCCCTCACCAAGGTCGGAAGCGGCTCGGCGTGGCAGGGCTACTACATGTTCCACGGCGGCACGCAGGTGCAGGGCGAGCTCTCGTCGACGCAGGAGTCGCAGGCGACCGACTATCCCAACGACGTGCCTGTGCGCGACTACGACTTCTTCGCGCCGCTGGGGACGGTCGGCTCGCAGCGTCCGCACTTCCACAAACTGCGTCAGCAGCACCTGATGCTGAGCGCGTTCGCGACCGAGCTCGCGTCGGCACCGGCCGTCATCCCGGTGCAGCGCGACGGCGCGCCACGCTGGGCCGTCCGCGGCGACGGGCGTCGCGGGTTCCTGTTCGCGAACAACCACCAGCCGGCGATCGCGGCCCTGCCTCCGGTCGCCCACGTGCAGTTCGAGGTCGCCTTCGACGATCGCGCCGTCACGGTGCCGTCGCAGCCGGTGACGCTGCCGACCGGCGCGTACGTCGCCTGGCCGCTGCGTCAGCGGTACTGCGGGATCCCGGCGCTGACCGCGACCGCCCAGCCCATCACCCGCTTCGAGACCGCAGTCGGCACGGTCGTGCTCTTCGCCGCCGCCGACGGCATCGACCTCGAGCTGCAGTTCGAGGGCGTCGACCCCTCGCACATCCGCGGTGCGCGGGTGCGGGTGGACGACGGCATCGTCCATGCGACTCCGGATGCCGCGCCCGGCGTCGGCTGCGAGGTGATCGTCGGCGACACCACGCTCGTGTTCCTCGACCGCGAGACCGCCGAGTCGGTGTGGCGCGGGGTGATCGACGGGCGCGACACGATCGTGCTGTGGCCAGGGAGCGGCTGGTTCGAGGACGGCTTCCGCGCCGTGCGCGGCGCGGCGGTTGCTGTCGTCCACGCGGTGCCGCCGCTGCGCGACGCGCCGCCCGCCGAGGTGGCGGCCGAGGGCACCGTCTTCACCCGGTACGCCCTGCCAGGCGGTGCGCACCCGATCCGGCTCGACGTGCCGGGCTTCGCCGCCGCCCCGGTCGCCCCCGTGCGACGCGGCGGCCCGGCCGGTCGCCTCTCGGCGCCGACCGACCAGGACTTCGAGCATTCCGCCGTCGTCGACGTGTCGCTGCCGGCGGAGGCGTGGGACGCCGAGCAGTCGATCCTCGAGCTGGAGTGGACCGGTGACGTCGTCCGCGCCTACGTGGGGGAAGAGCTGATCGCCGACCAGTTCTGGTCTGGCCGTTCGTGGGAGATCGATCTGACGCCGTACCGGTCGCGGCTGACCTCGGCGCCGCTGACGCTGCGGGCGTTCGCCTGGTCGCCGACGTCGGGCGTCTACGTCGATCCGCGGGTGCGTCCGACCGGCGACGTGCCCGTGCTCGAGATCCGCTCGGCGGTCGTCCGGCGGGTGCGCACCGAGACGCTCCGCTGAGGACCGGCGCGCGCGCTCAGCGCGTGCGCGGAGCGCGACGGGTCCGCCGCGCGGACGCCGGGCACCCGCCGAACCCCTCAGCCCGCGGTCGGCGCAGGTCCCGTCGACTCGCGCCAGACGACGCGGGCGATCGGGTCGTCGGCGATCCGCGGCTCCTCGCCGCGGAGCCGGGCGATGAGCCGCGCCATGGCGTTCTCGCCGATGCGCTCGTGGTTGACGTCGACGGTGGTCAGCGACGGGACGAGCACGGCGCTGCCGGGGGTGTCGTCCCAGCCGGTCACGCTGACGTCGCCCGGAACGCTCCAGCCGCGCTGGTGAGCACCGCGGAGCACCCCCATCGCCACGAGGTCGTTGGCGGCGATGATGGCGGTCGGCTCCTCGCCCGCGCGGATGGACTCCACCGCGGCGATCCCCGATTCGCCCGACCAGTCGCCGTCGAACACGCCGGCGGACTGCAGCCCCAGGCGGTCGAGCGTCGCGGTGAACGTCGCGGCGCGCGCACGGGCCGACGCGAACAGCGTCGACCCGGCAACATGGAGGAAGCGGCGGTGGCCGAGTCCGGCGAGGTGCTCGATGATCTCCTCCAGGGGGGAGGCGTCGACGAGCTCGCCCATGCCGCGCATCTCGTCGTCGAACGCCGCTGCCACGACGAGCACCGCGTCGGCCGGGAGATCGCGCGTGGGCAGGTCGACCGTCGACAGCGCCAGGATGCCGTCGACCTGGCGTGAGTCCGCCAGCTCGAGCACGCGCTCCGCGCGCGCCGCGGCCCCGCCCTCGGGGCTGATGACCTCGACCTGGTAGCCGGCCTCATGCGCGGCGTGCGTCGCCCCCGCGAGCATGCGCGTGGGGTTGTAGGCGAGCGCCGGCATCACCACGGCGACGCGACCCGTCACGCGCGTGCGCATCGAACGGGCCGCGAGGTTCGGCCGGTAGTGCAGCTGCGCGATCGCCTCGGCGACGCTGTCGCGCGTGCGGGGTTTGAGTCCCTCGCCGCCGAAGCGGAGATACCGCGACACGGTCTGGTGCGAGACGCCCGCGAGGCGGGCGACCTCCATGATCGTCGGACGCCGCGACCCGGTCGGCTGGGTGGTCATCGGCGTCTCCCTCCGCGCTGTCGTCCGTCGCGCTGCGTCTCACGGTACGCCACCGCGCGCGAGTGAACGATCATGGCCGACGTCCGGCATGCGGGCTGAGGCCTCCTTGACAGCAAAGGTGATCGTTCACTACGGTGGCGGCACCACCAATAGTGAACGAACACTTTCTTGAGAGGACGATGATGTTCCGCAGTAGGAGACTGGCGGCCGGGATCGCGCTGACCGCGTCGCTCGGCCTGCTCGCCGGGTGTGCAAGCGATGCCCCCGAGGGTGCCGGCACGCCGGACCCGGATCAGGAGGTCACCCTCGACTTCGCGTTCTGGGGGAACGACGTCCGTGCCGAGATGTACGACGAGGCGATCGCCGCCTTCAACGAGGAGCACCCGAACATCACGGTGAACTCGACGTTCCTCGCCTGGGACGAGTACTGGGAGAAGCGGCAGACCGAGGCCGCCGGGCGCGATCTTCCCGACGTGTTCCAGATGGACATGACGTACGTCCGTCAGTACTCCGAGAACGGGCTGCTCCTGGACCTCACCCCGTACCTCGGCGGGGTCATCGCGACCGACGGGTACGAGCAGAACGTGCTCGACATCGCGAAGGTCGGCGACGCGACGGCCGGCATGCCGATCTCGACCAACGCGCTCGGCATGTTCCAGAACCCGATGCTCGCCGACGAGGTCGGGGCGGAGCTGTTCACCGGCGGCGACTGGGACGACTACGACCAGTGGCTCTCGGACGTGCGCGATGCGGCGAACGAGGCGGGCGTCCAGGCGTGGGGTGGGAGCAATCCCACCGGCTTCATCCAGACGTTCGAGCTCGCGCTGCGCTCGGAGGGCAAGTCCGTCTTCACCGAGGACGGCGAGGTCGGGTTCACGAAGGAGGAGCTCGCCGACTTCTGGAACCGCGGCGTCACGCTGCGCGACGACGACGTCGTCACGCCGCAGCAGCGGCTCGAGGAGCTGTCGCCGATGTCGGGCTTCGACGCGGCCGAGCAGCTCTCCGAGATCACGTGGGACAACTTCGGTGCGGGCTACCTCGCCAACCTCGGCGAGCCGTACACCGAGCTCGAGCTCGTGGCGCCTCCCGTCACCGACGAGGGGGCGAAGGATCTGTACATGAAAGCCGGCATGCTGATGTCGGCGGCGCAGACGACCGACCACCCCGAGGCGGCGGCCGCGTTCATCGATTTCATGGTCAACAGCCCCGAGGCGGGGGCGATCTTCGGCACGAACCGCGGCATGCCGGCATCCGAGACGCAGCGGGACGGCATCGAGCTCGATGCGATCGCCCAGCAGATCCTCGACTACGAGGCCTCCATCGCCGACAGGCTCGGCGACCCGCCGCCCGTGCCCATCGTCGGCTACGGGTCGGTCGAGGCGAAGTTCAAGGCGCTGGGTCAGGAGCTCGGCTTCGGGACCATCACGGTGGATGCCGCAGTCGATCAGCTCTTCGCCGAGATCGAGGTGATCGTCGGGCAGTGACCCGGCCCTGCCGGCGCGGCTCTTGCGGTGGGCCGCGCCGGCAGCTGTTCTCCGCGGCCGGTCACCGACTCTCCTGGGGCCGGACCGCCTGAGCGCCGCGTGGTCAAGAGGCGGCGCGATCGCCGCGCGCCGACTAGCGTCGACAGTGCCCCGGCGCGACTGCGCCCCGGACAGGGAGAGCGGATGACACCTGCGAAGGCCGACGAGACCGCTGCGCTGCTGGACGGTCGCTATCGACTGGACGAGTGCGTCGGCGAAGGCGGCATGGCGCGCGTCTACCGCGCCGAGGACGTGATGCTCGGGCGTACCGTCGCGATCAAGATCATGCGGCCCGGTGTCGACGGCTCCTCCTCCGAGCGCGCCCACAGCGAGATGACGGTCCTCGCCTCGCTCAACCACCCGTCGCTCGTCACGCTCTACGACGCCCGCCTGGTCCCCGGCCGGCCCGAGTACCTGGCCATGGAGTTCGTGGCCGGTCCGACGCTCGCGGCACGACTCGCGGCGGGCGCCCTGCCCCCCGACATCGTGGCGCATCTGGCGACCGAGCTGGCGGAGGCGCTGCACGTCGTGCACAAGGCCGGCGTCGTGCACCGCGACATCAAGCCCTCCAACGTGCTGCTGAGCCCGCCCCAGATCCCCGGCGCCCGCCCGCGCGCGAAGCTCGCGGACTTCGGCATCGCGTACCTCCTCGATACCTCGCGACTCACGTCGCCCGGCCTGGTCATCGGCACCGTCGCCTACCTCGCACCCGAGCAGCTCCGCGGCGGCGATCCGGCCCCCGCCTCCGACATCTACTCGCTCGGCCTCGTGCTGCTGGAGGCGCTCACCGGCGACCGCGCCCACCCGCACGGCGGCGGCATGGCTGCGGCGCTGGCGCGTCTGGAGAACCCGCCCGTCGTGCCCGCCTCGCTGGGCCCGGGGTGGACGCAGCTGCTCACGCGCATGCTCGGCACCGAGCCGGGCGCGCGCCCGACGGCTGCCGAGGTCGCGGCGGCCGCCCGCGGACTGACGGAGCGGATGCCGACGGCCGGGGCCGCCGTGGATCCGACCGACGCGACCGCTGCGACTGTTCCGTTGACCGGACCGACGCTCGTCGCGCCGCTCGCGGGCATCGCGGGTGCGGGAGCGGGTGCCGCTGCTGCCGGTCCGGCCGGTCCCGCCTCGACCCCCGGCTCCGCTGCGGCAGCGGACCCGGCGCGCTCGAACGACGTCGGTCGGACCCGTCGGCGCCCGCGTCCCGTCGCCCTCATCGGGGCGGGGCTCGGTGCTGCCCTGGTCGGGCTCGCGGCCGTGCTCGGCATCTCGGCCCTGAACGCCCCCAGTCCCTCGCCCGAGCCGGCGCTGACCGTCCCCGCCGACCCCGCACCCTCCGAGCCGCCGGCCGACGACTCCGGCAACGACGTCGTCGTCGACCCCGGCATGACCGACGAGGAGCGCAAGGCGGCCGAGCAGGCCCAGAAGAGAGCCGAAGAGGCCCAGAAGAAGGCCGAGCAGGAGCAGAAGAAGCTCGAAGAGGAGCAGCGCAAGCAGGCCGAGGAAGAGCAGAAGCGGCTCGAGGACCAGGGCGACGACGGCGACGACTGAGCGGCGCGCGCTTCAGGCGGGATTCAGCCGCCGAGCGCCAGACTGGAGCGGATGCGGATTCTGGTGGTGGATGACGAGGTGCGCCTGGCCGACGGCATCCGTCGCGGATTGGAAGCCGAAGGCTTCGGCGTGGATGTCGCTCACAACGGCGTGGACGGACTGTGGCGAGCCCGCGAGACCGCGTACGACGCGATCGTGCTCGACCTCATGATGCCGGGCATGAGCGGCTGGCGGGTCTGCGAGGCGCTGCGCGCGGAGGAGAACTGGACGCCCGTGCTGATGCTCACCGCGAAGGACGGCGAGTGGGACCAGGTCGAGGCGCTCGAGACGGGCGCCGATGACTACGTCACCAAGCCCTTCTCGTTCGCCGTGCTCGTCGCGCGGCTGCGTGCACTCATCCGCCGTGGCGGGGTCGAGCGGCCGACAGTGCTCGAGGCGGGCGACCTGCGACTCGATCCGGGAGCCCGCCGGGCGTGGCGCGGGGACGCCGAGATCGACCTCACGTCGCGGGAGTTCTCGGTGCTCGAGCACCTCATGCGCCACCGCGGGCAGGTGCTCTCCAAGCGCGACCTCATCGCCGGCGTGTGGAACGACGACTTCGAGGGCGACCCCAACATCGTCGAGGTGTACGTCGGGCACCTGCGGCGCAAGGTCGACCGGCCGTTCGGTCGCGCGGCGATCGAGACCGTCCGCGGCGCGGGGTACCGTCTGGCGGCCGACGGTGGCTGAGCGACGCCGCCGGTCGCTGCGGACCCGCATCTCCGCGGCCGCGACGCTGGTCGTCGCCGCCGCGCTCGTGGCCGGGGCGCTGGCGTTCTACGGCATCCTCTCCTCCAGCATCCGCGATGCCGCCGTCCGCGGCGCCGAGGCGCGCGCCGAGCAGCTGGCCGCGCGGGTCGACACGGAAGGGCTCTCGGCGGTGACCGAGCTGGAGGACGACATCGTGCAGGTCCTCGACGACGACGGCCGCGTCGTGGCGGCGTCGGAGGAGGCCGACGGCGGCGACCTGCCCGACGGCGAGGGCGCGAGCGTCGCCACGTTCGATGGCGAGCCGATGCTCGTCGTGCGGGAGGACCTCGACGACGGCGCCCTCCTGCTCGCCGTCTCGATCGAGGACGACCAGGGCACGCTCGCGACGGTGGCGCTGCTGCTCGCGGTCGCCGTCGCAGGCGTCACGGGGCTGGTCGCGGCGATCACGTGGTGGGTGGTCGGGCGCGCCCTCCGCCCGGTCGCGCGCATCCGCGCGGAGGTCGACGACATCACCGCCGACCGCCTCGACCGCCGTGTCGCGGTGCCGGCCTCGGGTGATGAGATCGCCGCGCTCGCCGGCACGATGAACCGCATGCTGGACCGGTTGGATGCCGCGGCCACCGCGCAGCGGCGGTTCGTGTCGGATGCCTCGCACGAGCTGCGCTCCCCGCTCGCGACGATCCGCCAGCACGCCGAGCTGGCCCAGCTGCATCCGGACGCGACCTCCGTCGACGACCTCGCCGGGGTGGTCCACGACGAGGGGCTGCGCATGCAGGAGCTCGTGGATGCGCTGCTGCTGCTGACGCGGCTCGACGAGCAGGCGGCGCTCCGCGAGGACCTGGTCGACCTCGACGACCTCGCGCTCGCCGAGGTGCGGCGGCTGCGCGCGGGCGGCGCCACCGTGGACGGGTCGGGCATCCGCGCGGCGCGGGTGCGCGGCGACGCCAGGCTGCTGGGGCAGCTGGTGCGGAACCTCGCCGACAACGCCGCCCGCCACGCACGATCCGCGGTTGCTATCGGGGTGACAGGGCGTGGCGCGGAGGTGGTGCTGACCGTCGACGACGACGGCGCCGGTGTGCCGCCCGACGAGCGCGATCGCATCTTCGAGCGCTTCGTGCGGCTCGACGAGGCGCGCGCCCGCGACGCGGGCGGCAGCGGCCTGGGGCTCGCGATCGTCCGCGCGATCGCGGAGGTCGAAGGCGGCGGCGTGCGCGTCGAGGACTCGCCGCTCGGCGGGGCGCGGTTCTCGGTCGTGCTGCCCGCCGCATCCTGAAGACGCCTTCAGGACGCTTCAGGCGTGCTTCAGCGGCCGGCCTGCACCATCGAATCATGGACGACAAGAACAGCACCCCCGAGACTTCCCCCTCCACGCCCCAGCCCGTCGACGCCGGCCGGGAAGAGGCCGCCCAGGCAGACGCCGCCCGGACCGACGCGACCACGGCCACGGTGACGCCGACTCCCGCTCCCGCAGCCCCGAAGCGCCGCCGCACCCGCGGCCTGCTGATCGCCGGCGGGGCGGTGCTCACCGCCGCGATCCTCGCCGGCGGCGGCATCGCCATCGGCTCGGCGATCGCCGACGAGGCCGACGACGCCGGCGACGCCATCGCCTCGGCGGTGTCGGACGACGGCGCCGATGACGCGACCGACGACGGCTCCGCCGACGACGGCTCTGCCGACGACGACGCGTCCGACGACCGCGCGTCCGGCGACCTGTCGAACCTCGGCACCGACTCCGCCGACGACCTCGTCGCCATGGTCGAGGCCGCGTCCGGCGCCGGCGAGGGCGAGCCGGTGTCGATCGACCTGAAGCGCGACGGCGGCGCCGAGGTGTCGCTCGAGACCGAGGACGGCACCGAGACCGAGGTGCGGGTCGACGCCGCCGGGGAGACATCCGTCACCTCCACCGAGGAAGCCGACGCGGACGACACCGCGCCCCAGAACGTGCTCGACGCCGACGCGATCGCGGCGATCGTCGACGCGGCGCTCGCCGAGGCCGACGGGCGCATCGTCGAGATCGAGGCCGACGACGACAGCACCTCGCCGTGGGACGTCACGGTGCTCACGGCGGGCGGCGAGTTCATCGAGATCGACCTCGACGCGGAGTTCGCCGTCGTGGCGACCGGCGCGGACAGCGACGACTGAGCGCAGCGGGCGGCGGTCACCCGGATCGGGTGGCCGCCGCGTCGCGTCGTGACCGGTCCGGAGGCATCCGAATCGGTCCGAGCTCCGAATCACCCGCGACAGCCTTTCCGCTGTCGCGGGCGCGGCCGACGCCGCGAGACGAAGGAGTCCATCCCATGAGAATCTCAAGAGCCGTCGCGGCCGCCGCGGCGGGAGTGGCCCTGGTCCTGGGGACCGCAGGAGCGGCATCCGCTGCTCACGACGACAACCCGTCGGCGACCGTGGCCAGTTACAGCTACGACCTCGAGTCGATCCAGCCGGCCGACGTGCCCGGCGGCCAGGCCAGCGGGACCACACGGGTCAAGGCGCTGCCCAACGGCAAACTGCAGGTGACGGTGGAGGCGTGGGGCCTCTCGCCGAACCTGCCCCACGCGATGCATCTCCACGGCGTGCCGGGGAATGCCGCGGACCTCGGCTGCCCGGGTCCCGATGCGGCCGGCCCGGACGGAGTGGTGACGGTGGTCGACGGCGTGCCGTTCTACGGCGGCATCCTCACCTCGCTCACCTCGACCGGAGACGTCTCGCCCAGCAGCGCCCTCGCGCTGGATCGGTTCGCGGTCGCCGACGCCAGCGGATACCTCTTCTACCAGCGCACGCTCACGAGCGTCCCGGGGTACGCGGACGCCGGGATGGTGCAGGTCATCGTGCACGGCATCGACTTCGACGGCAACGGCCAGTACGCGTTCAACCCGGACGACCCGTTCGCCAGCCGCTCGTCGTCGCTGGGTGCGGCCATCCCGCTCGAGGCGACGGTTCCGGTGCTGTGCGGGGGCATCGCAAACTGACGTCGGACGGCGGTCGTCTGCCCGGTGCGGGCACCTCGTGTCAACGGGGTGCCCGCGCCGGGCGTTCTGCCTAGCCTGAGGTGATGGCGGTCAGAGAGCTGTGGTTGGTGCGGCACGGGGAGAGCATCGGCAACGTCGCGGCGACGAGAGCCGAGATCGACGGGCTCGAGGTCATCCCCCTCGACGAGCGCGACGCCGACGTCCCGCTGTCCGATACGGGTCGCGAGCAGGCGACGGCGCTCGGCGCATGGCTGCACGACCGGCGGGCGACGATCGACGCCTTCTGGGCATCGCCGTATCTGCGGGCTCGTGAGACGCTCGCACTCGCCCTCGACGCGTCCGGCGCGGACGCCGCGGTGGTGGTGGACGAGCGGTTGCGCGACCGCGAGCTCGGCATCCTGGATCTGCTCACCCGGACCGGTGTCGCGCGCCGCCACCCCGACGAGATGGCCCGGCGCAGGCACCTCGGCAAGTTCTACCACCGCCCGCCCGGCGGGGAGTCATGGGCCGACGTCGCGCTGCGGCTGCGCTCGTTCCTGCGTGAGGCGCTCGACGGTCCGGGCGAGAGCGTGCTGATGGTGGCCCACGACGCGGTGGTGATGCTCGTGCTGTACGTGCTGCTGCCCCTCCGCGAGGACGAGCTGCTGGCGTTCGCCGAAGACCACACCGTGCTCAACGGGTCGGTCACCCACCTGGTTCGCGGCGACCGCGGCTGGGAGCTCGTCGACTTCTCCGACGTCGCGCACCTGCGGCGAGAGGGCGCCGACGTCACCGCGCACCCGGGGAGCCCCGATGTCGAGCCGGCCTGAGCGCGTCACCGAGTCGCTGCTGCGCGGCTGGGGCCTGCCCGATCCCGGGGACTCGAAGAAGTCGCGCGGAGACGTCGTGGTGGTCGGCGGCTCGAGAACGTCGCCCGGTGCGGTGCTGCTGGCGGGCGAGGCCGCGCTCCGCGTCGGCGCCGGACGCGTCGCGCTCGCCGTGCCCCAGTCCATCGACGCCCACGTCGGCATCGCGCTGCCCGAAGCCGGCATCCTCGCGCTCCCCGATGATGCCGAGACGCCCCTCGGCGGCGCGCTGCGGGAGCAGCTCGAGTCGGCGGATGCCGTGCTCGTCGGTCCCGGATTCTCCGACGCCGACGAGACCCGGGCCACGCTGCTCGCCGTCGCGAACGTGGGCCCCGAGGTGCTCGTGCTCGACGCGTTCGCCCTCGGTGTGCTCGGCGATGTGGACCGCGGCGCCCTGCCGGCGCGGCTCGTGCTGAACCCGAACAAGGAGGAGGCCGGGATCCTGCTGGGGCGCGACCTCGACGACCACGTGGACGACGTGCGCGAGATCGCACGCCGCTTCGACGCGGTGGTGAACTGCTACGGCGTGGTCGCGGACCCGTCCGGCCGCGCCTGGCGCGTCGACGAGGGCGACGCCGGGCTGGGCACATCGGGGAGTGGGGACGTGCTCGCCGGCGCGATCGCCGGGTTCGCCGCGCGCGGGCTCGAGCCGTCGCGGGCCGCGGTCTGGGCAGCGTGGACGCACGGCCGCGCGGGGCGGCTGCTGGGCGCGCGCCTCGGACTCGGCTTCCTCGCGGGGGAGTTGGCGCGGGAGCTCCCCGTCGCGATGCGGGACGTCGGGGTCTGACTCAGCGCGGATCGGCGGGGCGGGCCTGCCCCGCCCGGCGCCGCGCCGCGCCGGGGATCCGCAGGGCCGGGAAGGTCAGCATCGCAATGAGGATGGCTGCGGCGGCACTGCCGGCGGCGGCGAGGTGCGCGGCCGCGAGGCCCGCGTCAACGGCGGCCGCGCTCGTACCGCCGGCGTCGACCGTCGCCGCGTACGCCGCCGCGTTGGCGGCGCCGAAGACGGCGATGCCGATGGCGCCCCCGATCTGCGCGGTGGCCGATGCCAGCCCCGAGCTCACTCCGGCGTTGCGCGCGGCCATGCCGTCGGCGATGACGAGGGTGGTCGGCGTGAAGCTGAACGCGACGCCCGTGGCCGCGAGGATCAGCACCGGCAGGACGCGCCAGATGTACGGCGCGCCGGCGTCGATCGACGCGAACAGCAGGTGCGCGACCACGAGCATCCCGAGCCCCGCGAGCACGACCTTCTCGGGTCCGAAGCGACGGAGGACGCGCGGCAGCACGAGGGTGCTGACCGCGAACCCGGCGAGGGACGTCGGCAGCATCGCGAGTCCGGCGACGGCGGGGGCGTACCGGAGGACCTGCTGGATGAGGAGGGCGACGAGCACGAAGCACGCGATGCGCGCCGCACCCCCGAGCATGTTCACGACGATGCCACCGGAGACCCGCGCGTCGCGGAGCGCGGACGGGGAGAGGATCGGGTCTGACGCGCGCCGCTCCACGAGCACGAACGCGAGTCCGGCACCGACCGCGGCGAGGGCCGCCATGATGACCTCGGGAGAGATGAGACCGGCATGGGGCGCGGCGAGGACCGCGTAGACGACCGCGACCGCGGCGACGGTGACCAGGGAGGCGCCCGTCGCATCGAACGAGCGCCGCGATCCCTTCTCGTCGACCGGGAGCATCACCCAGCCCGCCAGGAGGATGGCGGCGGAGAAGGCGGCGGTGACCACCATCACGCTGTTCCACCCGAACGCACCGGTGAGGATGCCGCCGACGGTGACGCCGAGCGCCCCGCCGACGGTGGATGCCGCCCCCCACCAGCTCATGGTCCGGGTGCGGTCCTCGCCGGTGAAGCGCGCGAGGATCACCGACATGGCCGCCGGGCTCAGCATGGCCGCCCCGGCTCCCTGGAGCAGCCGCGCGCAGATGAGCGTCACCTCGTCGGCCGCCAGGGCGCCGACGACGGATCCGATGGTCAGGACGGCGGCGCCGGCGAGGAACATCCGCCGGCGCCCCACGATGTCGGCGGCGCGGCCAGAGACGAGCAGCAGCCCTCCGAACGTCAGGAAGTAGGCGTTGAGCACCCAGGCGGTGGCGGTGGCCGAGAGGTCCAGGTCCTCCGCGATGGAGGGCAGCGCGACGTTCAGGATGCTGGAGTCCATCATCACGACCAGCTGGGCGGCGACCAGCGTGAGCACGAGGGACAGCCGGCGGTTCTCAGACATGGGCGATCGCCTCCAGAACGGGGAGCCGCGCCGCGCGGCGGGCGGGGGCGAGGCCCGCGACGAGCCCGGCGACGGCGACGACGACGACGAGCGCGACGAGTTGGTCGACGGGGATCACGATCCCCAACGGCGCGATCGTCGACAACGCGCCGACCGCGGCGAACGCGGCGCCGATACCGAGGGCGAGCCCGGTGACGAGCGCGACCACCGCGACCATCACCGCTTCAGTCTGCACCATCAGCGCCACCCCGCCACGGAACATCCCCACGGAGCGGAGCAGTCCGATCTCACGCGTGCGTTCGACGATCGACAGGGCGAGCGTGTTGGCGATCCCGAGCACGGCGATGACCATCGCGAAACCGAGGAGCACTGTGACCAGACCGAAGATCTGGTCCACGGTCTGCGTGCGGCCGGCGATGACGGCGGCCTGGTCGCGGACCTGCACCGTCGGGTGGTCGTCGAGCGCCGCTCCCAGCGCCGCCGTCAGCTCCGCGGGGGTCGTGCCGTCGGCGGCGGTGACGAAGATGCTCGCGTCCATGTCTTCGGTGAACAGCCCGGCGTAGGTGTCGAGCGACACGAAGTAGTCGGTCTGCAGCGCCTGGGCGGGGCTGTCGGCGATGACGCCGACGATGGGGAGCGAGCGCTCGCCGGTGCGGGCGAAGGTCATCGGCAGTTCGTCGCCCACTCCGAGCTCGCGGTCGGCCGCGACGCGCTCGGCGATGATCACACCGCCTCCCGTCAAGGCCCCGAGGCTGCCGTCCACCATCCGGATGCCGGCGACGTCGGCGATGCGCTCCGGGTCGAAGGCGGTCAGTGCCGACGTCGACTCGCCGTCCTTCCAGTGCCCGTATTTCAGTCGCGTCGCGGTGCCGACCTCCGCAACGCCGAGGACCTCGTCGTACACGGACGCGTGCACCCCGCCGAGCATCTCCTGGCCGGCGCTCTCGATGACGACGTCGGCCGAGATCACCTCGCGGTACTGCGCGCCTGTCGCCGCCTTCACGGATGCTCCGACGACCGAGACGAACGCCATCAATGCAAGTCCGAACGCGAGCGCCATCACGGTCGCTGACGTCCGCCGGGGCGCGCGCAGGGCGGCGTCCCGGGCGAGTCGCCCCGGCACCGTGCCGGCGCCGGCGCGACCGACCGCCGCGACCAGCGGCCGCAGCGCAGCGGGACCCGCCATGACGACCCCGACGAGGGCGATGATGAGACCCGCGCCCAGCAGCACGACGGGCGCCCCGAACGTGGGCAGCGCGGCGACCACCGCACCGACGGCGAGCAGCGCCGCACCGGTGATGGTCCGTCCGCGACCCACGCTGCGCGCCTCCGCGGCACCGGCGCGCATGACGGCCAGCGGCGACACGGTCGCGGCGCGCCGCGCCGGGCCCACAGCCGACGCGACCGTCACCACGGTGCCGACCGCGAGCGCGATGAGGACGGTGCGCGGCTGGACGACGAGGTCGCCGTCGGGGATGCTGACGCCGAAGGTGCGCGACAGGCCGCGGAGGCCGTACGTGCTGGCGATGCCGAGCACCACTCCGGCTGCGGCGGCGACGGCTCCCACGACCAGGGCCTCGACGAGCACCGACCCCGCGACCTGCGCGCCGGTGGCGCCGGCGGCGCGTGCCACCGCCAGTTCGCGCGTGCGCTGCGAGATGACGATGCCGAACGTGTTCGCGATGAGGAAGGCGCCGATGACGAGCGCGGCGACGCTCATCGCCACGAGCACGATCTGCAGCATCTCGAGGTTCGAGGCGGCTTGCTCGGCGCCGGCGGCGGCGAGGTCCTGCGCGGTGGCGACCTGGACGTCGCCGCCGAGCTCGTCGGCCAGGAGCGGCTGGAGATCGCCGACGGGGAGGTCGGAGGTGATGAGGAGCTCGCTCAGCCCGTCGCCGAGACCGAGCGCGGACTGTGCGCCGGCGAGCGTCGCGAGGGCGACGGCACCCACTGGCGGCCCGTCGGCCTCGCCGAATCCGACCAGTCCGACGATGCGGGCGTCGACGCGCTGCTCGCCGACGACGGTCACGCGATCGCCGACGCCGAGGCCGAGCGCATCCGCGGTGGCCTTGTCGAGGGCGACCTCACCCGGGCCCGACGGGGAATCGCCGTCGAGCAGGGGATAGGAGCCGATGGGCGGCGCGACCCAGGTGGAGAGCTGGATGCCTCCGAGGTCGGTGGCATCCCGCTCCAGACGGGCGGCGCCCTTGGCGACCGGCACCGCGGCGGTGACATCCTGGATGGCGGCGACCTCCTCGAGGACTCCGGCGGCGAGCGGATCCCGTTCGACCTCCACGCCCATACCCGAGTCGAACGCGGTGGCGGTGCGGACCGTCACGTCGGCACCGGCGGCCGCCGTGGCGAACTGGTCGTCGAAGAGCTTCTGAGCGGTGTCGTTGAGGATGAGGCTGCCCGAGACGAAGGCGACCCCCAGCATGACGGCGATCACCGTCAGGGCGAGGCGAAGGCGGTGCGCGACGAGCTGGGCGAGGGCGAAGCGGATCATGCCGCCACCTCCACTGCGGCGTCGAAGCGAGCCATCCGGTCGAGCACGCTCGCGGCGGTGGGGTCGTCGAACCCATCCACCACGGCGCCGTCCGACAGGAACTCGACCCGGTCGGCGAACCCGGCGGCCGAGGGGTCGTGCGTGACCATCACGATGGTCTGACCGAACTCGCGCGCGGCGCGGCGCAGGAAGGTCAGGAGCGCCTGAGAGGCGCGGGAGTCCAGGGCACCCGTGGGCTCATCGGCGAACACGACCTCCGGGCGGGCGGCCAGGGCGCGGGCGACGGCCACCCGCTGCTGCTGACCGCCGGAGAGCTCGGCCGGTCGGTGGGTGAGGCGGTCGGCGATGCCGAGCGTGTCAGCGAGATCGTTCACCCAGTCACTGTCGGCCCGCGCCCCGGCGAGGCGGAGGGGCAGCTCGATGTTCTCCCGCGCCGTCAGCGCGGGAACGAGGTTGTACGACTGGAAGATGAACCCGATGCGGGTGCGCCGCAGGAGCGTGCGCTGCTTCTCGCCGAGCCCGGTCAGTTCCAGGTCGCCGAGACGGATGCTTCCCGAGTCGACCGTGTCGAGCCCGGCCATGGCGTGCATCATCGTCGACTTGCCGGACCCCGAGGGGCCCATGATGGCGGTGAACCGGCCGCGCGCGATGGCGAGGCTGGCACGGTCGAGGGCGCGGACGGCGGCGGGCCCCGACCCGTAGGTCTTCACGAGGTCGGCTGCCTGAATGGCGATCGTGGTCATGATTCTTGCTCCCGTTGTCAGTGGATGGTCGTTGTCAGGTGTCGGCGGTAGCGGTCGGGCGTCCAGGAGGCCGCCATCTTCGTGCTCAGGGTCGCGCCGAGGCGTGCGTAGAAGCGCTGGCCGGCGTGGTTGTCGAGCCTCACGCCCCACACGACGAGCAGATCGTCGCGGGAGGCCAGACGCGCGGCCGCGTTCATCAGCCGGCCGCCGACGCCGTTGTCGCGATGGCCCGGCCGGACATAGAGGTCGTCGAGTGCGAGGAGGTCTCGGCCGCTCCACAGGTGCAGGCGGCGCACCATCGACGTGAACCCGACCGCCTCGCCCTCGGCCTCGGCGATCAGCACGGTCACCTCGGGACGCGCCAGCAGGGTGCGCCACTCGGCAGCGCCGACGAGGACGTGCTCCAGCGAATCCTCATGGGCGGCGAGTTCCCGCACCATCTCGTCGAGCACCGCGGCGTCCTCGGGCGTCGCTTCCCGGATCTCGGACATCTCAACTCCTTACGGTGTAGTCATATCTCTTTACGGTGTACGGATACGTCGTACATGATGCAGCGTACGATGTACGCTGTCAAGCAGGAGGTTCGGAATTGGCAGAAAAGCTCTCACAGCGCGTGATCGCCGACGCGGCCCTGGCGGCGATCGACGCGAACGGCGTGGACGCCCTGAGCATGCGCAGACTGGCGCAGGATCTGGGCACGTCCGCGATGTCGCTGTACACGTACTTCGCCGACAAGGACGCCCTTCTCGACGCCGTCGCGCAGTTGCTGCTCGCCGAAGTGGACACGCCCCCCGAAGACGTCCACTGGCGCGACGCGATGCGGTTCATCATGCGCTCGGTGCGTCATGTCGCGATGCGCCACCCGAACGCCGCGCGCCTGATCCATAGGTTCCCGCCCCACACCCCCGACGCGCTCGCGTTCGTGGAAGCAGGCTTCCGGTCCTTCCGCCGTGCGGGTTTCGACGCGCTCAGCACCGCGCGCTGCTACCGCGCACTCGCCGCCTACTCGCTCGGCACGCTCGACATCGACGTCGGCGGCTACTTCTCGCCCGAGGCGAGGGCGATCACCCCGCCCATCCGAGACAGCATGCAGGATGCCAGTGCCGAGAAGCTGCTCCCGCTGGTCACCGAGATCGGCCCGACGCTCGCCGGGCAGGACGACGCCGCCGAGTTCGAGTACGGCCTGGAGCTCCTGCTCGACGGGTTCGCCGACGCCATGAGCCGCGCCGGGCGGCCGGTCTAGCGATCGGAAATGCCCGCGGTCGCCGCCGCGTTGGCTTGTCGCATGCGATCGATCGTCTACTCCTGCACCGGCAGCTCGTCCGTCCTCTCGCTCGCGGAGCGGGAGCCCGCGGAACCCGGGCCCGGGGAGGTCCGCGTGAAGGTCGCCGTCTCCGGGGTGAACCCGACGGACTGGAAGGCGCGCGCTTCCGCCGGATCCACGCCGGCGTTCGACGAGGTCGTGCCGAATCAGGACGGCGCCGGAGTCGTGGACGCCGTCGGCGAGGGCGTGATGGAATTGGCGGTCGGCGACCGTGTGTGGCTGTATCTCGCCCAGCACCAGCGACCCACCGGCACCGCGCAGGAGTTCACGGTCATCCCCGCTGAGCGCGCCGTGAAACTGCCCGAGGGGATCGGCTTCGATGTCGCAGCGAGCCTGGGCGTGCCCGCGATGACGGCGCACCGGGCGCTCACGGTGCACGAGTTCGGGCCGGCACGGCTGTCGCCGGGATCGCTCGACGGGCGGGTCGTGCTAGTCGCCGGGGGAGCGGGTGCCGTCGGGCACGCCGCCATCCAGCTCGCGGTGTGGGCGGGGGCGACGGTGATCGCGACGGTCTCGAGCGAGGAGAAGGCCGCGCTCGCGCGAGCCGCGGGCGCCGACCACGTCGTGAACTACCGTGACGGCGACGCCGTCGGGCGCGTCGCCGCGCTCGCGCCCGGCGGCGTCGACCACATCGTCGAGGTGTCGATCGCGCAGAACGCCGATCTCGACGGGCAGGTCGTCGCCAACCACGGCTCGATCGCGTACTACGCCGACAACGGCGGCGCGGCCGCCACGATCCCGGTGCGGCCCACGTTCGCGAAGAACGTGCGGCTCCAGGGTCTGCTGCTCTACACCGTGGGGGATGCCGCGCTCCAGGCCGCCGCGGAGGACATCACCGCTGCGCTGCGCGACGGTGCGCTTCCGGTGGGTGAGGCAGCGGGGCTCCCGCTCACGTGGTTCGCGCTCGAGGAGACGGCGGCCGCCCATGACGCCGTCGAGCAGGGCGCGGTGGGCAAGGTGCTGATCGAGGTCTCCGGCGACAACCGCTGACCGCTGGGCGATTAGCACACCGAACCCGCGCGAAAAGTGCGTTCGGGATGTTCTTGCGCTGATCTTGCGGTTCGGATGGGATCGCTCCCACGGTCACGCAGATCTTGCGGATGCCTTGCGGGAGCGCTGGCGGTCACTCGGCCGGACGTTGCGGCGCGGGCTGAAGACTTTCATCGTGCTCGAGGAGCGATCGGGAGACCGGCCGCGCAGGTCCCGGCACCTCTGACTCCGCAGATGAAGAGCGGGCTTCCCGCGAAAGGACACTCCCATGAAGAAGATCGTCAAGGCCTCCATCGCCACTACCGCCGGCGTCATCCTGCTGCTGGGCGGCGCGGGCACGTTCGCCACCTGGAACTCGTCGGCGTCGGCGCAGGGTGCGTCGATCGTGTCGGGCAACCTGGTCGTCGAGGCCGCGCAGGCCGAGGGAACCTGGACCGCCAACGGCTCGCCGATCACCATCGCCGACTACGCCGTCGCTCCCGGCGACGTGCTCACCTACACGAAGACGATGAAGGTCGGTGCCGAGGGCGACAGCCTGAGCGCGACGCTCGCCCTGACCGATTCGTCGATCGCACCCGCCGACGCGGGGAACCCCGCTGATGTGGCGCTGGCGGGCTACCTCACCGACTCTGCCGAGCTCACCGCCTCCGGCACCGGCATCAGCGGCACCGGCCCGACGTTCACCGTCACCCCGGGCGCCGGCGTCGTCAGCGAGGACGTCACCGTCACGGTCACCATCGCCTTCCCGTACGGCGACGTCGTCGGCGGCAACAACGACGCGATGAACGGCGCCGTCACCCTCGACGCGCTGACCGTCAGCCTCACGCAGGACGTCGAGTAATCCGAAAGGGCCCGCCTCCGAAGAGGCGGGCCCTCCGGCGGACGCCGCCCGCTCCGCCCCCTTCTCCCGCTGCGACACCGACCGAGGACCCCGCCATGACCCGCCGCCCCCGCCGCCATGCCGCACAGCACGACACCCGTCGCGCTACGGCGCCCCGGCGCCTGCTGCTGGGTGCGCTGGGCGCCGCCGGTGCGATCGTCCTCGGCGTCCTGGCCGGCGGGGGAACGTTCGCGATCTGGACGGCGGCGGCGCCGGCGGCATCCGCCGTCACGCTCCGTGCCGGATCGGCGGGCCTCACCGCCTCGCCCCTCGAGCTCTCGGCCACCGATCTCTACCCGGGCCGCACCGTCTGGGCACCGACCACCGTGCGCAACACCGGCACCACGGCGCTCGCCCTCGCGATCGACCCGGTGACGAGCTCGGCCGGCGCCACCGCCTTCACGGCGGCGGTCGCCGTCACCGCCGGCACGGCCGCGTCGGCCGCGGACTGCACCGCCGGTCGAGTGCCGGCGACGGTGACCACCCGGGTCGGCGCCGCCACCGGTTCCGACCTGCAGCTCACCCTCGCCCCCGGCGCCTCGCACATCGTGTGCATCGGCGTCGGCCTGCCGCACGATGCACCGGCGGACGCGGCCGGGGGAGCGGCATCCGTCCTCTCGCTCACCGTCTCCGGAACGCAGGTGCACCGATGATCCGCCGTCGCCACCTCGGACCGATCGCCGCGCTCGTCACCCTCGCTGTGCTCGGCGGCGCGGGTGGGGCGACCGCCGCATGGGTCGCGAGCGCGTCGGTGTCGGCGTCCACCTCGTCCGCGGCCGTCGCCACCACGCTGGCGCAGACGGGTGCGCTGACCACGACGTACCGCTACGCCGGCAGTCGTTCGACGGCGGTCGTCGGCGAGCTCACGATCACGAACGCCGGCGGTGCGCCGCTGTCGTATGCCCTCGCCAACCGGGTGACCGGCAGCACGACGCTCGCCCAGAAGACCACCCTGCGGCTGTGGACCGGCACGTGCGGTGCGACGGCTCCCGTCGGCGCGGTCGTGACGACGCTCGCCGACACTGCTCCCGCGCTGCCCGCGGCGGCACGCACACTCGCCGCCGGTGCGAGCGTCAGGGTCTGCGTCTCGACGCAGATCGAGGGCGCCACGAACGCGGAGCTGCAGGGGCAGAGCGCAACCGCCACCTTGAGCGTCACCGGCGCGGTCGGCGCGCACTGGACGACGTCGGCGACCGCCGCCTCGATCACGCAGACCGCCTACCGGCTGGCCGCCGCCGGCACACCGACGTGTCTGCGTGAAGGTGGACGCGACATCCGCCTGACGTGGAGCGCCCCCGCTCACCGCACCGACACCGCCGCCATCTCGTACCGCCTGTACGACGTCGCGTCCGGAGCCACCGTTGCGACGGTGACGAGCGCCGATGCGACGGTCTCGGCTGTGTTGAGCGGCACCGCGATCGCCCAGAACGGCACGTACTCCCTCGCCGTCGAGGCGACCGAGACCTCGGCCTCGGGGACGACGGCGTCCGCGAGCGCGCCGGTCGAGGTCACCCGCACCACGAACCCGTCGGAGTCGGCTCAGTCCGGCCCCCGTTACCACTGCGCCTGAACCCCTGCGAGATCGATTCCCATGACGATGACCACCGAAGCTCCGCCGCACACCGCGTCCGTTGAGACGATCGCTGACGCGGCGCCCACCGGCCGCGCCGCGTCTCGTCGGCGCGACGAGGGCCAGAGCCTGCTGCACTACCTCGCCGTGTCGCTGAGTGCGTCGATCCTCGTGCTGCTGCTCGGCGTGGCCGTCGCGGTGGTCGGTCTGCCGGTCGTGGTCGGGGGCAGCGCGATGACGGTGCTGACGCAGTCGATGGAGCCGGGGCTGCCGCCGGGGACGCTCGTCGTCATCCGGCCGACGCCGGTGGACGACATCCGCGTGGGCGATGTGATCACGTATCAGATCCGGTCGGGCGAGGCGGCTGTCGTGAGTCATCGCGTGGTCTCGAAGACGTATGCGGATGGCGAGCTGACCTTCATCACGAAGGGCGACAACAATGACGCGGTCGATCCGGAGCCGGTGAGGTCCGTGCAGGTCCGCGGCACGCTCTGGTACAGCCTGCCGCTGCTGGGCTGGGTGAACAACGTCCTCAACGGCTCGAACCGCACCATCGTGCTCGCGGTCGTCGCCGGCGGGCTCTTCCTCTACGCCGCGATCTCGATCGTCGCGGCCGCGCGTGATCGACGGAAGAAGGGGACGACGGATGCCGCGACCCGCGGCCCCGCGACGGACGAGGCTCTCGTCTCCGAAGGATAGAGGGCGACCCGCGGCCCCGCGGCGCACTCGGCGCCGGCACGCCGCTATCCGGTGGGGTGGAGTCTTCGACCTGGAGGAGCGAGGTCGCCGAAGTCGTAGCGTCGAGCGACCCGCATGGGGAGCGGGACGGGCGGCAGACCGGGGCGATGGAGGACGAACTCCTCCGTGCCGTCGCGGGTGATGCGCCACCGATGATGATGCAGGTTCATGTGGTGGAACGCGCAGAGCAGGATGCCCCGATCGACGTCGGTGCGGCCGCCGTGCGCGTACGGGTCGATGTGGTGCGCCTCGCAGTACGAGGCGGGTCGGTCGCAGTCGGGGATGCGGCATCCGCCATCACGGACCGCCAACGCGACGCGCTGTGCCGGGCTGAACAGTCGTGCTTCGCGGCCGAGGTGGAGCGGATTGCCGGACGGGTCGAGGGTGACGGTGACCGTCGCGGTGTAGCAGGTTCGAGCCGCGATGACCCAGCCTGGCAGCGTCGAACCGGTGTCTTCGACGAGGGCGACCGCCGGCCGTCCGGTCATGGCGCCGTCGTGGGCATCCTGGGTGGCGACGATGCGGATGCCGGCCTGTCGCGTGCCGAACACCGTCGAGGCGTCGGCGAGCGCGCCGGCCCGGATGATGTCCATGATCAGGTCGTAGGCGATCTGATCGTTCGTGCGCGGATCGTCGGAGAGCTCCTGAGCCCGCGCCGCCTCGTCGGGATCGACGAAGCGCGGTCCGCCGCGACGCGGGCGCAGCGCGGTGGCGATGATGGTGTCGATGCCGACGGCGCCGACGTCGTCGAACGTGAAGCTGCCGCGGCGCACGCCGTCGCGGTCGGTCCAGGTGCGGAAGGAGCGCGCGTCGAACCGCTCGTCGAAGCGGCGCTGCGCGCCCTCGGGGTCGAGCACGTCGCGGACTGCGCGAGCAGCAGTCCCGAGTTCTTCGACGGTGCGCACCTGCGCTTCATCGACCAGCTGCTGTGCCGCGAGCGCCCACGCGTCGTGCGCCGCCGTATCGTCGGCGTGTTCGTCGTCGACGCCCGCGGGCGGATCGCCGAGACCGCGGAAGATGGCGTCGTGCTGCGCGGACGTCAGCGTGCCCACCAACAGGGCCTCGCCGAGCGGGGCGTGCCAGGGCGGCGCAGCCGACGTCGTGCACGCTGTCCCCGAGTCGCCGCCGGCGTCAGCGTCGGGAGGCGCTGACACGATCGATGTCGCCATGGCTTCCCCGATGCGCACCGGCTTCGTCGCGTCGGCGCGGGTGCTGCCAGTCAGGTCTTGGATGAGCGACACGGCGGACCGGTGCCCGTTCTTCTGTGCGAGGCCGCTGTGACCGGCATCCCTGGTCGAGCGCGCCGCGACGACGCCCGACGCCGCGATACGGACGGACTCTCCGGCGCGCACGAGCGTCGTCGCGCTCCGGATCACCCGCAGGAGTTCGTCGTCGCCGAGTCCGTGCACGGTCGCCGGAATCCGCGCGGCATCGCCGTCTCCGAGGGCGTCCTGCAGGGCGCTGATCGCGTCCTGCAGATCGGAGAAGATGTCCATATTTCATTGTGGCATGAGCCTCAGACACTCGAAGATATATACGACTAGCCTATGGATTCACGCGCAAGCCCACCGTCCGCAGGTGGGGGCGGTCGCACCGAATCATGGGCGGCCCCACCCATCCAAACCCCGTCCCCGACCCCGTCCCCGAGAATTTCCCTCGGTCCGGCCCTCGCCCCGCCGCAGCAGGCGTAGCCTCCCGGGCATGACACCTTCGCCTTCGGGGATCACGACGGCCGGGCAGCTGCGCGCATCGGGTCACACCTACCGGCCGGTCCGCATCGAGCTGCGCGAGAACCTCCTCCGCGCCCTGGCGGACGGCGAAGACCCGTGGCCCGGCATCCACGGGTTCGACGACACCGTCATCCCGCAGCTCGAGCGGGCGCTCCTCGCCGGTCACGACATCGTGCTCCTCGGGGAGCGTGGGCAGGGCAAGACCCGCCTCCTGCGCAGCCTGGTCGGACTCCTCGACGAGTACAGCCCGGTCATCGAGGGGTCGGAGCTCGGCGAGCATCCGTTCCACCCCATCGCCCCGGCATCCGTCCGCCGCGCCAGCGAACTGGGCGACGACCTGCCCATCGCGTGGCGCCATCGCAGCGAGCGGTACGCCGAGAAGCTCGCCACCCCCGACACGTCGGTGGCCGACCTCATCGGCGACGTCGACCCGATCAAGGTGGCCGAGGGGCGCTCGCTCGGCGACCCCGAGACGATCCACTACGGGCTCGTGCCGCGCAGCAACGGCGGCATCGTCGCGATCAACGAGCTGCCCGACCTCGCCGAGCGCATCCAGGTGTCGCTGCTGAACGTCATGGAGGAGCGCGACATCCAGATCCGCGGATACGTGCTGCGCCTCGACCTCGACGTGCTCGTGGTCGCCACCGCCAACCCCGAGGACTACACGAACCGCGGCCGCATCATCACGCCGCTGCAGGACCGCTTCGGCGCCGAGATCCGCACGCACTACCCCCAGACGATCGACGAGGAGATCGCCGTCATCCGCCAGGAGGCCGACCTCGTCGCCGCCGTTCCCGAGCACCTCCTCGAGATCCTCGCGCGCTTCACGCGAAATCTCCGGGAATCGGATGCCGTCGATCAGCGCGCCGGCGTATCGGCGAGGTTCGCGATCGCCGGCGCCGAGACGATCGCCGCGGCGGCCCTGCACCGCGCGACACGGCAGCATGAGGACGTCGCCGTGGCCCGGCCCGTGGACCTCGAGACCGCCGTCGACGTGCTCGGCGGAAAGATCGAGTTCGAGACGGGGGAGGAGGGGCGCGAGCGCGCCATCCTCGAGCACCTGCTGCGCACCGCCGTCGCCGACACCGCCCGCGCGCACCTGCGGGGGCTCGACGCCCGCGCGCTCGCCGACGCCCTCCATGACGGCGCCACCGTGATGACCGGCGAGCAGGTGCGGGCGGCCGATGTGCTGGCCGCCATGCCGGTGCTCGGCGAGTCCGATCTCTACGACCAGGTCGCCGAGCGCCTCGGCGCGCAGACCCCGGGCGAGCGCGCGGGGGCGCTCGAACTGCTCCTCGAGTCCCTCTACCTCGACAAGCGCATCGGCAAGGACAGCGCGGGCGGTGAGACCGTCTATGGATGAGCGGATGCCGCGCCCAGGCGTCTCCACGCCGGGAGGAGGCATCCGGTAATGCCCCGCTCCTTCCATCGCACCCCCGCCCATACCGCGCGGTATGGGCGCTACACCGGCGGCGACCCGCTCGCGCCGCCGGTCGAGGTGCAGTCCGCGCTCGAGGCGATCGGGCGCGAGGTGATGGAGGGGACCTCTGCCGACCGCGCGCTGCGCGAGTACCTCCGCCGCGGCGACCGCGACCGGCTCGGCCTCGACGACCTCGCCCGGCGTGTCCGCGAGCGCCGGGCGGAGCTCACGCGGCGGCACCGCCTCGACGGCACGCTCGAGGAGGTCAGGAAGCTGCTCGACCGGGCCGTGCTCGAGGAGCGCAAGCACCTCGTCCGCGACGTGAACCTCGACGACACCACCCGTGCGTTCGCCGAGATGCGGCTCGGGAACCTGCCGCCCAGCACCGCCGCGGCCGTCAACGACCTGGCCGACTACGACTGGCAGAGCCCGAGCGCCCGCGCCGACTACGACCGGATCCGCGAGCTGCTGGGCCGCGAGCTGCTGGATCAGCGGTTCGCCGGTATGAAGAACGCGCTCGAGAATGCGACGGATGCCGACCGCCAGGCGATCCGCGACATGCTGAACGACCTCAACGCCCTGCTCGAGAAGCGCCGCCTCGGCGACGACACGCAGGAGGACTTCGACCAGTTCATGCGCAAGCACGGGGACCAGTTCCCCGAGAACCCGCAGAACCTCGACGAGCTGCTCGACACGCTCGCCGAGCGCGCGGCGGCGGCGCAGCGGATGCTCAACTCGATGACCCCCGAGCAGCGCGACGAACTGTTGAGCCTCGCCGAGCAGGCGTTCGGCTCGCCCGACCTCATGCAGTCGCTGTCGCGCCTCGACGACAATCTGCGCTCGCTCCGGCCCGGCGAGGACTGGACGGGTTCGGCATCCTTCTCCGGGGATCAGCCGGCGGGTCTCGGCGAGGCGACCGGCATCATGCAGGACCTCTCCGACCTGGATTCGCTCACCGACCAGCTCGGCCAGATGTACCCCGGCGCGCGCATGGATGACATCGATCTCGACGCGCTCGAACGGCTGATCGGCCAGGATGCCGCCGTCAGCGCCCGCACCCTGCGGGAGCTGGAGCAGGAGCTGCGGGACACCGGGATGCTGCAGCGGGCGTCCGACGGACAGCTCCGGCTCACCCCGCGGGCGATGCGGCAGCTGGGGCGGGCGCTGCTGCGCGACATCGCCACGCGGCAGTCCGGTCGCACCGGCCGCCGCGAGACGCGCAACGTCGGCGCCGCCGGCGACCGCACCGGCTCGACGCGCGAGTGGGCGTTCGGCGACACCGAGCCGTGGGACATCCCACGCACGGTGTCGAACGCAGTGCTGCGGACCGTGCTCGACGGAGCGGATGTCGCGGCCGGCGTGCGGCTCGACACGCGGGACGTCGAGGTCGTCGAGACCGAGCAGCGCACGCAGGCCGCGGTCGCGCTGCTGGTCGACACGTCGTTCTCGATGGCGATGGACGGCCGCTGGCTGCCGATGAAGCGCACCGCGCTCGCGCTGCACCACCTCATCTCGACGCGGTTCCGCGGCGACAAGCTGCAGCTGATCGCGTTCGCCCGGCACGCCGAGGTGATCGACATCGAGCAGCTCACTGCGAAGGACGCGGTGTGGGACAAGGGCACGAACCTGCAGCACGCGCTGCTGCTGGCGCAGCGGCACTTCCGCCGCAACCCCACCGCGCAGCCGGTGCTGCTGATCGTGACGGACGGCGAGCCCACGTCCCACCTGCGCACCGATGGGAGCGTGTTCTTCGCGTATCCGCCCGACCCGCACACGGTGGCGGCCACGGTGCGCGAGCTCGACACCGTGCAGCGGCTCGGCGCCCAGACGACGTTCTTCCGCCTGGGGGAGGATCCGGGCCTCGCCCGCTTCATCGACGCCCTCGCCCGGCGCGCCGGCGGGCACGTCGTGGCGCCGGAGCTCGACGACCTCGGACGCGCGGTGGTCGACAGCTACCTCGGGGCGCGGAATACAGGGCGAGGTTCACCCGAGGACTTCGGCGACATGCTCCAGGGGCGGAGCTGGTGGTGGTGAGTCCGCGAGCGAGGGCGGGCCATCGAGCCCGCCCCCGCTGCGGCTAGCCGCCTCAGCCGGCCGCCACGGCGATCTCGTTCGGCGCGATGTCGAGGGTGGCCGTCGCCACGATCTCGCCCGTCGTGAGATCGACGGCGTGGATCTCGTCGGAGGCGGGCTCGGTCACGTAGGCGATATCGCCCTCGACGACGATCGCGGGATGCGGATCCTGCCACTCGGCGGGACCCTCCCACGCCTCGATGACGGGGAACGCGTCGACGATCTCGCCGGCGGCCGGGTCGAAGACGTGCACGGAGCCGTCGGTCGCGAGGATGTAGGCGAGATCCTCGGGCCCGCGCGCGATGTCGCGGAACGTGTACTCGACGCCCTCGGGAAGGTCGACCACCTCGAGCGTGCCGGCCTCGGTGTCGATGACCGCGACCGCACCGAGGAGGTAGCCCTCGGCATCCGGATCGTTCTTGTAATCGCCGACGACGAGCGGGCTCGTCTCGCTCACGTACGCGTTGCCGATGCGGCCGTAGGGCTGGTCAGGGGCGTCGAGCTTGAGGATCTCGCCGTCGCGGTACAGCAGCGCGCCGTTCTCGCAGCCGAACACGACCGCCTCGTCGGCCGCGGTGCCTTCGCCGTGCACGCCGGGGCAGGCGTCGCTCGTGGCGATCACCGCGCCGGACTCGTCGCTCGCCGAGATGCCGGTGCGTCCGTCGGCGTCGCCGACCGTGGTGAGGAAGGTGCCGTCCTCGAGCACGACCGAGACACCGTGGTGGGCCTCCACGCCCGGGATCGTCTCGGTCTCGGGCAGCTCGCCGGAGGAGGAGAGCAGCGCGTCGGTGTCGAAGATCGTCGTGTCGCTCGTGCCATCGGCGTAGAGGATCGTCTTGCCGCCGTGGCGGACCACGTGGCCGGGGGCGTCGGCCTCGAAGATCAGATCCGTGAGCTCGGGATCGTCCGTGCTTCCCGCCGCGGTGTCGAGCACCTGGAAGCCCTCGCTCATCGTGACGAACACGTGGCGCCCGTCGCCGGACGGGTTGAGCCGGGTGAACTCCTCGGCGGTGAAGTCGGCGACCGGCTCGAGGCTCTCGCCGTCGAGAACGACGATGCCGCCGTCGTACGAGACGGCGATCCGCGACCCGGCGGCGTCCGACGGCGTCTGGACGCCGCTGCCGACGGACGCGGATGGCGCCGACGAACAGGCCGCCAGGGTCGCGACGGCACCGGCGGCGACGGCGATCAGGCCGGCGCGACGCAGCGTGCGTGTGCGCATGGGTGTTCCTCTTTCTCGGTGGGGGCTCATTGCGCGAGCCCGGTGACGATGCGCTGCGTGTTCTCGCGCATCATGTTCAGGTAGTCCTCGGCACCGCCGCCTTCGGCGGTGAGCGACTCGGTGTACAGCTCGATGACGTCGACGTGCAGGTCGGTCTCCTGCGCGAGGGCGTGCATCAGGCGGTCGGGCGAGGACGACTCGGCGAACACGGCGGCCACGTCGTTCTCCTCGATCGCCGACACGAGGTCGGCGAGGTCGGACGCGCTCGGCGCGGCGAGTGTCGTGCCGCCCGGGATCGCGGCGCCCACGACGCGGAACCCGAAGCGGTCCGAGAGATACCCGAACACGTGGTGGTTCGTGACGAGCGCACGGCGCGGGGCGGGAATCGTCTCGAACGCCGCGGACATGTCGTCGTCGAGCTGCCGGAGCTCCGCGAGATAGGCGTCGACGTGCGCGTCGACGACGGCGCCTTCCACCCCCGGGAGTTCCGACAGGCGCGGGCCCAGCGCCTCCACCACGTCGATCATGCGGGCCGGGTCGGTCCAGAAGTGCGGGTCGGGGGTGCCCGCGGCGTCGCCGGTGGCGTAGTCGAGCACGTCGATCGACTCGCCGGCGACGAACCTGTCGACCCCCTCGGCCGCGGCGGCGTCGAGGTGCTGCTGCAGCCCCTCTTCCAGGCCCAGGCCGTTCGACACCAGCAGGTCGGCGGCGCGCAGGCGCGCGGCATCCTGTGCCGAGATCTCGAACGAATGCGGGTCGGCATCCGGCCTCATGAGCGTCATCACCTCGACGTCGTCGCCCGCGAGCTCGCTCACGACGTCACCGAGGATGTTCGTCGACACCACCACGAGCGGGCGATCGTCGGCCGTCGGCGTGCAGGCGGAGAGGACGGATGCCGCGACCGCAGCGCTCAGCAGGGCGGCGAGCACTCCGGGGCGCCGGCGGGTCATCGGCCGGTCTCCGCGAGCAGGGCGGGCGACGTCGGCGTCTCGAACGTCCTCGAGATGCGGGCGGCGTCGGCGTAGTCGATCTCGTACACGACGTGCTCAGCGGGCCCGTTGAGGTACGCGCGGGGCTGGTCGGCGATGAGCGTCGGGTGGGCGGCATCCGTCGCGAGCGATTCCGCGACCAGCGGTTCCGTCTGCGACAGCAGCGCCCCGGTCGCACCGTCGATCACGAGCACCCGCCCGTCCGCGCCGAGCGCGAGCACGTGCTGCGCCTCATCGTCGATCGCCGTCGCCTGCACGATCGGCCGATCGACGGGCAGCAGAGTCCAGCTGCGCTCGCGGGTGTCCAGCAGCCAGATCGCCCGGTCTCCCGCGGTCCCCGCGACGGTGGGGCGGCCGCCGCGTCCCGCGAGCGTCGTGGCCGGGGGAGCGGTCGACACCTCGGGATACGGGATCCGCTCGAGCTGGACCTGATCCTCGACGAGGGTCGCGAGCAGCGCACCGTCGGCGCAGCCGATGACCGCGCCGACCCGCGTCGTGACGGTGCCCCGCGCCTGGGTGCAGTCGGCGGTGGCGCCGGGCACCCCGTCCTCATCGAGGACTGTGACGGATGCCGCGACCCCGCCCTGCGGCTGTGTCACGAGCGCGTACGACCCGATCGGCACGATCATGCCGTCGTGCGGCTCGGTCTCGAGGCGGAAGCGCTCGACGAGCTGGCCCCGCGACATCGCCGCGGTATCGAGGAGCACCGCTTCGCCGCTGCCGGCGAAGAAGACGCCGGTGCTGCCGGTGGTGGACGACAGGGTCGTCGCCACTGTGGCCGGTCCTCGGCCCGGCACCTCGCCGAGCATCGCCGGTTCGGCGAGGTAGTAGTGGAAGTGGTCGACGTGGTCCCAGGTCCACCGGCCGCTGTCGATGACCGCGACGCCCTCGCCGCTGTCGGCGAAGACGTAGCGGCCGTCGGTGCTCGCCCGAGATGAGGACGGCACCTCGCCGAGCTCGGCCACGGTCTCGTCGAGCAGGTCGAGCTGACGCACCGTGCCTGCCGGGTCGATCGTCACCAGGGCGAGCGGCGGCTCGCTCACCTCGGTCGCGCCGTCGACGGCACCGTGCCCGCTGGATGCCGGACTCGCGGCGGGCACGCCGGCGCCGGCGCCGGCGCAGCCGGTGAGGACGAGTGCGGTGAAGGTGAGCGTCGCGGTGCGCGCGGCGAGGCGGGAGCGGTGGGGCACGGGGTCTTCGTTCCTTCGTGGGGTGGTGGCGGGCTGGGCGACCACCGGGCTGGGCGTCACGCGTACGTCACCTGGGCGGCTTGCGTGCGGTCGTGGAGGCCGCGCCCGGCCCACGACGCGGCCGCGAGGAGGATCGCGGTCAGGGCGATGGAGGCGCCGGCGGCGGTGCCCGCGTGCCACGACAGCAGCAGGCCGAGCACGACGGCGCCGACGCCGAAGACGCACGCGAGAACCATTGCGGACGGCAGTCGGCGGGTCCAATGACCGGCGGCGACCGCCGGCGCGATGAGCAGGCCCACCACGAGCAGCGAGCCCACGGCCTGGTACGACGAGACGATGGCGAGCGTGACCAGGCCGACCAGCGTCGCCTGGGCGAGTCTCGGCCGGAGCCCGAGCACGGCCGCGACGCGCGCGTCGATCGCCAGCGCCACGAGTGAGCGGTGAGCGGCGGCGGCGACCACGACGCCGATCCCGGTCGCCCACGCGAGGACCGCGAGGTCGTCGGCTGAGATCGCCAGGATGTCGCCGAAGAGGATGGCCGTGGCATCCGTCGCGAAGCTCGCCGAGTGCGAGACGACGATCACGCCGGCAGCGAGCATGGCCACGAAGAGCATGCCGATGCTGGTGTCGTACGAGAGCCGGCCGCGCCGCTGCAGCGCTCCGATCCCGAGGCTCATCGCGACCGCGCTGACGGCGGCGCCGAGGAGCACGGGCGCCCCGAGCAGGGTCGCCACGGCGACGCCGGGGAGCATGCCATGGCCGAGCGCCTCGCCGAGGAACGCCATGCCGCGGGCCACGACCCAGGTGCCGACGACGCCGCACAGCACGGCCACGAGGCTGCCGCCCACGAGGGCACGCTGGACGAACTCCAACGCGAACGGATCGGTGATGAGGGGCACGAGCGACGACCGTAGCGTTAATGAGAATGATTCTCAAAATCGGCTAGGCTGACGTGGTGTCCCTCCGTAACTCGTCCGTCGCGGCTCTGTCCTTGCGTGGGGTCTGCGTGGACTACGCCGGGTCTCCGGCCCTGCTCGGCGTCGACGTCGAGGTGGCCGCGGGCGCGCTGACGGTGATCGCCGGCCCGAACGGAGCGGGCAAGTCGACGCTGCTCGAGGTGCTGGCCGGAACGATCGCACCGCGCGCCGGCAGCGTCGAGATCCTCGCCGCGTCACGCGCCTTCGTGCCACAGCGGACGGCCATCGCTCCGACCCTGCCGCTCACCGTCCGAGATGTGGTCAGCGTGGGAGCCTGGGGCCGCGTCGGCGCGTGGCGCCGGCTCGATCGCGCGGCGCGGGAAGCGGTGGATGCCGCCCTCGAGCGACTTGAGCTCACCAGCCTGCAGCGAGCGGCCTTCGGGGCGCTGTCCGGCGGCCAGCAGCAGCGGACCCTCCTCGCGCAGGGGTTGGCGCGAGGGGCCGACACGCTGCTGCTCGACGAACCCACGAGTGCCCTCGACGTCGACAGTGCGGAGTGGATCGTGCGGGCGATGAGAGCGGAGGCGGATCGCGGCGTCGCCGTGGTGTGCGTCAGTCACGATGACGCGGTGATCGACGCGGCGGATGTCGTCATACGCCTGGAGTCGGGTCGTGTCGGCGCGCGGGGTGGGGTGGGCGACGGCGGGGATGCTGCAGAGTCGGAGTCGATGGCGGCGAGCGCGGGGTCCGCAGTGGAAGCGAGCCCTGTCAAGCCACTGCGGCACTCCGAGCGATCGAAGTAGCCTCCTCACACGACGACGCGTAGCGGAGGGCACAGCGTGAGAACCGGGCGGCTCCAGAACCTCTGGCGGAACATCTCGAGCAGCTTCTGGTTCGTCCCGTCTCTCGCGGTGGCGGCAGCCCTCGTCCTCGCGGGCGTTCTGACCGGTGTCGACGCCCGCCTGAGCGGCCTGGATCACTCGTCGGTCCCGTGGCTGTTCGGCGGAACGGCGGATGCCGCACGCAGCGTCCTGTCGACCATCGCCGGTTCGCTCATCACAGTCATCTCCATCGCGTTCTCGCTGACGGTGATCGCGCTGCAGCAGGCATCGTCGCAGTTCTCGCCTCGCGTCATGCGCCGGTTCACGGGGGATCGCGTCAACCAGATCGTGCTCGGCGCCTACATCGGCACCTTCGTCTACTCGCTGATGGTGCTGCGGGAGGTGCGCAGCCCCGAGGAGGGCGCGTCCGGGTTCGTCCCCGCCCTCTCGGTCTCGGTCGCCATCGCGCTGGCGATCGTGTGCGTGGGCCTGCTGATCCTGTTCATCCACCACATCTCGCAGATGCTGCAGGTCGACCTCGTGGAGCGGCAGATCCACGACGAGATGCTCGAACGACTGGACCACCTCTATCCCTCGATGGTCGGCGAGCCAGCGGCGGCAGAGGATGCGGCGGCGGGGGATGCGGCCGAGGACGCGGCGGGGGAGGACTGGGAGATCCGGTCCACCGAGACCGGGTTCGTCCGGTCGATCGACGATGCGGCGCTCCTGAACGCTGAGCTCGAGGGAGTCACGCGCGTGCGCATCCGGGTTGCTGTGGGAGCGTTCGTCGCGCACGACGACCTGCTCGCGACCGTCGCCGGTGCGCCGGCGGATGCCGCGGAGACGACGCGCGCGATCCGCAAGGCCGTCGTGATCGACGCGACCCGCTCTGCCGAGCAGGATCTGCTCTTCGACGTGCGGCAGCTGGTCGACATCGCGCTCCGAGCGCTCTCACCCGGGATCAACGACCCCACCACGGCCGAGCATGCGCTGTACTACCTCGGCGACCTGCTGGGGAGGCTCGGGCAGCGCGCGTTCCCGTCGCCGGTGCGCACGGCGCCGGGTGGCGGCATCCGGATCATCGTGGCCCGTCCCGGCTGGGACGACTTCGTCGCGGCGTCGTTCGATCAGATCCGCGAGAGCGCGCGCGGCAACGTGCATGTCATCGACGTGCTGCTCGATGTGCTGCGCCGCCTGGAGCACGCGGTGCCCGTGGAGCGGGTCCCGGCCGTCCGCGCGCAGACCGCCCTCGCCATGGCGGAGCGCCGCGACGCCCGGTAGGCGGCGCGGCGGGTCCGGGCGGTGCCGCGGGCTCCTCACGACGAGGAGCCCGCGCCGTTCGTCAACCGGACGCGCCCTTGCGTGGCTTGATGAACGCCCGTGACTCCGCGCTCGCGCGCTTCTCGGCGCGCTTCTCCTTCAGCGATGACTGCGCGACCTTCTTCGCGCCGCGTGCTCGCGGTGATCTGTCTGACATGACGACTCGCTTCCCCTGGTCGGCTGGCGGGTGAACCCCTGACCATAGCCGACTTCCCAGGAAAGTCAACTCGTGCGACTCGCGACAGAAAAATCCGCTGACTTGCCTTTTTCTGGAACCGGGCTATGGTGATGGCCATGACCACGATGGCCCGCCCGCACCGCATGGAGCGTCCCACCGACGCCTCCGTGGTGACGGCAGTGGCCGACATCGCCGGCGCCCGTCACGAGGTGCTGCCGCCCCGGCGGAGCGGCGCGGATGGACTGCGCGTGCAGTCCACCCGTCGCGTCGCGCCCCCGTAGCACCGGTCCCTTCGATCGGTCCGAACCGGACACCCTGCGCGTCGCACCTGCGGCGCTTTTTTTGTACCCAGAGGAGCACAGATGTCCATCGAAGCCACCGAGTCCGTCTCCCTTGCCGGCCTCCAGCGCGAGCTGGAGCGGCAGCTCGAGGAGCGGCTCGCCGTCCTTGCCGAGCTCGAGCCTTTCGCGCTTCCGAGCGTCGACCCCGTCGCCTACCAGACGGCGGCATCCCACCGCGCGGTCGTCGAGCTGATCACCGCGGCGCTGAATCGGATCACCCAGGGCACGTACGGCCGCTGCACCCGGTGCGGACGGCAGATCGCGCCCGCGCGGCTCGAAGTACTGCCGTACGCAGCCGCCTGCATCGAATGTCAAAGCCATGCCGAAGCCGCGTAACCGCAAGCCCGTCGCCATCCCATCCCTCCCGCCGGTGGCTCGAGCCGCCGGGGTTCTGCACGGAGAAGCTGCGATGACGACCCTTCCCGCCCGGGTTCTCGCTCGCGCGGGCAGGATCCTGCATCCGCGCGGCGACCGTCCGGTCGTGCATCGCCGGCTCGTCGATCGGGGCTCCGAGCGGCCCCCCGGCGGCGCCGGTGCTGCGGGCGCCGCGGACGCCGGCCCGGCGCGGGCGTTCCGCGGAACGACCGCTCGCTTCGTCGCGCTCGGCTGACCGGCCGAGGGCGCGGCGGGGGGACCTTCGGCCCATGACGCGTGGCGGGCGCTGGCTTGACTGTGTGGCGGCGCCTCGTCGCCGACGAAGGGAACGAGCTGCGATGAACAGAATCGGATGCCGCACCCTCGGCGTCGCTCTCGTGACCGCCGCGTCCGCGCTCGCGCTCTCGGGGTGCTCGCTGATGATCCCGGTCGGGCCGATGACCTCCGAGGAGCGGGACATCGGCGACGTGTCGCAGGTGGTGCTCGACACCTCCGGTGATGTCGTCGTGTCGGAGGGGGAGCCGTCACTCACCGTGCACGCGCCGGAGGGGGTGATCGAGCGCCTCACGTCCGAGGTGGACGGCGACACCCTCGTGCTGGCCGCCGAGCCCGGCCTCACGATGGGGTTCAGCGACGTGCGGTACGAATTGACTCTGCCACGGCTCGAGCTGATCGAGTTGAACGGCTCCGGCGATGTCGAGGCGACGGTGTCGACGGACGGCACCGTGCACCTGGACCTCGACGGCTCGGACGACGTCGACTGGTCAGGGCTGGACGCGGATCGCGTCGAGGTGCGGCTGTCGGGTTCGGGCGACGTCGTGCTGACGGGTTCTGCCGTCGAGCTCTCCGTCGACGTGGAGGGCAGCGGCGCGGTCGACGCCGAGCAGCTCGAGGCGCGGGATGCCGTCGTCACCCTGTCGGGGTCGGGCGAGGTGGACGTCTCAGCGAGTGAGAGCCTCGCCGTTGACCTTTCGGGCAGCGGGCAGGTGTCGTACTCCGGCGACCCGAGTACCGACCTGCGCGTGTCGGGTTCCGGGGACGTCGTGCGCCGATGAACGCGCGTCGAGGCGCGGCCTACACGGTGAGGGTTGCGTGCTCAGTCGACGAACGCGACTGCCCGCACGGGTGCGCCGTCTCCTGCGAGCCGTAGCGGGAAGAACCCGACCCGCACCCGCGCGGGGAGGCCGTCGAGCCCGCACACGTTCTCGACGATGAGCCCATCGCCGCTGAGCACGACGTCGTGCACCGGAAAGCCGCCGTCCGACCCGGTGGGGTCGGGGCTCAGCGTGTCGACCGCGAGCACTCGCATCCCTCGCGTCATCAGCTCTCGTGCGGCGGACGGATCCAGTGACGGATGCCGCAGCCCCCGATCCGTCCCGAACCACTGCGCCCAGCTGGTGTCGATGACGATGATCGCGGGCAGCGTCTCGGGGAGCGCACCGTCTGCGGTCAAGGCATCCCATCCGTAGCGCTCGCCGTCGCCGACGCCGCGGACCCGGATCAGCAGCGCGTCCGCGAGCAGCTCGTCGAGCGCGACGTCGGCCATCGTCCGGCCGCCCGGCACGGTGTGCGCCGGCGCGTCCACGTGGGTGCCGGTGTGCGAACCCAGGTCGAGGTGCGCGACGGCGACTCCGTCCTGCGAGAGCGTGAGGGCCGGCCGGATGGCGACCGCCGGGTCGCCGGGGTAGACCATCATGCCGTCGTGGATCGGGTGACTCAGGTCGCGCAGCATCCGTTCATCATGCCTCTGCCTCCTCGCGCGCGGCACCCAGCCTCGGCCACGGCACGATGGTGCGGGGGACGGATGCCTCAGCTCGTCGCAGCCAGCCAGGTGCGCACGTCCATCGCCTCGGGGAGGATCTCGCGCGTCTCGGCGGGATCCGCACGCAACGGGTTGTCGTGCAGCCAGCGCCACATGGTGATCAGGTCGTCGCCGACGAATCGGCGGAAGAGGAACAACGGCATGGGGAAGCGCGGCGGCTTCCGCCCGCGCACTTCGCGGTAGATCTTTCTGCACTCCGAGAGGGATCTGACATCCGCCACGAGGTTCAGGCTCCGCCCGACGAAGCGCTCCGGATCGGCGAAGGCCTTCGCGGCGATGGCCCCGACGTCACGCACACTGATCCACGTGACGCGGTAGTCGTCGCCCAAGAGCTTCGGCATCGTGTACCAGGTCGAGCTCTGCGGAAAGTACGCGGCGTCCGTCATGAGCTCCATGAAGGCCATCGGTCGCAGGACGGTCAGCGGTAGGCCGAGCCGGCGGAACCCCTGCGCGATCTCGATCTTGGCGTCCCACTGCTCGATGCCCCGCTTCTGGTCGTCGAGTCCGGCCGAGCCGTAGACGACGTGCTTCACGCCAGCGCGCGCAGCGGCTTCCCCGACGTTGCGGCCCTGGCCGATCTCGACCTCGATGGCGCCGGAGCGCGGCAACTGGACGCTGTACACGCCGTAGGCGCCGGCGAATGCCGCGTCGAGCGACGCCGGATCCTCGAGGTCGGCGCGGACGATGTGAGCTCCCAGACGCCTCAGCTCAGCCGCCTTCTTCCCATCGGGCGTGCGGGTGATCGCGCGGACGGTCCAGCCACCTTCGAGCAGGTGGCGCACAACCTGACCGCCCTGGCGGCCCGTGGCACCGAGGACCGCGATCGTTCGCCCCGCCGTCGACATGGACGTCACTTCCCACGTGAGAGTCGGCGCGCCGTCGCGCCTGTCGTGATTGTACGGCGGCGGGGCGGCGTGCGTCAGTCGGGTGCCACGTGATCAACCTATCGACGAGATCGAGCTGGCGGCGAAAATCATTCCGCCGACAAGCGCGGCAACGACAAGGCCAAGCGTCGTCCACACGATGATCCGCGTCCAGTCGACATAGCGAGGTGACCGAGCGCCTGGGCCGAATCCCGCTGCATCCGTCCAAGCGACGAACTCGTCGAACCGCATCGTGACACGAGGCGGCGGCGGCGTCGCTCGCATCGACTCTGCCGGCTTCGGTGGAGCTGTGCGCCGGCCTGTCGAAGGACCAGCTGGCTTCTGCTCGGTGGGCTGTTGGGCAGGCTTCCGCAGCGGGTCGCTGATGTAGCGCACCAGAATGTCGCGGGCCTCGCGGACGTTGTGGAACTCTCGACCGAGTCGCGCTCGATCGGCATCATCTGCTTCCGGGTGAAGATCGGGATGCAGCGCACGTGCCCGTCGCCGAAACGCATCACGGATCTCGTCGACGTTTGCTGCCGCGGTGACCCCCAGGTGGGCGCGCGCTTCGTCAAGGGTCATGTCATCGCCGTGAGATAGCGCTGGTACTCGCGGGTAAGTCTTCGCTCCCGGCCGCGTTGCGCCACGATCGCGAACTGCGCGAGCAGCTTCTTCGACATGCGGGCCTTGAGCCACTCGTGAACGATGATCAATGCGAGCGACGCCACCGCCGCGGACCACCCGATCAGCCGCAACATTGGCGAGAAGCCGAGGAACACGCTCGCGGCGAATGCCACGAGCCAGAGGGCCGCACACCAGTTCGAGAGACGCGCCCAGATCGCGATAGAGCTGTAGTACGCACCCGTCGTCTGTGACCACAGCTTGTTGGGCACCCAGTAGTGCCACCCCGACGGTGCTGCGACCACGTTCGGCGCCGGTGTCCAGCCCGCGGGTGGTTGCCACATCGCGTTGTCACGGATCCACTTGTCCGTTGGGCTCGGCCATCCGGGTGGCACCCGGAAGTCTGCCGGTACCCCAGGCACGCGGATCCGCTTCGATCGTCCGATCAACGTTGTCGTCCTCCCGAAAACAAGGCAACGACCCGACTACGACCCGAAGCCGGGACCTCGCGGCTGGCGAACCCGCGTCAATTGGGTTCGCAGGCGAACCCATCCCCGTCGCGGTCGAGCTCGTAGACGTCGTTGCCGACAATTCGAGCGACGCCGTCGAAGTAGGCGGGGCCGTTGCCGCCGCCACCGGCGCAGTCCACGTCGCTGGAGATAGGTACGCACGCGTCGGCGTAGTTGGGGTCACAGTCGCCGGCGGGCTGGGCGGGTGCAGGAGCGGGAGCGGGGGCGGGCGGGGGTGGTGGCGCGACGTAGGTGCCGTTAGCGACCACCTGAGTTGTCGGCTGCGTCGTGATGGTCTCAGAGATGAGTTCGCGGCTGACTTCCTTACCGTCCACGAACTGCACAAGATAGGTCAGCGCCTTCTCACCGTCCTGCCCGGGGGTTCGGACCTGGGTCTGCCCTTGAGGCAGCGCTCCATCGTCGACCCGTGTTTCGGTGAAGGGGATCAACTCGGTCACGACCTCTTCCCGGCTGGTCTCCACCGGAGTCGGGGTGGGCGTCCGTGTCGGTTTCGGAGTTGAGCGTTCCGACGTAGCAGCGTCGGAATCGCCCGCGTCGTTCGAGGGTGCACCGCCGAAACGCGCGGCTTCGGCGGTTATGTTGCTGCCGGGGGTGGGTAGCACCGCCGCGCTCACGCTTGCGGTCACCAGCAACACCGCAGCAGCTGCCGCGGTCACCGCGATCGCTGCCTTGCGAGACTCAATCCGTAGCCAGGTGCGGCTGCCCTTGGTCAACGCCACGATGCCCGTGATGAGCACGACCAGTGCGATCACTGCCGCCACCGGCCACAGCAGGAGCATCATCGCCATCCCGACGACGCCGAGGACGACCCACGCCCACACCGGCATGCGCCGGACGCCGCGCCGTGGGGGCGCCGTGGCAGGGAGTGGTTCGACCCAGCTCGTACCGTTGCGGGCAACATGCGGGCTCCATGCCGCGCCGTCCCACCAGCGCTGCCGGTTCACACTTGCGGGATCTGGGTACCACCCAGGCGGTTGTGTCGTCACTAGCTTCTCCCCCCAGAGAAAATCCATCCCGACCCTAGCGAGCACCCGTAGACTCCGCGCACCGAAATGTGCGGTATGCGAAGCGGCATGAGCCAAAGCTGACGCGACCTTGAGGATCACGATGACGAGCCACGGTTCTGGGACGAAGTCATCGGGACCGAAGCTGTCGTCGGTGGGACTCGCGGTCTCGCCTCGCGGCAGTCGGGAAACGACAGGCGGGCGAGAAGATGCCGACTCCCGGCGCTTGTTGTCTGATCCGCGCACGGCCGGGGCGTGCCCGCCATGTTCCGGGTGGCGTGCGAGGATGCGGGCCCGGTTCCTGGGCGACACGCCACCTCTAGGATGTGATGCCCGTCAGTCACAGACGAATGAGCGCGGATATGTTGAGCGCATGCTTGTTGGCGCCTCTGATCCCATGTATTGGGTTCCTGCTATCTCGATCGGCCTCCTCGTCCTTCTCGTCAACCTGTTGTTGGTGTACCTCGTGATCCGTCTTGCCATCACTCACGGCATGCTGTCGTACTCCCGTCAGCTCGAGGATGAGCGCAGCGCGCCTGTATTCCGGGGCTGACGGTGTCCGCGATCCCGGTGTGAGCGGTCCCGGTCGATTGGCTCCGAACGTCACGCGACATAACCCCCGGACGGCGGCCCAGCATGGATCGGGCAGTCAGCCACGATGCGAGAGTCAAGCCGCAGAGGGAGAAGTGTGCGAAGACGCCAGGTGCTCGGGGCGCCAGCAGTGGCCCTGGTGGTGACGCTTACCGCGTGTGCACCCTTGTCGCCACCGATCAAAGAGCCCGCCGCCACGGCCTCCCCATCGTCCAGCGATGGCCTCGACGCACCCGCGACTGGGCAAGCCGTCGGGTTCTTGTCAGTCGTTGATGGGGACACGATCGAAACCAGCGCCGGTACCGTTCGGATCATCGGCGTCGACACGCCAGAACGAGGCCAATGCAGCCACGACCAGTCCAATCAGACCGTCAACACGGCGCTCGCCCCGGCGACAACGTCACGCTCGAACTCCCCGCCGGACAGAACAACCCCGCTTGAGGCGCTCCACGTTCTCCGAGCGTGTGAGCAAAGTGTGGCAAGACGCCCAAGGGGCCCGTGCGGCAACGGTGAGTTACGTACTACTTATCTGCGCTGTGGATGGACGCGACGGCGGGAGTCGAACCCGCAACGCTGCCGGGTATGAACCGGAGCCCGGGACCGCCCGGATCGCCGCGATGACCCCACGCTAAACGCGGTCCGCCCGGATCGTCGGCGAGTGTCGGAGCGTGTCAGATGGTGACGAGATGTGACGCAACCGCTCGCGCACGCCGAACGCCGGCGGTGGCGGCATCCGTCATCAATGTCCGTCGTGCGTGACGACGGGCAGCACCGTGCCGTCGGCGCTGAGTAGCGCGGCCCCCTGGCACGCGCCCAGCGCCGGCACGACGAGAATCGTCACAACGGCCGCAGCAGCGACCATGCCCCACAGGCTCGTGCGCCGCGACGGACGACGCTGACCCCGCAGAATGCCGCACGCCACCACGACTCCGAGCGCCCCCAGCAGCGCGATCGCAAACACGCTCGCACGCCCCGGCGCGGTCGCCAGCAGACCCACCGCGACAACCACCCCCGCCGACACGCCGGCGACCGCCCCCCGCGGTGCCGGCGTGCGACCCATGGCGAGGCCGGCCGCGCCCCAGGCGAGCGCGGTCAACCCCACCACGACCGCGAGCGTCCCCAGCACTCGCGAGAGGGTGTCGGCCTGGAGTGCGACGGTCGCCGCTGCCCCCAGAGCCGCGCTCACGAGGCCGAAGCCCCACGCCGCCACGGGCACCCACGACGGCGCGCGGGTGGCCGCGCGGTCCGTCGCGGATGCCTCGTGTCGCATGATCACGCCGTTGCGACTCGCGACGAGCGCTCGGCGCCCAGGCCGACACCGAGCAGCACGAGGGCGCTGGCGAGGTGCAGGAAGTGGTCGGGCGCGTTCAGCGCGAGGATGTTCGCCGGCGTGCCGACGAGGAAGAAGCCGACCACACCGAGCAGCAGGTAGGCCGCGCCGATGATCGTGTTCACGAGCTTCGCGGGGCGCACTCCGCGCAGGCCGGCGATGAACAGCGCCGCGCCGATCAGCAGGTGGGCGACGTTGTGCAGCGGGTTCACTTCGAAGATGCCCAGAAGCAGCCCGCCTTCGGTGGCGACGAAGCCGACACCTCCCGTGAACGCGAACCCGAGCAGGCCCACGAGAAGGTAGACGGCGCCGAAGACCGTGGCGACGATGCGATTCGGTGAAGAGCCCATGGTGAGACCTCTCTCTTGTCAACGGCGATCTGCCGTGCTGTGAGAGGTCTTCGGCGCGAGTCCGGAATCGGATGGGATGCCGCGCGCCGGCGCCTCACCATGCCGGTCAGGGGACCTTCGTCCCGGCGGGCTTCCGCCAGCGGGCGGATGCTGAAGTCGCAGCCGGAAGGGCGGGAACATGAACACGCTGGCGACGCTTCCCGAGAACCGCACGACGATCACCCCGACCGCGGCGGGCTTCGGCTTCTGGACCGCCATCGCCACCGCCGCCCTGACGGTCATCACGTTCGCGCTGGCCATCACGGCGCTCCCGAACAAGGTCGAGTACCCGTTCACGAGCGACGAGATCGTCGCGCAGTGGCCGGGGGACTACTACTGGATGTTCCCGGCGATGCTGCTCATGGTGCTGTTCGTCGCCCTCGTCGCGGCGGTGCACGAGCTCGCCGCCGCCGGACGAGCCGTCTTCAGCCGCCTCGCGTTCGGCCTCGCGGTCATCGCATCCGCGGTGCTGCTGATCGACTACTACGTCCAAGCCGCCGTGATGCAGCTGAACCTCGAGAAGGGGCAACTCGACGGCTGGTCGATCCTCACCCAGTACAACCCCAACGGCGTGTTCATCGCCCTCGAGGAACTCGGCTACATCGTCATGAGCCTCGTCTTCCTGTGCCTCGCACCGGTCTTCGCGGAGCGGACCGGCCTGGATCGCGGCATCCGCTGGCTCTTCCTCGGCAGCTTCGCGGCGACGGTGATCTCGTTCGTGCTGGTCAGTGTCGGGATGGGCATGGACCGGGGGGACGTGTTCGAGATCATCGTCATCAGCATCGTCTGGCTGACGCTCGTGGCGGCCGGGCCGCTGCTCGCGATCCGCTTCCACCGGGCGCAGCGGCTCGCGACGGCAACCCCTGCCGCAGGGGACTGACGGACCCTCGCCTGGGCGCCTTCGTTCAGGGCGCCGTCTCCTGATCCGTGCCCGTTGGCGTGGGGGTGGGCGACGGTTGAGGATCGACGGATGCCGTCGCCTCGGGCGTCGGCGTGCGCGTCGGCGTAGGCGTCGGCTCGGGTGCGTCCTGCAGCGACCCCTCGTCGTCGGCGGTGGGAGCCGGTGTGGCGCCCTCTGTGCCGGTCTCGTCGGCCGGATCCGAGTCGTCCCCGGTGCGCGTGTCGCCCTCGGCGCGCGTTGCGGCGTCCTCCTCGATCACCTCGACGATGAGGGCCTTGTACTCCTCCAGCTGATTCTCGATGTCCGACAGCGGAACGCTCTCGAGGTCCTCCGCGAAGAGCATGATCTCTTCCCAGAGGGCTGACAGGCGCGCCATCCCGTCCTCGCTGAGCGGGCCGTCGAGGGTCACCACGAGCTGGCTGGCCAGCGCGTAGGCCAGGCAGTTCACGCAGCCGTAGTTGACCGCCGCCGACAGATTCTCGGGCACGATGACGTCGGCCTGACCGACGATGAGCACCACCTGGAAGCCGACCGCCACCGCGGCGCAGTCGGTGCAGCTCGCGAACGCGTACGCCTCGTTGCGCGTGTCGACGGTGTCGTCCTCCGCCCACACCAGGGCGAATGCGACGTCGTAGACGACCGACCCATCGCCGGTGTTGACGGCGAGGGCCTGATTGCCATCCGCCTCGGGCGGCAGCGGCCGGTCGAACGGGAAGACCCAGGTCGCGGCATCCGACCCCTCACGCGGAACGAGGATCATCGCCAGCTGCGGATCCGCGGCGGTGCCGAGCTCGGTGTTCTCGGGCAGAGCCGTGACGGTCGTGCCCTGCGCCCCGCGGCGCAGTCCTTCGGACTCGGTGGGGCTCAGCGCGGTGACGGCGCCGACCGCGTCGACGAGGGCTCCGCGCTCGTAGGCCTGAACGGGCCGGTACCGGTGCGCGTCGGGCCACCAGGCGAACGCGACCGCGCCGGCAACGACCGCGGCCAGGGCGATGGCGGCGGTGCGGCGGACGGGGCGGCCGCGCGTGCCGCGGATGATCCTGGTGCCGATGCCGCGCACGAGCAAGACAAGCATCGCTCCGATCGCGAGAAGGGGGAGCAGCAGCACGGCGATCGCCGCGACGTGCCCGATCACGCCCAGCCAGTTCCCTTCGGGCATCGCGCCCGCCAGCCGCTCCTGCTGGTCGAGCACGGACGCCCACGCGGTTCCGACGATCCGCGGGAGCGCGAGCACCATGAGCGCGACGCTCAGAATCAGGAGCGGCACCGTCACCAGCACCCACAGCGTTACGACGATTCGGGCCCAGGGCCGAAGCGCGTTGGCTTCCGGATCGCCCCATCGCCACGGCAGCGCCCCGAGAAGCGTCGGCTTGATGCGCTGGAAAAGGTCGGGCACGCCGGTGAGATCCGCGAGGATGTGGTACCCGTCGAACCGGAGGAGCGGCAGGAGCTGCCGGACCATCTGCAGCACCTGGATCGCGACGACCAGCAGCAGCGCGTCCCAGCCGGTGGCGAGCCACACGGCCATGATCGCGACGGCGACGATCGCATTGAAGTAGAGCCCGCCGAGGTCGGTGCGGATGCGACCGCCGCGACCCAGGCGGTACGAGTCGGTGACGTCGGTGTAGAACGCAGGCCAGACGAGGTAGAGCCCTGCGCCCATGGATCCGGGCGTGGCCCCGCCGCGGCGGGCGGCGGCGGCGTGACCGAACTCGTGGAATCCGGCCGAGAACACCGTCACGACGAGCACCAGCAGCAGCAGGCCGGGGTTGGCGAAGGCGTCGTGCGTCGCCGAGCCGAGGCCCTTCACGAAGAGCACCCACCAGCAGGCGGCGAGGAACGCCGCCGTGACGGCGATCATGATCACGGGGTGGAACAGCGCGGCGAAGGGCCTGGTGAGCGCGTTCGTGCGGTCCGGGTCGGTGACGGTGTAGCGGAAACGGATGCCGAGCAGCGGGTCGCTCTTCTTCAGTTCCGGTTCGGAGCCGTCGGGCAGGCGCAGGAGTCCGAGCGGCATGAGCCGGTTCTCGATGAGCACCCGCACGTTGTCGGCGCTGACCTCGCGCCCGGAAGCCCGACCCGCTGCCTGTGCGATCTCGGCCAGTCCGCGCCCGCCGTCGATCGCGTCCAGCACGGCGTACAGCAGCGGTGTCAGCTGGATCGTCTGACCATCCGCCCGGCGCACGAGCCACGGCGGCTCACGATAACCGGAGTTCTGCGCCTGACCGAGAAGCTCGACGGCCGACGCTCGGGCGGGAACCCACGCTCCGGCGGGGACGGCGGCGTCGGCGGCGGCCGGCGGAGCGGTAGCGGTCGGAGCGGTGGCGGCGGGCGGGCCGTCGGTCGACGACCCGCCCGGGGTTCGAGGCATCCGTGCCTACTGGCCGATGTCGGACTGCTGATCCGCCGTCGCAGTGGCCTCGCCGTCGATCTGCTGGTTGATGATCGCGTCCTGCTGCGCCAGCGCAGCGGCCTCGCTGTCGATCGAGCCGATGTTCGCGGCGACGGCCGCGTCGATGGGGGCGGCGACGTTCGCGTTGGCGGCCACCGCACCGTTGATCGGCGCCGCGAGGTCCGCATCGGCCGCCACGTCGACGTCCACGTTCAGCAGGTCGCCGTCGAGGCTCGACGTCAGGTCGGGCACGGTCTCGGCGTCCGGGAGCGTGCCGTCAGGCAGCAGCCCGGTGTCGGCGGTGCCGTCGGTGGTCGTGTCGTCGGTTCCGGCGGTGTCGCCCTGCTGGAGAGTGCTGTCCTGCGTGGACTCGGCCGTCGCGTCGGCGGTGACCCCCTGGTCGATGCTGACGCTCTGGTCGGCCAGTGCCTGAGCAGAGGAGCCCGACGAGAGGATGTTGGCCGACGCCGCGGCATCGATCGGCGCCGCGACGTTCGCGTTCGCAGCCACCGCGAGGTCGATGGGAGCCGCGGCGGAGATGCCGAGATCGAGGTCGGCGTTGAGGTCGAGGATCGAGGCCACCTCCTTGTCGGGAAGCGCGACGCCGCCCTCGGCCTCGAGTTCTTCACTGGTCAGCGGACGTGATGGGTTCTGCGTGCTCATCGTTCTTCCATTCCCGGTGCCCCCCTCGGGCCCCTCGTCTTGGACGGTGAGTGCGGCTGCCCGCCCCTGGGACTTGGGCCGCACCCTCGCTTCATCGAGCGCAGGGACATCGTAGGAAGACCCGCGGCGACGCGCCCGCGATCCAGGAAGGGATTGACACGGCGGCGTCGCAGGCAATATAGGCCGCCGACGAGGCCTTTCCCGGCGCGTGCGCCCGCGGGACGGGCGCCGGTTCGGAGGCGCCCGGGGGTGCTTATCGGAGAGCTCGACGACACCGCCCGGTGCGCCGAGCCCGGATCACCTGGCGTTGGCCTCCAGCGTGAAGCGCTGCCCCCGCAGCCGCTCCGCCAGCTGCTCGCCCATCGCGACCATCGGCGTCAGCACGCCGGCCCGGTCGGGGAGGTCGTCGAGGGCGAGGCTCAGCGCCGACTCGGCGAGCATCACCCCGGTCCCGCCGTAGCCGGGATCGTACGGCGCGGCGACGCGGGTGCGCACCGGCGGGCCCTCGACCGGGTAGGCGTCGACGTCGAGGGCGAAGCGGCCGTGCTCGATCGCCTCCGCGCTGGGTCCGCTGCCGGGTGACGGCAGCACCCGGTCGAGCACGGCGCGCGTGGGAGGGAACCACATCGCGCCGACGAGGGCGGCCGTCCCGAGGGCGATCCCGCCGGCCCGTGCGAAGCCGGCGAGGCCGCGCCCGGTCGCCACGACCTCGCGGTACTGCATCAGCTGCCCGTAGCTCCAGCCGGTGAGGTAGTTGCTGCGCTGGACGATCTGCTGGTTGTAGCCGCCCATGACGAACGGCGCCTGCCACGTTCCCCGCACGGTGCCCCAGCCGCTGCCGGCCCGGTTCGGCAGACGCACCGACGGCCCGGGGGTGAGCGCGTAGGGGTCGGCGAGGAGGCGGCGGGCCGAGGCATCCGTCTTCGCCTCCTTCACCTGCTGTCGGAGCGAGTCGATCGTGCCGCCGCTGATGCCGCCGCGCAGCGACCGCACGGTCAAGGTCGCCGCGACGATCGGCGCACCGCCGGCGGCGGCGTGGGCGAGCCCGAGGCCGAGGTCGGACGGGATCGAGTCGAACCCGCACGAGTGGACGATCTTGGCGCCGGTGCTCTCGGCGATCGCGTGATTGCGCTCGATGCTGCGCGCGACGAAGATGCTCTCGCCGGTCAGGTCGGCGTACGACGTGCCGGCGCGCGCGCACGCCGCGGCGACCTCCATGCCGTAGCGCAGGTACGGTCCGACGGTGGTGGCGATGACAGAGGCGGATGCCGCGACCCGGGCGACGGCCGCGTCATCGGCGGTGTCGACCTCGAGGGTCGGCCAATCGACGCCGAGCTCGCGCTTCACCTCGTTCAGGCGTGCGGTCGACCGGCCGGCGAGGGCGATCCGCACGCCGTCGGGCGCCGATCGCGCCAGGTGCCGCGCGGTGTACCTGCCGACGAACCCCGAGGCGCCGAGCAGGACGATGTCGTGGTCGCGGTCGTTCGTCCTCATGTGACGCGAGCCTAGGCGGGGCGGGGGCGTCTGGGCATCCGGTTGCGTGGCGGGCCCGGCCGCTCTACAGGCGCGGCGAGAGTGCGTTCACGGCTGGCCGCCCGTGCCCATCAGTGGACCGGCCGTTCGGGACGCACCGTCCAACCGAGCTTCTCGAGAGCGGCGGCCAGACGCTTGGCCTGGAAGAGTGCGGCGTCGCGTGAGGTCTCGGAGCACACGTCGATCGCGAGCGGGGGAGGATCGGCGAACTTCGGGATCTCGACCTGCGCCCACGCGTCGACGCTGAGCCACACGCGCGGCCGCGCCGTGCCGGGGTTCTCCACCTCGCCGTCGGCGACGAACGCGATCGTGTCGAGCGCGTCGAGCTTCGTGATCGGAAGGTCGATCACCAGCGTCACGACGTGCAGCGAGCCCACGTGTCGAGTCTGCGACAAGGTCGGCGTGGAGGGAAGCCGTCGTTTCTGATCGGGGCTGGCGGTGGTGCTCGGTCACGACGGGCCGAAGCGGGCGACCAGCCGGACGAGTGTCGGCAGTCCGCGCGAGGTCGCCCGGCCGCCGGTGAGGCGCTCGAGCATCGGCGTGGCGTTGCCCTGACCCTCGACGTCGTTGTGGACGAGCGTCCAGCGGGGACCGGCGTCGACGAGCGTGCAGCCGTACTGCGCGGCGAGACTCGCGACCTCGGGATCCTGCGCGTCGACGGTGCCTCCACAGTGGAGCGTGAACTCGTACCCGCGGGGTTCGGGCGTCGCCCCGTGCTCGGCGGCGATCGCCACCAGGTCGGAGAGGGGGATCCAGAGGATGTCGCGCTCGTGGCCGGATCGAGCGGCGATCGCCTCCGCCGCGCTCGCGACCGCTTCGGCGGGTTCGTCGGAGTCGAAGACGACGGTGCCGTTGCTCTGGAAGGTCTGCACGTCGTGGCATCCGGCATCCGCGAACCCGGCCACGATATCGGCGGTGGAGGGGTGCCCGCGCTGACCCTGGTTGACGTTCCGCAGGAAGGCGACGCACCGCATACGCCGAGGGTAGGGCCCGCCTCCTGTCTTGTGTCGGTGCCCGGTCGTAGGGTCGCAGGCGTGTCACTCGTGAACGACATCGTGCGCGCGTCCCTCCGCGCCGCCGACCCAAGGAGCCGATGCTCGGCGACCCGCTGAGTATCGCGGCCGGCGCTGTCGGCCCTCCTTGTTCGATTCACCGCCCGCGCGGTGCAGCTTCGCGCGGCTGACACGAGAGACGGCACCATGATGCACGACGCCCTGTGGAGCGCCCAGCGCTTCCGCGAGTTCCTGACCCTTCTGCGCGCCGGCATGTTCGCCCCGCCCATCGACGACGACGAGCGCGACGAGTTCCTGCGCCAGGCGCGCGCCCGCATCGCTCCCGACGTGCAGCGGCGTGTGCTCGCCGAGGTCGGCGCGTCGGTCGACGGCGATGGAGTGGCGCTCATCGCGTTCGAGCTGCTCGAGTCCTGCGCGTGGGACGCCCGCCGCACGTGGCTTCTGGCCACTTCGGATCCGTGGCGGCACCTCGCCGACCTCGTCGCGCGCGAGGTGACGGCGGCGTACGGCGAGTCGGTGCGCCGGGTCGGAGACGACGACGAGCTCGCCGGGATCCTGAGCGCCAGCACCCGGGCCCAGCTCGAGGCGGGCGACGAGGAGTAGGGCGAGGGAGTAGCGGGGAGCCAGGGGCGAGGAGCAGGGAGGGAGGGGCGAGGAGCAGTAGCGGGCGGTCGCACGGGGCGACGTCGGTTCGCGGCATCCGACTGCCATGCTGTACGCGTGGCGCAACCCAATGACCTCCTCGCCGTCCTCATCGATGCCGACAACGTGTCGCCCGCGCGGATCGGTGCGGTGCTCGCCGAGATCACGCAGTACGGCATCGCATCGGTCAAGCGTGTGTACGGCGACTGGACGAAAGCGAACCTGCGGGGATGGAAGGATGCCGCGAGCGAGCACGTCATCCACCCGATGCAGCAGTTCGACAACACTGTCGGCAAGAACGCGACCGACAGTGCGCTCATCATCGACGCGATGGACCTGCTGTACACGCGGCGCTTCACGGGCTTCTGCATCGTCTCGTCGGACAGCGACTTCACCCGGCTGGCGTCGAGGATCCGCGAAGACGGTGTGACGGTCTACGGATTCGGTGAGCGCAAGACTCCGGAGGCGTTCCGCAATGCCTGCGACCGGTTCACCTACCTCGACGTGCTCGTCGAGCCGGACACGGGCGCCGAGCCGGATGCCGGATCCGTGCAGGCGGTCGTCACCCGCGTGCCGGGGAACAAGCTCCGCAGTGACACCAAGCTCCTGTCCACGATCCGTCAGAGCATCGGCACCGCGTCCGGAGACGACGGATGGGCGAACCTCTCGGCGGTGGGGCTGCAGATCCGCAAGCAGCTTCCCGATTTCGATCCCCGCAACTGGGGCTACGCGAAGACGTCGGACCTGCTGCGCGAGCTCGGGCTGTTCACCCTCGAGTCGAGAGAGGGCGGCGGCGCCGTCCGCGTCAAGCTGAAGTAGCCGACGGCGCGCGGCGCGCTCGACCACCGGGGTGCTGGCGGTCGGCGTCTGGCGGGTTGCTGTGATCTCCTGAGTGCCGTTGATCACCGAGATTAGTTGCGGGTGCTCGGGGCGTGCGTCGTGAGCGGGAGCTGGGTGGTCGCGCGCAGGTCCTCGGGCGGCGGGGACTGCCGCGTTGAGTAGGCCGTCCTGTCGTCGGCGTGGCCATCGCGGGGTATTCGGTGTCCCTCTGACTGGCGGCGGTTCCTCCCCAGGTGGGGGTTTTGTCGGCGTGTTGCGAGTTATCCACAGAACCCCTGTTGACCTGGGATTTAGATCGTTGGCAATGTCGGAACCCCTCGCCAGAATTGGGGGTATGAACTTCCCGCTCGCCGACCTGACCGGCCTCGCCGATGCGCTCGGCGACGTGCTCGGGTCGGCGCTGCGCGGCGAGGCGCAGCGGGCGTTGTCGCACCGTGAGTTGGTCGCGGCGCTGGGTGTTGTCGAACGGCTGGGTCGGATCACGGATGCCGCGCGCTTGGCGCTTGCCGGTGAGGTGGCGCGTCGCGCGGATTCGGAGTTCGGCGAGGATGCGATCACGACGCTGTTCGGGTGCGGGTCCGCGCAGGAGCTCGTGGAACGGACGACGCTGGTGTCGGCCGGGACGGCGCGGGCGCGGCTGCGGGATGCGAAGGCGATCACCGGACACGGGTGACGTTGACGGGGCAGTCACGTCCGGCTCCGCTGGAGCATGCCCGGGCTGCGCTGGCGGTGGGGCGGCTCAGTGCGGATGCGCTGACGACGATCGTCGACGCGTTGCGGCCGTTGCAGGGCCGGTGCTCGGTCGATGAGCTTCAGGCCGCCGAGTGCGAGCTCGTCGGGGCGGCGGTCGGGGATGGTGCGGCGCCTGGGTGCGGGATCCATGAGTTGAAGGTGATGGCGACGACGTGGGCGTTGTTCCTGGATCCTGACGGCACGTTGCCGGATGAGGAGTACTCGGAGCGGATGCGGGGGATCCGGATCAGTCGGCGGTCCCGGCGGGGGTTGCGCCGGATCTCCGGTGATGTGACCGAGGACGTCGCGGCGCAGTTCGACCGGCTCGTGGACGCGCACCTGAACCCGCGTTCGCAGGACCGCGGGCCGCGGTTCGTGGATGCCGCGGTTGACAGTGCCGAGCCCCAGGGTGCGCCCGAGGACCGGGTGCTGGATCCTCGCACCGTCGACCAGAAGCGGCATGATGCGTTCGCGTCGATCCTGTCCGCTGCCGCCGGTGCCGCCGGCACTCCGACGTTGGGGGGTGCGGCGCCGACGCTGATCGTCACGACGACCGCGGAAGACCTCGACCGGGCGGATGGTGTGGCGTTCGTGGAGAGCGCGGACGGTCCGGTGCCGGTGCCGGCGTCGTTGGCCCGGCACATCGGCTGCCACGGCACCATCCACCGACTCGCCCTCGCGGCCAACGGTGCGATCAAGGCGCTGCGCGTCGAGGACCGGGTGTTCAACCACTGGCAGCGTAAGGCGATCGGCGCCCGCGACGGCGGCTGCATCATCCCCGGCTGCACAGTCCCGGCCGCCTGGTGCGAAGTGCATCACGTCATCGACTGGGCCAACGGCGGCCCGACCTCGATCGACAACGGCGTGCTGCTGTGCTGGCACCACCACCGCGGCATCGAGACCAGCGGGTGGGAGATCCGCATGATCGACGGCATGCCACAGGTGCGACCACCCGGCTGGCTCGACCCGCAACGACGATGGCGAGAACCCAACCGCCTCCTCCTCAACGAACTCAGACGCGCCAGATCCGCGTGAGCCCCCGCGCCGGTGTTCCGACCCTTCTATGAGGCGAGTCGCATGCATGGTGGGATGGGATCGGCGGGAGCGGCCGATCTGAAAGTCCTGGAGGTGATCCGTGCCGGACTGGCTCATCGTGATATTGACCGTAGTCGGCGGATTCGTCCTGCTGTGGATGCTGCTTCTGCTTCTGCTGTCGATTCAGCAGCGTCGCGCGGGAGCCGATGCGGACTGGAGGGGGATGCTGCGGCTCGTGCCGGATGTGATCCGGCTGGTCAAGCGCCTCGCAGGCGATCCGACCGTTCCGCGGGGAACGAGGTGGTGGCTGCTGGGGCTGCTGGGCTACCTGCTGCTCCCGATCGATCTCGTCCCCGACTTCATCCCCGTGCTCGGATACGCCGACGACGCCATCGTGGTCGCGGTCGTCTTGCGGTTCGCGATCCGGCACGCCGGACGCGAAGCGATCGAGCGGCACTGGCCGGGCACGCCGGCGGGCCTGCAGAGCGTACTCACGCTCGCGGGACAAGGGAAGGCGAAAGGCGTCGCCTGACAGGTGGTGTTCCGCACCGACCGCGAGAGCGCGGTGAGTGGGCCCGGACCTCCGTTCCTCACCGCTCCTTCCCGCACACTCGTTTCCCGCTTACCCGATTGCTGTTTGTCCGACGCCGGGTTGCCGGATCCGCTAACTCGCGTTAGCATCGATCTCACGCATCACTCACGCGCGTTAGTACGCCATCGCGCGGCATCCAACGAAGGAACGACATGTCAGAGACGACCCGGCGCGCGGTGACCATGGCGGACGTCGCCCGTCACGCCGGCGTCTCGCGCTCGGCCGTCTCGTTCGTGCTCAACGACCGCCGCTCGGTCAGCATCGCCGAGGACACGCGCGACCGCGTGCTCGCTGCCGCGGCCGAGCTCGGCTACCGCCCCAACGCCGGCGCCCGCGCCCTCGCGAAGAAGCAGAGCGACTGGTACGGCCTCGTCACCGAGATCGTGACCGCACCCTTCGCCGTGGAGATCATCAAGGGTGCCCAGGATCGCGCGCTCGTCGACGACAAGTATCTGCTCATCGCGTCGACCGAGGCCGACCCTGCCGTCGAGACGGCGGCCATCGAGCGGCTGCTCGAGCAGCGCGTCGAAGGTCTCATCTACGCCGCGACGTGGCACCGCGCGGTCGTGCTGCCCGAGATCGCCCGCGAGGTGCCGACGGTCCTCGTCAACTGCTTCGACGCCGAGGGCCGGTACCCCGCCGTGGTCCCCGACGAGCGCACCGGCGGACGCCGCGCGACCGAGCGCCTGCTCGCCGCGGGGCACCGCCGTATCGGGTTCATCAACCTTGATCCCGACATCCCCGCGGCCGTGGGCCGGCTCACCGGCTACCACGAGGTGCTGCAGGAGGCGGGCATCACCCCTGACGACGAGCTCGAGATCTCAGGACACGCCACCGCCCACGGCGGCTATGACGCGGCATCCGCTCTTCTCGATCTCGCCGACCCTCCCACCGCCCTCTTCTGCGCGAACGACCGCATGGCGATGGGCGCGTACGACGCGATCAAAGAACGCGGTCTGCGCATCCCCCACGATGTCGCCGTCATCGGATTCGACAACCAGGAGCTCATCGCGGGCTACCTGCGGCCGGGTCTGACGACGGTTGCACTGCCCTTCGAGAAGATGGGCGCCCTGGGCGTGGAACTCCTCGCCGAGATCATCGCGGGTCAGCCGACCGCCACGGGAACCGTGACGGTCGACTGCCCACTCTTGGAACGCTCGTCGGTGTGACTGGACATCCGACCGCCGAGCGTCAGCCCCCTTCGGCTTCAACGAAGAAGAAAGGAACACCCTCATCATGACACTTCACCGCAAGGTGGCGGTCGTCGCGGCCGCCATGGCGGCGACGGCGGCGCTCGCGCTGTCCGGTTGCAGCGCCGGCGGAGGCGAATCCGCCGACGCGCTCGACGGGTCGCAGCTGTTGACCATCCCCCGTGAGGACATGGGGACGTTCGACCGCAACTTCAACCCGTTCGCGAACCCCGACTTCCCGATGACGCATCAGGCCATCTACGAGTCGATGCTCATCTACAACCCCGCCGACGGCTCGACCACCCCGTGGCTCGCGACCGAGTGGGAGGTGGCGCCCGACAGCACGGGCATCACGTACCACCTCCGCGACGGCGTCACCTGGTCGGACGGCGAACCGCTCGTGGCCGAAGACGTCGTGGTGTCGTTCGACCTGCAGCGCGAGGTGCGCGGCGGCTTCGACTACATCGAGTCGGTCACCGCGGTCGACCCGCTCACGGTGCAGTTCGACTTCAACCAGCCGTTCTCGCCCGCGCTGCTCGACATCGGCCAGCAGATCATCGCCCCCGCCCACATCTGGAACGAGGTGGACGACCCGACCAAGTTCGCGAACGAGGAGCCGGTCGGCACGGGGCCGTACACCGAGGTCACCAACTTCCAGGCGCAGTCGTTCGACCTCGGCAAGAACCCCGAGTACTGGCAGCCCGAGAAGCAGCAGATCGAGGGCATCCGCGTGCTCGCGTTCTCGGGCAACGACGGCGCGAACCTCGCCGCCGCCAACGGCGACGTCGACTGGGCGCCGCAGTTCATCCCCAACATCGACGAGGCCTACGTCGCGAAGGACCCCGAGCACCGGTTCTACTGGTTCCCGCCGACCGGATCGATGATCAACTGGCAGTTCAACACCACGAAGGCGCCGTTCGACGACCCCGACGTGCGCAAGGCGCTCTCGATGGCCGTCGACCGCGAGCAGGTCACCTCGATCGGCATGCAGGGCTACACCGCTCCGGCCGACTGCACCGGCCTGAGCGGCGGATACGACACGTGGCGCGACGAGTCCGTCGTCGAGTCGTGCACGTGGACCGAGCGCGACCTCGAAGGAGCGGGAGAGCTGTTGGATGCCGCGGGCATCACGCTCGGCGCCGACGGAACGCGCGTCCTCCCCGACGGCTCGCCGTTCGCCTTCGACTTCTCGGTCGGCTCGACCTCGAGCGACTGGGTGTCGGTCGGCAACGTCATCTCGCAGAACCTCGCCGAGCTCGGCGTCACCGTCACGGTCGCCGCGAAGGACTGGGGCGACGTCGTCGCCGGGTACGAGAACGGCACGTTCGACTCCGGCATCGTGTGGAGCGCCGGCGCCCCCACGCCGTACCAGTTCTACCGCGGCGTGATGTCGACCGAGACCGTGAAGCCGGTGGGCGAGCAGACGTTCGACAACTACCACCGCTTCGGCAGCGCCGACGCCGACGCACTCCTCGCGCAGTTCGCCGCGGCATCCGACGAGGCCACCCAGCACGAGGTCATGGACCAGCTGCAGGCGCTGTTCGCCGAGCTCGCACCGGTGGCACCGCTCTTCCCCGGACCGGAGTGGGGCGCTGCCAGCACGGAGCGGTTCACCGGCTGGCCGACCGAGGACGACCCCTACGCGACGCTCTCGACGCGCGCGCGCACGACGGTCCTCGTCCTCACCACGCTCGAGCCGGTCGTCACCGACTGACCGATCGCGTCGTCCTGCTGCGCCGCTCGCGCGGCGCAGCAGGACGACCCAGGAGACGCATCATGGGCTACATACTGCGACGGCTGGGGTTCTACCTCGTCGCGTTCTGGGTGTCGATCACCCTCAACTTCTTCCTTCCGCGCTTCATGCCCGGCGACCCGGTCTCGCGCATGGTCGCGCGGCTGCAGGGGCAGATCCGCCCCGACCAGATCGAGGCGCTGCGCGAGTCGTTCGGCCTGAGCGACGCCCCGCTGTGGGAGCAGTACCTGCGCTACCTGGGGCAGATCTTCACCGGGAACATGGGATTCTCGATCTCGCGGTTCCCGACGCCGGTGACCGACGTGATCGCGAGCGTGCTCGGCTGGACGCTGCTGCTCGGCTTCGTGTCGCTGATCATCGCCGTGGTCATCGGCAACGTGCTCGGCATCCTCGCCGCCTGGCGTCGCGGCGGCATCCTGGACTCCGTCGTGCCGCCCGTGCTGATCTTCATCGGCTCGTTCCCCTACTTCTGGCTGGCGATGGGGCTGCTGTACCTCTTCGGGGTGACGCTCCAGGCCTTCCCGCTGCGGCACGCGTACGAGGTCGGCACCGTGCCCGAGTTCTCGCTCGCCTTCCTCGGCGACGTCGCCTATCACCTGATCCTGCCTGCCACCTCGATCGTGCTCGTCTCGGTCGGCGGCTGGATGCTCGGCATGCGCAACACCATGATCGCCACGAACGCCGAGGACTACATCGTCATGGCCGAGGCGAAGGGCCTTCGTGCGAACCGCGTCATGATGCAGTACGCGGCCCGCAACGCCCTGCTGCCGTCCGTCACCGCGTTCGGCATGTCGCTCGGCTTCGTCGTCGGCGGCGCGCTGCTCACCGAGGTCGTCTTCGCCTACCCGGGCGTGGGCTACACGCTGCTCGCCGCGGTGCAGAACCTCGACTACCCCCTCATGCAGGGGCTCTTCCTCACGATCACCACGGCCGTGCTGATCGCCAACTTCCTCGTCGACATCGTGTACGTGCGCCTCGACCCGCGCGTGCGCGTGAGCTGAACGGAGGGTGTGACATGTCACTCGCCCAAGATCCCCGCGTCATGGCCGAGCTCGACCTCGGCTCGCCTCCCGGTCCCGACGGCCAGGTCGTCACGGCGCCGCCACCCCGCCGCCGACGCGGCGGGGGAGGGCTCGTCCGCGGACTCCTCGGCAACAGAAAGGCCCTCGCCGGCGTCATCATCCTGGTGGTGTTCGCACTCATGGCCGTCTTCGCCCCCGTCATCGCGCCGGGCGACCCGACCCTCATCCAGGGCATCGGCTCCCAGCCGCCGTCCGCCGAGCACTGGCTCGGCACCACCGCGAAGGGACAGGACGTCTTCGCACTCAACGTGTGGGGCTCGCGATCGTCGCTGTTCGTCGGGTTCACCGTCGGCATCGCCGCCACCTTCGTCGGACTGCTGGTCGGGCTCGCCTCGGCCTACCTCGGTCGCACGGTCGACAACATCCTGGCGCTGGTGACGAACGTGTTCCTGCTGCTTCCGGGTCTGCCGCTGCTCGTCATCCTCGCCGCGTTCCTGCCGCAGGGCCTCGGCACCGTCATCCTGGTGCTGGTCATCACCGGCTGGGCGGGCTCGGCCCGCGTGCTGCGCTCGCAGGCCATGTCGATCCGCGGCAAGGACTTCGTCGCCGCGGCGCAGGTGACCGGCGAGGGCGGGCTGCGCATCATGTTCCGCGAGATGCTGCCGAACATGGCGTCGATCGTCATGAGCACGTTCCTCGCGTGCGTCATCTTCGGCATCGGCGCGCAGGCGGGCCTGGAGTTCCTGGGTCTCGGCGACATCAGCACCATCAGCTGGGGCACGAACCTGTACTGGGCGAGCAACGACGGCGCTCTGCTGACCGGGGCATGGTGGGTGTTCGTCCCTCCGGGTGTCTGCATCGCCCTCGTCGCCTTCGCGCTCGCGCTGGTCAACTACGGCGTCGACGAGACCACCAACCCGCGCCTGCGCCGGCCCCGCCGTCGCACCACTCCCGACGCGCCCACGCGCGTCGTCGCCAGCCCGCGGAAGGAGGCGGCACGATGACCGCTCCGCTGCTCGAGGTCGACGACCTCTCCGTCGAGTACGTCACCGAGGCGCGCACCGTTCGCGCCGTCGACCGGGTGTCGTTCTCGATCGCCGAGCGCGAGGTGTTCGGCCTCGCCGGCGAGTCCGGCTGCGGCAAGTCCACGATCGCCAACGCGATCCTGCGGCTGCTGCGCGACCCCGCGCTCATCTCGGGAGGCTCGATCCGCTTCGCCGGCACCGACGTGCTCGCCCTCACCGCCGACGAGCTGCGCGACTTCCGCTGGCGCCAGGTGGCGATGGTGTTCCAGAGCGCCATGAACTCGCTCAACCCGGTGATGACCGTGGGCGACCAGATCGCCGACATCTTCACCACCCACGAAGGCATCTCGAAGAAGGCCGCGCTCGCGCGGGCTGGCGAGCTGCTCGACCTCGTCGGGATCCCGCGTGAACGGCTGCGCGCCTACCCGCACCAGCTCTCGGGCGGGATGCGGCAGCGCGTCGTCATCGCGATGGCGACCGCGCTGCGCCCGCCGCTGCTCATCATGGACGAGCCGACCACGGCGCTCGACGTCGTCGTGCAGCAGGAGATCATGGCGCAGATCAAGGACCTGCAGCGCGAGCTCGGGTTCGCGATCCTCTTCATCACCCACGACATGTCGCTGATGGTCGAGCTCTCGGACCGCATGGCGGTGATGTACGCGGGGCGCTTCGTCGAGACGGCTCGAGCCGGCGAGATCTTCGCCGCGCCGCGGCATCCGTACACCCGCGCTCTGATGAACGCGTTCCCGCCCATGTCGGGCCCCCGGGCGCGGCTGCAGGGGCTCGGCGAAGGCGTGCGGTTCCGCGACATCCCCGATCTGGAGCAGGTCGGCCCCACGCATTTCGTCGCGCCCAGCGACGACGCGTCCCTCATCACGGAGGCGATCTCATGAACCGACACGACACCCCGGTGCTCTCCACGCGGGGACTCGAGAAGACGTTCACCATCGGCGGCACGCTATCCCGCAAGCGGGTGCGCGCCCTCGGCGGCGTCGACCTCGACATCGCCCACGGCGAGATCGTCGCGCTGGTAGGGGAGTCCGGCAGCGGCAAGTCGACGCTCGCCAGATGCCTCGCGCGTCTGGAGCAGCCGTCGGCGGGCACCTTCCTCTTCGAGGGCGAAGACATGCTCGCCGCCTCGAAGCGGCGCGCCAGCCGCGAGTACCGGTCGGCCGTGCAGATGATCTTCCAGGATCCGTTCGGGTCGCTGAACCCGGTGCACCGCGTCGGGCACTTCCTCGAGCGTCCGCTGCGCATCCACGGCGCGGCATCCGGACGCGACGCGATGGAGCACGCCAAGCAGCGGCTGATGCAGAAGGTGGGCCTTCCCGCCGAGATGCTCGACCGCTACCCGCACGAGCTCTCCGGCGGTCAGCGGCAGCGCATCGCGATCGCCCGCGCGCTCGCCGTGAACCCGCGGCTGATCCTCGCCGACGAGCCCACGTCGATGCTGGACGTGTCGGTGCGGATCGGGGTGCTCAACCTCATGCGCACCCTCTGCGAGGAGCAGGGGATCTCGATGCTGTACATCACGCACGACCTCGCCTCCGCGCGCTACCTCGCCGACCGCATCATCGTCATGTTCGCGGGCGAGTTCGTCGAAGGCGGCGACGCGATGGAGCTGCTGGCGAACCCCGCACACCCCTACACGCGCCTGCTCATCTCGGCGGTGCCCGACCCGCAGCGCACGGAGCCGTTCGATCCCGTCGAGCGGGCCCGCCTGCGCCGTGAGGTGCTCCGCCCGACCGAGTGCCGCTGGACGGGTGTCGCCGACGAGGAGTGCTCGAACGAGAAGCCGGTGTTCCACCGGCTGAGCGAGACGCCCCAGCACTGGGTGCGCTGCGGCCTCTACGCCCCGCCCGCCGATGCGCCCGGAACCGCGCTGGAACAGCCCGCCGACGACCAGGAGAACGACGCCGCATGACCACGCCACCGATGACCAGTCCCGTCTCCGCGGCGCCCGATCTCGTCGAGCGCGCCGCCGCCGACCCGCACCGGCCGGCGTTCCACTTCGTCGCCCCCGCCGGGTGGCTCAACGACCCCAACGGCCTCACCCAGCGGGACGGCTGGTACCACCTCTTCTACCAGTACAACCCGTACGCGCCCGTGCACGACCGCATCCACTGGGGGCACGCCCGCAGCACCGACCTCGTGCACTGGGAGCACCTGCCGATCGCCCTCGAACCGAGCGCGGGCCCGGACGCCGACGGCTGCTGGTCGGGGGTGTTCGTCGACGACGGCGGCGTGCCCACGCTGGTGTATTCGGGCCGCCACGGCGGCGTGGAGCTGCCCTGCCTCGCCACAGGGTCGGACGACCTCGTCGAGTGGACGAAGGAGCCCGGCAACCCCGTCATCGCGGCACCGCCGGCGGACCTGGACATCGTGGCCTACCGGGACCACTGCGTGTGGCGCGAGGAGGCGACCGATGCGCGTCCGGCGCGGTGGCGGCACATCATCGGCGCCGGCATCCGCGGCGAGGGCGGCACGGCGCTGCTGTACGAGTCCGACGACCTGCGCTCGTGGCGCTATGTGGGCCCGCTCCTCGTCGGCGACACGGCGGACCGGGCGCGGACGGCTCCGGACTGGACGGGCACCATGTGGGAGTGCGTCGACCTCTTCGCGGTCGACGGCACGGACGTGCTCGTCTTCTCCGCCTGGGACGACGGCGTGACGCACCACCCGCTGTACTGGTCGGGCTCCTACCGCGGCGACGGGTTCGAGCCCCGCTCGCTGCACCGCCTCGACCTCGGCGGGCGATTCTTCTACGCGCCGCAGTCCATGCGCGACGAGACCGGCAGGCGGCTCATGTTCGGCTGGATGCAGGAAGGGCGGACGGATGCCGCGGCCGTCGCCGCCGGCTGGTCCGGCGTCATGTCGCTGCCGCGTGTCGTGACCGCGCGCTCCGACGGCTCGCTGCACCAGGCGCCGGCGCCCGAGGTCGACGCGCTGCGGGCGGAGCTCCTCTACGACGGCCCGGCCGCCGGGGTCGCCGGGTCGGGACTCGGCGGCGACCAGCTCGACCTCGAACTCGAGGCCGTGCTTCCGGCGGGCGCGTCGGTCGAGCTCGCCGTCCGCGCGACGGCGGACGGCGCGGAGCGCACCGTCTATCGCCTGCGCCGCGTCGGCGACGAGGTCGAGTTCTCGCTCGATCGGAGCCGGTCGAGCCTCGACACCACCGTCGACACGAAGCCGCTCGCGGGTGTCGTCGGCCTCGAGGGCGACACCGTGCGCCTGCGCGTCGTGGTCGACCATTCCGCGCTGGAGGCGTTCGCGAACGGCATCGCGCTCGCCGCGCGCGCGTATCCGACACGGCCCGACGCGCTTCAGGTCTCGGTCGATGTCGACGGCGGCGCCGGAGCCACGCTGCGAGCGTGGCGCATGGCATCCGCCGGTTGAGATTCCCGCGCAACCACCACCCACGGCAGCGCCGACGCTGCCACGACGAAAGGTCATTCATGGAGGCATCGACGACAGTCTCACGCCGCGCGCTCTTCGCCGGGGCCGGCGTCACCGCTCTAGCGGGCACCCTGGCGCTGGCTGGAGGAGGCGGAGCCGCCGCAGCCGCGGCGGAAGCGGCATCCGTTCCCGGCACGACCACCTCGAAAGGACGCATGAGGATGCGCCCCGCGTACCACGTCAGCGTTCCCGACAACTGGAAGAACGACCCGCAGCGGCCGATCTTCATCGACGGCGAGTACCACTACTACTACCTGTACAACGCCGACTACCTCGAAGGCGGCGCGGGTACGGCGTGGCGGCGGGCCACGACGCGCGACCACGTGGCGTTCCGCGACCAGGGCATCGCCATTCCGAAGTTCAGCAACGGCAACGGCGACTGCTGGTCGGGATGCCTCGTCATCGACGAGCAGAACACCGCCGGCTACGGGGTGGGCGCGGTCATCGCCCTCGTGACGCAGGCGCCCGGCGGCCGGCAGGCGCAGTACCTCTGGTACTCGACCGACGGCGGCAAGACGTTCCGCCCCGGCGGCGACGACCCCGTGCTGCCCAACCCCGGTGTGCACGACTTCCGCGACCCGAAGGTCATCTGGGACGCCGACCGCGGGCGCTGGTTCATGGCGAACGCCGAAGGACAGCGGATCGGGTTCTACGTCTCGGCGAACCTCCGCTCGTGGCAGCGCGTCGGCGAGTTCGTCCGCACCGACCTCGGGCTCCTGGAGTGCCCCGACATCTTCCGCATGACGGCGGACGACGGCACGGCCCACTGGATCCTCGGCATCAGCGCCAACGGCAAGGGGCGGGGTCTGCCGGCGACGTACGCGTACTGGACCGGCGCGTTCGACGGCGCGTCGTTCGCCCCCGATCACGGCGAGCCCCGCTGGCTGGACTACGGGTTCGACTTCTACGGCGCCGTGACCTACCCGAACCACGACGCGTCGGGTGCGGAGGACCCGACGCTGCGCCGCGCGATCGGATGGGCGAACTTCTGGGACTACCCGCACAACACGCCGACCCTCGCGACCGACGGCTACAACGGCGACGACATGATCGTGCGCGACCTGAGGCTCGCCGCGGGGGACGGCGGCTACTACCTCGCCTCCACCCCGACCGCCGCCCTCGCTCAGTACGCGAAGAAGACCCACACCCTCGGCGACGTCACCGTCGCGGGGACGCATGATCTCGACGTCCGGTCGCTCGCCTATGACCTGACGTGCGAGCTCGTGTGGGACCCGGCGGCGAGGCCCGCCAACATCGGCTTCGAGGTGTGCCGCGCCGCCGGCGGTGGCCGTCACGTCGCCGTCGGCGCCTTTCTGAACGGGCCGTTCACGTACGTGAACCGTCGCCCGACGATCAATCCGACCGGCGGCGAATCGCAGACGCCGATCGATCCCTCGACGGGGCGTCTCACGGTCCGCATCCTCGTCGATCGCACGAGCGTTGAGTTCTTCGTGGGCGACGGCCGTGTGGTGCATTCGCACCGGGTGTTCCCGCTCGACGGCGACGACGGCATCCGCCTCTACGCGCACGAGGGATCGGCGACGTTCCGCGGCCTCACCATCCGCGAGCTGGCGGTCTGAGGGAGGTTCAGCTACCGGACGGCTCGCTGGGCGACCCGGCAGTGATCAGATGTCAGCGGCGGCGAATCCGTGTTGATCGGCGATTCTTGCGCCCGGAGCGATCGGGCGCCGCTGATTCATCAGATCATTCCGTCTAGGCTGAACGGGACACCTGGCGAACGATCGACGAGGAGAGCCGCGTGGCGGTCAGAACCGGATTCTGGAGTTCATCCATCGGGCACGACTGGGAGCACGGGCTCATCGCGGGCACCGGCTCGATCGGGGCGGTGCTGTCGGGGACGCCGGAGCGCCATGCGATCCACGTGTGCCACGAGGAGTTCTTCCTCCCCGTGAACTCCGCGAAGGCCGCTCCGCGCATCGCGCCCGTCATCGAGGAGGTGCGAGCGGCGGCCCTCGCCGGCGACTCCCGCGCGGTCGCCGAGCTCACCGACCGCGCCGCTCACGAGGACGGGTACGACGGCTCGATGATCTGGACGGACCCGTTCGTGCCGGTCGGCGAGCTGTCCTGGACGCCCGACGCTGCTGCGGGCCACGACGACTACCGCAGGAGCGGCGACTTCACGACGGGCCGCGTGGGCGTCGAGTGGACCGACGAGGCGGGCGGGCGCAGCGGCATCGCCCTCGTTCCCGACCGCGCGTCGGGAGGCATGGCGATCGAGGTGTGGTCGCAGCACGAGGCCAGCGGCGTGCTGGCCCTCGGGTTCGGTGAGGATGCGCAGGGGGAAGGCTCCTTCCCGTCGACCGACTACGGCGTGTATCTCGATCAGACGGTGCCGGTGTCGAGCGGGTCGCAGCTGGTGCTCGACGTGCGGGTGGACGAGGAACGGCTGCTGCCGTTCGTGCGGCAGAACCCGCCGAGCCCGTGGCCGCCCCGGCACGCCCGGCTGACCGTCGCGCTGCCTGAGGACGTTGCGGCGGAACCGGTCGAGGGCGGCGTGCGCGTCCGCCTTCCCGGCGGCCGCCCGGTCACCCTGCCGGTCCGGATCGAGCTCTTCGGCGGACGCGCGGGAGCGGATGCCGTGCCCGCCGAGTCGCACGACGCACTCTTCGACGTGTGCGCCCTCGACCTCCGCAGCGGCATCGACGACACCGTCTCGTACGACGACGTGCTGCGCGGTGCGAGGTCGGGCGACGCGCAGAGCGTGCTCGCGGCGGTCGAGCTGGCGTTCGCCTCCGGCCGCCACACCATCATCTCCTCGACCGGCGTGCTGCCTCCGACGCTCGTGGGCATCTGGCAGGGAACCCGACGGCCGGCATGGTCGGGTGATTGGACGCAGAACGGCAACGTGCAGCACGGCGGCGTGGCATCCCTCGTCTTCTCCGGCACTCCCCAGCTGTTCACCTCGTACCTCCGAGCGCTCTTCCGGCACGTCGACGACTACGCGGCCAACGCCGAACGCGTCTTCGGCGCCCCGGGATGGCTGCTTCCGGCCCGCTTCGACTCGCACGGCAACAGCAGCCATTTCGCCGACACGTATCCGCACCTCTACTGGATGGCCGGCGGCGCCTGGGTGCTGCGATTGGCCTGGGATCAGTTCAGCACGACCGGCGACATCGAGCTGCTGCGCGAGTACGCGTGGCCGCTGGCCCGCAAAGTCATGGCGTTCGCCCTCGCCGTCGCCGTCCCGGACGACGACGGCCGGCTGCGCCTGGCCCCGTCGTACTCGCCCGAGAACACCCCGGGCAACCGGCCGCTTCCGATCGCCGCCGACGCGACCATGGACGTGGCGGCCTTCCGTGACGCCGCGCGAGTGGGTGCCAGGATCGCCGACGTGCTCGGAGAAGACGTCGACGGTGACGCCTGGCGCTCGTTCGCGGACCGCCTCGCTCCCTACCGGGTCGCCGCCGACGGGACCTTCGCCGAGTGGCTCGACCCGAGCGTCGACGAGGAGATCGGGCACCGCCACGTCTCGCAGCTCTACCCGTTCTGGTACGAGGACGACGACGCCGCCGACACCCCCGAGCTGCGCGCCGCGGCCCTCGAGACGATCAGGAGGAAGCTCGCGTGGCGCGACGAGAAGCCCTGGGCGGCTCCCACCGGCCGCATGGAGATGGCCTTCGGCCTGGTCGGCCTCGGGCTCGCTGCCGCGCGACTCGGCGACGCCGACGCCGCCCGCCGGTGCGTCGAATCGCTCGCGCGCGACTTCTGGAGGTCGAACGCGGTGTCGACGCATGACGGCGACGCGATCTTCAACGTCGATGCGAGCGGGGGGCTCCCGGCCGTCGTGATCGAGATGCTGGTGCAGTCGCAGCCCGGGCACGTGGCCCTGCTGCCCGCGCTCCCGGCGTCCTGGCCGAGCGGGTCGATCCGGGGCGTGCGAGCGCGTGGCGGTGTCGTCGTGGAGGAGCTGACCTGGGGGCCCGACGGCGCGACGGCCATCCTCTCGCTCGCCGAAGGATCGGAGGCGACGCGGGACGGCGAGGTGATCACCGTCTCGGGCCCTGGCCGGTTCACGGCCGACCTCGACCTGTCACGGGGCCCGGCGCGCGTCCGCATCCCCGGCTGAGCGTCAGCGGGCGGCGATCACGACCGACGTCGTCGCCAGGCCGTCCGCGGACGCGCTCACGGTGATGGGCTCGGCGCCGGTCGGGCGGACGACCGCGAGCGCACGACCGTCGTGCAGCCGGTGCCGGGCATCGGCGAACGACTCCTCGGTGGAGATCGCGGCGCTCCCGAGACCCTGCAGCGACGCCGGCCCGTCGATGTGCACCTCGACCTCGACGTCGGCATCGGCTGCTCTGACACCCGCGGCGTCGACGAGCTCGATGACGACGAAGGCGAGGTCGCGCCCGTTCGCCGCGAGGTCGCGCCCGTTCGCCGCGAGGTCGCGCCCGTTCGACGCGAGGTCCGTCGGCTCGACGGTGAGCCTCAGCGCGCGGTCGGCCCCCGCCGTCTGCAGCGCGAAGCTCTCGGCAGCGACGCCGTCGCGCAGCGCGACGGCTTCCAGCCGCCCGGGCGCGAATCCGACGCGGAACAGCGCGCGGAACCTGTTCTCGGCCCCGGCGGGCAGCCGGCCCACGGACCGACCGTCGAGGAAAAGCTCCACCTCGGGGGCGTCGCTGTACACCTCGACCTCCAGCGGCTCGGTCCCCACGTCGTTCCACGTCCACGACGGCACGCAGTCGGTCCACGACCAGGGCGCGGACCTCATCGTGCGGCCCCTCGTCTGCGGGCGCCTGACCGCGATGTACGGCTTCGACCGCAGTCCGTAGACGATCTCGCGGTAGTAGGAGGCCGGGCGACGCTCCCCGGTGATGTCGATGTCGCCCGAACCCGCGACCAGGAACGGGTACGCGCCGAGCGCGCCGCCGCCGGGCGGGTCGTCGGTGTAGTGCATGCGGCCGAGCCCGGGCTCTCCCAGGTAGTCCCAGCCCGTCCACGTGAAGTCCCCGATGACGTGGGGGTTCGCGCGGACGAGGGCCCACAGGCGATCGATCTGCGTCGGGAACGTCTCCGACCCGACGATGACGCGATGGGGGAAGAGCCGGCGATCGAGCTCGTACCGGCACGACTGGTAGTTCATCCCCGCGATGTCGGGTGCGTCGTACGCCTCCTCGGCTAGCGCCGTGACCGCGTCGGTGACGCCCAGCGTGCTCATCCGGTCCTCGAGGCTCAGGGTGCGGCCGTTGATCTCCGCGACCGGGTCCGTCGAGGCGCCGCCGAGGAACGCGGGGTCCGGTTCGATCGCGCCGTCCATCACGAACAGGGCGCCGTTGACGGCGGCCGTCACGTACCGCGACGGGTCGAGGCGTCGTGCGGCGGCGGACATGGTCCTGGACAGCTCCGCGCCGGTGCGCGTGGCCGCCTCGGGGATCTCGTTCCCGAGCGAGTAGATGACGACGCTCGGGTGGTTGCGATCCTTGGCGATCATCGCCTCCAGCTCGCGAGGCCACGTGTCGGCGAACCGATCGGCTCCGTCGTCGGGCGCTTTGGACCGTGTCCAGAAGTCGGTCAGCTCGTCCATGACGAGCATCCCCAGACGGTCGCAGGCGTCCAGCATCGCGCGGCTCATCGGCTGATGCGCGCTGCGGATCGCGTTGAACCCCGCCGACTTGAGGATGGCGACGCGGCGCTCCTCGGCGCGATCGAAGACGGCCGCGCCGATCACGCCGTTGTCCGCGTGGACGCAGGCGCCGCGCAGATCGACCGGTGCGCCGTTGATGCGCAAGCCCCGCGCCGCGTCGAGGTGGAGGGTGCGGATGCCGAAGGCCACCTGACTTCGATCCCGCTCGTGGTCGCCCGATCCGAGAGTCGAGTCGACGCGGTAAAGGTGCGGCGCCTCGGGCGACCACCGCAGCGGCGACATCACGAGGACGCGCTGACTCACCTCGATCGCGCGACGCGGCGGGACGGTGACGCGGGTGCGATCCACGCCGACGATCTGCCCTTCAGGATCGAGGATCGCCGTCTCCAGCCGCCGCACGACGGAGACCCGCTCGAGGTTGCGCACCGTCGTCACCACCTGCACCACCGAGGCCTCGGCGTCATGCTCGGGCGTCGTGACGACGATGCCGTCGAGGGGGATGTGCACGCGCGGCGCGACCGTCAGGTGCACCGGGCGGATGATGCCGCCGCCGGTGTACCACCGGGCGTGCCTGTTCGCCCGCGCCTCCACGACGATCTCGTTGTCGGCTCCGTGGCGCAGGAGCGGATCGAGGTCGACGATGAACCCGGATGTGCCGGACGGATGCCGCGCCGCCGGCTCGCCGTTCACGAAGACCGCCGCCGAGCAGTACACGGACTCGAATTCGAGCGCCACGTGGCGGTCACGCCATTCCGCGGGCGCCGTGAGCCGGGTCCGGTACTCCCACGCACCCCCCGGGAAGTACCCGGTGGCCTGCAGTGACGAGTCGTCGATGCGGGCCGAGCCCGCCACGGCGTCATGGGGGAGCGCCACCGGGACGAACGCGGGCGGGTGATCGGTGAAGCGCTCCCGGTACTCCCACCCGCGGTCGAAGAGCTCACGTTGCATCCGGACATCCCGCCTCTCGGTTCGCCGTCACGCTAGCAGCGCGTCAGTATCCCGTAAAGATCTGACCTTTTGGCCAGGCGTGCCGAACAGATATGGCAAGATCGCCCGAAGGCGCGCATTCACGCGGCCAAACGACTCCGATAGATCTAATGAAATCGGAGGATTGCGAGCATGAAGGAATAGACGATGCCCACCATCACCGGCTTCCGTGTCCATGACGTGCGCTTCCCCACATCGCTGGACGCCGACGGCTCCGACGCCATGAACAAGGACGGAGACTACTCGGCGGCCTATGTCGTCCTGGAGACCGATGAGGCTCTGCGGGGCTTCGGATTCACGTTCACCATCGGGCGCGGCAACGACCTGTGCGTGGAGGCCGCTCGCCAGCGCGCACTGCCGCTCGTCGGGCGCGACGTCGACGAGCTGCTCGACGACCTGGGTGCGACGTACCGGGAGCTCGCCTCCGACACGCAGCTGCGGTGGCTCGGCCCGGAGAAGGGCGTCGTGCATCTCGCGATGGCGGCGGTGATGAACGCGCTGTGGGACATGGCGGCGCGCCGCGCCGGCGTCCCCCTCTGGCGGCTCCTGGTCGAGATGAGCCCCGAGCAGCTCGTGGACGCGGCGGATCTGCGCTACCTGTCGGACGTCCTGACCCGCGACGAGGCGATCGCGATGCTGAGCGCCGCCGCCCCGCGTCGTCGCGAGCGCCTCGACGATCTGAGGGCTCGCGGCGGGTATCCCTGCTACACGACGAGCGCGGGCTGGCTCGGCTATTCCGACGACCGGCTGCGGTCGCTGCTGCGGACGGCGATGGACGAGGGCCATCGCCACTTCAAGCTCAAGGTCGGGGCCGACCTGGACGAGGATCGCCGTCGCCTCCGCATCGCCCGCGAGGTGATCGGCTGGGACGCCCACCTCATGATCGACGCCAACCAGGTGTGGGACGTGCCGCAGGCGATCGAATGGATCACCGCGCTGTCGGAGTTCCGGCCGCTGTGGATCGAAGAGCCGACGAGCCCCGACGACGTCCTCGGGCACGCGGCGATACGCAGAGCGGTCGCGCCGATCGGCGTCGCCACGGGCGAGCACGGCATGAACCGCGTGCTGTTCAAGCAGATGTTCCAGGCCGAGGCGATCGACTTCTGCCAGCTCGACTCCGCTCGGCTGGCCAGCGTGAACGAGATCCTGTCCGTCTACCTGATGGCCCACAAGTTCGGGGTGCCGGTCTGCCCGCACGCCGGTGGCGTCGGGCTGTGCGAGCTGGTGCAGCACCTCTCGGTCTTCGACTACGTCGCCCTCTCCGGATCCCTCGACAACCGCGTCACCGAATATGTCGATCACCTCCACGAGCACTTCGTCGACCCCGTGGTCGTCGCCCGCGGCCACTACCGGCTGCCCGCCGCGCCCGGCTACAGCGCGGAGCTGCGGGAGGAGTCGGTCGAGCGGTACCGCTTCCCCGACGGCGCGTACTGGCTCGAGCGCGCCGCCATGGAACCGCTGGCGGCTACTCGGTGACCTGATCCACCGGCGCCCCCGCCGCGGCGCCCGCCGCGGGGAGGGCGTCCACGGCGACCGGATGCTCCGCGGCGAACAGCTCGACGCCCAGCAGGTGCGCCGCCATGCGGATGCGCGCCCGTTCGGCGTCGCGTGTCCGCAGCGCGGCGAGGATCGCCCGGTGGTCGGCGTGGGCCTCGCCCACGGAGTCGCTCTCGGTGATGGCGCGCCACAGCCGGCCGCGCAGCGTCCGGGTCATGAGGCTGTCGATCAGTGCGGCCAGGGCCGGGTTGCCGCTGGCCTGCGCGATCCGACGATGGAACTCGGCATCCGCGTCGATGAAGGACTCGGGGCCGAGCTCGCCCGTGCTCAGTCCCTCCTCGATGCCGGAGAGGATGCGGTCGAGCTCGTCGAGATCCTGGTCGGAGAGCCGCACCGCCGCCAGGCCTGCGGACTCCGTCTCCAGGACGCGTCGTACGGCGAGGAGATCGACCGCCTGCGTCGCCTCCTGCAGGCCCGCCCAGAACTCCAGGGGGCGCAGCAGCGACCCGGGGTCAAGCTGCGTGACGTAGGTCCCGTCACCCTGCCTGGTCTCGAGCACGCCCAGCGCGGCGAGCGACCGCACCGCCTCGCGCAGCGACCCTCGCGACACGCCCCAGCGCGCGGCGAGCTCCTTCTCGATGGGGAGGCGATCACCCGCGCGCAGCTCACCCGACGCGATCATGCGCTTGACGATCGCGATCACGTGGTCGGAGCGGGAGCCGGTGCTCGCTGGGGTGTCGTCGACGCCGTTCGCCACGCGAGCAGTCTATGCCGCACAGACTCTGCCGCCGCGTGCCGCAGGCCCGAGAAACGGCGACAGGGAGCAGAAAGATTGAATCAATCTCGCGCCGAAGCCCCCGGAACGGCCGCCGTTTACAACGTTGACATGAAATCATCTGATGATTATGGTGAAGCAATGCCTGCGACGATGCGGATGGGAATGGCCGGATGATGCGCTGCGAGCTGCCGCGATCCACCCGCGCCGCCGTGCCCGATGCGGTGACTGAGTGCGCCCGTCACGGAGTGCGCGCATGGTGACGCCGCCCGGGGGCGTCGGTCTCGACGTCGGAGGCGTGACCCGCAAGGTGCGCGAGCGGGGCGGCTCACGCGGCATCCGTGGTTTCCAGCGGAGCTTCCGCCGCCACTGGCAGCTGTACCTGCTGATCCTGATCCCGCTGGCGTACTTCGTGGTCTTCAAGTACATCCCGATGGCGAACACCGTCATCGCCTTCAAGGACTACAACGTCGTAGACGGCGTCTGGGGCAGCGACTGGGTCGGGGTGAAGCACTTCGAGCGCTTCTTCTCGAACCCGATCTTCTGGCCGGTGCTGGGCAACACCTTCCTGCTGTCGGCGTACGTCGTGCTCGCCAGCTTCCCGGTCCCGATCATCCTCGCGCTGGCGCTGAACGAGGTGCGGCTGAAGTTCTTCCGGAACACCGTCCAGATGGTGACGTACGCGCCGTACTTCATCTCGACGGTCGTCGTGGTGTCGATGACGATCCTCTTCCTCTCGCCGCGGGTCGGCCTCGCCGGAGACGTCACGAACTTCTTCGGGCTGGGCACCATCGACTTCCTCAGCGACCCCGACTACTTCCGGCACATCTATGTGCTCAGCGACATCTGGCAGACGATGGGCTACTCGGCGGTGATCTATCTCGCGGCACTGGCGGGGATCGATCCGACCCTCTACGAGGCGGCGAAGGTCGACGGCGCCAGCCGGTGGCAGAAGATCCGCCACGTCGACATCCCCGGCATCCTCCCCACCGCGATGATCATCCTCGTGCTGGGCGTCGGCAACGTCATGGCGATCGGGTTCGAGAAGGCGTTCCTCTTCCAGAACAGCCTCAACATCTCTCAGTCGGAGATCATCCCGACCTACACCTACAAGGTCGGCCTGCTCAACGCCGACTTCAGCCAGGCCGCAGCGATCGGCCTGTTCAACGGCGCCATCAACCTCGTGCTGCTGCTGGCGGTCAACGCCGGGGTCAAGAGACTGACGGGAAACGGACTGTGGTGAGCTCGACACTGATCCAGAACGACACCGACGCCGAGAGCCCGCGCCGGCGCGCCCCGCGCGAGGTCGGGCGCCCGCGGCGCATCAAGGAGACGACCACCGATCGCGTCTTCATGGTCGGGGTCTACATCCTGCTGACGACGTTCCTGCTGTGCGTGCTGCTGCCGCTGCTGTACATCCTCGCCAGCTCCTTCAGCGATCCGCTGGCGGTGTCGTCGGGTCGTGTCACGTTCTGGCCCATCGACTTCACCCTCGAGGGCTACCAGCGGGCGCTGAGCGACAGCTCGATCCTCACCGGCTTCACCAACTCGCTGATCTATACGCTGGCCGGAACCGCCATCAGCCTCGTGCTGACCGTCGCGATCGCCTACCCGCTGTCGCGTCGGGACTTCTGGGGGCGCCGCGGGATCACACTGTTCGTCGTCTTCACGATGCTGTTCGCCGGCGGGATCATCCCCACGTACCTCGTGGTGCAGAACCTGGGGATGCTCGACACCCGGTGGGCGCTCGTCCTCCCGCAGGCCATCGGGGTGTGGCAGGTCATCATCGCCGTCGCGTTCTTCCGCACCTCGATCCCGGAGGAGCTCTACGAAGCGGCCCAGCTGGACGGCGCCAGCGATCTGCGCTTCCTCTTCTCCACCGTGCTGCCGCTGTCCAAGCCGCTGCTGGCGGTGATCGCGCTCATGTACGCGATCTTCCAGTGGAACTCGTACTTCGACGCGCTGCTCTATCTGCGAGACCCGAGCCTGTATCCCCTGCAGCTGGTGCTGCGCAACGTGCTGATCCTCAATCAGGCGGCGCCGGGGATGGATGCCGCGGCCGCCCTCGAGCGGCAGCAGCTGGCCGACCTCCTCAAGTACTCCCTGATCGTCATCTCGACCGTTCCCGTGATGCTCGTCTACCCGTTCGTCGCGCGCTTCTTCAACAAGGGCATCCTCGTCGGCGCCGTCAAGGGCTGACGACGAGACCCGGCGGCGCCGACCGCACCCGCAGAGCCGGAGAGATCCGTCCCCTACAGAAAGGCAAGATCGTGTTCAGACAACCGTTGTCCGGCCGCAGCCGGAACCGCAGCCGTGCGATGACGGTCTCCGCCCTCATCGCCACGATGGGCCTCGCGCTCGTCGGCTGCACGGCCGATGCCGCGGACGACCAGAAGGTCATCACCATCTTCGGCGAGCAGGGCGGCCAGATGGACCTCAACACCAACTCCTTCACGAAGCTGCTGGAGGAGGAGTTCGACGTCGACATCGACTTCCAGACGACGGGGTACGACTCGGGCGCGGCCACCGAGGCCCGGCAGATCAGCCTCGCCGGAGGCGAGCTGCCCGAGGCGTACATGCTCGTGCCGTGGGCGTCGCAGTTCACGCAGGCCGAGCTGCAGCGCTACGGCGAGCAGGGGCTGATCCTTCCGCTGAACGACCTCATCGATGAGCACGCGCCTCACATCGCCGAGGCGCTCGATGCCGAGCCCGGCTTCGAGACCCTGGCCACCGCGCCCGACGGGACGATCTGGGGGCTTCCGCAGTGGAACGACTGCTACCACTGCTCCTACCCGTACAAGTTCTGGATCAACACCGTCTGGCTCGAAAACCTGGGCCTCGCCATGCCGACGACGCCCGACGAGTTCTTCGACGTCATGGTGGCGTTCAAGACGCAGGACCCCAACGGCAACGGCGTCGCCGACGAGATCCCCATCACGGGAAGCGCGCAGTGGTCGATCGTGCCGTACATCATGAACGCGTTCATCTCGAACTCGTTCAACACGGGGGCGGGCGCGAACAGCCAGCCCATCTCGCTCGGCCTGGACGGCGACACCGTGCAGATGCAGACCATGCAGGACGGATGGCGCGAGGGCGTGAAGTTCCTCAACCGTCTCTGGGACGCCGGCGTGATCGATCCTGCGGCCTTCTCGCAGGGCGGTGACACGATGCAGGCCACCGGCAACTCCGCGGAGGCGGTCGTGGTGGGCGGCTTCACCGCCATCCACCCCGGCATCGGCGTGAGCATCGGTCAAGAGGACGGGCGCGACAACCAGTACAACCCGCTGCCGCCGCTCGAGGGAGCGGAAGGCCCGATCACGACGTATCAGCTGCCCAGCGTGCCCGGCGCGACCTTCGTGGTCACCAAGGCCGCCGATGAGGCGGAGCAGAAGATCATCATGGAGATGATGGACTACATCTTCACTCCCGAGGGCCACGTCAGGGCCCAGCAGGGCGAGGAGGGGATCGGATGGCGCGCCCCGGAGGAAGGCGAGATCGCTCTCGACCCGGAGCTGGAGCCCAGTTTCGTCGATCTTCCGCTGGATGAGGAGAACGAGGCGGACTACAACGGCAACTGGGGCCCGATGGCCCAGGTGTTCGACACCGAGGAGTTCCGCAACGCCCAGGTGCAGCCGATGGACATCTACACGCAGGAGGGCTTCGAGCGCCGCCTCTTCCAGGCGACCGAGCTCTACGAGGGCAAGGAATCCGACGCGATCTTCCCGTACTGGAACCTGTGGGTCCCCGTCGAGGAGGCCAACGAGCTGTCCACGCTGACGACCAACATCGAGAGCAACGTGGCGACGTCGACGGCGGAGTTCATCACGGGCGTTCGCGATCCCGAGAGCGACGCCGATTGGGATGCCTACCTGCAGGGTCTGCAGGGACTCGGCGTCGACCGCTATGTCGAGATCTGGCAGGCGGCGTACGACGCCAGCTGAGCGACGGCTTCCGGGGCGGGGTGCGTGAGCGCCCCGCCTCGATGCCGCCCGCCAACCAAGAGAGGAACCGCGATGGGATCGCGCATCGTCCGCTGGCGCCCGGGTGCCGTGGAGCTGGACCTGGATCTCGGGCCCGACGGTCCGCCGACGGTCTCGCGGCTGGCCCTGGCCGGTGACTCCGGGGCGCCGGCGCCCGCTGCGGCGCTGCCGATCGCGGAGGTGCATGTGAACGCGGAAGGCTCCGGCGTGGCATCGTCGGAGCGACTCATGGGCAGCGCGGTCGGGCTGCGCCTGCGTGCGGTCGAGCACCGCTCGTGGAGCGAGGCCGGCGTCTCGCACCTCGAGGTGAGCGCCCGGGACGCGGTGTCGGATGTCCTGGTCATCGCCCGCTGGTCGAGCTGGCCCGACCTCCCTGTCGTCCGCGCCGAGACCGAAGTCGTCGCCGGAGATCACGCCGTCGATCTGCGAGCGGTGTCGTCGGTCGCCCTCGGCGGCATCTCCGCGCCCGGTTCGCAGTGGTGGCTGGATCACGAGGTCGGATTCGCGCACAACACGTGGTTCCGCGAGATGGCCTGGCAGCGACGCACGCCGGCGGAGCTGGGACTCGACGACACGGGCCTGCGGACGTGGGGCCTGCCCACCTCCCGCGCCTCCTTCGCCGTGGCGCAGCGGGGCAGCTGGTCCACCGGCGGCCACCTGCCGATGGGAATGCTCCGATCGCGCGTGGAGCCGCGCTCTGTGCTGTGGCAGATCGAGCACAACGGGCCGTGGCGATGGGAGATCGGAGACCACGGCGATGCGCTCTACGTCGTGGCGAGCGGACCCACGGATCAGGGTGCGGCGTGGATGCGGCGACTCGAGCCCGGGCGCCGGTTCCGCTCCGTCCCCGCGATGCTCGTGCTGGGCGACGACGACGACCTCTTCGGCGCGCTGACGGAGGCGCGGCGCCGGGTGCGTCGCCCCCACCCCGATCATGACGGGCTCCCGGTCATCGTCAACGACTTCATGAACGCCCTCATGGGCGATCCCACCGCGGAGAACCTCCCGCCGTTCATCGACGCGGCCGCCGCGGCCGGAGCCGAGGTCTACTGCATCGACTCGGGCTGGTACGCCGAGGGCGAGCGATGGTGGAACGAGCTCGGCGCGTGGCGTCCGTCGTCCCGCCGATTCCCCGAGGGGCTCGAGGCGATGACGAGGCGCATCCGCGACAGGGGCATGGTGCCGGGGCTGTGGCTCGAGCCGGAGGTCGTCTCCGTCGGCAGCCCGGTCGCCGAGCTGCTGCCGCCAGAGGCGTTCTTCCAGCGCGACGGGCGCCGGGTCGTCGAGTCCGGCCGGCTGCAGCTGGATCTCCGGCATCCGTCCGCTCGGGCGCACCTCGACGACGCCGTCGAGCGGCTGATCGCTGATCTCGGACTGGGCTATCTCAAGTTCGACTACAACATGGACGTCACCCAGGGCACCGACGTGCGGGCGGACAGCCCCGGCGATGGCGCGCTCGGCCATCAGCAGGCCCTGCTGGAGTGGGTGAGCGAGCTCATGGACCGGCACCCCGGGCTGGTGATCGAGAGCTGCGCGAGCGGCGGGCAGCGGATGGACGGCGCGACGCTGCGGGTGCATCCCGTCCAGTCCACCAGCGACAACCAGGACCCCTTGATGACCGCCGCCATCGCGGCGGCGGCCCCCACGACGGTGACACCCGAGCAGGGTGCGGTGTGGGCGTACCCCGACCCGTCGTGGTCCGACGAGCGCATCGCCTTCTCGCTCGCCAGCGCGCTCCTCGGTCGCATGCACCTGGCCGGCCGCATCGACCGGCTGTCGCCGGAGCAGATGCGGCTCGTGCAGGAGGCGACCTCGGCCTATCGCACCATCCGGCACCGCATCCCGGGAGCGCGGCCCTTCTGGCCGCTCGGTCTGCCCGGCTGGCACGATCCGGTCGTCGCGGTGGGCCTGCGCGACGCCGACGGGGACCTCCTCACGGTCTGGCGCCGCTCCGGTCCTGCCCGCGTCCGTGTGCCGCTGGCCGCTCACGCGGGCGCGGGTCTCACGGTCGAGGCGGTGTTCCCCACCAGTCTGGAGACGAGCGCGCAGTGGGACGCGGATGCCGGCGAGCTGACGCTGGACCTGCCTGAAGAGCCGGCGGCCCGCACTCTGCGGTTGCGGGTGGCCGACGCGTCCTGAGGCGGACGCGGCGCGCGTGCCTAGGCAGCAGGCAGACCCCGCTCCCGCGCCCGCTGCGGCGGGACCGGCGGCGGGGGAGCGTCGAGCGCCCGCAGCATCCGCTCCAGCGTCTCGCGCAGCTCCTCGCGCGCGGGCGACGCGAGGTCGGTCGTGTACTCCACGCCGGCGGGGATCCACGACAGCCCGTACATCGTCTCGCGGAAGTCGCCGCCGCCCACCGGCCACCGCGTGCGGCCGTCGCCCTCATCCGAGGCGCCCTGACCCCATTGGCCGAAGTACTCGCGCATCGTCTCCAGCGGCAGCTCCATCACGGCATCCGCCTCGACGGCCTGGCGCACCCACGAGCGCGCCACGAAGATGAACTCCTCGATCTGCTCGGGCGTCAGCGGCTTGGGCTCGAACAGCACGCGCGTGTGCTCGACCGACGCCAGCCGGTCCACGCGGAAGGTGCGCCAGTCGTCCTTCTCGAGGTCCCAGCACAGCAGGTACCAGTGCCGGTCGGCGGGGGCGAGGGCGTGCGGCTCGACGCGGCGTCTCGTGACCTCGCCCGACGCAGCGGTGTACGTGAACCGCACGCGCTCGTGGTCGCGCGTCGCCAGCGCGAGTTCGCCGAGCACCTCGCCCGACACTGCGGCGCCCGAGTTGATCCCGGCCGGCTGCACCGCCTCGGCGAGGGCCGTCACCCGCCGGCGCAGGGGAGCGGGGAGCACCTGCTCGAGCTTCGCGAGCGCCGTGATGGTCGTCTCGGCACCGCTCACGAGTCGCTGGGATGCCGCGACCCGCAGCCCGATCGCCATCGCCACCGCCTCCTCGTCGGTGAGCAGCAGCGGCGGCACGGCGCTGCCCGCCTCGAGCCGGTACCCGCCGGCTGCACCCGGCGTGGACTCGATGCGGTAGCCCAGCTCGCGCAGGCGCTCCACGTCGCGGCGCACGGTGCGCTCGGTCACGCCGAGCCGTTCCGCCAGCTCCGGTCCCGGCCAGTGACGGTGCGTCTGCAGCAGGTTGAGCAGCGAGAGGGCTCGTGTCGTCGTATCGGACATGGGTCAACACTGCCGCACATCGCGGACTGTATGTGTCCGCAATGGCTCCTAGCGTGAACGGCATGGCGAACGAATCGATCATCGAGGCGCAGGGACTGACCAAGCGCTTCACCGTGAAAGGCAAGACCGTCGAGGCCGTCACCGACCTCGCCTTCGACGTCGCACGCGGCGAGCTCGTGGCATTCCTGGGGCCGAACGGCGCCGGCAAGTCGACGAGCCTGCGCATGCTCACCACCCTCATCCCGCCGACATCGGGCACGGCGCGGGTCGTCGGGTTCGACATCCTCACGCGGCCCGCCGACGTGCGCGCCCGCATCGGCTACGTCGGGCAGCTCACCAGCGGCAGCTTCTCGCAGCGGGCTCGCGACGAGCTGCTGAGCCAGGGCGCGTTCTACGGCATGTCGAAGGCGGCGGCGCGGCAGCGGGCCGACGAGCTCATCGACTCGCTCGACCTCGCGCCCTTCGCGACGCGGTCGGTGCAGCAGCTGTCGGGCGGGCAGAAGCGCCGCCTCGACGTCGCGCTCGGTCTCATGCACGCCCCGCCGCTCCTCTTCCTCGACGAGCCGTCGACCGGGCTCGACCCGCAGAGCCGCGCGAACCTGTGGCAGCACATCCTCGAGCTGCGCCGCAGCCACGGCACCACGGTGTTCCTCACGACGCACTACCTCGAGGAGGCCGACCGCTACGCGGAGCGGGTCATGGTGATGGACAAGGGCCGCGTCATCGCCGACGACACCGCGTCGCGCCTCAAGGCCGAGCTCGCGGGCGACCTGCTCACCCTCGGCTTCGCTTCGGAGACGGATGCCGCAGCCGCCGTCCCTGTCGTGCAGCGGCTCACCGACCGCGAGGTGCGGCGGGAGGGGGCATCCGTCACCGTCACGGCACCGGAGGGCGACGCGCTGCTGCCCTCGGCCGTCCGCGAGCTCGACGCCGCCGGAGTCGCCGTCCGCACGGCCACGGGCGTCCCGCCGACGCTGGACGACGTCTTCCTCGCCCTGACCGGACGCACCCTGCGCGAAGCCGGCGAGGGCGGCACCGACACCGAAGAGACCGATCAGGCGACGGATGCCGCAGCCGGCGCCGTCGGAACCGCCGACGCGGCGGCCGAGAAGACAGGAGCGAGCCGATGACCACCGAGATCCAGACCCGTCCCGACACCGCGGTGCGGGCCAACCCCGCCCGCGACACGTGGAACGTGCTCACCCGTGAGCTGAAGCCGGTCGTGCGCGACCCCTTCACGCTCATCTTCAGCCTCGTGCAGCCGCTGGTGTTCCTTGGGCTGTTCGCGCCGCTGCTCGTCGGATCGTCGGGCGCACCCGTGGGCGAGACGCTGCAGTGGTTCGTGCCCGGAGTGCTCGTCATGATCGTGCTGTTCGGCACCGGGGCGACCGGGTCGAACCTGCAGTACGAGATGATGACGGGCTCCCACGAGCGCACGCTCGTCGCCCCGCTCGCCCGGTCGTCGCTGCTCGTCGGGCGCGCGCTCAAGGAGATCGCGCCGATCGTCGTGCAGGCGCTCCTCATCGTGCTCATCGCGTGGCCGTTCGGGTTCACGATAAACGTGCCCGGACTCGTCATCGGGCTGCTGCTGCTCGCGGTGTTCGGCGTCGGCCTCGGAGCGCTGTCGTACACCCTTGCCCTCAAGACGAAGGACCGCGAGTGGCTCTTCTGGGGCGTGCAGCAGACGCTGATCTTCCCGCTGCTGATCCTGTCGGGCATGCTGCTGCCGCTCGACGAGGGCCCCGCGTGGATGCGCGCGGTCGCCGCCGTCAACCCGGTCAACTGGGTCGTGCAGGCCGAGCGCGCGCTGTTCGCCGGCGACCTCGGCGCCATCGAGGTGCTGTGGGGCTGGATCGCCGCGCTGGCGCTGGCGGCGGTCGGACTCGCGGTCGGCATCCGCGCGATGCGCAGAAGCAGCTGAGCCCGCGGCGCCCGCGCGAGGGGGCCGGCGGAGGCGAACCGTAGCCGATCGCCGCCCCTCGTGCGGCGGGTTGCGACGGCGCGGCAGAACAGGTGGACTGGACGGATGCGCACGGCCGAAGATCTCGCAGACGATCTGGCGATCGCCGTCGGGAGCTCCGAGATCTTCGCCGTCTTCCAGCCTCAGGTGTCGCTGGAGAGCGGGTCGATCGTGGCCGCGGAGGCGCTGTGCCGGTGGTCGCACCCGCGCCTGGGCGACATCGACCCGGTGACGATGATCAGCGTCGCGGAGCGCAGCGGGGTGATCCACGCGCTCGGCCGGCGGATGCTCGACGAGTGCCTCGACATGCTCGCCGAATGGCGCCGGACCGGTCGCGACTGGGCGGTCGCCGTCAACGTCTCGCCGCGGCAGTTCGACGACGACTCCTTCGTCCGACACATCGCCGCCGAGTCGGCGCGCCGGACGCTCGCTCCCGGCTCCCTCGTCCTCGAGCTCACGCAGGACCTGCTGCCCGTCGACGAGCGCGCCGTGCTGCCGCAGCTGCGCGCGCTCCGCGAGATCGGCGTGGAGATCTCCCTGGGCGGGTACGGCGAGGGCTCTCCCTCGCTCGAGCGGCTCCGCCACCTGCCGCTCAACGAGGTCAAGCTGCCCGGGCATCTGGTGCGGTCGGCGGAGCCGCAGGCACTGGATGCGCTGCGGGCCGAAGTCGAGGCCGCGCACGCGCAGGGCCTGCGCGTGGTGGCGGAGGGCATCGAGACGCTCACCCACCTCGACATCGCGAAGCGGCTGGGGTGCGATCGTGCGCAGGGCTTCCTCATCCGCGAGCCGGACGCGGAGATCACCTTCCCGTAAGGAGCGCCCCGCGAGGCGGAGTAGCGTTGTCGCATGACGGCGACACGGCGAGGCATCCTCGCCGTCGTCACCGCAGTGATCCTCCTCGCCCTGGGGCTCGCGGTCGGAGTCGTCGTGGGCGACGCGCTCGGGATCCGCACCGAGCCGGCGACCCAGATGCAGCCGGCCGAAGCCACGGTCGCCGACGTCGCCGACCCTGTCGCGCCGCCGGAGTTCACGACGATCGATGCTCCGGACACCGAGCGGGTGCGCGTCGCGGTGGCCGAGCTGACGGATGCCGTGGACTCCGCGTCTGCACGGGAGGGCGAGGCGTCGCTGACGGTCACGCTCCTGCCCACGTTCGTCGCTGAGACGGGTGACGGCTACACCCTCGAGGGGGAGGCAACCGGGCTGCGGATCAGCGCGACCTCCGAAGCCGGGGCCGTGCGCGGCATCTACGATCTCGCCGCTCAGGTGCGCGCCGCGCTGCCGGTGCAGGACCTCGTCGGCAGCCACGAGACCTCCCGTCTCCCGCTGCGGATGACCGACCTCGGCGCCGTCGGCGTCCTTCCCGACCCGGCGCAGTGGCAGTCCGGCGACGACTACTCGCACGCGTCGGAGGCGTTCGCCGACGTGCTCCAGCCGGAGGCGCCGTACATCGACGAGGCGGCGCTCGCGGTGGCGTACGACGACTTCGACGCCTTCCTGCGGCACTCGCTCGCGAACGGGTTCAACGCCGTCGCGTTCCCCGGGTTCGTCGAGTTCGTCACGTTCGACGGCGTCCCCGGCGGCCCCGTCTACCTCGAGGGCGACGACCACCGCGACAAGGCCCTCGCGCTGGTCGAGGCGTTCTCGCCGTTCTGGGAGCGCGCCGACGAGCTCGGCGTGAAGGTGTTCCTGCGCACCGACATGCTCGCACTGACGGGCCCGCTCGAGCAGTACCTCACCGACCGCTTCGGCTCGCTCGACACCGAGAACCCCGAGCTGTGGGACGTCTACGCCGCGGGCCTGGACGAACTGTACGCCGCCGCGCCCGCGCTGGACGGGGTGCTCGTGCGCATCGGCGAGGCGGGCCCCGTCTACGACGTCGAGGGCTGGGACTACTACTCCGCCCTCGAAGTCACCACGGTCGACGCCGTGCGGGCGATGCTCGAGACGTTCTCGGCGCAGGCGGAGGCATCCGATCGCGAAGTCGTCTTCCGCACGTGGTCGGTGGGCGTGGGCGCCGTCGGCGACATGCACACGAACGCCGAGTCGTACGAGGCGGTGCTGGGCGGCCTCGACTCGCCGGCGCTCATCGTGTCGACGAAGTACACGCTGGGCGACTTCTACACGTGGCTCCCGCTCAACGACACCCTCGAGCACGGCTCGCAGCGGCGGATCGTGGAGTTCCAGAGCCGGCGCGAGTTCGAGAACTTCGGCGCCTTCCCCAACGATCTCGGCACCGAGTACCAGGCCGCGCTTCAGCAGCTCCTCGAGGCGAACGACCGGATCGAGGGCATCTGGGTGTGGACGCAGGACGGCGGCCCGTGGCGCGCCGGCCCGATGACGCTGTATCTCAAGGCCGGCTTCTGGCAGCTGTACGAGCTGAACACGCAGGTGGCGGCATCCCTCGCCCGCGATCCCGACGCCGACGTCGCCGCGGTGACCGCCGCGTGGGCGCGGGAGTGGTTCTCGGAGGACCCCGCGACCGTCGAGGCGATCGCCGAGGCCATGACCGCGTCGCGCGACGCCATCGCGCAGGGCATGTACATCGAGCCGTTCGCGAAGCAGCGGGTGTTCGCGATCGGGCTCGAGCCGCCGCCCATGATGTGGATCTTCGAGTGGGACATCCTCACCGGCGACTCCGCGGTGCTCGACGTGCTGTACGCGATCGTGCGCGACAGCGCGGCCGAGCCCGCTGCCGGGGTCCAGGCCGCCGTCTCCGGCGGCGAGCAGGCGATCGCGGCGGTCGAGCGCATGCGCGACACCGTGACGGCGACGGATGCCGCGACCTGGCGTTCGCCCGAGATCCGCGAGGCGTTCCTCTCGACGCTGGACTACGAGCTCGACACCCTCCGGCTGCTCGCGGCCTACCGTGCGATGATCCTGCACCAGGGGCAGTGGCACGACACGCTCTCGCCCGCCGCCCACGCCGCGTGGGACGCCGATCGCGCCGAGTTCGAGGAGCTCGCCGCGGCCCACCTCGACCGGTACGAGGGCGACATCGACCACCCCGCGTTCAACCTCACCGCGGCGCAGCTCGGAGTGGAGCGCGCCGAGCGGGACGCGACCATGGCGTGGCTCGCGCGCGGGCTGCTCGTGCTCGCGGCGGCCTGGGTCGTGATCGGCATGCTCGCGGCGCGCACGCGCCTGGTCGCCAGGCCCGGCGCCGCCGCCGCGCGGGCGACGTGGATCGCCTCGACCCGCCCGTGGCGGGCCCGCGAGTCGACGCTGGGCATGCTCGAGCTCGACCGCTGGCTGCTGCTGGTCGTGCCGGTCGCGCTCCTCGTCGCGACGCGGGCGGTGCAGACGTCGTTCCTGTCGTGGACGCACCTCGCCGTCATCATCGGGGCGTGGGCGGTATTCGCGCTGGTGCTCCGCCTCTTCGTCTGGAACCGCTCGCCGTGGCCCGTCATCGCCGCCGTCGGCGGGGTGGTGATGCTCCGCTGCATCGTCACGCTCTTCGCGCTGTCGTTCACCGGCCCCGGCGGCTACTGGTTCGCGTTCTGGACCGACCCGGTGCTGCGCACCCTCTACATCGCCGTCGCGTTCGCGCTCTTCGTCTGGGTGTTCGTCGCGGCCGGCTGGGCGCTCGCGGCCCAGGTGCGGGCGCGGCGCGCGACCGGGGCGGTGCTCGCCGCGGTCGGCGCCGGGCTGCTGGGGCCGTCGGCCGTCGTGGGGCTCGTCGGCCTCGAGGCGGCGCTCACGCTGTGGAACGACGAGCTCGGTCTGCTGCCGTGGGGCCTCGCGCGGATCCTCGGCATCACGACCTACCTCGAGATCCCGGATGCCACACCCTGGGCGGCCGCGGCCGTCGGCCTCATCCTCCTCGTGGCGGGTTCGCTGCTGGCGCTGCCGTGGCGCAGGCGAACGGCATCCGTCCCCTGAGCCGGGCACTCGGCCGCGTTTCGTATCGTGGTCCCTCGTGTAACGGTTGGGAGAAAATTCCGATCGAGAGATGACATACGGTTGTTTCTTCCATAGTGTGGTTTCGGCTGGAAGGTCCACGCACAAGGGAGTTCTCATGAGGAAGCGCATCTTGCCCATCGCCGTGTTGGGTGTGGCAGTACTCGGCATCACCGCCTGCAGCGGTGGTGGCGGCGGAGACGACTCGGGCTCGAGCTCGGGCGAAGGAAAGACGCTCGACGTCTGGATCATGCAGGGAACGAACCCCGACGCCGAGCCGTTCTTCGACGAGGTGGCCGAGGCGTTCGAGGAGGAGACCGGCGCCACGCTCAACGTCGAGTTCGTGCAGTGGGCCGACGCCCACGACCGGTTCGTCACATCGATCGCGGGCGGCACGACGCCCGACGTCGCCGAGACCGGCACGACGTGGACGGCGGAGTTCGCCGACGCCGGCGCACTCGCGCCGATCGGGGAGTACGTGAGCGAGGCGGGCCTGGACGACGACCTCGTCGAGGGGCTCGTGAAGGCGGGCACCTACGAGGACGAGCTCTACGGCATGCCGTGGTACGCCGGCGTCCGTTCGCTGGTCTACCGCACGGATGTCTTCGAGGAGCTGGGTCTCGAGGCCCCCACCGACTGGGCCGAGCTGCGCGAGGCGGCTCTGGCCATCAAGGCGGCCAAGCCGGACATGACCGCCATCGCGGTTCCCGGTGACGCGGAGTTCACCGTCTACCCGTGGGTCTGGGGCGCCGGCGGCGAGGTGGCCACCGAGGACGGCGGCGAGTGGACGAGCGAGCTGGATTCCGCCGAGTCGATCGAGGGCCTCGAGTTCTGGACGGGCCTGGCCACGCAGGACGACCTGTCGTCGGCGGGCGCGACCACCTGGAAGGAGACCGACGTGCTGGACGGCTTCGCCGCGGGCACGGTCGGCATGGGCGTCATGGGCTCGTGGACGCCGTCGGCGATCGTCGAGAAGAACCCCGACATGGAGGGGAAGTTCGCCGCCATCCCGATCCCGGCCGAAGACGGCGGCATCGCCCCGTCCGTGCTGGGCGGCTCGCACCTCAGCGTCTTCGAGACCGCGGACGACAAGGACCTCGCGTTCGCGTTCGTCGAGCTCATGACCACCGGCGAGTTCGCCGAGAAGTGGGGCGCGCAGAGCGGCTACTTCCCGGGCCAGACCTCGCTCCTGGAGGAGACCATCGCCAACGCCGACCCCATGGTCGTGCCGTTCGCGACGCAGATGGTCGAGGGCGGCGCCTCGCTGCCCGTCACGCCGACCTTCGGCGCCGTGCAGGCGAAGAAGACGACCAGCGCCATGATGCAGGCGATCCTGTCGGGTCAGAAGGACGTCGAGACGGCGGCGACGGATGCCGCGGCCGAGATGACCGCGACGCTCAACGGGCAGTAAGAGACCGACGCATGGCCTTCATGACCCAGGCGCCGGCGGCGGAGGAGCGCACCTCCTCCGCCGCCGGCGCGGCGGTCGCGACGGGAGGATCCCGCCGTCGCCCGATCGACCGCCTCCGGCCCTGGATGCTCCTCGCGCCCGCACTCATCGTGCTCGCGGGGCTCCTCCTCTGGCCCCTCATCCGGGTCGTCCTCTTCTCGTTACAGGACTACGGCCTGCGCGAGATCGTCTCGGGCGAGCCGAACTTCATCGGCGCCGACAACTACGTCGAGGCGCTGACCAGCCCCACGCTGTGGACCGTCGTTCTGCCGAACACGGTCGGCTTCGCCGCGCTCGCCGTCTTCGGCACCGTCGCCTTCGGCACGCTGGTCGCGCTGCTGCTGCAGTCGCTCGGCTCCTTCTGGCGCACCGTCGTGGCGAGCGCCATCATGGCGGCCTGGGCGATGCCCGCCGTCACCGGCACCTACGTGTGGGTGTGGATCTTCGACGCCGACCGCGGCATCGTGAACCAGCTGCTGATGCAGCTCGGGCTCATGGCCGAGCCCTACAACTGGTTCACCAACCGCTGGTCGTTCTACGCCATCGTGCTGCTGAACGTCATCCACCACGGCTTCCCGTTCGTGGCCGTCACGGTGCTCGCGGGGCTCCTCGGGGTGCCGAAGGAGACGCTGGAGGCGGCATCCCTCGACGGCGCCGGCGCGTGGCGCCGCTTCTGGAGCATCACGTTCCCGCAGTTGAACCAGGTGTTCGCGGTCGTCATCATCCTGTCGACCATCTGGGACTTCAAGGTCTTCGCGCAGGTGTACCTCATGCCCGGCGGCGCCGGATCCAACCGCGAGGTGCTGAACCTCGGGGTGTGGTCGTACGTCGAGTCGTTCGGGCAGAACCGCTACGGCTTCGGCTCGGCGATCGCCGTGCTGCTCACGCTCCTGCTGCTCGTCATCACCGTCGTGTACGTGCGGCGCCTGCTCAAGGAGGACCACCTGTGACCCGGCCCTCGCTCGCGCGACGCGCCCTGAAGGGCGTCGCGGTCTTCCTCCTCCTCGTCTTCACGCTCTTCCCGACGTACTGGATGCTCGTCAGCGCGGTCGACGAGAACCCTTCCGGCGGTGCCGAGCTGGTGCCCCGTCAGTTCACTCTCGACCACTTCGTCTACGTGCTCACCGACGGCGGCTTCGCCACGTTCCTGCGCAACTCCGCGGTCGTGGCGCTCGTCGTCGTGCTGGCGTCGGGGCTGCTCGGCCTCCTCGCGTCGATCGCCGTCGCGCGCTTCCGGTTCCGGCTGCGCACCCAGATCGTCATGATGATCCTCATCGTGCAGATGGTGCCGCTCGAGGCGCTCGTGATCCCGCTGTTCGTGCAGGTGCGCGACCTGCAGCTGCTGGGCACGCTCCTCGGTCTCATCGTCGTGTACACCGCCCTCGCCCTGCCCTTCGGGATCTGGATGCTGCGCGGCTTCGTCGCGGCCGTCCCGGTCGAGCTCGAAGAGGCGGCGTACATCGACGGCGCCTCGTGGTGGCGCATGTTCCGGTCGGTGCTGCTGCCGCTGGTCGCGCCGGGCCTGGTGGCCACGAGCGTGTTCGCCTTCATCACCGCGTGGAACGAGTTCATCTTCGCCATGACTCTCCTCGGTGGCGTGACCGAGAACTACACCGTCTCGATCGGTCTGCGGCAGTTCTTCGGCCTGCACTCCAACGACTGGGGCTCGGTCATGGCGGCGTCGACCATCATCACGATCCCCGTCATGGTGTTCTTCATCATCGTGCAGCGGCGCCTGTCCAGCGGCTTGGTGGCCGGGGCGGTGAAGGGCTGACATGGGCGTCCACGAACTGGTGCCTGGCGTCCTGCTGCCCGGATTCGCCGGTCCGCAGCTCCCGGAGTGGCTGCGCGCCGAGCTCGAGCGCGGGCTCGGCGGCGTGTGCCTCTTCGCCGGCAACGTCGACGCCGGTGATCCCGATGGCACCGCCCGTCTGGCCGCCGCCATCCGCGCGGTGCGCCCCGAGACGCTCGTCGCGGCCGACGAGGAGGGCGGCGTCGTCACGCGACTCGAGGGCCGGGACGGCTCGACCCTGCCGTCGCCTGCGCAGCTGGGCCTGGTGTCGACCGCGGTCGCGGAGCGGGTCGGGGCGGTGCTCGGCGAGCGCGCGCGTCGGGCGGGGATCGACCTCCTCCTCGCGCCGAGCGCCGACGTCAACGACAACCCGGCGAACCCCGTGATCGGAGCCCGGTCGTTCGGCGCCGACCCGTACGAGGTCGCCGCGCGGGTCGCGGCGACGGCGCGCGGCATCCGTTCCCGCCAGGGTGTGTCGGCCTGCGTCAAGCACTGGCCCGGCCACGGCGACACCGACGTCGACTCGCACCGCGGCCTGCCGACTGTGCCCGCAGCGACGGTCGCGCGTCATGCCGAGCCCTTCGCCGCCGCGATCCGCGAGGGCGTGCCCGCCGTCATGACCGCGCACATCGTGGTTGCGGAGTGGGGCGCCGAGCCGGTCACCGTCAACCCCGACGCGATCGCCCGGCTGCGGGCCGAGGGCTTCGACGGCGTGGTGATGACGGATGCCGTCGACATGGCCGCCATCGCCGACACGTACGGTCTCGGGGGCGGGGCGGCTCGCGCTCTGGCCGCGGGCGCCGACCTGGTCTGCCTCGGCAATCCCGAGCTCAAGGGCGAGGACGCGGCCGCGCAGTACGCCGAGGTCACCGCGGCCATCGCCGCCGCGCTCGACGACGGTCGCCTCGCGCCGGAGCGGCTGCGCGAGGCGCACGGCCGCGTGGCCTGGCTGGCTGCGCGGATGACCGCCGCGCGCACGGCCGGGGAGGGCGAGACGGATGCCACGGCTCCGATGTCCGTCGCCCCCGATGACGTCGCGGCGATCGGGGCCGCGCTGGCGGAGGCATCCGATCCGTCCGCCGTCTCGGCGCTCGCCCGCATCGAGCGGATCGTCGACGCGCGCGCCGGTGCCACGCAGGCGGCCGCGACACGGGCCGTCCCCGTCGTCGACACGCTGCGGCAGCTCGCGGGGCCCGCGTCCGGCGGAGGCTCCGGCGTCACCGTCGTCGTGGCCGATCGGCCGAGCGCCGCGCAGCGGGCGGTGATCGAGCGCGTACGCGCCGCGGGGGAGAGCGTCGTGGTCAACGTCGGCGCCATCCCCGGCGGCTTCGACGCCGCGGTCGTGCAGCTCGGCGCCGACTCGCGGCTATCGTCCGCGATCGTGCGGTCATGGGCGGGGGAGAGCCGGTGAGGGTCCTCGCGCTGCAGTCCGGGACGAGCGCCGACGGAATCGACGCGGCGCTGGTCGTCATCGAGCCGTCCGACGACGGCCTCGACCTGGAGATCGAGCGGTGGGGCACCGAGCCATGGCGTCCCGACGAGCGGAGCCTCGTGCTGCGCGCGGTGCACGGCGGCCGGCTCGATCCGGCCGAGTGGTGCGCGCTGCAGACCGCCGTCGGACGGGCGTTCGCGCGCGCGGCCGTGCGCTTCGCCTCTGACGCCGACCCCGTCGACGTGGTGTGCTCGCACGGGCAGACCGTGTTCCACGGCGTCCAGGGCGGCGCGGTGTGGGGCACGCTGCAGGTCGGCGAGCCGGCCTGGATCGCCCGCGCCACCGGCTGCCCGGTGGTCTTCAACCTCCGCGTCGCCGACGTCGCCGCCGGCGGCCTGGGTGCGCCGCTCATCACCGCGTTCGACGAGCGGTGGCTGGCGGCGTCCGCCGAGGAGACCGGCGTCGCCGTAGCGTCGCTGAACCTCGGCGGCATCGCCAACGTCCAGGTCGTCCAGGCCGACGGGAGCGCGTCCGGCTTCGACACGGGACCCGCGAACGCGCTGCTCGACGCGTGGATCAGCCGGGCCACCGACGGCGCGGAGACCTTCGACCGCGACGGCGCGCATGCACGTGCCGGACGGGTCGACGATGCGCTGCTCGCACGTCTCCGCGCGCATCCGTACTTCGCGCTCACCGCCCCCAAGACCACCGGCCGCGAGACGTTCACGATCGGCACGGTCGACGAGGCCCTCGACGGCCGTGAGCTGCCGCTCGCCGACGTCTGCGCGACGCTCCTCGAGCTCACCGCCACGACGGTGGCCGACGCGCTCGCGGGCACCGCCCCCGATATCGGCCGGGTCGTCGTCTCGGGCGGCGGCGCGCGCAACCCCGTGCTGATGGCACGACTCGGCGAGCATCTCGGCGTCCCGGTCGAGCCGAGCGACGCATGGGGAATCCCGGCCGACGCGCGCGAGGCCGTCATGTTCGCCCTGCTGGCCTATCTGTCGGCGGCCCGCGTCCCCCTCGAGCTTCCCGGCACCCCGGCCGGCCGCGCCGCCGTCGCCGGCCAATGGGACCTGTCAGCCGCACCCCTGCCTGTCCCGCCCACCGTCCCCGCGGCACCGCCGCCGCGCCGCCTGCGCGCGCACACACGAGAGGAGCGATCGTGAGCATCGTCGCCGTCGATCTCGGAAAGACCGGATGCCGCGTTCGAGCGACCTCCGGCACCACCGTGTCATCCGCCGCCGCGGCGGGAGTGCCCGGCCTCGCCGACGCCGAAGGCGACGCGCGGGCGTTCACCGCGATCGTCGCCGCCCTGGGCGAGTTGCCGGCGGGGATGCGCGGCAACGTCTCGTCGATGGGCGTGGGCGCGGCCGGTGCCGAAGCCGCGCCCGCGGCGGCGCAGGCGCTCGCCGAGCGCGTCGCCGCGCACGTCGAGGCGCCCGTCGCCGTCACCAGCGACGCCGTCACTGCCCACGCCGGCGCCTTCGCCGGGACCCCGGGCACCATCGTCATCGTCGGCACCGGGACGGTGCTGCTCACCCTCGACGGCGCGGGCGCGCTGTCGCAGGTGGACGGCTGGGGCCCGTGGCTCGGCGACGAGGGGAGCGGCCGCGCGATCGGCCAGGAGGGCCTGCGGGCGGTGCTCGCCGCGCACGACGGGCGCGGACCGGCCACCGCGCTCACGGCCGCCGCACTCGAGCTGCACGCACCCCTCAGCACGCTGCCCCGGTGGGTCGCCGACACGGCGGCGCCGGCCCGGCAGCTCGCACGCTTCGCCCCGTTCGTGCTCGAGGCGGCGGCCTCCGGCGACGCCGTCGCCCGGGGCATCGTCGACCGGGGGGTCGAGGCGGTCGTGACGGCCTGCTCCGCGGCATCCAGCCCCTACTGCCTCCTGGGCGGCATCGCGGGATCCGGCGTCTTCGGCGACGCGCTGCGCGCCCGTCTGCGCGATCGAGGGCTCGCCGTGGCCGAACCGTTCGGCGACGCGCTGGCCGGGGCGGAGTTCATCGCCCGCACGCCGGGCAGCGTCTATGAGAGGAACGTGGTGCGCCATGGTTGACCTGGACGATCTGCGGCGCCAGCTCGCCTCGCTCACGACCGAGGCGATCGACCCCGACTTCAGCGACCTCGACCTCATGACCACGCCCGAGCTCGTCGCGGCGATGATCGACCACAACCGGCAGGTCACCGACGCGCTGACCGACGCGTCGCACCAGCTCGCCTCCGCCGTCGACGCCGCCGCCGAGCGCATGCAGCGGGGCGGGCGGCTCCTCTACGTCGGCGCCGGGACGCCCGGTCGTCTCGGCATCCTCGACGCCAGTGAGATCCCGCCGACGTTCGGCGAGCCGGCCGAGCGCGTCGTCGGCATCATCGCGGGCGGCGAGCGGGCGATCCAGTGGGCCGTCGAGAATGCTGAGGACGACGTCGCCGCAGGCCGCGCCGACATCGCGCGTGCGGGCGTGGGCCCCGACGACTGCGTGGTGGGGCTCACCGCCTCGGGCCGGACGCCCTATGTGCTCGGCGCGATCGCCGAGGCCAGGGCGCGCGGCGCGGCAACGGTCGGCGTGAGCTGCAACCAGGACTCGGAGCTGTCGGCGGCCGCAGACGTGGGGGTGGAGGTCATCGTCGGGCCCGAGCTCGTGGCCGGGTCGACACGGCTCAAAGCCGGCACGGCGCAGAAGATCGTGCTCAACACCATCTCGACCTTCGCCATGGTCCGCATCGGCAAGACCTACGGCAACCGCATGGTCGACGTGCGCGCGACGAACGAGAAGCTCCGTGCCCGGGCGGTGCGCACGGTGATGGGAGTGGCCGACGCCGACCCTGTGCTGGCGCGCCGCGCGCTCGCCGACACCGGGTGGGAGGTCAAGCCCGCGATACTGATGTGCATGAGGGGATTGACCGCGGATGCCGCGGCTCGCGCGCTGTCGGACACCCAGGGGCGACTGCGTGAGGCGCTGGACCGCACGCGCGAGGCGGTGTGATGGACGTCCTGCTCCGCGTGCGCCAGTCGCGCGACCGCCTCAGCGCGTCCGAGCGCCGGGTCGCCGACGCGGTGCTGGCCGACCCCGAGGTCGTGCGCACCTCGACGATCATGCGGCTCGCCGATGTCAGCGAGGCGTCCCAGTCGACGGTCGCCCGGTTCTGCCAGAGCCTCGGCTACCCCGGCTACCGCGAGTTCCGCCTCGACGTCATCGCCGCGCTCAGCCGCGATCAGGCGCAGCGGGTCAGCTTCGACATCGCCGAGGGCGAGATCGGCTCCGACGACTCGATCGCCGACACGGTCGCGAAGATCGCGTTCCAGGAGGTCCAGGCGATCCAGGACACCGCCCAGATGCTCGACACGGATGCTGTCGCCCGCGCGGTCGACGCGCTCCGCTCGGCGCGTCGCATCGAGCTCTACGGCGCGGGGGCCTCGTCGCTCAGTGCGCAGGACCTGTTCCAGAAGCTCAGCCGGATCGGCAAGCCGGCCGCCGTGTCAGTCGACATCCACCTCGCCCTCGTGCAGGCCGCCCTGCTCGACGACGCGTCCGTCGCGGTCGGCGTCTCCTTCCGCGGCGAGACCCGCGAGACCCTCGACTTCCTGGCGACGGCGCGGCGCACCGGCGCCCTGACGATCGGCATCACAAACGCGGCCGAGTCGTCGCTCGACGACGTCTGCGACATCGTGCTGCACACCAGCGTCCGCGAGAGCCGCTTCCGCAGCGGCGCCATGGCCAGCCGCATCGCGCAGCTCGCGCTCATCGACATGCTCTTCGTGCTCGTTCTGCGGCAGGACTTCCCGCTCATGACCGAGAGCCTCCGGCGCACCTACGACGCCGTCAGTTCCCGGCGCCCTGACCCCGGAACCGCCGTAAGCTTCTGAGCACCGCACCGATCGGAAAGGGCACCCGATGACTCTCGAAGACATCCCCGTCACCACCATCCGCGGCGAGCAGACCACGTTCGGCGCGCTGGTCGACGGCCGCGTGGCGCTCGTCGTCAACGTGGCGTCGCGGTGCGGGCTGAGCCCCCAGTACGAGCAGCTCGAAGCGCTGCAGAAGGCGTACGCCGACCGCGGCTTCACGGTCGTGGGGTTCCCGAGCAACCAGTTCCTGCAGGAGCTGTCCAGCGACGAGGCTGTCGCCGAGTACTGCTCGACGACGTGGGGCGTGACGTTCCCGATGTCGGAGAAGGTGCGCGTCAACGGCCGCAGCGCGCATCCGCTGTATCAGGAGCTGACCGGCACCCCCGACCTCGACGGCAAGCAGGGCCGCATCACATGGAACTTCGAGAAGTTCCTGGTGAGCCCCACGGGCGAGGTCAAGCGGTTCGCGCCGCAGACCACGCCCGACGCGCCCGAGGTCGTCGAGGCGATCGAGGCCTGGCTGCCGGGCGACTAGCGGATGCGGTGCGCGGCGCCCGGCCACCTCTAGGCTCGGGGCGTGGGCGGTGCGCAGAAGGACCTCGCGATCGGGACGGTGCTCGGCGACATCATGCGCCGCGCGGCGGACGAGGTGGCCCGCACCGAGGCGCCGGCGCTGGCCGACGAGCCGGACGGCGTGCACCAGCACCGCGTGCGGGTGCGGCGGCTGCGCAGCGTGCTGGCCGGGTTCGAGGAGTCTTTCGACACCCGCCAGACCGAGCGGCTCCGCGTCGCGTACGCCGAGTGGGGGAGCCAGCTCGGGGTCGTGCGCGACATCGAGGTGCGGGCGAGCGTCGCGGCCGAGACGCTGGAGCTCGCGGGGATCGACGACCCGGCGGTCGTCCGCAGGCTCGTCGACAGCGAGCGCGAGGCGTATCCGGTTGCCCACGCGCGCCTCGTCGAGCTCGCCGCGTCACCCCGGGCGCAGGAGCGCGGCCGGGTGCTGCGCCGCTTCGTCGAGGAGATGCACGTCGTGGCGCACGACAGCCCGGCCACGGCGGTGCTGGCGGAAGTGCTGCGCGCGCAGGTGAAGCGCGTCCGCAAGGCGGAGCGCCGGCTGGACGACTCGGCCGAGCGGTTCCACGACCTGCGCAAGGCCGCCCGACGGGCCAGGTACGTCGCCGAGGCGATCGCGGACGCCGTCCCGGACTTCCTGCCGAAGCCGGTGCAGGCGATCGCCGAGGCGGGCGACGACCTCCACGACGCGCTCGGCGGGCACCGAGACCTCACGCTGCTGGCCCGGCACGCCCGCCAGGAGGGGGCCCGCGCGGCGCACGCCGGGCAGTGGTCCGAGGACTACGAGACACTCGCCGCGCTCGCGGACGACGCCGCCGATGACCTGCTGAGCGATGTCGGCCCCGCGGTCCGTCAGCTGCGGGCGGCGGCATCCGACCTGCCCTGACGTCCCCGCGCCCGCGGCGGTGTCGGTGTCGGTGCGCGCGCCTAGACTTGACGGGCAATGACCGACGCCAGCACCCCCATCATCGTCGGCAGCGACATCGGTCCGCGCGCGTCGTCCGCGCGCGCGGACGACGACCTGCTGGCAGGCCTCAATCCTCCGCAGCGCGAAGCCGTGACCTACCGCGGTCAGGCGCTGCTCATCGTCGCGGGCGCGGGCTCGGGCAAGACGAGCGTGCTGACCCGGCGCATCGCGTCGCTGCTGCGCAACCGCGAGGCGTGGCCGAGCCAGATCCTCGCGATCACGTTCACCAACAAGGCCGCCGGTGAGATGCGCGAGCGGGTCGAGCAGCTCGTGGGCGACTCGGCCCGCGGCATGTGGATCTCGACGTTCCACTCGGCGTGCGTGCGCATCCTGCGGCGCGAGGCCGAGCAGTTCGGCTTCACGAAGTCCTTCACGATCTACGACTCCGGCGACTCGCGGGCGCTCATCAAGCGCCTGGTGAAAGAGCATGAGGCCGACGCGTTCGGGCTCACGCCGGCCGCGACGCAGTCGAAGATCTCGCGCCTGAAGAACGAGCTGGCCGACGCCGAGTCCTACGCCCGCACCGCGAACATGAACGACCCCGCCGAGCGGGTCTTCGTCGAGCTGTTCGCGGCGTATCAGCGCGAGCTGCAGCGCGCGAACGCGTTCGACTTCGACGACCTCATCGCGCAGACGGTCTTCCTGTTCCGGGCGTTCCCGCAGGTCGCCGATGTGTACCGGCGCCGGTTCCGTCACGTGCTCGTCGACGAGTACCAGGACACCAACCACGCCCAGTACGCGCTGATCCACGAGCTGACCCGGCCGCCGGGATCGGATGCCGCGCCCGTCGCGGCGTCGGGCGGCATGATGATCTTCGAGCCCGAGCCGGCCGCCGAGGACGGCGCCTCGCTCACGGTCGTCGGCGACTCCGACCAGTCGATCTACGCCTTCCGCGGTGCCGACATCCGCAACATCAGCGAGTTCGAGAAGGACTTCCCGGGCGCCAAGGTGGTGCTGCTCGAGCAGAACTACCGCTCGACGCAGAACATCCTGTCGGCCGCGAACGCGGTCATCGGCCACAACTTCGACCGCAAAGACAAGAAGCTGTGGACCGACGTGGGCGCCGGCGAGCAGATCGTCGGCTTCACCGGGTACTCGCAGCACGACGAGGCGCAGTTCGTCGCCGACGAGATCGAGGTGCTGCGGCGCGCGGGCGTGGACTACTCGCAGATGGCGGTGTTCTACCGCACCAACTCGCAGTCCCGTGCGCTGGAGGAGATCTTCATCCGCTCGGCGCTGCCCTACAAGATCATGGGCGGCACGAAGTTCTACGAGCGCGCCGAGATCAAGGACGCCTTGGCCTACCTCGTCGCCGTGGCGAACCCCGCCGACGAGATGGCGATGCGCCGCATCATCAACCGGCCGCGGCGCGGCATCGGCGACGTCACCATCGAGACGATCTCGCGCTACGCCGTCGGCGAGCAGATCACGTTCCGCGACGCGCTGGCGAACTCGTCCGCGCTGGGCGTCGGCCCCAAGATCCAGGCCGCCATCGCGCATCTGGACGCGGTGCTGGCCGAGGCATCCGAGATCATGCTCCCGTCGTCGGGCGAGCTCGCACCGCCCACGGCGGTCGCCGAGGGGCTCCAGCTGCTGCTGAACAAGAGCGGCTACTACGACGCCCTGCGCGCCAGCAAGGACGCGCAGGACGAGGCGCGCATCGAGAACCTCGACGAGATGGTGGCCGTCGCCCGCGAGTTCGCGCGCAACAACCCCGAGGGCACGCTGCTGGACTTCCTCACCGAGGTCGCGCTGGTGTCCGACGCCGACGACCTCGAAGACGCCTCGGGCTCGGTCTCGCTCATGACGCTGCACACCGCCAAGGGCCTCGAGTACGACGCCGTGTTCGTCACGGGCGTCGAGGAGGACCTCATCCCGCACCGCATCTCGGCGGGGGAGCCCGGCGGCCCGCAGGAGGAGCGGCGACTGTTCTACGTCGGCATCACGCGCGCCCGCAAGCGCCTCTACCTGTCGCTGGCGATGACCCGCGCGCAGTTCGGCGAGGTCACGGTGGCGATGCCGAGCCGCTTCCTGCAGGAGATCCCCGCCGAGCTGCTCAACTGGCGCCAGTCGCCGGGCGACGTCAACTCGCGCGGCGGCACCCAGTCGCGGGCGCTCAACGCGCGGCGCGGCTCGGGGTCGGGGTTCGGCGGCTCCGGCAAGCGGTACGGCGACGACCTGGTGCCGCTGGCCCGGCGCGAGCCGTCGGCGAACCTCGAGCGCTTCGCGAACCGGATCCCGTCGAAGGTGCGCGACAACGGCGACCTCGTGCTGGCGCCGGGCGACCGCATCCGCCACGACGACTTCGGCGAAGGACGCGTGGACGCCGTCACCGGCGACGGCGCGAAGCGCGTGGCGCACGTGCGCTTCGACGCCGCGGGCCCGAAGAAGCTGCTGATCAAGATCGCGCCCATCGAGAAGCTCTGACCCGCTTCCGTCGGCCGATCCTCAGTCCGGACCCAGCCGCGACCGCCACCAGGCGACCGAGGCGACCGAGGCCACCAGCGCGCCGAGGGTGTTGAGCAGGATGTCGTCCACCGACGCGACGCGGCCGAGGTCGAGGACGAACTGGAGCACCTCGACGACGAGCGCGAGCCCCGCGACGATGAGCGCGACCACGAGGGGGACCAGCCCCGGACGGGCCAGGCGCAGGCGGATCGGCAGGAAGAAGCCGACGGCGGCGAAGGCGAGCAGGTTGCCCACGATCTGGGCGGCGGCATCGGAGTCGGAGAGCAGATCGACGAGGTCGTGGAACGGCACCGGGTCGATGCGGCTCCTGCCGGCCCGCGCCGCGAGGATCATCCAGAGCCAGGGCAGCGTGCCGACGACGATGCCGACGTCCGCCACCGTCGCCCGCCACGCCCAGCGGCGCTCCCAGCCCTGGTCGATCCGTCGCTGCGCGAGCACGATGGCCACGATCGCCCCGATGGGGACGCCCGCCAGCACCGCGATGAGCACGACGTCCCCGTACCGCTCCCACGCAGGCATGAGGCGATCCTGTCAGTCCCGGCGCCGCGTGTCTCCGGGTCGTCTCCGGGGTGTCTCCGGGGCGGGGCGTACCGGACGCAGGATGGGCGGGGTTCAGGGGCACTGACGGCCGCGACGGTCCGCCGCTTCGTGGCGGCGCGGGGTCGAGCACGCGGGTTAGGCTCGGGCAATGGCCTTGTTCTCGCGCCGTCCGAAGAAGCCCGCCGAGTCGCCGACGCCGGAGCCGGAGCCGGCCGCGGCGCCGGACGCCGAGGTCGCGCCGGAGCCCGCCGCCGCCGAGGCAGCGGGGCAGCCGGATGCGACGCCGGCCGAGGCGGCCACCGCCGCGGAGACGCCGGCCGGGACCGATGCTCCGGCCCCGCAGCCGGAGGCCGGCACGGATGCCGCGGCCTCCGTCCCCATCTCGGTCTCGTCGTTCGGCGGGCTCGGCGTCGGCCCCTCCACATCCCGGCCCGCCGGCCAAGCGACGACACCGACGCCCGCCGCTGCCACCACCACGCCCCCTGCGCAGCGCCCGCGGGTCGGGGTGCGGGAATGGATGCGCACGGCCCCGGAGCAGACCGAGACGATCCCGGGACTGCGCGACAACGTGCTGCTGCACGCCGCGCTCGGCCGCGTCGGCGACGCGCCTCCCGCGCAGGCATTGCTGGACGTCGCGCGCCAGCTGCTGCAGGGCCACGTCTTCCTGCGGGTGAAGGGCGACGCGCGAGCGCTGCTCGCCGAGGGCAAGGGACTGCCGCTGGCCGTCGCGACCGTGGGCGAGCGCACCTTCGCGCTGGTGTACTCCAGCGGTGCGGCGCTGCAGGCGAGCCTGCGCGCCGACGGCGACGGCGACACCTCGGCGATGGCGCAGCCGGTGCTCACCGTGCTCCAGCACGTCGTCTCGAGCTCGCACGACGGGATCATCCTCGACCCGGCGTCGTCGCCCTCGCGGGCCGTGCTGCCCAAGGAGCTGCTGCAGCGGGCGCTCGAGCAGGCCGACCCGAAGCTCACCCTCAAGACGCTGCTCGCCGCCGAGCGGACCCTCGCGGTGACCACGGAGGTCGCCGAGGCGCTCACGCGCGTGCCGCTGTGGGTCGCGGTCGGCACCGCCGAGAGCGGAGCGCGCGGGCTGGCCGAGAGCCGCAGCACCGACGGGACCCGCCACCTCGAGGTGTACTCCCACCCGCTCGAGGTCGCGGTGATGGGACGCGGCGACAGCGCCGCGCCGATCACGCCCTTGCAGCTGTCGCGCGCCCTGCGCACCGACGAGGGCATCACCGGCGTGCTCGTGGATCCCGCCGGTCCGTGGCTGCGTCTCACCCGCGACGAGCTGGCCCCGGTCCTCGCGCTGAGCTGAGGCCGCAACGTCACCGGCGGCGGCGGGGTGACGGATGTCGCGGCTCCCCGCTAGCGTCGGATCCATGGCGTCGCCGCGCATCACCCTCACCGTTCCCGGTCCCGACGGCGATCGCGAGGTGGGGATCTCAAACCCCGACCGCGTGATCTGGCCGAAGCTCGGGATCACCAAGCAGGAGCTGGCCGAGTACCTCATCGCGGTGCGAGAGCCGTTCCTGGCGGCCAACGGCGACCGGCCGGTGTCGCTCGAGCGGTTCCCCGAGGGCGTCGAGGGCGAGCGCTTCTACTCGAAGAACCCGCCCAAGGGCGCGCCGGCGTTCGTCGAATCGCGCACGGTGACGTACAACAGCGGGCGGCGGCATCCGCAGATCGTCCTCACCGAGATCGCCGCGGCGGTGTGGGCCGTGCAGATGAACACGATCGTGTTCCACCCGTGGGCCTCGCTCACCGCGAACACCGACAACCCCGTCGAGCTGCGCATCGACCTCGACCCCCAGCCGGGGACGGGCTTCGCCGATGCCGCCGCCGTCGCCCCCACCATGCGCGACGTGCTCGCCGAGGCGGGGCTCACGGCGTTCCTCAAGACCAGCGGCAATCGCGGCATCCACGTCTTCTGTCCCATCGAGCCGCAGTGGGAGTTCCTCGACGTGCGGCACGCGGTCATCGCCGCCGGCCGGGAGCTCGAGCGGCGCCTGCCAGACAAGGTCACGATGAACTGGTGGAAGGAGGAGCGCGGCGAGCGCATCTTCATCGACTTCAACCAGGCCAACCGCGACCGCACGATGGCGGGCGCCTACAGCCCCCGCGCACTCCCCACGGCGACGGTCTCGACCCCGCTGACGTGGGACGAGCTGGAGGCCGGCGTCGACCCGGGCGCCTTCACGGTGCGCAGCGTCCCGCAGCGCATCGCCGACCAGGGCGACCCGTGGGCCGAGCTGCTCGCCAGGCCCGGGCGCATCGACACGCTGCTGGAGTGGTGGCGGCGCGATCTGGACGCCGGGCTCGGCGAGCTGCCCTTCCCGCCGGACTTCCCGAAGATGCCCGGCGAGCCGCCGCGCGTGCAGCCCAGTCGCATCAACCCGGAGAACTGGCAGTAGGACGCGCCCGATTGCACGGCGGTTGCACGGCTCATCGTCCGCCGCGGGGCCGACGACGCTTCCGTAGCTTCGCTGGGAGCCGGAATGACCGGCCCCTGAGCATCGGAGCACACATGTCCATCCCCGGCTTCAAGCCCCATGGCATCACCAACGTCCACGTCAACCACACCGGTCCGCGATCGTCGTTCGCCCTCGCACTGGCAGGAGCCGTCATGGCGGGCGCCTTCGTCCTCACCGCGTGCGCGCCGGCCGCCAGCCCGACGGCCGCCGAGGCCACCGCGGCTTCCGAGCCGTCGCCCGCCCCGAGCGATGCGGGCGCGGCCGGCACGCAGCCCGCCGGGGGCGCGGCATCCGTCCTCGCCATCGAATCCGACGCCGTGCTGGCATGGCAGGACCGCTGGTACGACAACTTCTGCAGCAGTGCGGTCATCGCCCTGGGCGACGAGAACTGCATCGGCATCGCGCTGGAAGGTGTCGAGCAGGCGCGCACGGCGCCCGAGCGCATCGAGGCCGAGGTGCCGTCGGGAGCGCTCGGCGACGAGCTGCGCGCCGCGGCGGCCGAGGTCGCGGCGGCCGGCGAGGCGTTCCTCGCCGCGAGCTGCGACACCGTGCCGACGGAGTGCGTCGCCGAGACCGACGACCTCACCGACGCGGTCCGGATGTACGGCGACGTCGTCGCCGAGGTGGTCGCGGCGAGCTGACCCGCCGTACCCGGGAGCGGGCTGCGATCGACGGATCGCGGCCCGCTCTTCGGCGTCTGCGGGCCCTTCGATTGCACAGCGGTTGCACGGTGCAACGCCCGCCCCGCAGCACCGTTGCACGCCAATAGCTTGCTCAACCATGAACACGACCACACACCGCTCACGCCGCGGCCTCGCTCTCGCGGGTGCCGCCCTCACGGCCACGTCGGCGCTCGCGCTGACCGGCTGCATGTCCTTCACCGTCTCGCCCGGCCAGGGCGCCGCCGGCGGGGCCGGCGGCGCCGGAGGCGTCGGCTTCGACGACATCCAGACCGCCACCATCCAGATCGAGGCCGTCGGCACGTTCGTCTCGCCCGAGATGGGCGGATACGAAGCAGCCGGACGCGGCTCGGGGTTCCTCATCAGCGAGGACGGCCTGGCCGTCACCAACAACCACGTCGTCGTCGGCGCCGGCACGCTCAAGGTGTGGCGCGGCGGCGACACGTCCGAGACGCTCAACGCGAAGGTCCTCGGCTCGTCGGAGTGCCTCGACCTCGCGGTCATCCAGCTGCAGGAGGACGACTACCCGTACTTCTCGTGGCACGAGGGCGACATCACCACGGCCACTGACGTCTACGCGGCCGGGTTCCCGCTGGGGGACCCCGAGTTCACCATGACGCGCGGCATCGTGTCGAAGGCCGACACGGCGGTCGACACCCCGTGGGCGTCGCTGGACCACGTCATCGAGCACGACGCGCGCATCCGCGGCGGCAACTCGGGCGGTCCGCTCGTCGACGCCGACGGAAGGCTCATCGGCGTGAACTACGCCGGCAACGACCTCCACGACCAGAACCTCGCGATCCACCGCGACGAGGTGCAGCAGGTGCTCGACCAGCTGGCCGCCGGCGAGAGCGTGCTCAGCCTCGGCATCAACGGCACCGGCCTCATGACCGAGGAGGGCGAGGGCCTGGGCATCTGGGTGAACTCGGTCGCCTCGGGCTCGGCCGCCGACAAGGCCGGCGTCGAGCCCGGCGACCTCATCACCAAGATGGAGGGTGTCAGCGTCGGCACCGACGGCACGATGGCCGACTACTGCGACGTGCTGCGCACCCACGGCCAGGATGCGACCCTGGGAGTCGAGCTGTACCGCCCCGCGGACGGCATCTACTACACCGGCCAGTTCAACGGCGAGCCCGTCGAGGGCGTCTCGGTCGCGAGCGAGGCGGGCGCGAGCTCGGGCGGCTCCGGCGGCGGCGCCAGCGCCGCGGCGGACTTCGTGTCGGTCGTCGACGACACCGGCAGCGTGACCGTCGACGTGCCGGAGGCGTGGTCGAGCATCGACACCAGCGTCTACACCGACCCTCGCGGCGGTCAGTGGGCCCGAATCGACGCCTCGACCGACGTCGCCGCGTTCGCGAGCGGCTGGTCGGTGCCCGGTGTCTCGGTGGTGGCGGCTCCCGCAGCCACCGCGACGATCCAGCCCGAGGAGTGGCTGCAGATGACCGCCGACTACCTCACCCAGTCCGGCTGCTCGCAGCAGGCGATCGACGAGTACGCCGACGACCTGCACTCGGGGGTCTTCCAGTACTGGACGGGCTGCGGTGAGACGGCCGCGGACTACCTGATGCTCGCCGCGTACTCCAACGACGGCCAGTACCTCATCGTGCTGTCGGTCACCGCGCTGAGCGAGGGCGACTTCACCGCGATCGACCGCGCGCTGGGAAGCTTCCAGGCGGCGTTCTGACACCTGGGCGACACGGAGGAGCGGATGCCGCGGCACACTGCGTGCCGCGGCATCCGCTCGCTCGTGGGTGGCGGATTGCAGCGCGCCGCGCCTGCCGACCCGTCCGCGATTGCACCAAGATTGCACCGTGACCCGCGCCCGGCGGCGCGGGCCGCGGCGCGCCTAGCATCCTGAGAGACCACGAACCGGAGGAGACCGACGCGCATGGGGATCGACATCGAACTGCTCGGGGCGTTCGGACTGCGGATCGACGGGAGCGCGGTGCCGGTGCGCGGCGACCTCCCGCGCGCCCTGCTCGCGCGTCTGGCGAGCACGCCGCGCGAGCTCGTCCCGTCGGAGGAGCTCATCGCCGACGTCTGGGCAGATCGTCCCGAGAACGTGGTCTCGACGCTCCGCGCGCACCTGTCGCGACTGCGCAGCGCCGGCCTCGGCGCGTCGATCGTCGGCGCGCGCGGCGGCTACCTCATCGACATCCCGCGGGAGCGGGTCGACCTCACGCGGTTCCGCGACGACCTCGCGCAGGCCGCGCAGATCACCGACGCCGAGCAGCACCTGGCCCGCCTCGTCGAGCTGGCGGGGATCGCGGGGCAGGAGCCGCTCGCCGACCTCGACGGGCATCCGTTCCTGGCGCGGCTGCGCGCCGATCACCTGGAGGAGCGGCGGCTGCTGGACGAGGACCTCGCCGAATCGGCCATCGAGCTGGGCGACGACAGCCTCGCCACCGCCGTGCTGGCCGGAACCGTGGAACGCCACCCGCTGCACGAGCGGCCGGTGCGGCTGCTCGCCCTCGCCCTCGCGCGCTCCGCGCGCTACGCCGACGCGCTGGCCGTGCTGGACGGCTACCGCGAGCGGCTCACCGACCAGGGGCTCGACGCCTCGGCCCGCGTGGACGCGCTGCGGGCCTCGATCGTGCGGCTCGACCCCGCCGTCGTTGCGCCGATCGGCATCGGCGGGACGGTCAACCGCGTCGGCATCGCCATCCCGCTGACCCGCTTCATCGGACGCGGGAGCGACCTGCTCGCCCTGCGCGAGGCCCGGCGCGGGCACCGGCTGGTCACCGTCGTGGGGCCGGCGGGAGTGGGCAAGACCCGGATCGCCGTGGAGCTCGCGCGCGAGGCGACCACCGCCCTGGACGACGACCAGTACATGGTGGACCTCGCCGACATCCGCGACCCCGACGACGTCGTGGCCGCCATCGCTGCCGTCGTCCGGGCGCGCGAGCTCAGCATCGACGGCATCGTGCGCCGCCTCAGCCGCGGTCGCGTGCTCCTGGTGCTCGACAACGCCGACCATGTGATCGGCGCCCTCGCCGTCGCCGTCGACGCCCTGCTGGCCCAGACCGAGCACCTGCGCATCGTCGTGACCAGTCGCGAATCGCTGCGCCTCGCGCAGGAGCACGTCGTCGTGCTGCGTCCGCTCGTCGGCGACGACGCGGAGGACGCCTGGCGGCTGTTCAGCGAGCGGGCCGCGGATGCGCGCGGCGGTCGCGCCTTCCACGACGAGGAGCTCACCGAGGCCCGGCAGCTGTGCGCGCAGCTGGAGGGCATCCCGCTCGCGCTCGAGCTCGCGGCGGCGCGGCTGGACGTGCTGGACGTCGAGCAGGTGCGCGAGGGCATCGGCGGCCGCGGGGCGGGCACCGGCCGGCACGACAGCGTGCGCGCCGCGATCGGCTGGACGTTCGGCGAGCTGAACGACGACCAGCGGGCGCTCCTGGCGGACGTCGCCCGGTTCGCCGGGACCTTCACCGTCGGCGCCGCGGCCGGTACGAGCGGCCTGGACACCGCCCGCACGTCCGAGCTCCTGATGCAGCTCGTCGGTCGCTCGCTCGTCGCCGTCGACCGCAGCGGCACCGGCCGGCGGCGGTTCCGCGTGCTCGAGTCGACGCGCGAGTTCCTCGCCGATCGCGACGACCCCGCCCGCATCGCCGCGTGGCGGCTGAGGCACCGCTGGTGGTTCGCCGACCTCGCCAGCCGGCTCGGCCCGACCCTGCGCACGTTCGAGGCCCGCGACACCATGGCCGTGCTCGACGGCTTCCGCGCGGATCTCGCCGTCGCGTTCGAAGGCGCCATCGAGGCCGGCGATCGCGAGGCGGCGGTGCGCATCGCGGGCTGGCAGGCGCAGTACTGGTTCCTCCGCGGGCTGCTGCGGGAGGGCCGCACCCGCGTCGAGCGGGCCCTTGCGCTGCCGGGCGACCCGACCGACTCGGACGGGCTGGCCCTCACCGAGCTCGCCAACCTCGCCTACCAGACCGGCGACGCGATGGCCGGGTTCGAGGCGATCGCCCGCGCCCGCGCGGAGGGGGAGCGTCGCTCGGACGCCTCGGTCACCGCGGTCGCGCTGTCGCGCGAGGCGTTCGGGCGGTCGATGTTCGGCGAGCCGGACCTCGGCGAGCAGCTGATGGCGCAGGCGCTGGACCTGCTCCCCGACGCCCAGGCCTGGGCGCGCGCCGAGGTCCACATGTCGCTCGGCCAGCTGCGACGGGCGCAGGGGCGGCCGGACGACGCGCTCGCGGCGCTGAGCGAGTCGCACCGCATCGCATCCTCGGTCGGCTACACGTGGATGATCACGTCGTCGCAGTACATCATGGCCAAGTCGCTCGTCGACGCACGACGGCCACGCGAGGCGATCGCCGTCGCGCGCAGCGCGATCGCGGCTGCGCGTGCGAACGAGGACGCCGCCGGTGCCCTCGCCGTCGTGCACGTCGCGGCCGGCGCGTGCGCGTTCGTGGAGCGGCACGAGGTGGGCGCGCGCCTCATGGGCGCGGTGGACGAGCTCGGACGGCGCTACGACTACGACATCGCCGCCGCGGAAGGCGACGATGCGCGCCGCCTGCGGGAAGCCGTCGCGCAGGGTCTCACCCCCGGCGAGTTCGAGCACGAGTACCGCAACGGGCGCCGGCTCGGGTGGGACGAGGTCTCGGCGCTGATCGAGCGTCTTCCGCAGACCGCGCCGCTCCCCGCCGAGGCGACGGCGTGACAGCCGTGCGCATCGCGCTCTTCGGCGCCTTCGAGGTGTCCGGCGACGGTGCGCCCGAGGCGGTGCGGGGCACGATCCCGCAGGCGATCCTCGCGCGGCTCGCCCTCGAGCCCGGACGCGTCTTCTCGGCCGACGAGCTCGTCGATGCACTGTGGTCGGAGCCGACCGCCGCCGTCGTCAGCAGCCTCCGCGCGCACATCTCCCGCCTGCGCGGCCGCGGGTGGGGCGAGGCGCTCGTCGGCGGCCGCGCGGGCTACCGGCTCGAGCTGCCCCCGCAGGCGGTCGACATCGTCCGCTACCGCGCTCTCGTCGCCGGGAACGGCGCCTCGTCGCGCGCGGCCGAGCTCGAGGACGCCGACCGCCTGTGGCGCGGCGCGCCGCTCAGCGGGTTCGGCGAGTTCCCGTTCGCCCGGCCCGTCGCGGAGGACCTGGCAGCGCTCCGTCGAACCGCACTCCTCGAGCTGACCAGTCTGCGACTGGAGGCGGGGGATGCCGCGGGGGCGGTCGCCGCGATCTCGCCGCTGGCGCAGGACCTCGGCGACGAAGAGATCGGCGCGCTGTACGCCCGCGCCCTCGACCGCTCGGGGCGGACGGCCGATGCCCTGGCGACGATCGACGCGCGCGCCACCGCGCTGCGTGACACCGGCACCCGCCCGCCGCGGGACCTCGACGCCCTGCGTCTCGCGATCGCCCGGCAGGACGAGGCCGAACCTGCCGTGGTCGACCGCCCCATCGACCGTGTCGGGATCCCGGTCCCCGTCACGAGGTTCGTCGGACGCGAGAATGAGCTCGAGGTCATCCGGCGCGGCCGCGCCGAGTCGCGCCTGGTCACGCTCACCGGCCCCGCGGGGGTCGGCAAGACGCGCCTGGCGATCGAGGTCGCCCGGCGCGCACGCGCCGACGAGGACGAGCAGCAGCGGCTCATCGACCTCGCGGTCGTCTCGTCGCCCGACCGCGTCGTGGGCGCCGTCGCCGACGCCGTCGGCGCGGCCACCCACTCCGTCGACGCGATCGCCGACGCGCTCGGCGGCCGGCGGACGCTGATGATCCTCGACAACGCCGAGCACGTGCTGGGCTCCACGGCATCCCTGGCCGCCCGGCTGCTCGAGCGATGCGCCGGGCTCAGCATGCTGGTCACGAGCCGGGAGTCGATGCGGATGCCGGGGGAGCGGGTCATCGTCCTCGATCCGCTCTCGAGCGCGGCCGCCGGTGACGCCGTCGCGCTGTTCCTGCAGCGTGCGAGCGAGTCCAGCGGCATCCGCGACTGGAGCGCCGCCGAGATCGGCGAGGCTCAGCGCCTGTGCACCCAGCTGGACGGACTGCCGCTCGCCATCGAGCTCGCCGCCTCGCGCCTGGACGTCCTCACCCTGGAGGAGCTCGCCTCGTCGCTCGACGCGGCACCCACCGGGCCGCGGCGCGGAGGCCGTCATGACTCGATCGACGACGCGATCGCGTGGAGCGTAGCGACGACGTCGCCCGCCGAGCGTGCGCTGCTGGCGCAGCTGGCGGAGTTCTCGGGCTCGTTCACCCTCGACGCCGTCGCCGGCGTGTGCGACGCCGGCGACGGCGACCCCCGAGAGGTCGCGGTCGCCCTCGCGCGCAAGTCGCTCGTCGCCGCGGTCGCGCCGACGCCCGGCGAGCGCCGGTTCCGCGTGCTCGACACCGTCAAGCGCCACATGCGGGCGCGGCATCCGATCGAGGATCTCGAGTCGTGGCACCGGCGGCACGCGGCGTGGATGACCGAGGACGCCGAGCGTCGGGCGCCGCTGCTGCGCACCGCCGACAACCGCCGCGCACGGGCGGTGCTCACCGCCAACCGCGCCGACCTGGACGACGCGTGCCGGCGGCTCATCGACGGAGGGGACCGCCCCACGGCCGTGCGTCTGGTCGCCGCGCTCGCATGGCACTGGTACGAGCGCGGCAGCGGACACGAGGCGATCGCGACGATCGACCGGGTGCTCGACCTGCCCGGCCCGACCGCCCCCGACGCGGAGGCGACGGCGCTGTATGCCGCGTCGTTCATGCGGTCGGTCTCGGGTGACGTGCTGGCGACGCTGCGCACCATGGAGAGGTTCGCGCTGGTCGCCGACCAGGCCCAGGACCCCTCGCTGCCCATGATCGCGCACACGATGCAGGCGACGATCGCCGCGCACGGCGAGTCGGTCGAGGCGGCGGAGGCGGAGCTCGCCACGGCCCAGCGGCACCGGGAGCGCCTCGCCGACGACAGAGTCTGGGCGGTCGTGGACCACCTGTACATCCGCGGCGACGCACTGCGGGTGATGGGACGGCCCGCGCAGGCGCTGGACTCGCTCGAGCAGGCCTACCGGCTCGCCACCGAGCTCGGGCACACGTGGGCGCTCGCCTCCACCTGCTACATCACGGGCAAGGTGCTGACGCAGGTCGGCCGTCCGCGTGATGCGATGGGGATGCTGCGGACCGCCGCGCACCGCTCCGCCGAGCGGGAGGATGCCACGAGCACGGTCGCCGCCGTCAGCGGGTACGCGATCGCCCTCGTGGAGGCCGGCGAGCATCGCCGCGCCGCCGAGCTCTTCGGCGCGGTGGACGCGCTCGGCCCGCGGTTCGGCTTCCACCCCGTCCTCTCGGACGGCTCCTACGCGGCGCCCTTCCGCGAGCGCGCCGCTGCCGGGCTGGGAGCGGCGGAGTGGGACGAGGCGATCGCGCGCGGGCGGGACCGAGATCTGCGCTGGGCGCTCGCCCAGCTCGCGTGACGCGGCGTCGGCTCGTCAGACCAGCACGTCGGCCAGATCGTACGCTGTCACGACCTCGAGCTGCTCGTACGTGCACGACCGCGGGTCGCGGTCGGGGCGCCAGCGCTCGAACTGCACGGTGTGGCGGAAGCGCCAGCCCTCGAGCTGGTCGTAGCGCACCTCGAGCACCCGCTCCGGGCGCAGCCGCACGAACGAGGAGTCGGCCCGGCCGGACTGGAAGCGCGACTTCTCGCCTTCGCCCCGCAGCACCTCGCCGTCGGCGTCGCGCTCCACGAGCGGGGCGAGCTCGTCGATGAGCTCGAGCCGGCGCTTGTCGCTCCACGCGGCGACCCCGCCGACCGGGTACAGCGTGCCGTCCTCGCCGTAGAGCCCCACGAGGAGGGAGCCGACGCCCTGTCCGGACTTGTGGATGCGATAGCCGAGCGCCACGACGTCGGCGGTGCGGGCGTGCTTGATCTTGAACATCGAGCGCTTGCCCGGGGCGTACGGCTGGTCGAGGGGTTTGGCCACGACGCCGTCGAGGCCCGCCCCCTCGAACTCGGCGAGCCAGCGCCGCGCGAGCTCGGGGTCGTCCGTCGTGCGCGTGACGTGGACGGGATGGGGAACGCCGCGCAGCAGCGTCACGAGCGCCTCGCGCCTCGTGCCGAACGGCTCCGCTTGCAGGTCGCGGTCGCCGACGGCGAGCAGGTCGAACGCGATGAACATCGCCGGCGTCTGCTCGGCGAGCATGTTCACCCGCGACGCCGCGGGATGGATGCGCTGCGACAGCGACTCCCAGTCCAGGCGCCGCCGCCCGTCGCGATCGACCGGCACCACGATCTCGCCGTCGAGCAGGCACGGCTCGGGGAGGACGCGGGCGAACGCCTCGACGAGCTCGGGGAAGTACCGCGTCAGCGGCTTGGCGCCCCGCGACCCGATCTCGACGTCCTCGCCATCCCACGAGATGAGGGCGCGGAACCCGTCCCACTTCGGCTCGTAGCTGAGACCGCCGGGCGCCTTCGCCGGATCGGGGATGTCGGGCACGGACTTCGCCAGCATCGGCGCGGGGATCTCGTACGGCATGCGCTCCATCCTGCCGCTGCGCGCCGACACCCGACAGTCCCGGCGCGCCCCGCCCCACCTGCCCGGCCCGGCTCGCCCGGCCCGGATGGATGCGCGACGGCGCGGGAGTGGGCAGACTCGGAAAGCGCCCGCGTCAGCCCCGGGCACGGAGGTGAGCATGGACGTGGTCTTCCAGTTCCTGGCCGATCGCCCGATCGTGCTGCTGTTCCTCCTCCTCGGGGTCGGCGCGGCCCTGGGGACGGTTCGCGTCGCGGGCGTCTCGCTCGGTGCCGTCGGCGTGCTCTTCGCCGCGATCGGCATCACCGCGTGGGGTGTGTCGACGGGGGTGACGATCGAGCTTCCGGCAGCGGTCGGCGACCTCGGGCTCGTCGTCTTCGCGTTCTGCACCGGCCTCATCGCGGGGCCCGGGTTCTTCAACGCGCTGCGCACCTCTTACCTGCTGATGCTCGCTGTCGCCGGCGTGCTCGTCGTGGCGGGCGGCCTGGCGTTCTGGGTCGGGTCGGCTCTCGGCATCCCGCCGCTCACCATCGCCGGAACGTTCGCCGGCGCCCTCACGAACACCCCCGCCCTCGCCGCGACCGGCGGCAGCCCGGAAGCGACCGTCGGCTACGCCAGCGCGTACGTGTACGGCGTCATCGCCGCGATGATCGGCGTCGCGCTCGCGCTGCGCTCGCGTGCGCGCGACACCGACGCGCAGGCCCCGATCGTCGGCAAGCCGATCGAGGTCGACACCACCTCGCGCCCGACCGCGGCCGACATCGCGGCCGGGTACGGCGGCCGGGTGGCGTTCTCGCGGCGGCGGCACGCCGACGGCGAGGTGGAGATCGTCGGCCCCGACACGGCGCTGGAGCCGGGTGACATCGTCAACGTCGTCGGGCCGAGCGACGACGTCGAGGCGGTGAAGACCGAGCTCGGCCACACGTCGGCGATCGACCTCACCCGGGACCGCAGCCGTCTCGACTTCCGGCGGATCATCCTGTCGGATGCACGGCTGGCCGGACGCTCGATCGCGAGCCTGCGCCTTCCCGAGCGCTACGGTGCGACGATCGCGCAGGTGCGGCGCGGCGATGTCGACTTCGTCGGCAGCCCCGACTTCGTGCTGCACCAGGGCGATCGCCTGCGCGTGGTCGGGCCCACCGGATCCATGGGGGAGATCACCCGCTTCCTCGGCGACTCCGAGCGCGGTCTCGCCGACATCAACCCGGTCGCCCTCGGCATCGGCGTCCTGCTCGGCATGCTGCTCGGGTCGATCGTCGTCCCGCTCCCCGGCGGCGGGCAGTTCAGCCTGGGCTACGCGGCGGGCGTGCTCGTCGTCGGGCTGATCATGGGGCGCATCGGCCGCATCGGGCGCGTGGTGACGTCGCTGCCCAACACCGCGTCGACCGTGCTCGCCGAGTTCGGGCTGCTCACCTTCCTCGCCTTCGCCGGCACCAAGGCGGGTTCGCTCATCCTCTCGGCGATCGCCTCGGGCGAGGTGGTGCGCCTGCTCGTGCTCGGCGCCGTGCTCTCGACGTTCTTCATGGGCGCGACCTTCGTGCTCGCCCGCGCGGTGTTCCGCCTCGGCGGCACGCGGTCGTCGGGCGTCATCGGCGGTGCGCAGACGAACCCGGCGATCCTCGGCTTCGCCAATTCCCGCACCGACTACGACGTCCGCGTCGCGCTCGGCTACACCCTGGTCTACCCGGCCGCGATGGTCGTCAAGATCCTGATCGCGCAGGTGCTCGTCGAGCTGTGACGACGGATGCCGCTCCCCGCGGCATCCGTCCCGCTCATGCGGACGCCGAGGCCGCGGCGGAGGCGGCGTACAGTGCGGCGGCCTCGGCGCGGTTCGCGGCGCCGATCTTGGCGAGGATCGCCGACACGTGCACCGACGCGGTCTTTCGGCTGATGAAGAGCCGCTGACCGATCTGCGGATTGGTGAGCCCCTCGGCGACCAGCTCGAGCACCTGCAGCTCCCGCGGCGTCAGCGCCGCCGCGCCCTTCGTCTGCCGCGCGCCGGCGCCGGCGAGCCGGGCCTGCGCCGCCAGCTCGGCCGCCCACCGCGCGGCGCGGGCGACGCCCTGCGCCGGCGCCTCGGCGGCGACCTCGTCCAGGACGGAGGCCGCGCCCGAGCGGTCGCCGTCATCGGCGAGCGCCCACGCGAGGCGGATCCGCCCGGCCTGCCGATGCCACACCGGCAGGCCGTCGTCCCCCGGTGCGCCGGACACCTCGCGCCATGCCGCCACCCGGTCGGCCGGGGTGGCGGCGTCGCCGGCGTCGGCGAGGAGCGCCCGCACGAACCGCGCGGCCGCCTGCGCCGCGTCGTGGCGGGACCAGCCCGCCATCGCCCGCTCGAACCGGGCGCGCAGCTCCGGAGCGGCGGGCCTTCCGGCGGGCAGGCTCAGCAGTCCCGCGGTCACGAGTGCGTAGCGGCGCGCGGCGGGCGAGCCGGCCTCGCCCTCGGCGACCGCCAGCACGTCGCCGGCGGCCTCCGTCCCGCCGTCCGTCGCGTGCAGCGTCAGGGCGCGATCCGCCGCCTCGATCACCCACCACCCCTCCTTGTCGGGGTAGCGGCGCTGGGCCTCGTCGATCCGTGAGCGCTCGGCGGCCAGCAGCTCGTCGCGCTCGTCGGGGCGGTCGTCCCACGAGAGGTGGGACGCGAGCAGCCGCACGACGAACGCGCTGTCGACCGGGTTCATGAGCCGACGGGCGCGCTGCGCGAAGCGGTGGGCCTCGGCAGGCCGGCCCGCAGCGAACAGGGCGAACGCCAGCGAGTGCGCGATCGACGCGCCCGAGCCGCGTTCGATGCCCGCCCGCGCGACGTCGTCGTAGTGCTGGGTCCCGACGACGATGGCCTCGTCGTACCGGCCCACGCGCACCAGCATGTCGGTCAGGGCGTGCCCGGCGTACGCGCGCAGCGGCGGGTCGAGCCGCAGCGTGACGGCCCGCTCGAGCGGTGCCAGCGCGCCGGGCTCGTCGTCGTCCTCGCCCGCGATGCGCCACGCCTCGACCGTCAGCGCGACGGCCAGCGCGGCGTCGTCGCCGGCCTCCTCGGCGAGGGCGATCGCCCGGTGCGCGTGGGCGGCGGCGGCCTCGCCGTGCTCGTCCAGCGCGATGTTGGTGAGCACGCGCGACAGCAGGATGCGGGCACGGGGGTCGTCGATGCCCTCCAGCAGGGCGACGGCCTTCTCGAGGTCCTCGTTGCGACCGTGGTGCTCGAGGTTGTACGTCTCGACGAACCGCTGGCGCAGCAGTGCCGCGCGCGTGTACGGGTCGTCGGGGCAGACGGCCAGGCCCTCGTTCGCCGACCGCAGCGAGCGCTCGGGGTCGCCGAGGTCGTGCCACGCCTGTGCGGCGTCGAGGTGCAGCTCGGGGAGCGTCGTGCCGGCGCGGGTCGCGGCATCCGGCACCTGATCCCACAGCTCGGTGAGACGCTCGGTGAGCTTCGCGGAGGTGGCGGGCGAGAAGCGCGAACGCGACTGCCGCAGCGCCGCGACCGTGGCATCGAACGCCGCGGTGAGGTCGCGTGCGGCGAGCCAGTGCTCCGCGACGGCCGACGCGTCGTCGGGCGAGTCGCCCCGGTGGTCGCGCAGGTGCTCGGCGTAGCGACGGTGCACCCGCACGCGCTCGCTCGGCAGCATCTCCGCCTCGACGGCCTCGCGCGTCAGCGCATGGCGGAAGGCGTAGCCGGCGCCGTCGGCGAGGATCACCCTGCTGTGGACCGCCTCGCGCACGGCGAGATCGAGCGCCGCCTCGTCCAGCGCGCACACCGCCGCGAGCACGTCGTGGTCCAGGTGCATGCCACCGGCGGCCATGGTGCGCACCGCCTGCTGCGCATCGTCGCCGAGCCGTGCGTAGCGGGCGAGCACCAGCTCGCGCAGCGTGTCGGGAAGCGGACGGTCGCCGAGATCCACGAGCTCCTCGACGAGGAACGGGATGCCGCCGCTGCGCTCCGCCAGCGCCTCGACGAGCCGGGGGTCGAGCCGTCCGGTGAGCTGCTCGACCTGCTCGGCGACCTCGTCGGGGCTGAGCGGAGTCACCTCCACGCGCACGACCGACCGGGTGCGGTCCAGCTCCGCCAGCACCGGGCGCAGCGGATGGAACCGGTCGATGTCGTCGGAGCGGTAGGTGGCGACGATCGTGAGGCGCCGCCCGCGAAGCGTGCTGGCGAGGGTCTTCAGCAGCGCCATGGTCGCGGCATCCGCCCACTGCAGGTCCTCGAGCACGACCACGATGTGCCGCCGCTGCGACAGCCGCTCGAGCAGCACCTCGATCGCCTCGGCGAACTCGCCCGCGGGCTCATCGTGCTCGGGGGTCTCGGGTGCGATGCCGGGAACGAGCGCGGCCAGGCTCGCGATCGCCGCCGCGGAGCCCGCCGCCTCGCGCAGCTCGTCGGTGCCGACCGCCGTGTGCAGGTCGCGCAGCACGCGGCGGATCGGCCCGAACGGCGCGCCGATCGGGCCGAGGTCGACGCACTGCCCGAACGCGACGACGGGGCGTTCGGTGACGGCGGCCGGCTGTCCGGCCTCGAAGGGGTCGGTCGCGACGAGCGCGAGGAACTCCTGGACGAGCCGCGTCTTGCCCACACCCGCCTCGCCGCGCACGACGACGGTGCGGGGGTGGCCGCCGGAGCCCTCGTCGAACGACTCGAGCAGGGTGGCGAGCTCGGCGTGCCGGCCGACCATGCGCGAGCTCGAGGGGAGTGCGGGCATGGTCATATCGTGGCACCTTCCCGGGCTCGGCGGCGGGTCATCGCGCGGCGACGAACGTCGAGCGCCGCACGCGCGTCGCGCCGCGGGACCACGTGGCGAGCGGGCGCACGCGCGGGCGGTCCGCCGCCGGGCCGTGCTCGCGCTGCCTGCGCACGAGCTCGGCGTCGCGCGCGAGGTCGGACGCGCGGTGCCGGTCGAGGGTGTAGGCGGTGTAGGTGATGTCGTTCATGGGTCGCTCCCGTCTGCTCGCGATCCCCGGTGCGGGGTGCGGACTGCTGACAGGAACGACCTTCCTCCCTGAGGAGGGGGCGCTTCATCGGGCGGATGCCCAGTCTTGGGACGCCCGATGCCTTAGACCGCCGCGACCGGCCCCCTGAGCCGTAAGGCGGTGGAGGACGCGGAGCCGCGCGTCACCCGGCGACGGGATGCTTCGGGCGCGCCCACCGGGCCGCGAGGTTCGGACCGTCCCATACCTGCACGGCTCCCCACGCCGCCGCCGCGATCGGCACGGCCAGCACGGCGCCGACGATGCCGCCCAGCACCGTGCCGATGGTCAGGGCGACCAGGATGACGAAGGCGTGCAGCTTCATCGAGCGACCCATGAGAACCGGCTGGAGGAAGTTGCCCTCCAGCTGGTTCACCAGGACCACGACGCCGACCACGAAGAGCGCGTTGACCCAGCCGTTGGCGACGAGGGCGACGAGGGCGGCGATGATGCCGGCGAGCGTGGCACCCACGATGGGGATGAAGGCGAGGAGGAAGACCAGCACCGACAGCGGGATCGCCAGCGGCACGCCGAGGATGAGGAGGCCGATCAGGATGCCGACCGCGTCGACGAGCGCCACGAGCGCCGTGCCGCGCACGTACGAGCCGAGCACGCCCACCGTCTTGTCGCCGATGCGGTGCGCCCGCAGGTAGTTCTCGCCGCGGAACGGGCGCAGCATGAACTCCCACATCTGCGGGCCGTCCTTGAGGAAGAAGAAGAGGATCGTGACCATCAGCACGAAGCCGGTCACGAAGTTCGCCACGGCGCTCACGCCCGCGAGGGCCCCCGAGCCGAACTGCGCGCTCGTGATGAAGTCCAGGACGCCCTCGAGCCACTGGTCCAGCTGCTCCTGCGTCGGCGCGAACGGAAGCGTCCGCACCCACGCGATCACCGCCTCGATGCCGTCCACCGCCTGCGCGTACAGCTCGTCCCACTGGTCGCGGATCGCCCATACGATCAGCCAGCCGACGCCGGTGAGCAGCACCGTGACGACCAGGAGCGTGATCACCGTCGCCAGCACCGCCGGGACCCCGCGTCGCACCATCCACCGCATGACCGGCGCGAACGCGCAGGCGAGGATGAGCGCGATCACGAGCGGGATCGTGACGAGGGTGAGGAACTGCAGCGCGAAGACGATGCCCGCGACCAGCAGCACCACGACGATGATCTGGATCGAGCGGATGCCGAGCTTGCCGAAGCCGTCGGCCCACAGGCTCCACGGGGGTCGCGTCGCCTTCGGCTCCACGTCCTGCGTCTCGAGCACGACGCGCTGCGGGTCGTTGCGGAAGAGTCCCATGTGCCGAGAGTAGGCGCACAGGGCCGCGCGACCGGGTGGCTTGCGCGCGAGTCCCGCAGCGGGCTAGGCGAAAGCGCTCAGGCCGGTGATGTCGCGGCCGATGAGGAGAGCCTGGATGCTCTCGGTGCCCTCATAGGTGTGGATCGCCTCGATGTCGGCCATGTGCTGCATGACGCCGTTCTCGAGCAGGATGCCGTTGCCGCCGAGGAGGTCGCGGGCGACGGCGGCGATGCGGCGCGCGGCGCGGGTGTTGTGGTACTTCGCCAGCGACGCCTGCGTCGGGCGCAGCCGGCCGCCCTCCTCGAGGTCGGCCATCCACCGGCAGTACAGCTGCATCGCCGTGAGCTCCTCGAGCATCTGCGCGAGACGCTCCTGCACCATCTGGAACTTGGCGAGCGGCTTGCCGAACTGCACGCGCTGCTGCGAGTAGGCCAGAGCCGCCTCGTAGCAGGCGGTGGCGTGGCCGAGCGCCGACCAGGCGACGCCCGAGCGGGTGGAGTACAGCACCGTCGAGGCGTCCTTGAAGCTGCGCGTGCCCGGAAGGACCGCGTCGGCCGCCACGCGCACGCCGTCCAGGACGATGTGCGCCTGATGGATGCCGCGCAGCGACGCCTTTCCGGAGATCACGGTGCCGGTGTAGCCCGGCGTGGTCTGCTCGACCAGGAAGCAGCGGACGGCGCCGTGGAACTCGTCGCCGGGGGAGTCCACCCGCGCCCAGACGAGGGTGATCCCGCCGGAGGCCCCGTTGCCGATCCACTTCTTGGCGCCGTCGAGCACCCACTCGCCGCCGTCGGCACGGGCGACCGTCTCGAGCGACACCGAGTCCGAGCCGTGGTCGGGTTCGGTGAGTGCGAAGGATGCCGCGACCTCGCCGCGTGCCACGGGCACCAGCCACCTCGACTGCTGCTCGTCGCTGCCGAACAGGGCGAGCGTGCGAAGCGCCAGGCCGCCCTGGACGGCGAGCACCGTGCCGAGTGAGCCGTCGCCGCGGGAGATCTCCATGTTCACCAGCCCCGCCGCGAGCGGGGAGAAGCGCGTGAGCGCGGGGTGGACGACGCCGTCGTTGAAGAGGTCCAGCTCGCCGGCGCGCATCGCGATGTCGAGGGGGTAGTCGCCGGTGTCCCAGGCATCCTGCATGCGGCTGCCGACCTCGTCGATGTACGCCTTGGCGCGATCCCACGCCGCGCGGTCGGCGTCGGGGATGTCGGCGAAGACGGCGTAGTAGTCCGTGTCCTGGCGCGAGGTCACGTCGTAGCCGGCGACGCTCTGACCGGGGCGGGGCTGGAAATCGGTCACGGGGGACTCCTGACGCGGGTGCGACGATGCGGCGGGTGGAACTGAATGCCAGCATCAATAGTACTCAGTGTCACCTCCGGCTGTCGTCGGCGGCGTCAGGTGCGCGCTTCGTGGCGGCGGGGCTTGAGCCGTGCGGGGGCGTCGTGCGCCGGCATCCACTCGCACCGGAACGAGCCGCGGTACCCGAAGAGGAAGCCGAAACGGCGGTTGTGCACCTCCAGGTCCACGTGGAAGAGCCCGTCGGCGTCGTCGAAGTACTCGTGCAGGCGCGCGCGGCCGCTGAAGAGCATCGGGAAGCGGAAGGCGACAGGTCCCTCGTAGAACCGCTGCGCGTCGGAGGTGAGCACGAGCCCGCCGCGGTCGTCGACGCGCAGATCGAGATCGACCGCGAGGTGCTGGTGGGTGCCCAGGTAGTCCACGATCCTGTGGCCGTCGAGGATCATGGTGGCGTCGAATCGCCGATGACGCCGCCCGATCGTGTACTCGCGGACGAAGGTGACCGTCTCGCGCCCCAGCGGGTCGCGGTACGGGAAGTTCTCGATCGTGAACGGCACGTCGGTGCCGGAGTCGGGGACGAGGATGTTCCGAAGCCGCCCGATCTGCAGGAACGGCACCGTCCACCACGGGCCGCGACGGACCGAGGTCATGACACCGCGGCCGACGCAGGCCTCACCGGACCGCAGGCCGACGCCGAACCGGCGCTGCATCATCGGGTGCAGGCGCTCGAACTCGGCGCCGAGCGCCTCGCGGAAGATCGACGTCATCGCACGCGCTCCGGATCGGGAAGCGCCGCGAGGGATGCCGGAGCCGCGGCGAGGTGGTCCGCCCGGCGCGAACCGCCCGCGGGTGCCCGGCGGCAGCGGGCGGCGCGCGGCCGGTCGCTGCGCCACCACCACAGCACGCTCCACAGCGGCCAGCGCTCGGGCGGAGTCCCGGTCTCGAGCCAGATCCGCAGCCGGTCGAAGCTCCATGCCGTCGCCCAGCCCAGGACCGGGCGGACGACGGCATCCAGCACGCCCCATCCGGGCGTGTAGTCGTAGCCGGTGATGAACACCGTGCCGCCGGGGCCGGGCACGTACCGCCAGTAGCCGCGACCGGCGCTGATGGGCGACATCCGGTCGCTCGTGTGGAAGCGCAGCGCAGACGTGCGGGCGCCGCCGGCGCCGTGCCGCTCGCCGATGCTCACGCCGGTGCCGTGCACGGTGTGGAAGGGCACGCGGCGCTCGTACGTGAACGCGGTGGCGCCGCCCTCGGCCGTGCCGGTCGGCGTGATGCGCGTGAAGCGCACGTCCCACCGCACGTGTTCGGCGGGGTCCTGCGTCGCGTTCCAGACGGCGTCGGGAGGGGCGGCGATCGACGTCTCCACGTAGATGCCGCTGCGCCTCACACCACGACGTTACGACACGCGCGTGCGCGGACGGCGCGGCGCACCGGCGCTACCGCGTGGTGAGACCGGCCCGCCAGCGGCGCTGCTCGCGCGCGAAGAGCACGGCGAAGACCGCCCACACGCCGACGTCGTCGGCGAAGCCCAGCGGGCCCAGCACGAGCTCGGGGATGAGATCGATCGGGACGACCGTGTAGACGACGGCGGCGACGGCCGCGACCCATGTCGTCGGCGCGACACGGTGCTCGCGGCGCGTGATCGCCTTGAGGAACCTGAACCACATGCCATCCAGTGTGCGCCACGCCGGGGGGAGGAGGGCGCGGTTCGCACAACGAACTGGTCACGGCCGCGCGGGCGGTAGCATCCGGGGAAACGACCGGAGGCGTCATGAAGGCCAGCTGGACCCCGCTCGCGATCGTCTACCTCGTGCTGGCGATCATCGGCCTCGTCGGGACGTTCTTCTTCAATGCGTGGACCGTCGTCGCCGGTCGGGACTTCCTCGGCGACGTGTTCGGAGGGGGCCCGGCTGTCTCCTCGATCGGCGTCGACCTGCTCGTGGTCGCCGTCGCCGGCGCCGTGTTCATCGTCGTCGAAGCGAGGCGGCTGGGGATGAAGCGCGCGTGGCTCTACATCGTCCTGTCGCTGGTCACCGCCTTCGCGTTCACCTTCCCGCTGTTCCTCGCGATGCGAGAGCGCAGGCTGCGGTCGCCCGCGGCGGACCGGTCATGATCGCACTTCCGGTCCGCCGCGGCGTGCGCGGCTAATCGCGCTCGACGGGCAGCCACAGCTCGCAGGTCGCGGTGCTGAAGTCGTCCGCGCGATCCAGCACGGCGACGATCGATGGTCCGGGCCGCAGTCGCCATGGGTTCGACGGGAACCAGTCGGTCGCCGTCGCGGCCCACGCCGCCTGCAGCGCCGACGGGTACGGGCCCTCGCTGCGGAAGACCGCCCAGGTGCCCGCCGGCACCTCGATCGCGTCGAGGTCGTCGGGAGCCGGGGTGTCGTGGCCGACCGCGACGCCGTGCAGGTAGGTCAGCTCGCTGCCCTCGGCGTAGTCGGGGTCGACGTCGGCGCTCACCTGGAGCAGTCCGTGCGGCTCGATGTCGCTCAGCTCCTTCAGCCGGGCGTGCTCGGCGGCCGGGAGCCCGGCGATGTGAGCCTGGATGTGCGGATTGACGCCGTCGTGGATGAGGGGGACGCGGGTCGCGTGCCCGATCAGGCGGAAGGCGGGTCGGTCGGCGATACGGGTGTCCATGGGGGAGCTCCCTTCTACGGTCAGGCGGAACCTGAGCTGCGGTTGTGTGCGAAGGGGGCCGCCGTCGCGACGCACGTCGCCGGGGCTCGCGCCGTGCACCGCCCGGAACGCCCGGCCGAACGCCTCGGTCGACCCGTAGCCGTAGCGGACCGCGACGCCGAGCAGGTCGCCGCCGCCGAGCACCTCGGCCGCGGCGACGGTCATGCGCCGCCGCCGGATGTACTCCGACAGCGGCATGCCCGCCAGCGACGAGAACATGCGCCGCACGTGGTACTCCGTCGTGCCCAGGCCCGCGGCCAGGGTGCCGAGGTCGATGTCGCCCTCGAGGTTGTCGTCGACGTACTCCACGACGCGGTTCAGGATCGCGATCACGGTTCCTCCTTCGACATCCAGCCTTCCGGTCGACGCGCGCCCGCACCCGATCATCCCGGTCCGATCCGATCGGGTCACCCCTGGTCTCGTTCGGCAACACCACGTTTCGTTCGACACACCACGGCGGGGCGTGGCGTCTCGTCGCGGATACGGTGTTCACCCGCTCCGGCTGTCGGCATGCACCACGTTGCCCGCGAGACACCACGGGCGGAGCGGGGGTCAGTCGACGGCGGCGAGGGTGAGACGGTTCTTGCCGGCGCGCTTGGCGCTGTACATCGCGGCATCCGCTCTCACCAGCAGCTGCTGCGCGTCGGGACGCTCGTCGATCCCGGGCAGGTACAGGGAGATGCCGAGGCTCACGGACGCCGAGACCACGCCGCCCGCGACGGTGATGGGCGCGCGGGTGACGGAGAGGATCCGCTCGGCGATCGCCTCGGCCGCCAGCGCGTCGGCCCCCGGGCAGATCGCGACGAACTCGTCGCCGCCGATGCGCCCGACCAGGTCACCGGTGCGCACGGATGCCGTCAGCCGGGTGGCGATCTCGAGCAGCACCATGTCGCCGGACGCGTGGCCGAAGGCGTCGTTGATGCTCTTGAAGTCGTCGACGTCCAGGAAGAGGACGGCGAGCGGCTCCCCCGAGGCGGTGGACGCCTCGATCTCGTCATCCAGGCTCAGCTGCAGCAGCTGGCGGTTGGCGACGCCGGTGAGCTGGTCGTGGAGGGCCAGGAACGCCAGGCGGCGCTGCAGCCGCACACGCGTGAGGGTCTGGGATGCCTGCCGCCCGAGCGCCTGCTGCAGCTCGAAGTACTGCGCGTCGAAGTCGGTGCGCCGTGCGAAGAAGCACGCGAGATTGCCGAGCCGCCGGCCCTCGGCGAGCAGCGGGGTGACGGTGATCGACGACAGGCGCTCGGCGCGCATCGCCGTGGCGAGCTCGGGGTGCACGTCGTCGATGTCGTCGGCGTTGACGACGGTCACCTCGGGGGTGTTGCGCAGCGACGGGATGGGGGCGACCTTGCCCGCGAGCGGATTCGTGCCGCCCCTGAGCACGAGTTCGCCGTCGTCCTCCCGGAGGTAGACGGCGGCCTCGCGCGCGGCGAACGCATCGCGCGCGGCGGCGGCGAACGACTCGGCGACCTCGTCGTCGGTGGCGCTGACGTCGAAGCTGCTGGAGACGTCCTGCAGGACGCGCACCCGCTGCTCCGAGGTCTCGGCGGTCCGCCGTGCGGCCAGGAGCTCCCGCTCGTACTGCGCGCGTTCGGTGGCCTTGAAGATCGCCATGCGGACGAGGCCGGTTTCGTCGTCGCGCACCGCGTTGACCAGCGTCGGCAGCGGCGTCCCGTCGGCCGCGACGAGGGTCAGGGCGACCTCCTCCACCGCGCCCACGAGGTGCATCAGCGGGGTGTGGCGGGTCTCGTAGAAGATGCGGCTCCCCCCGTCGAGCAGCGACGCGAACGGCCGGCCCACGACGTCCTCCCGCGCGCGGGCGGTCCACGCCAGGAAGGTGTCGTTCGCCTCGACGACGTCCCCGCCCGGCGTGGTCGCGACCAGCCCGCACGGCGCGAGCTGGAACCAGCCTCGATCGTGCAGGCTCATGCGACGAACGCGAGGATCTGGTCTGCCACCTCGTCGGGCGCGGAGAGGTTGGGCACGTGGCCGGTCGCGTTCAGCAGCGTGAAGCGGCTCTCCTTGATGGCGGCGTGCACATAGCGGCCGACCTCCTCGGGCGCGATGGCGTCGTCACGACATTGCAGCACCAGGGTCGGCACGGAGACGAGCGGAAGGTCGGCCCGGTTGTCGGAGAGGAATGTCACGCGCGCGAAGTGCCGGGCGATCGTCGGGTCGATGCTGCAGAAGCTGTCGGTGAGGCGCTCGCCGAGGGCGGGGCGATCGGGGTTGGCCACGATCGCCGGCGCGATGACCCGCGACCACCCGAGGTAGTTCGCGTCGAGGGCGTCCATCATCGCGTCGATGTCGCTGCGCCGGAAGCCGCCTCGATAGCCGTTCTCGTCGGTGTACCGCGGCGAGGGGGAGACGAGCACGAGCGCCTTGAAGCGGGACGGATCGCGGTTGGCGGCCAGCACGCCGATCATCGCGCTCACCGAGTGGCCGACGAAGACGACGTCCGTCGCGTCGAGCGCCTCCAGGATCTCGAGCACGTCCGTCGCGTACCCGTCGAGCGAGTCGTACTTGCTGGGGACGTACGCGGACGAGTCCGAGCCGCCTGCGCCGACGTGGTCGAACAGGACGACGCGGTGGCCGGCCTCGAACCGGGGTGCGACCAGGTTCCACGCTTCCTGGCTGCAGCCGAAGCCGTGGGCGAACATCACCATCGGGCGGCCGGGTTCGCCCGTGACCCTCACATTGTTTCGGCGCAGCGCGTCGGTCATGGCGTTCCTATCCTCGGCGCAGGGGACGCCTCAAGTGATCGTATGCGACGGCGCCGACGCCGGCGCCCACGGGGCCGCGCCGCCGCCCGCGCCCGTCATGCGACCGCCGCCCGGCGGCGGAGGCGGCTGCGCCGGATCCACTTCTCCAGCTCGATCAGCACGGGCACCAGAAGCGCCAGCCCGAGCGCCGTGAGCCACTCGTCGCCCGACAGGCTCGTCGTTCCGATGAGCCGCTGCATGAAGCCGACCTCGACGGCCGCCACCGTGAGCACGAGCGGGATGGAGAGCCACTTCACCGCGATGAGGATGGGCGGCGCGAGGCCGGACTCGGGATCGCGGCGCATCACCAGGCCGCCGAAGATCGAGCCGAGGGCGCACACGACGAATGCCATGGTCACGGGCACGTTCGGCTGGGTGGAGCTGAGCTGGTCGGGGTAGATCAGCAGCGGGATCAGCGTCGTGAGGAAGATGAGGCCGCCGTAGATGAACCACAGCGTCACCGCCGCGGGATTGGCGATGGTCTTCTTCGGGTCGCGCGGCGGCTTGAGCATGATGCCCTCGGGAGCCGGGTCGAGGAGGATCACGATGACGGGGAAGATCGCCACGAAGAAGTTCAGGAACAGCACCATGATGGGCGTCAGCGGCACGCCGTCGTTGATGCCGAAGATGCTCGCCACGAGGAACAGCAGCACGAGCGAGAACAGCTGCGACATCTGGAACCGGACGTAGCTGACGATCTTCTCGTAGATCGAGCGCCCGAGGCGGACGGCCGTGACGAGGGTCCCGAAGTTGTCGTCGACGAGGATCATCTTCCCCGCCTGCTTGGTCACGTCGCTTCCCGACCCCATGGCGACGCCGATGTCGGCCTGCTTGAGCGCGGCGGCGTCGTTCACGGCGTCGCCGGTCATCGCGACGACGGCGCCCTGCTCCTGCATGAGGCGGGCCAGGCGCAGCTTGTCCTCGGGCGTGACCCGGCCGAACATGTGGAGTCGGGGGAGGGCGGCCTTGAGCTCGTCGTCGCTCATCGCCTGGATCTCGGCGCCGCTGGCGGCGCCCTCGCCGAGACCGAGCTTGGAGCCGATCGCGGCGGCCGTGATCGCGTGGTCGCCGGTGATCATGCGCACCTCGATGCCCGCCTCCCGGGCGATCCGCACCGCCTCCTTCGACGACGGGCGCAGCGGGTCGATGATCCCGACCAGCCCGACGAAGATGAGGTCGGACACGGCCGCCATCGGATCCTCCGCCACCGCCGCGTCCGGCGCGTAGCGTCGGAACGCGAAGGCCAGCACGCGCAGCCCCTGCTCGGAGAGCGAGCGGTTGGCTTCCAGGATCTGCTCGCGGCGGTCGGCGATCGGCACGACGCCGTCCATGGTCGCCACCGCGCTGCAGCGGTCCAGCACGACGTCGGGGCCGCCCTTGACGTAGCCGACGAGCGTCTCGGTGCCCTCCACCGGGATGCGGTGGAAGGTCGCCATGAACTTGTACGCCGAGTCGAACGGCACCTCGGCCACCCGCGGGAACTTCGCGCGCGTGAGCTCCGCCTCGGCGCCCAGCTTCGCCGCCAGCACCACCAGGGCGGCCTCGGTCGGGTCGCCGATGACCGCGCCGTCGTCCGACACGGTGGCGTCGCTGCAGAGCGTGAGCCCGAGGGCGAGCTGGGTGAACTGCGGCACGGGGAGTCCGGCGGCGTGGCGGACCTCGCCGGTCTTCTCGTAGCCGGAGCCCGCCACCGTGAACCACTCGCCGCGGTAGTACAGCGACTCCACCGTCATCTCGTTCATGGTGAGCGTGCCGGTCTTGTCGGAGTTGATGGCGCTCGTCGCGCCGAGCGTCTCGACGTCGGTGAGGTTCTTGACCACCGCCTTGTGCTCCGCGAGCTGGCGGGACCCGTACGAGAGCATCGCCTGCACGAACGACGGCATGCCCGTCGGGATCGCCGAGATCGCCATCGAGATGCCGAGCAGGATCACCGAGGCGATCTCCTGCCCGCGCAGCAGGCCCGTCACGATGATGACGGCGACGGCCCCCCACGCGATCCAGCCGAGCACGCCGGTGAGCGAGTCGAGCTCACGCTGCAGGGGCGACTTGGCGGGCTTGACGGACGAGAGCATCGACGCGATGCGACCCATCTGCGTCTGCATGCCGGTGTCGGTGACGACGATCGCCGCCGTGCCGCGGGTGACCTGGGTGTTCTGGAAGACCATGTCGGTGCGGTCGCCCAGTGTGGTCTCGGGATCGGCGAGGGTCGAGGCATCCTTCGCGATCGGCGCGCTCTCGCCGGTGAGCGCCGCCTCCTGCGTCTCGAGCGTCGCCGACCGGAGGATCCGCCCGTCGGCGGGGACCAGGTCGCCCGCCTCGAGGTTCACGATGTCGCCGGGGACGAGGGTCGTCGCGTCCAGCTGGACCAGCGTGCCGTCGCGGACGACCTTCGCCTGCGGGATCTGCATCTTCGACAGCGCGTCGACGGATGCCTTCGCCTTCATCTCCTGCCGCGTACCGAGCACGATGTTGAGCACGACGAGGGCACCGACGAGGATTCCGACGCTCACCTGGTTGATGAAGAGGCTGATGATCGCGACGGCCACCAGCATGATGTTCATGGGGTCGGCCAGCTGCTGCAGCGCCACCTGCCATGTCGACGGGGGCTTCTCGGCGGCGATCGAGTTGGGGCCGTGTTCCGCCAGCCGCTGCGCGGCGTCGGCGGAGGTCAATCCGCGCTCGCGGTCGCTGCGCAGGGCGGCGACGACGGCGTCGGGGTCCTGGGTGTACCAGGCGGCGGGCGTTGCCGTGTCTTGCGAGGTGTCCACCGTGCTCATGGCTTGAACATACAGCGGGGGATCCCCCGCGGAACAGGAAAATTCCTCTTCGCCGGGCGGGTCAGGCGTCGAGCTGCTCGCGGAGTCTGCGGGTGAGCTCCGCGGTCGGCGTGCCCCGGCGGAACACCGCGACGACCACGTCGTCGGCGGCCGCGTCCGACTCGCCCTCCGGAAGGACGCCGAACCGGCGGCGCGCGTCGTCGAGCGCCCCGCGCAGCACCGAGACCGGAACCTTCTTCGGCCCGCGGATCAGGCGCCGGAGCACGTGGTTGTGCACCGCGGTGACGAGTGCGGCGAATCCCACGGCGTCGAGGGGGTCGAGCCCCGGCAGCGACGCGCGCAGGTACTCGTCGAAGAGCCGCTCGTAGCGGAAGACGGTCACGATCTCGCGGTCCCGCAGCGCCGGCACACCGCGCACCACCGCGTAGCGGCGGCGGGCGAGCTCGGGGTCGGCGGCGAAGTGGGAGTAGACGAGGACGGATGCCTCGCACACCGCGGCCCACGGGTCGCGGTGCGTCTGCCCCAGGAATTCCCGCAGGCGGTCGAGCAGCACCTCGTGGTCGGTGAACACCACGTCGTCCTTGCCGCCGAACTGCCGGAAGAAGGTCGATCGCGACACCCCGGCCGCCAGGGCGATCTGCTCCACGGAGGTCTGGTCGAAGCCCTGCTCGTCGAAGAGCTCCAGCGCGGCGGCCACCACGGCCGCGCGCGAAGCGGCCTGAGCGGCGGAGGCGGCGGTATCGGACATCTCGGGGAGAGCCTAGTCCGTGCGTTCCGCGCCCGCCGCGACGCTCCGCCGCGCGCCGAGGACGCACGGACCCGCCGCTGTCAACGGGGCTCGACGCGACGTCGATCGTGCACTTCACTTGCTCCATGACGCCGATCTGGAAGCGGGGGGCGCCACGGGTCGCCGGAACCCCCTTCGAACCGGGACGACACCGCGACGTGGTGGTCGTCGGCGCGGGGCTGACGGGCCTGGCGACCGCCCTGATGCTGGTGCGCCAGGGGCGCGAGGTCGCCGTGATCGAGGCGGGCGAGGTCGGGGAGCTCGCGTCCGGTGCGAACACCGGCAAGCTCACCGTGCTGCAGGGGTCGGTGCTGTCCGCGCTGCGCCGCCACCATTCCGCGCGCCTGGCCCGCGCCTACGTCGACGCCAACCTCGACGGCGCCCGATGGCTGACCGCGACCGCCGACGAGCTCGGCGTGCCGTACTCCCGCCGCGCCGCCTACTCGTACGCCCAGACGCCCGAGGGCGTGCACCGGGTGGACGCGGAGCTCGAGGCGGCACTCGACGCCGGACTGCCGGCGCGACGCGTCGAGCCGGACCAGCTCGCGCAGTCGCCCTTCCCGATCCTCGGCGCGGTGGGACTGGACTCCCAGGTGGCGATCGACCCGTACCGACTCCTCGTCGCGCTCGCCGAGGCCTTCGTCCGCGAGGGCGGGACGCTGCACACCGGCGTGCGCGTCACGTGCGCGCACGTCGTCCCGCGCGCGGCCGTCGACACGACCGCCGGCTACGCCGAGGCCGATCACGTCGTGCTCGCGACCGCCACGCCCATCGTCGATCGCGGACTGTACTTCGCCAAGGTGCGCGGGCTTCGCTCCTCGTGCGTCGCGTTCGCGACGGACGGGCCGATTCCGGAGGGGCTGTACGTCACGGTCGACGGCGAGACGAAGTCGGTCCGATCCATCACGGCAGAGGACGGGCCCGTCGACCAGGCGCAGCTCGTCGTCGGGGGCAACGGGTTCCCCACCGGACGCTCGTCCTCGCCGCGCACGCGGATCGACGCGCTCGTGACGTGGACCCAGCGCCACTTCCCCGGGGCGGAGCCGGTCGCGGCGTGGTCCGCGCAGGACTACGAGTCGCACAACCTCGTGCCGTTCGTCGGGGCGATGCCCCGGTCCCTCGGACGCATCCGGTTCGCCACCGGCTACGCGAAGTGGGGCCTGTCCAACGCGCCCGCCGCCGCGCTGCGCCTGGCCGCCGAGATCGACCGGGTGCCCCGGCGAGATCGTCCGGACTGGATGAACGTCCTCTCGACGCGCTTCACCGTCCCGGCCGACCTCGCGCGCGGCGGCGTGCAGAATCTGCGGGTCGGCTGGGAGGCGACATCCGGCTGGATCGGCGCCCAGAGCGTTCCCACGCCGGTGCGTCGCCCCGCCGAGGGGTGCGGCGTCGTCGCGAGCCGTGCAGGACAGCCTGTCGGCATCTCGACGGTCGACGGGCGCACCAGGGCGGTGAGCGCCGTCTGCACCCACATGGGCGGCGTCCTGCGGTGGAACGACGCAGAGTACACGTGGGACTGTCCGCTGCACGCGTCCCGGTTCACCGCGGAAGGGCGCCGCCTGGAGGGCCCTGCGCTGCACGACCTGTCCGGACTGCCGCGGGTGCCGGGCGAGGAGGTCGAGGAACCGCCCGGCGCGTCGCTGCGGTCAGAACCGGACGACGACCGGTAGTAGGCTGGGGCACTGGTCGATATCTCGACATCAAGACGCTTTCCCCGCGTCATCCCGCCCGTTCGCCCCAGCGAAGGAATCACTGTGGATCTGTACGAGTACCAGGCACGAGACCTTTTCGAGAAGTACGAGGTGCCGGTGCTCCCGGGCATCGTCGCCGACACCCCCGAGGAGGCGAAGGCAGCGGCCGAGAAGCTCGGCGGCGGCGTCGTCGTCGTGAAGGCCCAGGTCAAGACGGGCGGCCGCGGGAAGGCGGGCGGCGTCAAGGTCGCCAAGAGCCCCGACGAGGCCTACGAGGCGGCCAAGGCCATCCTCGGCCTCGACATCAAGGGCCACGTCGTCAAGCGGGTCATGGTCGCCGCGGGCGCCCGCATCGCCGAGGAGTACTACTTCTCGGTGCTGCTGGACCGCGCCAACCGCTCCTACCTGTCGCTCGCCTCCGTCGAGGGCGGCATGGAGATCGAGCAGCTCGCGGTCGAGAAGCCCGAGGCGCTCGCCCGGATCGACGTCAACCCGGGCACGGGCATCGACAAGGCCAAGGCCGTCGAGATCGCCGAGGCCGCCGGCTTCGACGCGGGCCTCGTCGACAAGGTGAGCGACGTCTTCGTCAAGCTCTACAACGTCTACAAGGGCGAGGACGCCACCCTCGTCGAGGTCAACCCGCTCATCCTGTCGGAGGACGGCGAGGTCATCGCCCTCGACGGCAAGGTGACGCTCGACGACAACGCCGAGTTCCGTCACGCCGCGCACGCACTCCTCGAGGACAAGGCCGCCGCCGACCCGCTGGAGGCCAAGGCCAAGGAGAACGACCTCAACTACGTCAAGCTCGACGGCGAGGTCGGCATCATCGGCAACGGCGCGGGCCTGGTCATGTCGACCCTCGACGTGGTCGCGTACGCCGGTGAGAACCACGGCGGGGTCAAGCCCGCCAACTTCCTCGACATCGGCGGCGGCGCCTCGGCCGAGGTCATGGCCGCGGGCCTGGACGTCATCCTCGGCGACCCGCAGGTCAAGTCGGTGTTCGTGAACGTCTTCGGCGGCATCACGGCGTGCGACGCCGTCGCCAAGGGCATCGTCGGTGCGCTCGCGGAGCTCGGCGCCACCGCGTCGAAGCCCCTCGTGGTGCGCCTGGACGGCAACCGTGTCGAGGAGGGCCGCAAGATCCTCCAGGATGCCAACCACCCGCTGGTGACCCTGGCCGCCACGATGGACGAGGGCGCCGACAAGGCCGCCGAGCTCGCCAACGCCTGACCGCCGCTTCGACAAGCTCAGCGACCCACATAAGGAACAACAGACATGTCGATCTTTCTTGACAAGGACTCCAAGGTCATCGTCCAGGGCATCACCGGCGGCGAGGGCACCAAGCACACCGCGCTCATGCTCAAGGCCGGCACCAACGTCGTCGGCGGCGTGAACGCGCGCAAGGCCGGCACCACGGTGCTGCACAAGGACAAGGACGGCGGCAGCGTCGAGCTGCCGGTGTTCGGCTCGGTGGCCGAGGCCATCGAGAAGACCGGTGCGGACGTCTCGATCGCGTTCGTCCCCGCCGCGTTCACGAAGGCCGCGATGATCGAGGCGATCGACGCCGAGATCCCGCTGCTGGTCGTCATCACCGAGGGCGTCCCCGTCGGCGACTCGGCCGAGGCGTGGGCGTACGCGTCGGCCAAGGGCAACAAGACCCGCATCATCGGCCCCAACTGCCCGGGCATCATCACGCCGGACGAGTCGCTCGTGGGCATCACGCCCGCCAACATCACCGGCAAGGGACCGATCGGCCTGGTCTCGAAGTCGGGCACGCTCACGTACCAGATGATGTTCGAGCTGCGCGACATCGGCTTCTCCACCGCCATCGGCATCGGCGGCGACCCGATCATCGGCACCACCCACATCGACGCGCTCGAGGCGTTCGAGGCCGACCCCGAGACCAAGGCGATCGTCATGATCGGCGAGATCGGCGGCGACGCCGAGGAGCGCGCGGCCGACTTCATCAAGGCCAACGTCACCAAGCCGGTCGTCGGCTACGTCGCCGGCTTCACCGCCCCCGAGGGCAAGACGATGGGCCACGCCGGCGCCATCGTGTCGGGTTCGGCCGGCACCGCGCAGGCGAAGAAGGAGGCCCTCGAGGCCGCCGGCGTCAAGGTCGGCAAGACGCCGTCCGAGACCGCCGCGCTGATGCGCGAGATCATCGAGTCGCTCTAAGGGGTACAGCTCGACAAGCGATGGCGGATGCCGCGACCCCGGGTCGCGGCATCCGCCATCGTCGTCTCAGCCGGCGACCGGCGAGCCGCCGAAACGCGACACCTGGCCCGCGCGGTCGGCGTCTTCGCTGGCGAGGACACCGCCGTTGGCCACGAAGTCGGCGGCGACCTCTTCGAACATGATGCGGACGTCCTGCCTGCGCGCCCCGAGCGCCTCGACGGCGGCGCGGGTGACCTCCTCGGCGAAGCGGCGGCGCTGGTCCACGGTGCGTCCGGGAAGGAGTTCGACTCTGATGTTGGGCATGACTCGAACATAGAGGGCGCGCGGCCCGCCCCTGCGCAGGCCGAATACGCTGGTGGCATGCCGTTGACCGGAGAGTACAAGCCGTCCACGTCCGACTGGGCGCGCAAGCAGGCGGAGGTCTTCGAGGCCTCCAACGGAGAGAAGGCGAACACGCTGCGCGGCGTGCCGATCATCGTGCTGACGACCGTCGGCGCGAAGTCCGGAGCGCTGCGCAAGACCGCGCTCATGCGCGTCGAGCACGACGGCCGCTACGCCGTCGTCGCGTCGAAGGGCGGCGCGCCGGACGAGCCGAAGTGGGCCGAGAACATGCGTCGCCACCCGCTCGTGGAGCTGCAGGACGCCGATGTGAAGCGCGACTACCTCGCGCGGGAGCTGGACGGCGACGAGCGCGCGCAGTGGTGGGAGCGCGCGTGCGCGGTGTGGCCCGACTACGACGCGTACCAGACCCGCACCGACCGGCAGATCGCCGTGTTCGTCTTGGAGCCGCAGGACGGCTGAGCCGGCCCGCATGACCGACATCGAGCTGGCGTCGATCGGCGCCGGGACGGTCACCCTCCACGACGCCCGCCGCAAGGCGCGCTGGAGCGTCGAGCTCGAGCCGTTCGAGATCGGCGTGTTCCCCGTCACCCAGGAGCAGCTCGCCGAGCTCCTCGGCGAGCCGTCGACCCACCCTCGGCGGCCGGCGACCGACGTGAGCTGGCTGCGGGCCATCCGCTTCTGCAACGCCGCGTCCGAGTGGGAGGGACTGGACCCCGCCTACACGTTCGACGGCGAGGTGGTCACGTGGCACGTCGATGCCGACGGCTTCCGCCTGCCGACCGAGGCCGAGTGGGAGCACGCGTGCCGCGCGGGGTCGGCCGGCCCGCACTACGGACCGCTCGCCGACATCGCGTGGACGAGCGCGGACGGCGTCACGTCGCCGCAGGACGTCGGCGGGAAGCATCCGAATCTCAACGGGCTCTTCGACACCCTCGGCAACGTGTGGGAGTGGTGCTGGGACCTGCTCGACCCCGCGCGCTACGCCGACTACCGGGTGTTCCGGGGCGGCGGCTTCGCCGACGACGCGTGGAGCGTGCGCGCGTCGACGCGCCGGGGTGGCGCGCCGCGCATGCACCACGACGATGTCGGCTTCCGGGTCGCGCGCGGCGGCTTCGACGCCGTCGACGCCGCCCAGGGCTGGTCGGCCGCGGTCGACCGCGAGCGCGCCGACCTCGACGGTCCGCTCCCGCCCGGCTGGACGCCGTTGCGCTGAACCCCTGGTTCCCGGGTTTGGGGCGCGTCCCGCTCGTCCGGGGCGCGTCGCGTGCGCCCCGGATGCACGTCGCGCGCCCCGAACCCGACGCGCGCCGGGCCGGGAGATGCCGAAGGGGACGGATGCCGCAGCACCCGTCCCCTTCGCGGTGAGACTCAGCCGAGCACGGCCTCCAGCGGCCCGCGGGCGAAGTAGAGCACGAAGCCGGCCGCGACGACCCACAGCAGCGGGCTGATCTCGCGCGCCTTGCCCGACAGCGAGCGCACCACGACCCACGCGATGAAGCCCGCCCCGATGCCGTTGGCGATCGAGTAGGTGAGGGGCATGACGGTGACGGCGAGGAAGACCGGCAGCAGGATCGAGAAGTCGGTGAAGTCGATGAAGCGGATCTGCGACATCATCAGGGCGCCGACGATCACCAGCGCGGCGGCGGCGACCTCGGTGGGCACGATCGACACCAGCGGCGTGAAGAACATCGCGATGAGGAACAGCGCACCGGTGACGACGTTCGCGAAGCCGGTCCGCGCCCCCTCGCCGATGCCTGCGCCGGACTCGATGAACACCGTGTTGGACGAGCTCGACGTGAATCCACCGGCGACCGCGCCGACGCCCTCGACGATCAGCGCCGACTTGATGCGGGGGAAGTCGCCCTTCTCGTCGGCGAGCCCCGCCTCCTTCGACAGGCCCGTCATGGTGCCCATGGCGTCGAAGAAGTTCGTGAAGACGAGCGTGAAGACGAGCATGAGGGCCGCGAGCACGCCGATCCGCTCGAACGAGCCGAACGAGATCTGACCGACGAGCGAGAGGTCGGGGACGCTCACGAGCGACGCCGGCAGCTCCGGCACCGACAGGCCCCAGCCGCCCGGGTTGACCTCGTCGCCGGCGAACTTCGGCCCGATGTTCCAGATCGCCTCGACGACGACCGCGACGACGGTGCCGGTGACGAGGCCGATCAGGATGCCGCCCTTGACCTTGCGCGCCACCAGGACGCCGGTCAGCAGCAGCGTGAACACGAAGATGAGGGTGGGGACCGTCGCGACAGAACCGTCGACGCCCAGGCCGACCGGGGGAGAGGACGCTCCCGTCGAGGTGACCAGGCCCGCGTCGACGAATCCGATGAAGGCGATGAACAGGCCGATGCCGACCGTGATGGCGATCTTCAGCTGGATCGGCACGGCGTCGAAGATCATGCGCCGCAGCCCGGTCGCCGCCAGCAGCACGATGATCAGACCGTTGATGACGACGAGACCCATCGCCTCGGCCCACGTCACCTGGCCGACGACCGAGACCGCGAGGAACGAGTTGATGCCGAGCCCGGCCGCGAACGCGAACGGCAGACGGGTCACGAGGCCGAACAGCACGGTCATGACACCGGCGGTGAGCGCGGTGGTCGCCGCCACCTGGGTGAAGCCGAGGGAGTCCCCGGCGACGTCGACGCCGCCGGAGAGGATGATCGGGTTGAGGATGACGATGTAGGCCATCGTCACGAACGTCACCACACCGCCGCGCACCTCGGTGCCGATGGTCGATCCTCGCCGGGTGATCTCGAAGAACCTGTCCAAGCCGTTCTTCGGCGGGGGTGTCTCGCTGCCGTCTTGTGCCTCGGGTGCGTTCGACGTCGTGGACGGGGCTGCGCTCATGTGTGGTTGACCTCCGTCAGAGAACGTTAGTCGCTCCGGCGGCCGGCAGATTCCGCAGAACGGATGCCGCGCCTCCGCGGCGCGGGCGACCGGGAGGCGGACGCGGCGCGAAGTAGGGTCTATGGCGCATGCATCGCCTCATCGTCGCCCTCCTCTCATCCGTCGACGCCGCCATCGCGGTCGCCGTCGGGATCGCGGCGACCCTCGCGCCGCTGACGCTGCTGTGGGTCTTCGGGTTCGGCGGTGGCGCCGACTGGGGGGTGCTGTGGCCGGCGGCCGTGGCGGTGTGGCAGCTGGGCAACCTCGTGCCGCTGCACATCACGCTCCCGCCCGAGTACCTCGCCGCGACCGGCATCCCCGCCGACGCGGCATCCTTCGCCCTCTCGCTCGCCCCGCTCGCGTTCGCCGTCTTCACCGCCGTCTTCGCCGCCCGGTCGGGCGTGCGCGCGTCGCGCGCCGACGCGTGGATCACCGGGGTGGCCTCGTCGATCGTCGTTTTCGCGGCGCTCGCGACCGGCGCGGCGCTCACGGGAGCGAACGGCGTCGCGGTCGCGGTGACCTGGCAGGCGATCCTGGTGCCCACGCTGGTCTTCGCGCTGCCCGCGCTCACGGCCGCCGTGGTGACGGAGTGGATCGAGGCTGGATCGGGTGCGATCGCGCGGCTCCGCGACCGGGTCGAGTCGATGTCCCACGGCTGGGCCGAGACCCCGGCGCTCATCGCGCGGGGATCCGCCGTCGTGGTGGTGGGGCTCGTCGGCCTCGGCGCGGCCGTCGCCGCCGTCGCGGTGTTCGCGCGGGCGGGTCGGATCGTGGCCCTCTTCCAGGCGGGCGACGCCGACGTGCTCGGCGCGACCCTGCTCACGCTCGCGCAGCTGGCGTACGTCCCGACCCTCGCCGTGTGGGGCCTCAGCTTCGTCGCCGGACCGGGTTTCGCGGTGGGCGAGGGCACCTCCGTCTCGCCGGCCGGCACGCAGGTGGGCATCGTGCCGGGTCTTCCCGCGCTGGGCGCCGTGCCGGAGTCGACGACCTCGTGGCTGCTCCTGCTGGCGCTCCTCCCCGTCGCGCTCGGCGCGCTCGCGGGGTGGATCGCCCGCTCCCGTCTGGTGCACGCCGGCGAGCCGACGCCCGGGCGCGCGGAGGACGCCGTCGCGGCGCGGCTCACGATCACCGCGGGCATCGCGCTCGTGTCCGGCGCCGCCGCCGCGCTCCTGTGCGTGGCCGCGTCCGGATCCGTCGGACCGGGGCGCCTGGCGCACTTCGGCCCGGACGCAGGGCCCGTGGCCCTCGCGGTGGGGCTCGAGGTGCTCGTCGGCGCGGCCATCCTGCTGCTTTCGCCCCGCGGCTCGCACGATCCGGCCGCGCCCGAACCTCCCGCGCCCGCCGCCGCCGCGGAGGCGACGACCGAGCCCATCGAGCTGCCGCGGCTCACGTCGCACGGTCCGAGCCGGGTTCCGGACTAAACTGAGTCGGTGCTCACGGTCGCCGTCCTCATCTCGGGCACAGGGTCGAATCTGCGTGCTCTGCTCGACGCGGCGGCCGAACCCGAGTTCCCCGCCCGCATCGTCGTCGTCGGCGGCGACCGCGAGGCCGACGGCTTCGCGCACGCGGAGGACTACGGCATCCCGACCTTCATGGTGCCGTTCGCGCGATTCGGCACCCGTGAGGAATGGGGCGCCGAGCTGGGTGCGCAGCTGGCCGTGTGGAAGCCCGATCTCGTCGTGCTCAGCGGCCTCATGCGCCTGCTGCCGGCCGACCTCGTCGACGCGTGGTCGCCCCGCATCATCAACACGCACCCGGCGTATCTGCCGGAGTTCCCCGGCGCGCACGGCGTGCGCGACGCGCTGGCCGCCGGCGTCGCGCAGACCGGAGCCAGCGTCATCATCGTCGACAGCGGCGTCGACTCGGGGCCGATCCTCGCCCAGGAGCGCGTGCCCGTGCTTCCCGGCGACGACGAGCACGCCCTGCACGAGCGCATCAAGCCCGTCGAGCGCCGCCTGCTCATCGACGTCGTGCGCCGCATCGCGACCGGCGACCTCGATCTCGCGGCGGCCTCCGCTCGCGCCCAGCTCTGACCCACCCCACCGAGGAGAACCCGCCATGGCCGGACCGAGCCACGACCCCGCCCTCTACCGCTCCCGCGACGTCGTCCCGGTGCGCCGGGCGCTGGTGTCGGTGAGCGACAAGACCGACCTCCTGACGCTCGGCGCCGCCCTCGCGGAGGCGGGCGTCGAGATCGTCTCGACCGGCGGCTCGGCGACGCTGCTGCGCGAGGCGGGGTACGAGGTGACCGACGTCTCGCGCGTCACCGGGTTCCCCGAATCCCTCGACGGCCGCGTCAAGACGCTGCACCCGAGCGTGCACGCGGGCCTGCTCGCCGACCTCCGCCTCGAGGACCACGAGCGGCAGCTCGCCGATCTCGACATCGCCCCGTTCGAGCTCGTCGTGGTGAACCTCTACCCCTTCGTCGAGACCGTGCGCTCCGGCGCGCAGGGCGACGACGTCGTCGAGCAGATCGACATCGGAGGGCCCGCCATGGTGCGCGCGTCGGCGAAGAACTACGCCAACGTCGCCATCGTCGTCTCGCCGTCGTCGTACCCGGCCGTCATCGAGGCCGTGCGGTCCGGCGGCACCTCGCTCGTGCAGCGCCGCGAGCTCGCCGCGCGCGCGTTCGCGCACACCGCGGAGTACGACCGCGCCGTGGCGACCTGGTTCTCGGAGGGCACGCTCCTCGAGGACGACCTGCCCGCGCACCTCACGATCAAGGCCGAGCGCCTCGCCACGCTGCGCTACGGCGAGAACTCGCACCAGCGTGCGGCGATCTACACCCGCAACGGCGGCCACGGCATCGCCCAGGCCACGCAGCTGCAGGGCAAGGGGATGTCGTACAACAACTACGTCGACGCCGACGCCGCCCTCCGCGCCGCGTTCGACATGGTCAAGCCCGCCGTCGCGATCATCAAGCACGCCAACCCGTGCGGCATCGCCGTGGCGGCTCCGAAGTCGCCGGACCCCATCGCCAGCGCCCACCTGCGCGCGCACGAGTGCGACCCGGTGTCGGCCTTCGGCGGCGTCATCGCGGCCAACCGCACCGTGACGCTGAAGATGGCCGAGAACCTCCGCGACATCTTCACCGAGGTCATCGTCGCGCCCGATTTCGAGCCCGAGGCGCTGGAGGTGTTCCGCCTCAAGAAGAACCTGCGCGTGCTCCAGCTGCCGGCCGACTGGCAGCAGGAGCGGATGGACGTGCGCCTGGTGTCGGGCGGCCTGCTGCTGCAGGACGCCGACCGGTTCCCCGACGACATCGAGTCGGTCGCCAAGGACTGGCAGCTCGTCTCGGGCGAGCGTCCGTCGGACGACGAGATGACGAACCTCATCTTCGCGTGGAAGTCGTGCCGCGCCGTGAAGTCCAACGCCATCGTGCTGGCCAAGAACTCGGCGACGGTCGGCATCGGCATGGGGCAGGTCAACCGCGTCGACTCGTGCCGGCTCGCCGTCGAGCGCGCCGGGGACCGCGCGGCGGGGTCGGTGGCGGCATCCGACGCGTTCTTCCCCTTCGCCGACGGCCCGCAGGTGCTGCTCGACGCCGGCATCTCGGCGATCATCCAGCCCGGCGGCTCCGTGCGCGACGACGAGGTGATCGCCGCCGCGCAGGCTGCGAACGTCACGATGTTCTTCACGGGCGAGCGCCACTTCTTCCACTGACGCCGTGTTCCGATGACGGCGCCCGCCGGGCGCCCGGGTTAGGGTCGATGCGGAGTTTTGGCCAGGAGGACCGCGTGATCTGGGAGATCGACGAGTCGACCCGTGGTATCGAGGGTCTCGACGACGACGGGCGACCGCGGCCGGAGTACGCCGCGTCACTCGGCCTCGTGCGGGCGCCCTTCGGTCGCCGCGCGCTGTCGGCGACCATCGAGGCGGCCGTCTACGTCCTGGTGCAGCTGCCGCTGCTGCTGGGCGCGCTGCCGGCGCTGCTCGCCGCGTCGGCGGAGGCGGATCCCGCCGAGGCGCTGCAGGGGCGGCTCGTGCTCGTCGTGGTGCTCACCGCGATCTCGACCGTGCTCACCACCGTCTACCTCATCGTTCAGCTGGTGCTGCACGGCCGGCGCGGCATCACGCTCGGCAAGGCGCTCACCGGCCTGCGGTCGGTGAACGTCCGCACGCTCGAGCGCCCCGGCTTCTGGCGCGGCGCGGTCGTGCGCGGGCTCGTGCTGTGGGCGAGCTTCGCGGTGCCGCTCCTGGGGCCGCTGCTGGTGATCGCGCTGTCGCCGTTCTTCGACCCGGAGCGCCGGGGCCGGGGCTGGGCGGACCTCGCGGGCGCCACCTGGCTCGTCGACGCCCGGCACGGCCTCAACCCGTACGACGACAAGCGCATGCGCATCGCGCGCAAGACGGTCGCGACGGATCTGGCGGATGTCCGCAGCGAGCTGCCCTCGCTCGCGACGGCCGCCGGCCCGCGTCCGCCTGCCGCCTACGTCCCGGCCCCGCGCAGCAGCGGCGGCGTCCTCGGGGCGGCACGCGGCGAGGCGGCATCCGGCATCGCGACACCCGCTCCCGCTCCGGAGCACGGGGCGCCCGCGCCCGCGACGACGCCGTTCGACGCGCCGGATCCTGTCGCGGCGCCCGCCGGTCCCACGGCCTCGGGATGGGTCCCGCCCCAGCTGCTGCCCGACGGGAGCGCCGCGTCCCCGGTGCGCGAGGCCTCGGCCGTTACGGGCGCGCAGGGCGGCCCCGCAGGCCCCTCCCGTCCGGGTGCGTCCGCCGCGCGCTTCGTGCTGGATACCGGCCGGGTCGTCGACGTCGGCAGCGGCATCCTGATCGGCCGCGATCCCGCCCCGGTCACCGGCGACGACGGCGTCGCCCCGGTCGCGATCGACGACCCGACGATGTCGGTCTCCAAGACGCACCTCGCGGTGCTGCCGCACGGAACCGACACCGTCGTGGTCGATCGCGGGTCGACCAACGGCAGCGCCGTCGTGCGCGGCGGGGCGGAGCATCCGCTCGTCCCCGGTGCCCCGGTCGCGCTGCGGCCCGGCGATACGATTCGGTTCGGGGACCGCCACGCAATGATCCGCATCGGCTGAGGCCGATGCTCGACCGGGACAGCGAATGAGACTCAAACTGACGCTCCAGCGTCGCGACGGCCATCACACCGACATCGTGGTCACCTCCGACACGACCGCGACCGTGCAGGACGTGGCGCGCCGGATCGCCGAGGCCGATCCCGCCCGCAGCTTCGTCTCGTCGCCGCGCGACGTGCTCACCCTCCAGGTGGCGCCGCCGACCTCGTCGACGTTCCAGCTGCTCGAGCCCGACATGCTGATCAGCGACGCGCCGGTGGGGTCGGGCTTCGTCGCGACGATCGCGAACCTCGGGGCCGACTACGTCTCGGGCCGCCGCGCGGGCGCGCCGCCGGCGGCGATCCTGTCGGTCGTGGCCGGCCCGTTCGCGGGGCGGGAGTTCCAGCTGCCGCGCGGCCACTTCACGATCGGCCGGGCGGCGGGCGCCGACGTCGTCCTCGACGATCCGCTGGTGTCCAAGCGGCATGCCCGCATCGAGGTGGGATCCTCCGTCGAGCTCGTCGACCTCAACTCGGCGAACGGCATCGTCGTGGACGGCGGGCTGGTGCAGCGCCTGAAGGTCATCCCGGGGCAGCGGTTCGCGCTGGGCGACACCGAGCTTGTCGTGCGCATGGTGCAGGACTTCGCACCGCTGGACCAGGACCCGGTGCTGGAGCGCGGCGGATCGCTGCTGTTCAACCGCAGCCCCCGGGTCGAGCCGCGGTACGTGGGGGAGGAGCTGCCGGAGCCCCGTCTCCCCAAGGATCCGATCAGCCGCCTGTTCCCGTGGCCCATGCTGGTGGCGCCGGTCATCCTGGGCGCCTCGATCTTCGCGATGACAGGCAACCCGCGCTCGCTGCTGGTGGTGCTCCTGTCGCCCCTCATGCTGCTCGGCAACTTCATCTCGCAGCGCACCCAGGTGGGTCAGCGGGTGCGCAAGGAGGCCGAGATCTTCGAGCGCACGTTCGAGGAGCTCGAAGAGACGCTGTACCGCGAACGGCCGCGCGAACGCGAGGTGCGCAACGCCGAGGTGCCGCCGGTGGCCGTGGTGTTCGACGAGGCGATGCGGCTGGGGCCCATGCTGTGGACCAGGCGCCCCGAGCACTGGAACTTCCTCTCGGTGCGGCTGGGGACGTCCGAGGCGCCCTCGCGCACGACGATCAAGCGCGCCGAGAACCCCGACGCGCTCCAGGAGTACGTCGACCGCGTCGATCGGCTGCGCGAGCGCTACCGCATCATCGACGGCGTGCCGGTGCTGGAGTCGCTGCAGAGCGTGGGCGTCATCGGCGTCGCGGGGCCCCCGCGCGAGGCGGCGGACGCGCTGCGCGGCCTGTGCGTGCAGCTGTTCGGCCTGCACTCGCCCAACGAGCTCGTCGCCGTCGCGCTGACCGAGCCGCAGTGGGCGACGCAACTGGAATGGCTCAAGTGGCTTCCGCACACCACGAGCGAGCGCAGCCCGTTCCGCGACATGCCCCTGTCGGACTCCGCGTCGACCGGCGCGGCGCTGCTCTCGGCGCTCGAGGAGCTCGTGATGCGCCGCTCCAAGGCGGCCTCGTCGCCGCGTCTGCCGCTGGACGACGACTGGGACCCGATGCGCTACGGCACCGACGTGCGCCGCGCCGCCGAGGATGCGACCTTCCCGGGGCAGACGGCGGTCGTGGTGATCGTGACGGCGGATGCCCCGGTGGACCGTGCCCGGCTCACCCAGGTGCTCGAGCGCGGCGCCGACGTCGGCGTGTACGGACTGTTCGTCGCGCCGGTCGTCGAGGCGCTGCCGGCCGTATGCCGCAGCTTCGTCGACGTGGCGGGGGGTCTCGAGGCGGCGCGGGCGGGGACGGTCCGCAGCGGCGTCGAGTACCCGGCCACCGTCGTGGAGGGCGTCTCCAACGAGCTCATGACCGTGCTCGCCAAGCGCCTCGCGCCCGTCGCCGACTCCAGCACCGTCATCGAGGACTCCTCCGACATCCCGAACTCGGTCATGTTCCTCTCGGTCGTCGGACCCGAGATCGCGACCGACCCGTCGTTCGCCGTGGAGCGCTGGCGCGAGAACAACACCATCGTCGACCGGTCGGGGGCGGCGCTGCCGCGGCTGAAGAAGGCCGGCAACCTGCGCGCCATCGTCGGGCAGGGCGCGACCGACGCGATGACGCTCGACCTGCGCACGCAGGGACCCCACGCCCTGGTGGGCGGCACCACCGGCGCGGGCAAGTCGGAGTTCCTGCAGGCGTGGGTCCTCGGCATGGCCGCCGCCCACAGCCCCGACCGCGTCACGTTCCTCTTCGTCGACTACAAGGGCGGTTCCGCCTTCGCCGACTGCGTCGAGCTGCCGCACTGCGTGGGCCTGGTGACCGACCTCAGCCCCCACCTCGTGCGACGCGCCCTCACCAGCCTCCGCGCCGAGCTGCACCACCGCGAGCACCTCTTCAACCGCAAGAAGGCCAAGGACCTGCTCGAGCTCGAGAAGCGCCGCGATCCCGACGTGCCCCCGGCGCTGGTCATCGTCATCGACGAGTTCGCCGCGCTCGCCGGCGAGGTGCCCGAGTTCGTGGACGGCGTCGTCGACATCGCCCAGCGCGGCCGGTCCCTCGGCATCCACCTCATCATGGCGACCCAGCGTCCGGCGGGCGTCATCAAGGACAATCTGCGCGCCAACACCAACCTGCGGGTCGCGCTGCGCATGGCCGACGAGTCCGACTCGAAGGACGTCGTCGACGACCCGGTCGCCGCGCGGTTCGACCCCGGCATCCCCGGGCGCGGCATCGCCAAGACCGGGCCGGGGCGACTGGTCCCGTTCCAGTCCGCGTACGCGGGCGGCTGGAGCACCGACGAGGTGCCGGTGGCCGACGTGAGCGTCGCGGAGCTGCGGTTCGGGTCGGTGCAGAGGTGGGAGCTCGAGGATCCGGGCGACGCCGCAGACGACACCGCCGACCCCGGCCCCAACGACCAGAAGCGCATCGTCGCGACGCTGGTGGCGGCGGCCGCGCAGGCTCGCATCCCGGCTCCCCGGCGCCCGTGGCTCGACGACCTCGAGACGACGGTCGACATCCGGGCGCTCCGCGCCGGCCGCCCCGGCAGCATCCTGCTCGGCAAGCGCGACGTCCCCGAGCGACAGCTGCAGGAGCCCGTGTACTTCGAGCCGGACCGCGACGGGTCGCTCCTCGTCTACGGCACGAGCGGCTCGGGGAAATCCACCGTGCTGCGCACCGCCGCCATCGCGGCCGCGATGGGGCGTCGCCCCGAGAACGTCGCGGTCTACGGGCTCGACTTCGGAGCGGGCGCGCTCAAGAGCCTCGAGGTGCTGCCGCACGTCGGCTCGATCATCCCGGGCGACGACGCCGAGCGCGTGCAGCGCATCCTCCGGTCGCTGGGCGCGGTGCTTGACGACCGCGGCAAGCGGTTCAGCGCGGCCAACGCCTCCAGCATCGCCGAGTACCGTGACCTCACCGGCCGGGACGAGGCCCGCATCATCCTGCTGCTGGACGGCCTGCCGCAGTTCCGGGCGGAGTGGGAGACGACGACGGCGCGGATGCCGTTCTATCAGGCGTTCATGCGGATCCTGGGCGAGGGGCGCCCGCTGGGCGTGCACGTCGTGGCCACCGCGGACCGCTCGGGGTCCGTTCCGACCGCGGTGAGCTCGAACATCTCGCGCCGCGTCGTCCTGCGCCTGGCCGACGAGAGCGCGTACTCGCTGCTGAACGCACCGAAGGACGTCCTGGACGAGCGGTCCGCGCCCGGCCGCGCGATCATCGACGGGTTCGAGACGCAGATCGCGGTGCTGGGCGGGACGCCCAACGTGGCGGAGCAGACCAAGCTGCTCGTGCAGTGGGCGCAGGAGCTGCGCGCGCTCGGTGCCCGTGAGGTCGACGAGATCGGCTCGCTGCCGACCCGCCTGGCGTGGTCGGCGCTGCCCGACCGCGTCGGCGAGTTCCCGGCGCTCGGCATCGCCGAGGACACGCTCGCGCCGCGCGACTTCGACCCGGTCGGCACGTTCGTCTTGGCGGGCCCGCCGCTGGCGGGCAAGACCAACGCGATGAAGGCGCTCGTGACGGCGATGGTGCGCTTCGACCCGGGCGTGAGGCTGTTCCACTTCGGCGGCCGCCGCTCGCAGCTGAAGGAGTTCGCGCCCTGGATGCGCAGCGCCACGACGCCCGACGAGGCCAAGGAGCTCGCGACCGAGCTCGCCGAGCTGGTCGCCGACGAGTCCATCGACACCCGTCTGATGATCGTGATCGAGGACGTGCCGCAGTTCGCCGATTCGCCCGCCGAGCGCCCGCTGAAGGCGCTGTTCCAGGCGGTCAACCGCAGTGAGCACTTCCTCATCGGCGACGCCGACGTGACGCAGGTCACGAGCGGCTTCGGGCTCGTCGGGGACTTCAAGGGCGGTCGCAAGGGCGTCATCCTCAAGCCCGACGCGTTCGACGGCGATGCGGTGTTCAAGGTGCCGTTCCCCAAGGTCAAGCGCGCCGACTTCCCCGACGGACGCGGCATCTTCGTGCAGGCGGGCCGCCAGGTCACCGTGCAGCTGCCGCTGGTCGAGGCATCCGCCCTGCCCGTCGCCCAGGCCGCCGCGCAGCACTGACCGCGGCGGGAGGCCATGGGTCATGCCATGGGGAATGGTCCCCATCGCGTGGCGTCGTGGGCGTCGGTTAGGTTTCTGAGTGTCCCGCCCGGGGTGGGTCGGGTTACCTGAGTGAGGGAGTTGACGATGGCGGATTTCGGTGCCTCGTATGCGGAGATGGAGCAGGTGGCGTCGTCGCTGTCGCAGGCTCGTGATGACATCCAGGGTCAGCTGGACGCGCTGAAGAGCCAGGTGGACACGCTGCTGGGTGAGGACTTCAAGACGCAGCACGCGTCGGGGAAGTTCGGTGAGGGCTATTCCGAGCTGACGACGGGTCTGAAGGGTGCGGTGGACGGCATCAACGACATGTCGGAGGCTCTGCTGGGCATGATGCGTGCCATCCAGGACCTCGACCAGCAGCTCGCCGGCGGCTGAACCGACTGACTTCACGCGTGGGGAACCACGGTTCCCCACGCGTCCTCTCGTTCGATCACGGCCTTGGGAGTGAACACACGTGTCGGTGAAGATCTCATACGACGAGCTCGGTGCGCTGTACACCAACCTGCTCGCGACGCAGACGGAGTTCGAGTCGGCGTCCAAGCGGCGGAGCGACCTCAGCCATGACATCGGGTCGCCGTACGGTCGCAGCGACCTCCGCGACAAGACCGACGACTTCGAGGAGCGCTGGGACGACCGGCGCAACAAGCTCAACGAGGGCCTGAAGGCGGTCACCGAGCAGGCCAAGACGGTCCTCGAGGGCTTCGGCGACTTCGACACCCAGGTGGCCGCAGAGCTCGCGGCGCAGATGCAGGAAGTGGGCGAGTAGATGGCGATACACCAATCCCCGAAGGGACGCCCGATCGAGGTCGTGTCGGGCAACGGCGACGACGTCCGCGAACGCGGCCAGCAGATCATCAACCTCGGCGCGGCCATGTCGGAGGCCGAGACGCTGCTCACGCGGCTCGTCGACGACGGCGCCGACATGGAGGGCAAGGCGGTCGACAAGCTCCGCGAGCTGAGCGGGGAGGTCAACGTCGAGCTCGGCCGGGCGGCGGAGCTGTACCAGGCGGTCGGTCCCTTCGTGCGGGACTACGGCTCGGAGCTGGCCGCGGTCAAGGCGCTCATGAAGGTGACCGTGCCCGACGCCGACACGTACTGGCAGAACTACCAGCAGGCCCTCAGCGAGTGGCAGAGCGCGCAGATGGCGCCGGTGCCCTACCCCGAGGGATCCGGCGACGACGACTCCGCCCGCACCGAGGCGCAGCGCACCCACGACAACGCCGTGGAGTCCGCCGAGGGCGACAAGGACGCCGCCTACGCACTGTGGAAGGGCGCCGCCGACGACTTCGACGAGCAGTACGACCGGTGGGAGACCGCGTTCGATGCGGCCGTCGAAGGCGTGCGGTCCTCGAACGCCAACGCGATCAAGGACGGCTGGCGCGACAACCTCGACGGCTTCGTCGACTTCGCGCTGGACGTGCTCGCGGTCGCGGGTGTCGTGCTCGCCGTGCTCGCGATGGTGGTCGGCGGACCCATCGTCGCCCTGCTGGCGCTCGCCGTCGGCGTGCTCACGCTCGCGGGAACGCTCTGGCAGTACTCGCGCGGCGATGCCGCGCTCTGGGAGGTCGGCCTCGCGGTGCTCGGCGTGCTCCCGTTCGGCGCGTTCGGCGAGTTCGCCAGTGGCGGCTTCGGGGCCGGCATGCGGGCGTGGGCGGGCCTTCCCACGGGCGGCATGTCGTACGGCGACGACTTCGCCCGGTGGACGCTGAGCATGGGATCGCGCAGCCCGGGTCAGTGGATCTCGAACATGCGCTCGCTGGGCCCGGAGGCCGGGTACGTGGTGAACTCCTTCGACGACATCCTGAGCACGGTGATGACCGGACAGGATCCCTTCATGTGGGAGGTCATCGGAGCCCTCGGCACCACGGGCGAGCAGCTCACCTACGCCTTCAGCGGCCTGGGTGCCCACTACAACAACATCGCCACGCTCGCCGGCGGCCTGCAGGGCACCGTGGAGCTGGCGACGGGCATGGACCGCATCGCCTACCCGACGTGGTGACAGGGTCGACTGTGGCAGGGTGGAGCGGGTGAGTTCACTGCGCGATCAGCTCGCCGGCGGGCGTCCGGGAGTCCCCGAGTTCCGGATGACGCTGCCCGAGGGCTGGACCATGTACGACACCTCCGGCGCGACCGAGCGTGCGCTGCTGGACCGGGCGAAGGCGCGGCTGCGCGAGGCGCACCGGCCCGACGTGTACGCCGCGCTGGAGACCCACGTCACCGGCGCGCTCGGGGCGGCGCGGCGTCAGGGGGCGTTCGTGATGATCATGGCGGGTGAGGATGCCCCGCAGTGGTCGACGGTCCCCATCAGCGTGCTCGGCACGATCACCGAGGGAGCGCCCGGCGTGTCCCTGGACGCCATGGTCGCCGACGCCGTCGAGCGGCGCGGCGCCCGCGCGCTCGAGGGCAGCCGGCAGTTCCTCCGCTGGACGGATCGTCGCACCGTGGAGCTGTCGGGGGAGTCGGCCGGCGCCTACACGATCGTGTACCTCACGCCCCTGCCGGGATCCCGCCGCACCAAGGCCCTCCAGCTCACGGCGACGCTGGTCCACCCGACGGACGTCGACCCCGACGAGGACCCGTACATGAAGAACTGGCTGTCCCTGATGGACGCGCACGTGCTGACGTTCGCGTGGACCGGGCGATGACGCGCGTCGACTTCGGCTTCGACGCCGCGACCGTCGTCCCGCTGCCCGGAGCCGACCTCGGCTCCGGTGACGTCGAGGCCTGGGCCGCCGAAGCGGCGGCGCGGATGGCCGGGCTCCACGACCTCCCCCCGCAGGAGACGGAGGTCCTGGCCCGGGCTCTCGCGCGTGCGCAGCGGTCGGCGGCATCCGATCCCGGCACCAACCTGCTCACCTTCGAGCCGGCCACGTGGTCGTGGGCGCCGCTGCGCCTCACCCTGGCCGACTGGGAGCCGGATGCCGACGAGCAGCGGCGGTACCTCTGGCCGCCGTCGGTCCTCGCTCCTCGGATCCGGCCTGCCCGCTCGGCCGGTCTCGGCGAGGGCTGCTCGGTCACCCTCATGGACGAGGACGGCCGCGGCGTGGTCCGCTGGCTCTTCATGACCACCGGCGCGTCGTTCTTCGCCGTCCTGGGACCGCTCGACCCGGCGGCGATCGCGCTGTCCGCCGCGCGGGTGGAGGACCTGCTCGACACCGTGCGCATCGACGGCGCGCCCTGGACGCCGTCCGGCCTGCTCGACGTGCCCGCCCTCGTTCAGTCCGCGCAGGACCCGGAAGGACTGTGGCGGGTATGACCGACGCGCCCGCGACGGCGTACGCGCGCACGGTGAGCGCGTGGACGCCGCTGGACTGGTGGAAGCTCGAGGCCCGCGCCCTGCACCACGTGCCCGACGCGCGCCGCGCGCTGGCCTTCTTCGCGCCGCCGGCGGCGTGGAAGGACCTCGCGAAGAACGTCGCGCCCGCCTGGGGGTGCCTGCTCACCCTGTCGCACATCGCGAGTTTCACGCTGCCCGTGGTGGCGCTGCTGATGCTGCTGCCCTGGCTCTTCGACCGCACAGAGACCGCACTGGTCGGGTGGGCCGGCATGCTCGCCGGGATCGCCGCCCTCCTCGGCGCGAACGGCATCCTCACCGAGATGCGCGAATCGCTCGGCACCGAGCCCGGCATCCACCGGCTGCTGGGGGCGCTCCACCTCGTCCCATCCGCGATCGCCACCGCCGTCGCCGCGCTGGCGATCGCACAGGGCGCCGCCGACGCCCCGATCGGCATCGTGGGCCTCGCGGCAGACGTGGCCGTGGGCGTGCTGCATCTCGTACTGTTCCGCGGTCCCGCGCACACCGGCACGGATCGATGGCGGCGGAGCCTCACGGCCCTCGAGAAGGCCGTCGAGGGGATGCCTCCCGACGAGCGCGCCCGCATCTACGCGGACGTCCAGGGTGCGCTGGCCGTCCTCGCGGAGCGGGGGCTCATCACCGAGCCGGAGCTCGTGCGCGCCCGGGACGTGCGCATCGGACTGCTCGGCATCACGATGGCGCCCCGCGAGGACCTCACGCCCCGAGGCGGACGAACGGCGTGAGCGCCGGATGGGGAATGGTCCCCATGGGCCCCGGCGCCGGCCCGGGTTAGCGTGGAGGGCATCGGCCGGCTGGGTCGGGTTATCTGAGTGAGGGAGTTGACGATGGCGGATTTCGGTGCCTCGTATGCGGAGATGGAGCAGGTGGCGTCGTCGCTGTCGCAGGCTCGTGATGACATCCAGGGTCAGCTGGACGCGCTGAAGAGCCAGGTGGACACGCTGCTGGGTGAGGACTTCAAGACGCAGCACGCGTCGGGGAAGTTCGGTGAGGGCTATTCCGAGCTGACGACGGGTCTGAAGGGTGCGGTGGACGGCATCAACGACATGTCGGAGGCTCTGCTGGGCATGATGCGTGCCATCCAGGACCTCGACCAGCAGCTCGCCGGCGGCTGAACCGACGGACTTCGGCGGCCGGTCGTCGCTCCGCTTCGCGGCGGGGCCGCGACCGGCCGCTTCGTCGTCTGCGGGCGGCGCGCGGCCTGCCTCGCGGGGCGTCACCGTCGTGTCCGATTTCCGCGAGCCGATGTCGGGGGAGCGTGTCAGGCTAGGGACATGAGCCTGGCGATGACGTTCGACGAGAGGTACCGCGCGATCGACTCGCGCGATGCGCGCTTCGACGGCCAGTTCGTCACGGCGGTGCGGTCGACCGGCATCTACTGCCGTCCCAGCTGCCCCGCGCGCACGCCGAAGGCGTCGAACGTCACGTTCTACCCCACGAGCGCCGCAGCCCACGAGGCCGGCTACCGCGCGTGCAAGCGGTGCCTGCCCGAGGCCGCGCCGGGGTCGCCGCAGTGGAATCTCCGCGGCGACACCGCCGGCCGCGCGATGCGGCTCATCGCCGACGGCGTCGTCGAGCGCGAGGGCGTGCCGGGCCTCGCCCGGCGGCTGGGCTACTCGCCGCGCCACCTGACGCGCCTGCTCACCGCCGAGCTCGGCGCCGGTCCGCTCGCGCTCAGCCGCGCGCACCGGGCGCAGACGGCCCGCATGCTCCTGGTGGGCACCGACCTGCCCGCGGCGGACGTCGCGTTCTCGTCGGGGTTCGCGAGCGTGCGGCAGTTCAACGACACCGTCCGTGAGGTGTTCGGCCTGTCGCCGCTCGAGCTGCGCGCCCGGCGCCGCCTGCCGCGCCCCTCCAGCGCGCCGGAGGACGCGATGCTCGGCGCGATCGACCTCGTGCTGCCGCATCGCGGGCCGCTCGATGCCGACGGGCTCTTCGCGTGGATGGCGGCCCGCGCCGTGCCGGGCGCCGAGGTGGCGACCGCGAGGTCGTTCGCCCGCACGCTGCGGCTGCCGCACGGGCCGGCGTGGTTCGAGCTGCGTGTCGACGATGCCGGACGCGTGCGGCTTCGGGCCCGCCTGACGAACCTCGCCGACCTCTCGACCCTCGTCACGCGGGCCCGGCGGCTGTTCGACCTCGACGCCGATCCCGTCGCGGTCGACGAGGCGCTCGGTGAGCATCCCGAGCTCGCGCCGCTGGTGGCGGACCTGCCCGGCATCCGGGTGCCGGGGGCCGCCGATCCGCACGAGATGCTCATCCGCGCGATGGTCGGGCAGCAGATCACGGTGGCGGCGGCGCGCACTGCGCTCACGCAGCTCACGACGGCGCTCGGCGACGACGTGGACGGGGCCGAGGGCACGGTGAAGCTGTTCCCGACGATGGCGGCCATCGCCGACCGCGGCCACGAGGTGCTGCGCGGGCCCGCCGCCCGCATCCGCGCGATCACCGGGGCGGCGGCGGCCCTCGCCGACGGCTCCCTCACGCTGACGACCGGCGACGACGCCGTCGAGCAGCGGGCCGCGCTCCTGGCCATGCCCGGCATCGGCCCGTGGACCGCCGACTACGTGCGCATGCGCGTCCTCGCCGACCCCGACGTGTTCCTCCCCGGTGACGTCGCCGTGCGCACCGGCGCCGCCGCCGCGGGACTCCCGTCCGAGCCGCGCGCCCTCACCGGCTGGGCGGCGCGCACGGCGCCATGGCGCAGCTACCTCACCGCGCACCTGTGGCGCGCCGTCCCGCCGAAGGGCCCCGCGCAGCGCAGGGGCGCCGCATCCGTCCTCTCCGTCCCGCCCGTCCCGACCACCGGAGGCATGCCATGACCACCGCGACCATCCAGACCATCGACACCCCCGACGGGGCGTTCACGATCCTCACCGACGAGGGGCGCGTGCTCGCATCGGGCTGGACCTCCGAGGCCGACCGCATCCTCGAGCGTCTGCGGGCATCGGACCGCCCGTCCTCCGTGGCGGAAGGGCGAACGGATGCCGCCGCCGCCGTCTCGGCCTACTACGACGGCGACCTCGCCGCCATCGACGGCATCCCCGTCGTGCAGCACGGCACGGTCATGCAGCTGACCGGGTGGAGCGCTCTGCGGCGCATCGCCCCCGGCCGGCCGCTGACGTACGCGGAGTTCGCCGCGGAGCTCGGGTCGCCGAGCGCGGTGCGGGCCGCGGCCTCGATCTGCGCGCGCAACGCGCCCGCGCTGTTCGTCCCCTGCCACCGGGTGCTGCGCACCGGGGGCGCGCTCGGCGGCTTCGCGTGGGGGCTCGACGTGAAGCAGCGGCTGCTCGACCGCGAGGCCGGTGTGCCCGCCCTCGTGGTCTGACACCGCTCGCCGACAACCGCTTTCCGGGGGACCGGAAAGCGGTTGTTGCGTTCAGTCAACTCCCAGGTATAGGCTGGTCGGCTGTCGCACCGCGAGGAAACCCGCGGTGCCGACATGCCCATTCCGCTCATCCCAAGGAGGAAGAAATGTCTCAGGCCGCCGTCGCTGCGAACGCCGCTCTCGTCCTCCGCTCCGCGGGACCCCGCACCGCCATCCGGCTGCCGCGTCCCCGCATTCAGGGGTAGCAGCCTCCTCCGCACGCCCCGGCTCGGCCGGCTTCGGCATATCGCCGCCCGGCGAAGCGTTTCCCCACTCGGAGCCTTCGCACGACGACGCCCGCCCATGGGCGCCGTTCAGACACGACCCGACGACGGGTCACCGCATCACCGCCACCCACAAGGATCATGACCTCCACCGCCACCCCTGAGCGATCAGAACCGCAACGGTCCGAACTGTCCACCTTCCAGGCCCTCGGCCGGCTGACGCCCTTCGTCAAGCCGGTGCTTCCGCGTCTCGCGCTCGGCGGCGCCAGCGCGCTCGTCGCGAGCCTGCTCGCCCTCGGCATCCCGCTCGTGCTCGAGCAGGTCGTCCGCGGCCCGATCTCGTCGGGCGACATCGCCGCCATCGGGTGGGGCGCCGCCGCCATCCTCGCCCTGGGCCTCGCCGAGGCCGCCATGGTGTGGCTGCGCCGCTGGTTCGTGCTGGGGCCCGCCACGCTCGTCGAGTACGACCTGCGCCAGACGTTCTACTCGCGGCTGCAGCGGCTCCCGGTCGCGTTCCACGACCGCTGGCAGTCCGGCCAGCTGCTCAGCCGCATGATGCAGGACATGAGCATGCTCCGCCGCTGGCTCGCCTTCGGCCTGGTGCTGCTCGTCGTGAACGCGATCACCATCGCCGTCGGAACCGCGCTGCTGTTCCGCTGGCACTGGCTCCTCGGCACGATCTTCCTCATCACCTCGGCGCCCCTCTGGTACGCCGGCTACCGGTTCGAGAAGACCTACGGCACCCTCGCCCGGCAGTCGCAGGACCAGGCGGGCGACCTCGCCACCTCGGTCGAGGAGAGCGTGCACGGCATCCGCGTGCTCAAGGCGTTCGGTCGCGGCAAGCACGCGCTGCAGAAGTTCGCGCGGCAGGCCGAGACGCTGCGCCAGACCGAGCTCAGCAAGGCCCGCGCCATCGGCTGGATCTGGTTCTGGCTGGTGCTGCTGCCCGACGTCGCGTTCGCGCTGTGCCTCGGCGCCGGCATCTACCTGACCGCGATGGGTCAGCTGCAGGGCGCCGAGCTGATCGCGTTCTTCGCGATGGCGACCGTGCTGCGCTGGCCGATGGAGTCCATCGGGTTCCTGTTCTCGTTCCTGCTCGACGCCCGCACGGCGACCGACCGCATCTTCGAGGTCTTCGACGAGGAGAACACGATCGTCGACCCCGAGAACCCCGTGTCAATTGCGAAGCCGCGCGGCGAGCTGGCGTTCGAGGACGTCCACTTCCGGTACCAGGACGCCGCGTCCCGCGAGCGCGATCTGCTGGACGGCGTCGACCTCGTGCTGCGCCCCGGCGAGACCATGGCGCTGGTCGGGCTCACCGGCTCGGGCAAGACGACGCTCACCACGCTCCCGACGCGCCTGTACGACGTGACGGGCGGCCGCGTGACGCTGGACGGCGTCGACGTGCGCGACCTCACCCTCGCCGAGCTGCGCCGGCACATCGGCATGGCGTTCGAGGACGCGACGCTCTTCTCGCAGTCGGTGCGCGACAACGTGCTGCTCGGTCGTGAGGACCTCGAGCCCGGCAGCGCCGAGGCCGAGCGCGTGCTGCGCGAGGCGCTCGGCGTCGCGCAGGCGTCGTTCGTCGACGACCTGCCCGACGGCGTCGACACGGTCATCGGCGAAGAGGGACTCTCGCTCTCGGGCGGGCAGCGGCAGCGCCTCGCGCTCGCCCGCGCGGTCGCCGCGCGCCCCGCGGTGCTCGTGCTCGACGACCCGCTGTCGGCGCTCGACGTCGACACCGAGGCGCTCGTGGAGGACGCCCTGCGCGAGGTGCTCCACGAGACGACGGCGCTCGTCGTCGCCCACCGTCCGTCGACAGTCATGCTCGCCGACCGGGTCGCGCTGCTCGAGGCGGGCCGCGTGACGGCGGTCGGCCGCCACTCCGAGCTGCTGCGCACCAGCGAGCACTACCGGCACGTGATCTCCAGTCTCGAGATCGAAGAAGCCCGCATGCGGGAGAGGGAGGTGACCCTGTGAGCACCACCGTCGTCGGAACGAGCGGGGAGGACCGCTCCGACTACACGCGCGACGAGAGCAGGGCGATCCGCAAGCGGTCGCTGCGCCTGCTCGGGTCGCTCATCACCCCGGTGCGCGGTCAGCTGATCCTGGCTGCGGTCGTGCTCGTGGTCTCGACGGCGCTGCGCGTCGCCGGCCCCTGGCTCATCGGCATCGGGATCAACAACGCGCTGCCGGCGGTCATCGAGCGGAACGACTGGATGCCGACGATCGTGGTCGTCGCCGTCTACCTCGTCGCCGCGATCGGCGGCGCCGCCCTCATCGGGTGGTACGTCGTCGTCGCCGCGCGCCTCACCCAGGCGATCATGCTGGACCTGCGCAAGCGCATCTTCCTGCACACGCAGCGGCTGAGCCTGGAGTTCCACGAGTCGTACACGTCCGGCCGCATCATCTCGCGCCAGACGAGCGACCTCGACACCATCCGGGAGCTCCTGGACGGCGGTCTGAACGAGCTGGTGTCCGGCATCCTGTACGGCGCGTTCACGCTGGTGGCGCTGTTCCTCGTGGACTGGCAGTCCGGGCTGATCCTGACGGTCATGGGCATCCCGCTGTTCCTGCTGATGCGGTGGTTCTACACCCGCTCGCAGCGGGTGTACCGCGAGTCGCGCGTCATCAGCGCCGGCGTCATCGTCAAGTTCGTCGAGACCATGACCGGCATCCGCGCCGTGAAGGCCTTCCGCAAGGAGGTCCGCAACGACGAGGAGTTCGGCGTGCAGGCGATGAACTACCGCGACGTCAACATGCGCTCGATCCGCCTCTTCGGCACGTTCGAGCCGGGACTCATGGCCGTGGCATCCGTCACCCTCGCGGTCGTCATCGCCTGGGGCGGCATCCGCGTCGCCGGCGGCGTGATGGAGATCGGCTTCCTGCTGTCGGCGGTGCTGTACGTGCGCAACTTCTTCTCACCGCTGCAGGAGGTGGCGTTCTTCCTGAACTCCTACCAATCCGCGACGGCGGCGCTGGAGAAGGTGTCGGGCGTGCTCGAGGAGCAGCCGACCGTCCCCGACCCCCGCGACCCGGTCGACCTGTGGGAGGCGAAGGGCCACATCCGGTTCGACGACGTGGTGTTCGGGTACTCCCGCGACCGCGTCATCCTGCCGGACTTCTCGCTGGACATCCCCGCGGGGCAGACGATCGCGCTCGTCGGCACGACCGGAGCCGGCAAGTCCACGCTCGCCAAGCTGGTGTCGCGCTTCTACGACCCGACCGAGGGGGCCGTGACGCTCGACGGCGTGGACCTGCGCCGCATGCACCCGAAGGACCTCCGGCGGGCGATCGTCATGGTCACGCAGGAGGCGTACCTGTTCAGCGGCACGGTCGCCGACAACATCGCGCTCGGCAAGCCCGACGCGACGCTCGACGAGATCAAGGCGGCGGCGCGGGCGGTGGGGGCGGATGCCTTCATCGAGCGCCTGCCCGACGGCTACGACACCGACGTCAACAAGCGCGGCGGCCGCGTGTCGGCGGGGCAGCGGCAGCTGATCTCGTTCGCGCGGGCGTTCCTCGCCGACCCGGCGGTGCTCATTCTTGACGAGGCCACGGCCTCGCTCGACATCCCGTCGGAGCGGCAGATCCAGGACGCGCTGCAGACGCTGCTCGCCGACCGCACCGCGATCATCATCGCGCACCGCCTCTCGACGGTCGCGATCGCCGACCGCGTGCTGGTCATGGAGCACGGCCGCATCATCGAGGACGACACCCCCGAGACGCTCATCGGCGGCACGGGCAAGTTCGCCCAGCTGCACGCCGCCTGGCGCGAGTCGCTCGTCTAGCCCGCGAACCCGGATGCCCCGGCCCGCCTGTCCACGCGGGGCCGGGGCATCCGCCGTCTCCGGGCTCCCGCTGTCCGCGCCCGCCCAATCGGATCCGGAATTCGGACTTCACGCCACTTTCCGGATCCTCCAACGTGGAACGCTCCGGAAACTGTGCGATTGTCCGAATTCCGGATCCGCCGACGCGGCGCCCGCGACGGTTCAGCGAGCGAGGTGCGCGCCGGCGGCGATCGCGCGCGCGATCGTCCGCTCGACGGCGTCCCAGTCGTGCATGACCTGCGCGTAGGTGAACCGGATCACCGTGTACCCCTGGAGCGTGAGTTCCGCGTCGAAGGCGACGTCCTTCGAGCGCTGCGCGGAGGACGAGTGATGGGCGAAGCCGTCGACCTGGATCACGAGGCGCTCACCGATCAGGAGGTCGACAGGTCGTCCGAGCAGGACGACCTGCTGACGCATCGGGATGCCCCAGGCACCGAGCCGCACGGCGATGATCGTCTCGAGACCGGAGTCGGACTGGTCCGACGCCCGGTCGGCGCAGTCTCGCGCCCGACGGTGGGGCCAGCGGACGCGGCGGATCGCGATCGGGGTGATCCGCTCGATCTGGAGTGCGGAGTTCCAGAGGATCTGCGCGTTCTCGGGCGACAGGCAGACGGCGATGTGGGCGAGAGTGTCTTCGATCGACTCGACCAGCCCGTGGCCCGGGGCCGGTGCGATCCGCTGCGTCCAGTGCGCGGTGACGGGGGATATCGGCGACGTCGCATGGGGCTCGAGGCGAACATGCACGGCGTCGTCCATCCCATCGGGTATCCACCATCCCCGGCGCCGCGCAGCCGAGACGCACGTGAGGCTGCCGCCGTTCTCGGCGGCAGTGAGGAGATCGGCGGGTGCGGCATCCGTCGCCAGCCAGTCCCGACGGACACGACGGACGGCACCGCACCGCACCGCCGCGCGACGCACGGCCACACCGAATCCCGCGTTCGCGGCGGCATCCCGGTGGGCGATCCCGCCCGCCGCGTCCACCCACTCCGCCAATCGGCCGACCTCGCGCGCCATCCGCTGGACAGGACTCACTCGGTGGACGACGCTCACACGAGCATCCTGCTGTGCGGCACGCTCCGCACCGCGCCGTCCACAGCCCGCGCTCGCCACGCCGCGCGAATCCTGCCCTGGGGAGGAGGGGGCTTTGCGCGTCGCCCCGCAGATTGCCTCGTCAAGCCCTACTTTCGCGGATCCGGAAACCGGACTTCGCGCCGTTTTCCGGACTTCACCAGGCGAGCGGATCCGGAAACGGTGCGATTGTCCGAATTCCGGATCCGCGGGCACAGCGAAGGAACGCGACGACCCTCAGGCGTGGGCGAACGACACGGCGTGGGCGAGCGGATGCCGCGCGTCGAGGCCCGCGAGCGCGACGGCGCCGTCGATGCCGTGGCCGCGGGGCTCCACGAGGGCGACGTCGAGCTCGCTCGCGGCGATGTGCGAGGCGAAGGCCTCGCGCAGCTGCGGCGAGCGGAAGACGCCGCCGATCGCGCACACCGAGAAGTGCTCGCGATCGTCGGAGCGCACCCGCCGCAGCGCCGTCTCGACGCTGTGGGCGAGCTCGCCGCCGGCGCGGACGGTGATGTTCTGCGACACCGCGTCGCCCTCGGCGGCCAGCCGGGCGACGTGCTCGGCGAACGACGCGACGAGGCGCACGCGGTCGGGGTCGGACTGGATGTGGATGTACGCCTGGCTGAGGTCGGGCCAGCGCTCCTCGGCCACGGCGCGCAGCGACGTCGCGGGGCCGCGGCCGTCGAACTCGCGCATGACCGCGTCCAGCGCCTCGCGCCCGATCCAGTAGCCGCTGCCGGCGTCGCCGACGAGGTAGCCCCACCCGTCGACGCGGGCCACGCGCTCGGCTCCGACGGCGAGGGTGACCACCCCGGTGCCGGCGGCGACGACCGCGCCCCGCTCGTCGCCCAGCGCGCCGAGGAACGACGTGGTCGAGTCGTGGGCCAGGATCACCTCATGCACCGCGGGGTCGTCGATGCGGGCGAGGAGGGCCGCGGCGTCCGCTTCCCGCGTCGTCAGCCCGGAGACCCCGGCGGTCACGACCGAGACATCGGCGCCGATGCGCACGATGGTCGCGTCGGCGACGGCCGCCAGCTGGGGGAGCAGCGGCTCGTCGGTGCGGATGCCGGGGAACACCAGGTCCTGCTCGCGCACCCGCACCTTGATCCCGGTCTGCCCGGCGTCGATCGCCAGGACGCCGGCGGTCACCGCGTCACCGCCGCGGTCAGCGCGGTGTACCGCTCGCGCAGGAGGTCGCCCGCGGGCTTGCCGTACGGGCAGTAGTCGTCGTTGTGCGCGGCATCCGCCACGTCGTAGAGCCGAGCGGGCCAATCCCACATCATGAATCCCCCCAACCACGGGCGCTGCGCGCACGCGTCGAACATGACTCTGTAATACCGCAGCTGCTCCTCGGCCGAGGGGGCTCCGGGCAGCGACCAGTCGTTCGGACGCTCCGCCGACCCCTCGCGCGAGGGGCACCCGGCCTCCATGAAGAAGAACGGCTTGCCCGTCGCGGCGACGGCGCGCTCGATGCGGTCGAGCTCGGCGTCCCACCGGTCGATGGGGTAGTACCCGCTCGAGGTGACGACGTCCACGGCGTCCCACCAGGTCAGGCGGTCCTCCTGGTACTTGTCGCAGTTGTACGTGACGATGCCGGAGTACTCGGCTCGGACCGCCGCGATCAGCTCGCGCCACTCGGCCTCGCGCGCGTCGGCACGCACCATCTCGCAGCCGACGCAGAGCATCTCGCAGCCCTCGGCCTCGGCGATGCGGGCGGCGTGGACGACGAACGAGCGGTACGACGCGAACCACTGCGCCCACGTCGGCTCGCCGGGGACGTCCTGGTCGAAGAAGCCGATGTGCGCGCGCCACGTGCCGTCGGCCACGTTGACGACGGGCTTGAGGCACACCTTGAGCCCGAGCGCCTTCGCCTCACGGATCGCCCACACGATCTCGTCGTCCGTGACGGTCGGCTCGTCGCCGAACCGGACGTCGGTCGACTGCGCGGTGTCCTGCAGGGCCGAGTACGCCAGCGCCGTCCAGTTCACGCCGTGGTCGGCCATCGCCCGGAGGGACGCGGATGCCTCTGCGGTGCGCCACGTGCCGCGCACGCCGGTCCACCCCCACGTCATCCCGGCCACGTACGGCTCGAGCGCGCGGGCCGTCTCGGCGCTCACGAGGCGACCAGTTCGTTCGCGGTGCGGAGCACGCGCGGATCGGACAGAGCGGATGCCTCGAGCGCGGCGCCGTCGTGCCGCACGAGGATCGTCGTGCTCTCGCCGGGCAGCAGCGTCAGGAGGGCGTCGGAGGCCACGGCATCCGGGTCGACCTTGTCGACGAGCAGCGTGAGGTCGCGCACGAGGCCGGCGCTCGTGAGCGTCACGCGGGTGCCGCCGTCGGCGGGCTCGGTGCTCACCGCGACCGCTGCCGCCTCGAGCGCCGAGTCGCGCGGTTCGGCGAAGTACCAGAACCCGCGCGTCTCGCCGACTCCCGCGACCACGAGCTCGCGCGCCGCGTCGGCCGGCGTCGCCACGTCGGCCGGCAGGGCCACGGTCACGGTCTCGCGCGGCGCGAGCGACACCGGCGACGTGAAGCGGGCGAGCGCGCCCCCGGCGACGTCGAGCCGGCGGGCGACGAGCTCTCCCGTCCACGGCTCGGCGGTGTCGTTGACCAGCACCGCGGCCAGGCCGCCGTCGCGCGGCTGGATCGTCGCCAGACGCGGCGCGAAGGCGTGCTTCAGCCCGTAGTACAGCGGCTTCGGCCGCTCGTCGCCGTCGATCGCGGCCCACGACGTCACCGGCCAGCAGTCGTTGAGCTGCCAGACGACGGCGCCCTGCGTGTGCGGCGCCCACGAGCGGAAGTGCTCGAGCGCGGTGCGCACCGCGAGGGCCTGGTTGAGCTGCATCGCCCAGTGCCAGTCCTCCATGGCCTCCGGCATCCGGAAATGCGGGATCAGCCCGTTCGTGAGCTTGGTGTTCCCCTCCATCGCCTTCTGGTGCACGATCATCCCCGGCGACTCCGGTGTGAGCGGGTCGTCCGAGACCGATCGCGTGAGCGTCGTCCACGTGGGCGGGCCCTGCCAGCCGAACTCGGCGACGAACCGCGGCCGGTGGTCGCGGTAGGTCGCCCAGTCCTGACGGTTCCACTGCTCCCACAGGTGCATCGACCCGTGCTGCTCGTCGTTGGGGTGGGGGCCGGTCTGGCGCTCGCCGTCCCAGCCCATCCCCGGGCTGAACGGGCTGCCCGGCGCATACGGGACGTGCGGGGCGAGCTCGGCGACCAGCGCGGGGAACAGCTCGTAATAGTAGTGCGCGCCCCAGCTCTTGCCGTCCAGGCGCAGCTTCCAGCCCCAGTCCTCGTAGCCCCACAGGTTCTCGTTGTTGCCGGTGAGCAGCACGAGCGAGGCGTGGTGGGCGAGTCGCACGATGTTCTCGCGCGCCTCCGCCTCGACCTCGGACCGCAGCGGCTCCTCCTCGGCGTACGCGGCGCACGCGAACAGGAAGTCCTGCCACACCAGCAGCCCGAGCTCGTCGGCCAGTCCGTAGAAGTCGTCGGACTCGTACAGCCCGCCGCCCCACACCCTGATCAGATTCAGGTTGGCGTCCAGGGCCTGCGCGAACCGGCGCCGAAGCCGGTCGCGCGTGACGCGGACGGTGAGGGCATCGTCGGGGATCCAGTTGACGCCCTTGACGAAGACCGGCTGGTCGTTGACGACGAGGGTGAACGGCGTGCCGTCCGCGTCGGGCGTCGTGTCCCACCGGACGTCGCGGAATCCCACGGACCGGTGCGTCGCGTCCAGCGGCTGCGGGGCGTCGCCGTGCAGGCGGACGTCCACCACGTACAGCGGCTGGTCGCCGTACCCCGCCGGCCACCAGCGCCGGGCGGCGGGCAGGTCGACGCGCACCTGCGCGCGGTCGCCGACCACGTCCACGACCGTGCCCGGCAGGTCGTCGCCGAGTCCCGGACCGTTCACGATGACGCTGACCGAGAGGGGGACGGATGCCGCACCCGCCGCCCGTTCGAGCTCCACGTCGACCGTGATCGTCCCGCCGTCGCCTGCGGGCGTCGCGACCACCCTCGTCTGCGCGAGGCGGGCGACCGACCACGACTCGAGGCCGACGGGCTTCACGATCCCGCTCGTGTAGGTGGCGATGCCCCAGTCCCACCCGAAGCTGCAGGCGGACTTGCGGATGGCGTCGTACGGCAGTGGGTAGGGCCGCTGGCGCACGCCGAGCGCCACGCTCTGCTCGTTCGCGTGCTTCACGGGGGAGCGGAAGCGCACCACGAGCTCGTTCTCGCCGGCGACGAGCGCGTCGCGTACGGCGAACCGGTAGGAACGGTGCTGGTTGGCGGTGGACCCGAGCACCCGGCCGTTGAGGGCGACGGATGCGACGGTGTCGAGCCCCTCGAACACGAGGTCCGTGCGGTCCGAGCCGTCGGGCTCCCACGCGAACGACGTCGCGTACGTCCAGTCCACGAGGCCGATCCACGCGAGCGCCGACTCGTTGTCGTCGAGGAACGGATCCGGGATGAGGTCGGCGGCGAGCAGGTCGGTGTGCACGCATCCCGGGACCGCGGCCGGGAGGGGGCCCTCCAAGCCGGCCGGGGCGGGGCCCGACTCGGCGCGGAGGGTCCAGCCCGAGTCGAGCTGTCGGAAGGTGCGGGAGAGGGTCACTTGACGGCTCCTGAGGTGAGGCCCTTGTAGATCCAGCGCTGAAGCAGGAGGAAGGCGATGAGGGTGGGGATGATGACGAGCACGGTGCCGGCCGCGATGACCTCCCACTGCGCGCCGAACGGTCCCTTGAACCGGAACAGCGACGTCGAGATGAGGCCCTCCGACGGCAGGTAGAGGAAGGGTGCGTAGAACTCGTTGTACACCGCGATGCCCTTGATGATCACGACGGTCGCGATGGCGGGCTTGAGGAGCGGCAGCACGATGCGCCAGTAGATGGTCCAGCGGTTCGCACCGTCGATCATCGCCGCTTCGTCGAGCGACACCGGGATCGACTGCATGAACTGGATGAACAGGTAGATGGCGATGATGTCGGTGCCCATGAAGAGCAGGATCAGGGCGGCCTTCGTGTCGTACAGGCCCAGGCCGTTGATGAGCTGGAAGGTCGCGACCTGACTCGTCACGCTGGGGATGAGCGTGGCGACCAGGAACAGGCCGAAGACGAGCTTCTTCCCGCGGAAGGCGAAGCGGTCCAGCGCGTATGCGGCCATGGTGCCGATGAAGATCGTGCCGGCCAGCGACACCACGAGCACGATCGTCGTGTTGACGAAGCCCTCCAGCATCTCGCCGCTGGTGAACGCCGTGACGAAGTTGTCGAAGTTGAGCCAGTTCGACGGCGGGTCGAAGGGACCCGTCTGCGCATACTCGGGCGCCGTCTTCAGGCTCGCGAACAGCAGCACCGACAGCGGCAGCAGCGTCACGACGGACGCGATCACGAGGCTCAGGTACTTGGCCGTCGTCGCGCTGATCCCGCGCAGTCGCTCGAGAGGGGAACGGCCCCGGATGCTGCGTGCCGGCGCAGCCGGGGTCGTGGCGGTGCGCGGTGATTCGGTGATGGTCATGTCAGGTCGACCTTCTCGTCGGGGAACACCTTTCGCTGGATCCAGGTGACGACCAGCACGATCGCCAGGAGCACGACGGCCATGGCGGAGGCGAGGCCCACCTGCCGGAAGGTGAACGCGGTCTGGAGCGTCTGGATCACGAAGGTCGCCGATCCGTTGGCGCCGCCGGTCATGATGAAAGGGATCTCGAAGACGCTGAGGCTGCCGGCGATCGCGAGGATGAACGACAGACCGACCACGCGCCGGATGCCGGGGAAGATGATCGCCCAGAACTGCTGCCAGCGGCTCGCCCCATCGAGCTCGGCCGCCTCGTACAGCTCGTGCGGGATGGACTGGATGGCCCCCAGGAACAGCACGAAGTTCATGCCCGTGTAGCGCCACACCGACGTGCCCGCCAGCGACCAGTTGACGACGTCGGGGTTGCCGAGCCACTGCGGCGGGTCGCTGACGCCGAACCAGCTGAGGACGGTGTCGAGCGTCCCGCCGGGCTGGAAGAGGTAGAGGAACACGAAGCCGATCGCGACGCCGTTGATGAGGTAGGGGAAGAACAGGATGCCGCGGAAGAGGTTGGAGAAGCGCGTCGAGAAGCTGAGGATCGTCGCGAAGTAGAGCGCGATCGCCATCTGCGCGAAGGACGCGAAGAAGTAGTAGAGGCTCACGCCCAAGACGGAGAAGATCCGCGGGTCGGTGAACACCTGCACGTAGTTGTCGAGCCCGACGAAGTCCTTCTCGAGGTCGATGCCGTCCCAGTCGGTGACGCTGAAGTAGAAGAGGTTCACCGCCGGCCAGTAGGTGAACAGCAGCAGGAAGCCCACCGCCGCGGCGAGGAAGAGCCACGGGGTGAGGTGCTGCAGGATGCTCCGCCCGGCGGAGCCGCCGCGCGGGCGGCCGATCCGGCGGATGCCTCCGCCGAATCGCCGCGCCCGCGCGGGCGCGGAGAGGACGGCAGGGGCATCCGCCGGTGCCGCACCAGGTGTCGCGATGGCCATGAGTGCCGTCCCCGTCCGCTCAGCCCGCGAGCTTCTCGACCGACGCGCCCCAGCGCTCGTTCAGCTCGGCGAAGTAGCTCTCCTTGTCGCCGTCGGCCGCGCCGCGGGCGATGTCGACGAGCTTCTGCCGGTAGATCGGGCCGTACAGGTCGATCTGGGAGTCATCGGCGATGTTGTTGATGAGTCCCTCCTTGCCGGCCGGGGCGGGGTTGATCTCCATCAGCTCGACGCCCGCCTCCTCGAAGCCCTGCAGGTTCTCGGGGAGCGGCTTGTCGAGCACCGGCGAGATCATGCCCTGCGCCTCGGTGTAGCCGGAGTCCTCGACCACCCACTGGATCCAGGCCCACGCCGCCGCCTTGGCCTTGGAGTGCTTGCTGACCGCGAGGTTGTAGTCCCCGCCGATCACCGCGAGCTGCCGGCCGTCGACGTTCGCCGGGAACGCCATGTAGCCGATGTCGTCGGCGGATGCGCCGTTGTCCTCGGCGGCCGCCTGCATCTGCGAGATCGCCCACGATCCGAGCGTCATCGCGGCGATCTTTCCGGTGCCGAGGTCGACCTTGGACTGCTCCCAGTTGGTGGTGAGCGGGTCGTCCTCGGTCAGGCCTGCCGCCACCGATTCGTACAGCAGCGAGTCGATCGCGTAGACGTCGGTGCCCTCGGTCCACGGCGCGGGATCCTCCGCCATGGTGATCGGCGCGTCGGCATCGTCGGTGACGACACCGAGGTTGCCGAAGCTCTGCGTCAGCGGCCAGCCGTCCTTGTAGTTCGTGTACAGCGGGATCGCGTCGGTGTCGTCCTTCACCTGCTGCAGGGCATCCAGCCACTCCGCCTCGGAGGTCGGCAGCTCGGTGACGCCGGCCTCTTCGAAGATGCGCTTGTTGTAGACGACGCCGTTGGCGTTGCCTCCCCAGGCGATGCCGTACTGGGTGCCGTCGTAGCTCGCGGCGGGGAGGAAGCGGTACGTGTCCTCGAAGTCCGACGTCTCGCCGAGAGGCTCGAGGAACTGCTCGTACTGCTCCGGCTTGATCGCGGGGATCCCGATGACGTCCCCGTAGTTGGTCGTGCTCATGCGCGTGAGCATCTCGCCGGCGTAGTCGGTGATGCCCTCGAACGTCACGTTCACGTCCGGGTACTTCTTGTTGAACTCCTCCGCGTACTTCTCGAACGTGCCGTCCTCGACGAGGTCGGTGCGCCAGGTGACGACCTTGATGTCGCCCTTCACCTCGCCGTCGATCGTGTTGTCGGCGTCGTCGCCCGCCCCGCCGCCGGCGCAGCCGCTCAGCGCGACCGCGGCGGTGGCCGCGAGCGCGATGCCCGCGAGTGCCTTCTTGGCCATGTGATGCTCCTTGTCAGGTTCGCCCTTGAACTTTCCGGTGCGGCTGTTCGCACCGTTGCGTGGTTCGTCGCGCCGTCAGGCTAGAGGCATTCGAAGCGGTTTCGCAAGCATCGGATGTCAGCGCTGTCTAAGCCTGTCCGCGATGTGAAGCGTGAGAAATAAACGAGTACGACCGGGTGTATTTTCTCCACCTGTCGCGCGGAGGCCGTCCGAATGTCTGTGAAATGTCCCACGTGGACATCGACTGCAGGACGGTGCTAGCGTGGTGGCGTCGGCGAGGAGGCCACACCGATGACCGTTCAGCAGCGCGCAACGCTCGAAGACGTCGCCCGTCTGGCGGGCGTGAGTTCCAAGACGGTGTCGCGGGTGTTCACGCATCGCGACCTCGTCGCCCCCGACACGGTGGATCGCGTGCTCGTCGCCGCCAAACGGCTGCGCTTCCGTCCCAACCCGCTCGCCCGCAATCTGCGGCGGGGCGGCCCGACGAACACGATCGGGTTCATCATGGGCGAGCTGAACAACCCCTTCTACTACAAGGTCGCGGCGGGCATCGAGCGCGAGCTGTCCGCGAACGGGTTCTCCCTCGTGGTGGCGACCACCGACGACACCGCCGAAGGGGAGGAGCGGGTCGCCGAGACGCTGCTGGGTCAGCGACTGGGGGCGCTGCTGCTGATCCCCGTCGCCGAGGACCAGTCCTACCTCGAGGGGGAGCGCCACCTCGGGACCCCGGTCATCGCGATCGACCGACCGGCACGCAACCTCGTCGCCGACTGCCTCGTCCTGGAGAACCACCGCGGCGTCTTCGACGCCACGACGCGTCTGCTGGAGCGCGGGCATCGGCGCATCGGCTACATCTGCAATCCGGCATCCGTCTACACCCAGGCCGAGCGGCTGCGCGGCTACCGGGACGCGCTGGCCGCCTACGGCATCCACGACTCATCGCGATGGGAGCGGCTCGCCGACGACCTGTCGGTGCCGGCCGACGGCTTCATCGCCGACCTGCTCGACCAGCCCGACGCGCCGACGGCGATCATCACCGGCAACAACCGGGTCACGGTCGGCGCGCTCCGCGTGCTGCGCGACCGCCACGACGACGGCCGCACCGCCCTCATCGGCTTCGACGACTTCGACACCGCCGACGTGCTCGGCGTGTCGGTGGTCACCTACGACCCGCTGGCGCTCGGACGCGCCGCGGCGACGCTCGCGATCGAGCGGATGCAGGACCCCGCCGGGTTCACGCGCCGACTGGAGCTGCCGACGTGGGTGGTCGAGCGCGGCACGGGCGAGCGCCCGCCCGCCGACCGGGCTCCGGCCTGACGAGGGCCGGGGTGCGTCAGAGGAGTCCGGCGAGGAAGCGGGCCTGCTTCGGGAACTGGAACGCCTGGCCGCCTTCGTGGCCGTTGTGCGTGTAGACCTCGATCCGCTTCGTGGCGGCGGTGTGGCGGTTGAACGCCGCGTACACCGTCGACGGGGGGCAGATGGTGTCCATGAGCGCGACGGAGTACAGGGCCGCGGCATCCGCCCGCTTCGCCATGTTGACCCCGTCGAAGTAGGACAGCGTCTCGAACACCCGGTCGTCGGCGCCGCGGTGGACGGCCAGATACCGGACCACCTCCTGATACGGGTCGTCGCCGGTCAGCCCGACCGCGCGCTCGAAGTGGCACAGGAACGGCACGTCGGGCATGACCGCGACCAGGCCCTCCGACAGTCCGGCCGCGGCGATCGCGATGCCGCCTCCCTGGCTCGCGCCGCAGACCGCGACGCGCTCCGCGTCGACCTGCGGGAGCGAGCGCACCGCGTCGACGGCGCGGACCGCGTCGGTGTAGACGCGGCGGTAGTAGTACGCGGCGGGGTCCTCGATGCCGCGGGTCATGAACCCGGACGAGGAGGGACCCGTGCCGTGGGGGTCGAGCGTGTCGCCGCCGGAGCCCCACATGGACCCCTGGCCGCGCGTGTCCATGAACAGGTGGGCATAGCCCGCGACCGCCCAGTTGACCCGCTCGCCCGCGACCCCGCGGCCGCCGCCGTAGCCCTGGAACTCCACGACGGCCGGCAGCGGGCCCTCCGCACCCGCCGGGAGGGTGAGCCAGGCGCGCACCGGGTCACCGGCGAAGCCCGGGAAGGTGACGTCGTAGACGTCGACCAGGGTGAGCGCCGTGTCGACACGGGTGAGGACGGGCGCGGCATCCGCTCGGCGTGACTCGGCGAGGGTGTCGGCCCAGAAGGCGTCGAAGTCGGCTGGTTCGCGGACCTCCGGGGCGAAGGTCTCGAGCTCGGCGGGGGACAGATCGAATCTCGGCACGGGCATACCCTAGCGCGTTCGCGACGAAGCGTTTCGACGGTGCCGCAGAGGGCGACGAGGCCTCGATGGGGGAGGGGTATTCGAGGCCCCGCCGCCGGTCTCGGAAGCCCCAGTCCGGGCGGCGTCGTGGCAGAGCGAGTGTCGCGCCCGCGTCTTACAGGCGCATCTCCGCGATCACTTCACCGTACTCGGTCTCCCCGACCGGTGTGAAGCCCACGCGCTCGAAGAATGCCTGCGGGCCGCCCTCGCCTGCCTCGTAGATGACGTTGACGTGGTCCATGCCCCGGTTGCGGGCCTCCTCCAGGAGTCCCGCGACCGCGAACCGGCCGACGCCGCGGCCCTGGTCGTCGGCGTCGACGTTGATGCGCCACAGGACCGAGCGGAAGTGCTCCTGCGGGGCGTCGGGGTCGAAGTTGCCGCTCACGAAGGCGACGACCTCCTCGCCGTCGAGCACGACGCGCTGCCAGGTCGTCTGCGGATTGACCACCGTTGCGGCGATGCCGTAGCTGACGGGGGACAGGTACTCCTCCTGCCCGGGCTTCAGCGACATATTGTTGACCGCCACGATGGTGGCGGCGGACAGTTCGACGAGTCGCAGGTCACCCATAACGCACAGGCTAGCGGGGATGGACGCATCCGGCACCGCCGGGATGTCGGATTAACACGGTGTTCATATGCGGAGATATCTTGACGTCGAGATATCTCCGGGCCTGTTGCGATAGGCTGACAGCCGACCCGCAAGAAGGACGTGACAGGTGACCGACTCCACCATCATCTACACCTACACCGACGAGGCCCCGGCTCTCGCGACCGCATCGTTCCTGCCGATCGTGCAGGCCGTCACCCGCCAGGCGGGTGTGGACGTCGAGACGCGCGACATCTCACTGGCCGGCCGCATCCTCGCGGCGTTCCCCCAGAACCTCACCCCCGAGCAGCAGGTGGGCGACGCGCTCGCCGAGCTCGGCGGCCTCGCCACCCTCCCCGAGGCGAACATCATCAAGCTGCCGAACATCTCGGCGTCGATCCCGCAGCTCAAGGCCGCCATCGCCGAGCTGCAGTCGCAGGGCTACGACATCCCCGACTACCCGGACGAGGCCGAGACGCTCGAGCAGAAGGACGTCCGCGCCCGCTACGACCGCATCAAGGGCTCCGCGGTCAACCCGGTGCTGCGCGAGGGCAACAGCGACCGGCGCGCACCGCTCTCGGTGAAGAGCTACGCGCGCAAGCACCCGCACCGCAACAAGGCGTTCGCCGAGGGCTCGAAGACCCGCGTCGCCACGATGGGCCACGACGACTTCCGCTCGAACGAGAAGTCCTTCGTCTCCCCCGCCGACGACGTGCTGACCATCCAGCACGTGGCCGCCGACGGCACGGTCACCGAGCTCAAGACCGGCCTGAAGGTGCTGCCGGGCGAGATCATCGACGCGACCTTCCTCTCGGCGTCCGAGCTCGACGCCTTCCTGGCGCAGACGCTCAAGGATGCCGCAGCCGACGACGTGCTCTACTCGGTGCACCTCAAGGCGACCATGATGAAGGTCAGCGACCCGATCATCTTCGGCCATGTCGTCAAGGCCTACTTCGCCGACGTGTTCGCCACCTACGGCGACAAGATCGCCGAGGCGGGCCTGACCCCGAACGACGGCCTCGGCGCGATCCTCGCCGGCCTTCCGTCGGTCGAGGGCGGTGACGAGATCGCGGCGGCCATCGCGGCCGACCTCGAGCGCGGTCCTCGCCTGTCGTACACCAACTCGGACAAGGGCCTGACGAACCTGCACGTTCCCTCCGACGTGATCGTGGACGCCTCGATGCCGGCGCTCATCCGCAACGGCGGCAAGCTCTGGGGCGTCGACGGCGGCGAGGACGACACGCTCGCCGTGATCCCCGACTCGTCGTACGCCGGCGTGTTCCAGACCGTGATCGACGACGTGAATGCCCGCGGCCCGCTCGACCCCGCCACGATCGGCTCGGTGCCGAACGTCGGTCTCATGGCGCAAGCGGCCGAGGAGTACGGCAGCCACGACAAGACCTTCGAGATCGCGGCTCCCGGCGTCGTCCAGGTCGTCGGCGGTTCCGGCGACGTGCTCCTCGAGCACGCCGTGCAGCGGGGCGACATCTGGCGGGCGACCCAGACCAAGGACGTCGCGATCCGCGACTGGGTCAAGCTCGCCGTCACGCGAGCTCGCGCGAGCGCCACTCCCGCGGTGTTCTGGCTCGATGAGACCCGCGCCCACGACGCCGAACTGATCGGCAAGGTGAAGACGTACCTGGCCGACCACGACACCGAGGGCCTCACGATCGAGATCCTCGCTCCGGCGGCGGCGACGCAGTACTCGCTCGACCGGCTCCGCAAGGGTGAGGACACCATCTCGGTCACCGGCAACGTGCTGCGCGACTACAACACCGACCTGTTCCCGATCCTCGAGGTCGGCACCAGCGCCAAGATGCTCTCGATCGTGCCGCTGCTCTCGGGCGGTGGGCTCTTCGAGACCGGCGCCGGCGGTTCGGCTCCGAAGCACGTGCAGCAGCTCGTCTCGGAGAACCACCTGCGCTGGGATTCGCTCGGCGAATTCTTCGCGCTCGCCGCGTCGCTGGAGCACCTCGCGGACTTCACCGGCAACGTCAAGGCGCAGGTCCTGGCCGACACGCTGGATGCCGCGACCGGAACGTTCCTCGAGAACGACAAGTCGCCCGGCCGTGCGCTCGGGACGATCGACAACCGCGGAAGCCACTTCTACCTCGCGCTGTACTGGGCGCAGGAGCTCGCCGCGCAGCAGGCGGATCCCGAGCTGGCTGCGGTCTTCGCGCCGGTGGCCGAGGCGCTCGCGGCCGACGAGCAGAAGATCGTCGAGGAGCTGAACGCCGTCCAGGGCTCGCCGGCCGAGATCGGCGGCTACTACCGTCCCGACGCCGAGCTCGTGGCGGGAATCATGCGTCCGTCGGCGACCTTCAACGCCGTGATCGACGCGCTCTGAAACCCCGAGAGCAGGAAGGGCGGATGCTGCGGCATCCGCCCTTCCTCGTTCTCAGGTCGTCGCCGAGCAGATCAGTGGTGAACCCACACCTCGGTGCCTCGGGCGGTCCAGTCGTAGACGAACTTGGCGGCCGACTCGGTCATGTTCACGCAGCCGTGGCTCATCGGCGTACCGAAGTTGTTGTGCCAATACGTGCCGTGGAAGGCGATGTCCGGCGCGAACCACGTGATCCAGGGCACGTCCTCCGTGCAGTAGCTGTTCTGTGCCTCCGGGTTGTAGCAGAGCGCCCCCAGGTCCTGGATGCGGGTGTACGCGTTCACGGTGAAGTGCCCCGTCGGGGTCGGGGTGGCGGCCCGCCCTGACGAGATCGCGTACGTGCCGACGACGTTGCCGTTCTCGAAGAGATACGCCGTCTGGCTGGACAGGTTCACCTCGACCGTGCGAGCCAGAGTCCTCATCTCAGGTGCAGTCTCGGTCACGGGCGCCGCGAACACCGCGTTTCCGGTGGCGAGCTGCTCGGCGAAGTCGGAGGCCACGTTCGAGGTGTCGCCGAGCTCCCGCCCGGACACTCCCGCAGCCTCCTCGCGGAGCACGGTGCCCGCCGAGTTGGTGATGACCGCGCCGTTCTCGACCGGCCGGTTGATGGCCGCCGCAAGGCCGTCCACCGTGGTCTGGATCGCCGCGCTGTCGGCGGTGATCTCGAAGCCGCCGCTCTCGGTGTCGGGCGCCACGTTCAACCACCCCGCCAGGGTGGCGCGATCGATCGGCACCGTGCGCTCCTCGCCGACGTAGAAGCCGGCCGTGTCGAGCATCCCGTTCAGCTGTGCCACCGCGGCGTCCGCCGTCTCGGTCGAGATGCCGGCCGGGATCTCGACCGCCACGGGCTCGACGTCGGCGCTCCGGGCGCCGGTCATCAGGGCATCCTGCAGGGCGGCCTGCACGGTGGCGAGGTCGATCCCGGTGCCCGGGACAGCCGGCGTCACCACATACGAGGCCGACGCCGGATCGAAGGCCAGCGTCGCGTCGACCGGATCGGTGTACAGCTGGGGGACCGCCTCGCTGAGTGCTGCGGTCGCGGTGGCGGCGTCGAGCGCGACCTCTGCGTCGGTGCTCTGGAACCACGACGTCACGTTCCACATCGGGTGCTGCGCGAACGCGGCGTCGGCGAGAGCCTGCGCGTCGACGGTCGCTCCGAGCTCGGCGCCCGTCAGTTCGACGTCACCGTCCTCGCCGGCGATGACGACCGTGGTCTCGGCGAGGCTGCTGTCGATCGTGTCGGCGGCGGCGCCGGGCGTCAGCCACCCGACCGGAACCCCGGCGACCGTGGTGCCGGGGGCGATCAGCACGAGCGATGACACCACCAGTCCGACGACGGCGACGCCGGCGGCCGCGGTGATCCAGAGCCCGGTGCGCCTCTTCTTGGCCTTGGGCTCGGCGGGCGCCCACGCGTAGACGGCGGCGTCGGCAGAGATCGAGGGGAGCGGCGGCACCGGACTCGTGGCCGCCGGCGTGGCGAGCGCGGCTGTCGCGGCGGCCTCCGGCTCGGGCTCGGCTTCGTCGGCCTGCGCCGGCTCGTCGGCCTGCGCCGGCTCGTCGGCCTGCTCGGCCTGGGCGGGCTCGTCGGCCGGCTCCGTCTCGACCGCGGTCTCCTCGGCGTCGACGGCCCCCTCCGGCTCGTCGGCCGGCTCCGTCTCGACCGCGGTCTCGTCGCTTTCGACGGCCTGCTGGGCCCGGTCGTCGTCTTCTGAAGACGCCTCACCGGCCTGCGACTGGGTCGCCAGATCTGTCACGCCAACACCCCCGATTGTGATAAACGCTTCCCCCATGGTAGGTGACGGAGGCCACCCATGAGGTTACGGCCTGATCACGCATGAATCGCCGGTCACGCTGCGAAACGTGCGTGGACGCGTTTCGGACCGCCTGCGCGGGAGGTCACGGTTTTGTAAAGCCTCCGCGCAAATAGGCTCTGAGGGTTGCGGAAAGTTAGTTCGTAAGCTCTACTAACAAACATGCCGAACACGGAAACGCAGCGCAGCGCCTCTGTCGCGGACGCCCCACCGGTGTCCGGGTCCGGCGCGTTCACCCCCGGACGCACGCTGCGCCAGGGGCGCAAGGTGCTGCCGGAGCACGCTCGCGGCCACAACCGGTCGCTGGTGCTGCAGACCCTGTTCCACCAGGGCGCCATGAGCCGCGCCGACCTGTCAAGGGAGACCGGGCTCACGCGCGTCACGATCTCCGACCTCGTCGCCGAGCTCATCGCCGACGGCTTCGTCTCGGAGCGGGGCGTGCGCGAGGCGTCAGGCCCGGGCAAGCCCGCCATCCTCGTCGACCTCGACCACGACGGCCACCGCATCGTCGGCCTGGATCTGTCCGGCAGCGACACCTTCATCGGCGCGGTGCTGACCCTCGACGGCAGCATCGTCGCGCGGCGCGAGGTCCCGCTGCCGGCCGACGAGGACGTCGTGACGACGGTCGTCGACCTCGCCCGCGCGCTCGTGGCCGACTCGCACGCCCCGGTGCTCGGCATCGGCGTCGGCACGCCTGGCGTCGTGGACGACCGCGGCGTGATCCTCACGGCCCCGAACTTCGGCTGGGCGGGCTTCGACCTCGAGGGCGCGCTGCGCGGCGCGCTCGGGCTCCCCGTGCTGGTCGCCAACGACGCGAACGCCGCGGTGCTGGCCGAGTACACCTTCGGCGGCGCACCCGACGACGTGCTGCTCGTCAAGGTCGGCCGAGGCGTGGGCTCTGGGCTGCTGCTGGCAGGTCAGCCCATGCGCGGCAGCCGCTTCGCTGCGGGCGAGATCGGCCATGTGACGGTCGGGACCGACGGCGGTCCCCGCTGCGCGTGCGGTCGGGTCGGATGCCTCGAGGCCTGGCTGTCGGTGCCCTCGCTGTCGTCGCGGCTGGCCGCGGCATCCGATCCCGATGCCCGCGAGGGCGTCCTCCGCGATGCGGGGGAGCGACTCGGGATCGCGCTCGCACCGGTCGTCGGCACCCTCGACGTGTCGGAGATCGTCCTCTCCGGCCCCCCTGAACTCCTCGGCGGGTCCCTCGCGGACCAGACCGTCGAGACCCTCCGTGCGCGCACGCTCGCGTCGTCCGACGACGAGGGCGTGCGGGTGCGGATGACGGAGCAAGGCCAGGACATCGTCCTGCGCGGCGCGGCCGTCATGGTCCTGTCAGGTCAACTCGGGGTGTCCTGACGGCGCTGTCTGTCCGGGTTCGTCCCGGAAACCCCGATTCCCCCCGGATGGGCCACCCGGCCCACCCGAACCAAGAGAACACCGAACAGAACACGAAGGAAGACACCATGAAGAAGACGCTCGGAGCTGTGGCGCTCATCGGCGCCTCGGCACTGGTGCTCGCCGGCTGCGCCGGCAGCAGCGACGAGGGCGGCTCCTCGTCGGAGGAGGGCGCCGAGATCCGCGTGTGGCTCGTCGGCACCGACACGCCGCAGGACGCGCGGGACTACCTGAAGGAGACCTTCGAGGAGGAGAACCCGGGGTCGACGCTGGTCATCGAGGAGCAGCAGTGGACGGGCCTCGTCGACAAGCTGACCACCAGCCTGTCGTCCAACGACAGCCCGGACATCGTCGAGATGGGCAACACGCAGGCTCCGGCCTTCACCTCCAGCGGCGCGCTGCTGAGCCTCGACGACATCGAGGGCGACCTCGGCGGCGACGACCTGCTCCCCGGCTTCGTCGAGGCGGGCAGCTGGGACGACACGCTGTTCGCGGCCCCGTACTACTCCGGCGCCCGGGTCGTGTTCTACAACACGGCGATGTACGAGCAGGCGGGCGTCGCGGTACCCACGACCCTCGACGAGTACGTGTCGAACGGCGTGACCCTGGCCGGGGCGCTGCCGGGGGTGTCGGGCGTGTACTTCCCGGGCAAGGACTGGTACAACGCGCTGCCCTTCATCTGGGAGAACGGCGGAGAGATCGCCGTCCAGGACGGCGACGAGTGGGATGCGCAGCTGTCCAGCGACGAGTCCCTCGCCGGTCTCGCGCAGGTGCAGCAGCTGATGACCGAGGCCTCCCTCGCGCCGAAGGACGGCGACGAGGCCGAGGGCTGGGTCCCCTTCCGCACCGAGCAGTCGGCCACCTACTCCGCGCCGAGCTGGGCGTACTGGTCGATCGTCGCCGATGAGGACAAGCAGCCCACCCCGGTCGCAGACCTCACGGGCTACTTCGCCCTCCCTGGCATGGACGGCGGCGCTGCGCAGGTCTTCGCGGGCGGATCCAACATCGGCATCGCGGCCAAGTCGCAGAACCCGGACCTGGCCAAGAGTGCGCTGCAGATCATGCTGAGCGAGGAGTACCAGACGATCCTCGCCGAGAACGGCCTGGTCCCCGCCCTCGTCTCGCTCGGCGACAAGGTGGCCGCGGCCACCCCCGAGCTCGCGACCGTCATCGCCGAGGCGGCTGCCGACGCGAAGCTCACGCCGGCATCGCCCAACTGGGCCGACGTCGAGGCGCAGGGCATCATGCAGGACCTGTTCGTCAACATCGCGAACGGCGGCGACATCGAAGAGCTCGCCACCGCGGCCGATGAGCAGATCGAAGAGATCCTGAACGGCTGATCTTCGGGAGCGGGGTGCCTCGTGCCGCGGGGCACCCCGTTCCATGCCCGCCCCCAGGGCTCGCACGATCTTGAGAGGAGGTTCGCCATGACGACCATTCCCGCGGAGGCATCCGCACCGCCGGCCTCGCCGTCGGCGTCACGGCCCGAACCCGAACAGCCGCGACGGCGCGGCTTCCCGTGGGCGCCGCTCGCGCTGCTCACACCCGCGCTCATCATGCTCGTCGTCTTCATCGGCTGGCCCCTGGTGCAGCTCGTGATCATGTCGTTCCAGGAGTTCGGGCGTGCGCAGATCTTCGGCGCCGCACCGGAGTTCATCGGCATCGACAACTACGTCTCCGTGCTGACCGACCCCGAGTTCTGGGCCGTGCTCGGACGCAGCGTCGCCCTCTGCGTCGTGAGCGTCGTGGCCACCATGCTCCTCGGCGTCGCGATCGCGGTGATGATGACCAGGCTCGGCGCGGTGATGCGCACCGCGGTGTCGATCTCGCTGCTCCTGGCCTGGGCGATGCCGGCGCTGACCGCCACCATCGTGTGGGGCTGGATCTTCGACACCCAGTACGGACTCGTGAACTGGCTGCTGACCCAGCTCACGGGTGAGAACTGGATCGGCCACAGCTGGCTGATCGACCCCACGAGCTTCTACGCCGTCGCGGCGATCATCATCACGTGGGGAGCGATCCCGTTCGTCGCGTTCAGCACGTACGCCGCGCTCATGCAGGTCCCGGACGAGGTGCTGGAGGCGGCCTCCCTCGACGGCGCCGGCGGCTTCGCCCGGTTCCGCCTCATCGTCATGCCCTACCTGCGGTCCGTGCTGCTGGTGCTGCTGGTCCTCCAGATCATCTGGGACCTCCGCGTGTTCGCCCAGATCTACGCGCTGCAGTCGATCGGCGGCGTCCGCGCCGAGACCAACACCATCGGCGTCTACATCTACAGCGTCTCGATGGCCTCCGGCGACCTCGGCGCGGGGGGAGCGATCTCGGTGATCCTCGTCATCCTCCTGCTGGTCATCTCGGGCTACTGGATCCGCACCATGCTGAAGGAGGAGTCATGACAGGCCGCCCCCGCCGCGCCGTGGCACGGGTGTCGCTGAACGCCGCCGCCCTCGTCGTCATCGTCGCCTCGCTCTTCCCCGTCTACTGGATGGTGAACACGTCCCTGCTGCCGGCATCCGCGGTGCGCTCGACCACGCCGCACTGGTGGCCCGACGAGTTCACCCTGAGCAACTATCAGGAGGCGCTCGGCGACGACAGCCTGGTGAACGCGCTCTTCAACTCGATGGCGGTGACCGGCATCACGCTCGTGGTGGCGCTCGCCTTCGCCTTCCTCGGGGCCGTCGCGGTGTCGCGCTACCGTTTCCGCACGCGGACGTCCTTCATCGTCGCGATCCTCGTGATCCAGATGATCCCCGCGGAGGCCATGATCGTCTCGGTGTTCCGCGTGCTGGACGGCTGGTACCTGCTCAACACGATCATCGGCCTGAGCTTCGTCTACATCGCGTTCGTGCTGCCGTTCACGATCTGGACGCTGCGCGGCTTCGTCAACGGCGTGCCCGCCGACCTCGAAGAGGCTGCGATGATCGACGGATGCAGTCGCTCGGGCGCCTTCTGGCGCATCACGTTCCCGCTGCTCGCGCCGGGACTGATCGCGACCGGGGTGTTCGCCTTCATCCAGGCCTGGAACGAGTTCGTCTTCGCCCTCGTCATCATGACGCGCCCGGAGTCGCTCACGCTGCCCATCTGGCTGCGGGCCTTCGTGCAGGCGACGAAGGCGACCGACTGGGCGGTCGTCATGGCCGCCTCCACGATCATGGCAGTGCCTGTCATCGTCTTCTTCCTCATCGTCCAGCACCGCATGACCAGCGGTCTGGTCTCCGGGGCGGTCAAGGGCTGATGCGCGGGGGTTCTGGGCCGGCGTCCCGCGGGGAGGCCGGCGGATGAGGATCGGGCTGGACGTCGGCGGAACCAAGACCGACGTCGTCGCGGTGGACGATGCCGGTGCCGTCATCGGTCGTCTGCGGGTGGCCACGGGATGGGGACCGGATGCCGTCGTCGACACGGTGGTGGACGCCGTGCGGGCCCTCGGCGCCGAGACCGGTGTCGACCTCGGCGCGGTGCGGTCGGTGGGGGTCGGCATCCCCGGCCAGGTCGAGCCGGGGACCGGACGCGTCGTGCATGCGGTCAACCTCGGCGTCGACGAGCTGGACCTCGCCGCGGCGGTCTCGCCCCGGCTCGGCGTGCCCGTGCGGGTGGAGAACGACGTCAAGGCGGCCGCTCTCGGCGCCCACGCGCTGCATGCGGTCTCGGGACCGCCGCCGCGGTCGATGGCGTATCTGAACCTCGGCACCGGCGTCGCGGCCGGCATCGTGTCGGAGGGAACGCTGTGGCGAGGGGCGCGCGGTGCCGCCGGCGAGGTGGGTCACATCTCCATCGACCCGAACGGGCCGGTCTGCCGCTGCGGGCAGCGGGGGTGCATCGAGGCCTTCGCGGGCGGCGGGGCCATCGCCGAGCGATGGGGGCGGCGCTCGGCCCTCCCCGTGCGCGACGTGTTCGACGCCGCCGACGCGGGCGATCCGTCGGCGCAGCGGCTGCGCGCGGGTCTCGCCCGCGGCGTGGCGGCCGCCGTGCGGGTACTGGTGCTCACCGCCGACGTCGATATCGTGGTCCTCGGAGGGGGTGTGACAGCGCTGGGCGATCGGCTGATGACGGATGTCGCAGCCGAGCTGTCGGCCAGCGCCGAGGCATCCCCGTTCATGCGCTCCCTGCACCTCGCCGAGCGCGTCGAGCTGCTGCCGCCGGGTTCGCCCGCGGCGGCGCTGGGCGCCGCGCTCGTGGGTGCGGAGGGCGATGCCACACACGACACCGAGGAGGCTCTGGTCCATGGCTGAGATCGTCATCGTCCGCGACAAGGAGGCCGCGGGGGCGCTCGTCGCCGATCACATCGCGGCGCTCGTGCGAGAGAATCCCGAGACGGTCCTGGGTCTTGCGACCGGGTCGACCCCGCTTCCGGTGTACGAGGCCCTGAAGCCGCGGCTGGAGGGCCTGGACGTGTCACGCGTGCGCGGCTTCGCGCTGGACGAGTACGTCGGGATCGACCCGGCCCACCCCGAGAGCTACCGCTCGGTCATCACGCGGGAGGTCGTGGAGCCGCTGGGCCTCGACCCCGAGCTGATCCGCACGCCCGACGGCACGCCGGAGGGCATCGAGTTCCACGGCGACGAGTACGAGGCGGCGATCCTGGACGCCGGCGGCATCGACCTGCAGATCCTCGGCATCGGCACCGACGGCCACATCGGCTTCAACGAGCCCGGCTCGTCTTTCGCCTCCCAGACGCGCGTGAAGACGCTCACCGAGCAGACCCGGCGCGACAACGCGCGGTTCTTCGACTCGATCGACGACGTGCCGATGCACTGCATCACGCAGGGGCTGGGCACGATCCTGCGGGCGCGTCACCTGGTGCTCCTGGCCTTCGGCGAGGGGAAGGCGGCGGCTGTCGCCGGCGCGGTCGAGGGGCCGCTGAGCGCGTCGCTGCCCGGGTCGGCCATCCAGCTGCACGCCCGCGCGACGGTGGTCGTCGACGAGGCGGCCGCATCGCAGCTGCGTCGCGCCGACTACTACCGCTACGCGTTCGACAACAAGCCCGACTGGCAGGGCATCTGAGCCCGGCTTCGGACGCGTGACGGATGCCGCGGCTCAGCGCCAGGCGTAGCGGATGAGCTGGTTCCTTGAGAGCGGTGCGAGGGGCGTCGCCTCGACCTCGTGCTCGCCGATCCACCGCAGCTCGGCGATCTCGGCCGCCGGGATCGCCGTGCCCGAGCCCGCCGCAACCCTGAGGACGTAGGCGTCGGCCACGACGAGGTGACCCGGCTCGTTGGCGGCGGCATCCGTGAACCGTCCGAGCGGCTCGAACGCGGCGCGGTCGGCCACGATGCCGGTCTCCTCGGCCACCTCGCGCACGACCGCGTCGAGGGCGGTCTCGCCGGGGTCGGGCTTGCCGCCGGGCTGCTGGAACACCGTCGCGCCGTGCTTGCGGACGACGAGCGCCCGGCCGGCGTCGTCGACCAGGACGGCGGCGCTGACGTGCACCGTGGCGGTCACGGCGCGAACACCTTGCCCGGGTTCAGGATGCCCTGCGGATCGAACAGGCGGGTGATCTGCCGCTGCAGCTCCCACTGGTCCTCGCCCAGCTCGTCGGCGAGCCACCGGCGCTTGAGCACGCCGACGCCGTGCTCGCCGGTGAGCGTGCCGCCCAGCCGCAGCGCGGCGCGGAACAGGTCGTCGGCCGCGCGCCAGATGTACTCGGGAGCCTCGACGACGCCGAACTCGTCGGGCACGCCCTCGAAGATGAAGTTGGGGTGCAGATTGCCGTCGCCGGCGTGGGCGACCGTGGGGATGACGACGCCGTGCTCGCGCTCGACGCGGGCGATCTCGTCGAACATCGCCGGGAGCGCGCTGCGCGGCACCGAGACGTCCTCGATGAGCGCGGTGCCGAGCGTCTCCATCGCGGGGTGCATCGATCGGCGGACCGTCAGCAGCCGCTCGCCCTCCTCGCGATCGTGCGAGACCGCGACCGTGCCGCCGGCGCGGCGCAGCACCGCGGCGATCGCCTCGGCCTCCGCGATGGCCGCGGGACCGTCGGTCTGGATGGTCAGCTGGGCGGCGCCCGGGGTGGGTGGGCCCAGCGACAGCAGGGCGTGCACCGCGGCGAGGGACGCGGCATCCATGAGCTCCATGATCGCCGGCTGCGTCCCGGACGCCGTGACGGCGGCGGATGCCTCGGCGGCCGTCCGCACGTCGGGGAAGGTCGCGGCGATCGTGCACACCTCGCCGGGCATGAGCCGGCGCAGCTTCAGGGTCGCGCCCACGATCACCCCGAGCGTGCCCTCGGACCCGATGACCAGCGACGTGAGGTCGAGGCCGGTCACCCCCTTGACGGTGCGGTGGCCGAGCGTGAGCAGCCGTCCGTCGGCCAGGACGATGTCGACGCCCAGCACCGCGTCGCGTACCACGCCGTACTTGGCGCACAGCAGTCCGCCGGCGCCGGTCGCGATGTTGCCGCCCACGGTCGAGATCGCCCGGCTCGCGGGGTCGGGCGCCCACCAGAGGCCGTGCGGGGCGAGCGCGGCGTTGAGGTCGGCGTTGAGGATGCCGGGCTCCACGACGGCGAGGAGGTCGTCCGGACGCACCTCGAGGATGCCGTCCATGGCGCGCATCGAGAGGGCGATCTCGCCGGCGCCCGCGTTGGCGCCGCCCGCGAGGCCGGTGCCCGCGCCGCGGGTGACGACCGGCGTGCCTGTCTCGCTCGCGATGCGGAGGGTGCGCTGGACGTCCTCGACGCTGCGGGCGTGCACGACGGCGACCGGGTGCCCGGATGCCGCATGCCCCGACTTGTCGGCGCGCGCGGCGGCCAGCGACGCGGGTGAGGTGTCGACCCGGTCGCCGAGCTCGGCGCGCAGGAGGGTGAGCGCGTCCGCGCCCGTGGTCACGAGAGGCGCCGGCGGCCGACGATCACGCCGGCGGTGACGGCGATGACGCCGTAGGCGAGGCCGATCCAGGCGTTGCCCATGCTCCACCACGCGATCGTCGCCGACGCGTACACCAGGAGCTCGACGACGGCGCGCACGAACGGATGCACGGCGAGCACGGCGCGCGGTGAGACGAAGAGCGCCCAGGCGAGGATGGCGACGACCGGAGCCGCGATGCCCGCCACGATGTTCCACGGGAACGGCCACATCGTGAAGCCCCACAGCGCCAGGGTGGCGAAGGCGAAGAGCTCGCACAGGAACGCCACGATGTCGATCGCCGAGAGCGGCGGGCGGGTGCCCGGTGCCGGTTCGGACGCCTGCGGCGCAGCCTTGCTCGTGGGCGCAGGCGTGGCGCCGGTCGTGTCGGACATGGCCTCCAGTCTACGGCGGGATGCCGCACCCGCCGGCCGGGTCAGTCTCCGGCGGGCGCCGCCCCGCGCGCGCCCGCGGCGGCGTCGGCGCGTGCCGCAGGCCCCCGGCTGTCCGTGGCGTCGGCAGCCGCCTGGGCTGCCTCGGCGG
>NZ_JBAOJP010000011.1:0-330087 GCF_037083505.1 Microbacterium sp. CCNWLW41
GGCGGCAGGCGCCGCCGGGGTCTCGCGGGCGGGGGTTTCGCGCCCGGTGGCGGTCGGCGTCGGGCGCTCCGGCGTGGCGGGCGTGCCGGGCTCGGCGGCGGGCGCCGCCGGGGTTGCGCGCTCCTCGGGCTCCGCAGCAGCCGGCGAGTGCGGTGTCGAGCCCCTCGTCGCCGTCGGGCTGGTCTCCGCCGGTCGATTCCCGGGGGCCTGGCCTGGGCGGGCGTCTGCCGCCTGCTCGGCGCCGGTCGCGTCCTGGCCGCGTGCATCCGCGGCCGGCGACGCCGCCCGCTTCTCCTCGGCCGGGGAGCCGGCGGCGGTCGGTCGCGTCGGGGCTGCGGCCTCCGGCGTCTCCGGCGCTGCTGTCTCGGTCTTGCCGGGCCGCGTGCTGCTGTTCGGCGCGCCGCTCGGCTTCTTCTCGTCCACGCCGGCCGCATCGTCGTCGCCGGCCGGCTCCTCGCTGACCGCGGCGCCGCCGTTGCCGCGGCCGGGGGTCTGAACCGGCGTGCCGGGCGTGGTCGCCTCGTCGCCGCGTCCGCTTCCGTACGCATTGCCGTTGCCGGTGCCGTACGCATTGCCGTTGCCGGTGCCGTACGCGTTGCCGTTGCCGTTCTTCGTCGGGCCGTCGGGGGCGTCGCCCGCCTCATCGCCGGCCTCGTCGCCGTCTTCGGCGGCGCTGCCGTCGGCCTCGTCGTCGGTGGCGTCGCCCCGGCTGGGGCGCTCGCCGTCCGCGCCCTGACCGCCGGTGTCGCGCCTGCCCCGCACCACGTCGTCCGACGGTCCGTGCTCGGCGATCACGGAGATGTCCGCGGGATCCGGGCCCGGCTCGTCCGAGAGCTGCAGCGCGGGTTCGTCCTCATCGACGATGCCGGGCAGCGCGTCGAGGAGGCCGGGCTCGGACGCCGTCACGGCCGGTGTCGGCGCAGGGTCGGGTGCTGCGGCCGGCAGCGCCACCGCCGCCACCACACTGCTGACCACCACGAGGCCCGCAGCCGCCAGGCCCGAGGCGGCGCCGATCCCGGCCAGGGTCGACCCGCCGACGGCGCCGGCGACGATGCCCGTCGTCGTCCCCGCCGCGACCGCGCTGCCCACGGCGCCGGCGCTCGAGGTGACCGCGACGGCGCTCGCCCCGACCCCGGTGCCGGTGCTCGCGATCGCACTCGTCGAACCGGCGAGCGTCCCGCCGGTGGTCGCGGCGGCGCCGCTGCCGGCGCCTGTGGAGGTCCCGGCGCCGATCGCGAGGTCGGCCGCGCGGGGGAGGACCGCGGCGGCGCCTTCCACGACGGCGGACGGCATCTCGGCCATCGCGACCAGTGTCGTGCCGCCGCCCTGGACCGTCGCCAGGTAGCCCGCGGTGCCGGTGGCCCCGATCGCGAGCGGAAGCAGCACCAGGGCGAGGCGGCTCGAGACCTCTCTGGCCTCGCTCGCGACGATCGAGCACCGCACGCAGCTGGACAGGTGGCGCTCGACCTTGGCGTGGTCGCGGCGTCCGAGGTTGCGCCGGGCGTAGGCGCCCAGGCGCTCGATCGTCCACTGGCACTCGGACCCGTCGGCGACCGAGCGCAGGTGCGCCTGGATCCACGCCTCGCGCAGCCCCTCACGCGCGCGGAACGTCAGCTGCGCCACCGCCGTCGGCTTCATGCCGAGGAGGGGCGCGATCTCGGCCGGCTTCATCTGCTCGATCTCGGAGTACCAGAGCACCTCCTGCCAGCGCGTGGGCAGGCTGCGGAACGCCTGGTGCGTGAGGCCGCGGTCGAGCGCGGCCTCGCTCTCGTGCTCGCCGGCCGCCGGGTCCTCGACGCCGTCGAGCTCGTCGTACGCCGTCTCGCGGCGCGCGCGTCCCCACGCCGCTGCGGTGTTGCGGATGCTCGTGAACAGGTACGCGCGGAAGGATCCGGTGGGGCCGCCGCCGGACACGATGGAGTGGTAGATGCGGGTGTACGCCTCCTGCACCAGGTCGTCCGCGTCAAGGCTCGACGTCATGTTGCGCGCCACCGTGACGCCCGCCCGGTAGTGGCGGCGCCACAGCTCTCCGAAGGCGCCGGAGTCGCCCGAGCGGGTGCGGGTCACGAGGTCGGAGTCGGCGACGACGTCGGCATCGACCGCGTCGTGTTCGCGTACCTCGTCGTGTTCCATGAATCCCCAGACTCCACAGCGCCACGATCGCGCACGCCCCGGTGCGCGGCGCGTCTCGCGTCGCGACTGGGTCCATTGTCGCGGCCCTGCCTCGATTTGACCAGTGGTCTGCGCAGCCCGCCGGCGCAGCGGCGCGATGCGCGCTCCTCGCCGTGCTCCGCGAGCCCGAAGAAAATCTTCGCGAAGTCGCGTAATAGATGCCGGGACCCGCGGTCTCTCTGGTCAGAGTGGCAGGCCGCCCTTGTGTGGGGCACGACGGCGGCGGCCCCCCGCGGGATCATCCCGCGGATATGGCGGGGCTCGAAGGTATCTCGGGGGAGGGACCTTCGGCCCCGCCTTCATCGTGCCTGCGTCAGTCGGAGCTGCCCGCGACCCACACCCGGCGCACGGCGAGGTCGTCGTCCAGCAGCACCGCGTCGGCGAGGGAGCCTTCGTCCAGCCGTCCCAGGTCGGGTCGGCCGATCGCCTGCGCGGGGGTCTGCGTCGCGGCGCGCACCGCGTCGTCGAGAGCGACTCCGGCCGCGACGACGTTGCGCACTGCGGCATCCTGCGTGAGCGTCGAACCGGCGATCGCGCCGCCGTCCTCCAGGCGCGCCACTCCTCCGTCCACCCGTACGGCGAGCCCGCCGAGCACGTAGCGCCCGTCCGCCGCGCCCGCCGCCGCCATCGCGTCGGTGACCAGCGCCATGCGGTCGCCGTCGGCGGCGAAGAGCGTCGCGATCAGGGCGAGGTCGACGTGCACCCCGTCGGCGATGATCTCGACGGTCACGCGGTCGTCGCGCAACGCCGCGACGACCGGTCCCGGTGCGCGATGATGGATGCCGTTCATCGCGTTGAAGGCGTGCGTGAGGATGGTCGCGCCGGCGTCGAACGCGCGACGGGCGACGGCGGCGTCCGCGTCGGTGTGCCCGACCGCGACGGCCACGCCCGCGTCGACGAAGCGGCTGATGGCCTCGAAGGCGCCCGGGAGCTCGGGAGCGAGGGTGACCTGCCTGATCGAGCCGCGTCCGGCCTCGAGCAGGCGGTCGACGGATGCCGCGTCCGGGGCGCGCAGCAGCGCCTCTGCGTGCGCGCCCTTGTGACCGGGGTCGAGGAACGGTCCCTCCAGGTGGGAGCCCATGATCGTCGGGTCGGATTCGGTCAGGTCGGCGACCATCGCGACCCGCGCGGCCAGCTCGTCGATCGGCGCGGTGATCAGCGACAGCACGGCGCGTGTCGTGCCGTGGGCCCGGTGCACTGCGCGCGCTGCGCGGATCGCCTCCGGGCCGTCGTCGAAGCCGGCACCGCCCCCGCCATGCCCGTGGATGTCGATGAAGCCGGGGACGAGGCATCCGCCCCTGCCGTCCACGACGTCCTGGGCAGCAGGGAGGTCGCCGCCCGCCCCGGCGCCCGAGACCCGGCCGTCCTCGAACAGGACCCAGCCGTCGCCGCGGCCGGAGTCGACGCCTGCCGACCCGAGCAGGCGGACGGTGTGGACGAGCGTGCTCATGCGGTGCGTCCTTCCTCGGCGGCCGTCACTCGGCGGCCCACGGGATCTCGTCGGAGGGGTGGAAGCCGATGCCCATCGCGGTCCACAGCGGACCCAGCGCGCCGACGCGCTCGCGGAAAGACGCCCACGTGCGGAGCTCGCTGTCGCCGGTCGCCGGCGACCACCCGGCCTCGGCCGCCGCGGCGATGCGGGGGAAGGCCATGGTGTCGATGTCGGCGGCGGTGCGGACCGTCTCGGTCCACAGCGCGGCCTCGATCCCGAGGATGGCGGCCTCGTCGACGCCGGGCACGACGTCGGACGGCTCCCACGAGTACGCGCGCTCGACGCTCGTCGGTCCGTCGGCCCACGTCAGCCCGAGCGCGGGACCGGACGGGTACTTCATGTCGAGGTAGATCGCGTCGGCGGGGGAGAGGATGAGCCCGCCGCCGTTGTCGACGAACGCCCTCGCCTTCTCGCCGGAATCGCCCTGCGGCCTCACGAAGCCCCAGTACTGGCCGATCGTCGTGTCCGCGATGTCCTTCGCGGCGCCCGCCTCGTGCCACGCGACCGGCGTCTTGCCGAGGTCGGCGATGATCGCGCTGACGCGGGTGACGAACTCGTCGAAGTCCGCGGCGCTGGTCGACAGCGATTCGTCGCCCCCGAAGTGGAGATAGGGCCCGGGCGTCATGGCCGTCAGCTCGCCGAAGACGTCGGCCACGAAGTCGTAGGTCGCCTCCTCGTGGATCTTCAGCGAGGAGAACCCCACCGCCATGCCGTCGTACGGCACGCCGGCGACGGGCGCGTCGCCGCCGTACTCGGCGAGCGTCTCGAGGATGTGGTCGCCGACCACCGGCTCCTCCGCCAGCTCGGGGTACGCGAGCCCGACCGCGTGGGTGTGACCGGGCATGTCGATCTCGGGCACGACGATCATGTGCCGCGACGCGGCGTACCGGACGATGTCGCGGTAGTCGTCCTTCGTGTAGAACCCGCCCGGGTCGCCGCCGACCGAGCCGGCGCTCGCACGCTCCACGAGCTCGGGACGCGAGTCGAGCTGGATGCGCCACGCCTGGTCGTCGGTCAGATGGAGGTGGAGCGCGTTCATCTTCAGCGAGGCGGCGCGGTCGATGCAGCCCTTCACCGCCTCGACGGGGTGGAAGTGCCGGGCGACGTCGAGCATCAGCCCGCGGTAGGCGAACCGCGGTGCGTCGTCGATGCTCACGGCGGGCAGGCTCCAGCCCGCCCCGTCGCGTGCGATCAGCTGCCCGAGGGTCTGCACGCCGTAGAACAGTCCGGCCGCGTCGGCTCCGGTGACGACGACGGATGCCTCCGCCACGTCGATCCGGTAGGACTCCGGCGCGCCGCCCGGCGTCACGCGCAGCTCGACGTCGGCGGCGCCCTCGGCGGCGCCCAGGCTCAGCCCGGTCCGCGCCAGGACGATGGCGGCGAGGGCGGCCGTGGCATCCGCGTCCCCCGCCAGCGAGGTGGTCTCGGAGAGCCGGAAGGGCGCACCGCTGCCCGCCTCGATCGACGACGGTGCAGGGACGACGGCGGGAAGCGACGCGGCATGCATGTAAAGAGTCCTAACAAATCGGTCGGGCATCAGCCTAGCGGTTCGTCTTCGGTTATGCTCGGGATGTCGCGACTGGCGTTGAGGTGGGCCACCACCGGGGAGCGACCGACTACGGCATTCGACCGCACGCCTGGGCCGATGTGGGACACCCCTATCTGGAAGCCGTGAGTCAGGAGATCGCATGACCGATCAGTTCTTCAACGCCCCGCTCGCCGAGGTCGATCCCGAGATCGCCCAGGTGCTCGACCGCGAGCTGGACCGGCAGCGCGGATTCCTCGAGATGATCGCGTCCGAGAACTTCGTCCCCGTGTCGGTCCTGCAGTCTCAGGGCTCGGTGCTGACGAACAAGTACGCCGAGGGCTATCCCGGCCGCCGCTACTACGGCGGCTGCGAGGAGGTCGACGTCGCGGAGGAGCTTGCGATCCACCGCGCGAAGAAGCTCTTCGGCGCCGAGTTCGCCAACGTGCAGCCCCATTCGGGCGCCACCGCGAACGCCGCGGTGCTCCACGCGATCGCGCGCCCCGGCGACACGCTGCTCGGTCTGTCGCTCGACCAGGGCGGCCACCTCACGCACGGCATGAAGATCAACTTCTCGGGCCGGCTGTACAACATCGTCGCGTACGGCGTCGACCCCGAGACCTCGACCATCGACATGGACGAGGTCGCCCGGCTGGCGCGCGAGCACCGGCCGAAGGTGATCATCGCCGGCTGGTCGGCCTACCCCCGTCAGCTGGACTTCGCGCGCTTCCGCGCGATCGCCGACGAGGTCGGCGCCATGTTGTGGGTCGACATGGCGCACTTCGCGGGCCTCGTCGCGGCGGGCGTGCACCCGAACCCCGTGCCCCACGCGCACGTCGTGTCCTCGACGGTGCACAAGACCATCGGCGGCCCGCGCTCGGGTTTCATCCTCACCAACGACGCCGAGATCGCCAAGAAGATCAACACCGCGGTCTTCCCTGGCCAGCAGGGCGGCCCGCTCATGCACGTGATCGCGGCCAAGGCCACCGCGTTCAAGCTCGCGGCCACGCCCGAGTTCAAGGAGCGGCAGGAGCGCGTCCTGCGCGGCGCCCGCATCATCGCCGAGCGCCTGTCGCAGCAGGACGTGAAGGATGCCGGCATCACGGTGCGCTCCGGCGGCACCGACGTGCACCTCGTGCTGGTCGACCTGCGCAACGCCGAACTCGACGGCAAGCAGGCCGAGGACCGCCTCCACGAGATCCGCATCACCGTCAACCGCAATGCGGTTCCCAACGACCCCCGCCCCCCGATGGTCACGTCCGGTCTGCGCATCGGCACGCCGGCGCTCGCCACGCGCGGGTTCGGCGACGCCGAGTTCACCGAGGTCGCCGACGTCATCGCCCTCGCCCTCCAGCCGGGCGCCGACCTCGAGGAGCTGCGCCTGCGGGTGTCGGCCCTGACCGCCGCGTTCCCGCTGTACCCCGACTTCCGCCATTGAGCGGAAGCGGGCGCCGCAGCGGGGGCGCTCGTCTGGTATCACTATCGAGATAGGGATTTCGGATGCCGCGGGCGCGGCATCCGTCGACGGAGGCACGACATGACGGCACAGAAGCTCGACGGCAAGGCGGCCGCGGCCGAGATCAAGGACGAGCTGCGCGGGCGCATCGCCGCGCTGAAGGAGAAGGGCATCACGCCGGGCATCGCGACCGTGCTCGTCGGCGCCGACCCCGCGTCGCAGCTGTACGTGGGGATGAAGCACCGCGAGTCCGAGGCGATCGGGATGAACTCCATCCAGCGGGAGCTTCCGGCCGACGCCACGCAGGAGCAGGTGGAGGCGCTGATCGACGAGCTCAACGCCGATCCGGAGTGCCACGGCTACATCGTGCAGCTGCCGCTGCCGAAGCACCTCGACACCGACGCGATCCTGGAGCGCATCGATCCGGCCAAGGACGCCGACGGCCTGCATCCGACGAACCTCGGACGCCTCGTGCTCAACGTCAACGCGCCGATCACGACGCCGCTGCCGTGCACGCCCCGCGGCGTGATCGAGCTGCTCGTGCGCAACGGCTACGACCTGAAGGGCAAGGACGTCGTGGTGGTCGGCCGCGGGGTCACCATCGGCCGCTCGATCGGCCTGCTGCTCACCCGCCGCGAGATCAACGCCACGGTGACCCTCACGCACACCGGCACCACCGATCTCGGCCACCACCTGCGCCAGGCCGACGTCATCGTCGCCGCCGCCGGCGTGAAGCACATCGTGCGCGCGGAGGACGTCAAGCCCGGCGCGGCCGTGCTCGACGTCGGCGTGACGCGCGAGGAGGACCCCGAGACCGGCAAGTCCCGCGTGTACGGAGACGTCGCCCCCGATGTCGCCCAGGTCGCGGGCTACCTGTCGCCGAACCCCGGCGGCGTGGGGCCGATGACCGTCGCGCTGCTCATGACGAACGTGGTCGAGGCCGCCGAGCGCGCCGCCGGCTGACGCCGGGCGGGCTAGCCCGCGCCGGCTCGTCGGCGGGCTCAGCGCAGCCGCGCCTCGGCGGCGGCGAGGGCCGCCCGGGCCCCGTCGGTCGGGGCGATCGCCACCAGTCCGCGGTAGAGCTTCACGAGAGCCTCGACGTCCAGCTCGCCGGTGCGGGCGCGGTCGCAGTGCACGGCCTGGATCGCCGCCTCGAGCTGGAAGCGACCGAGCGGACGACCGAGCGCGGAGGCGCGGCGCAGCAGCGCGGCGCCCTCGGCGATGAGCGAGCGGTCCCACAGCGCCGGGTCCTGTTCGTCCAGTGGCGGCCACGGCGCGGCCGCGCGTGCCGCGGCACGCGACTGGGCATACGTCAGCAGCGCGGCCAGGCCCCACGCCTCGGGCTCGTCGTCGAGGAGGGCGGCCGTCAGCACCGCGAGCCAGCGCGCCTCGTCGGCGAGCGACTCCCGCGGCTCGTCGCCCTGGTCGAGCCACGCGATCGCGTACGCGCCGTACACGGCCTCGAGCACGGCGGGCAGCCGGGCCGGCATGTCGGCCCGCGACGGCACCCGGAACGGGATCCCGGCGTCGCGGATGCGGCGCTTCGCGCGCACGAGCCGCTGCGCCATCGTCGCCGGTGCCACGCCGAACGCGCCGGCGATCTGCGCGGCGTCGAACCCCAGCACCGTCTGCAGCATGAGCGGCGTGCGGGCGGCGGGATCGATCGCGGGGTGCGCGCAGGCGAACAGCAGCTCGAGCCGCCGGTCGGGGATGACCTCGCGTCGCGCGACGGCCGTCGCCGCGTCGCCGTCGTCGGCGAGCGTCGCCAGGAGTGCCTCATCGAGTGGCACGCCCGTGCGGCGCGCGGCGGAGCCCAGTGCGTCGCGGATGCGGTTGCGGGCCACGGTGACGAGCCACCCTTCGGGATTGGCGGGGATGCCGGCATCCGGCCACGTCCGCAGCGCCTTCTCGAACGCGTCGGCGAGGGCGTCCTCGGCCAGCGCGATGTCCGGGCCGACGCGCCCGGAGGCTCCGCGCGACGCGCCGGCGGCGCGGGGAGGAGGCGAGGGGAGCGTCGAGGCGGCGACGACGGCGAGCAGCCGGCCGTACGACGTCCTCGCGGCGTGCTCGGCGGCCGCAGCAGCGGCGCCGGGCGCCACGCCCCCGGTCGATCCGCCCGGAACGACGGGCCGGTCGGGAGGGGGCACGGCGGCCGGCGGCATCAGCTCGCGAACGGGGTCCAGGCGCGGTCGCGGAAGTGCGTGGCGCTCGGGCGCACCTCGATGGCGCCCCAGCCGACCGAGGGCGCCTTGCCGGCCCACGCGACGGCGGCGTCGAGGTCGTCGACCTCGATCACGAAGGTGCCGCCGAGCTGCTCCCTCGTGTCGGCGAACGGGCCGTCCTGCACGCGCAGCGCACCGTCCGGCGCCGTGACGGTCGTGGTCACCGCGGACGGCTGGAGCACCTCGGCCGACACGAGCACGCCGGCGTCATCGAGCGCCTTGGCGTACTCGTCGAACTCGCGCATGCCCTCGGCCCACGCATCGGGGCCCATGTCGTCGGCGGTCATCTCGGGGTAGTGGAGGAGGAGTGCGTAGCGCATGGCGTCGTCCTTTCTGGAGGGGTGTGACACCTCTATGACGATCGGGGTCGACGCCGATCGACAGATCGGGCCCGATCAGCCCTTGCCGAGTTCGTCGAGCATGCGGCGCTGCTCGTCGGTGAGGCCGTCGTTCAGCTCGCGCCGGCCCGCGGCGGCCTCGGGGCTCCGCACCGGCGGGGCGGAGGCATCCGGCCCCGGCACACTGCGCGTACCGGTCGCCCGGTCGTAGAGGGTGCCGGCGTGCGTCTCGACCCGGTCATCGATCGCGGCGTAGATCGCCCAGCCGATGAGGAGGAAAACCGGGGGCATCACCCACCCCCAGAATGCGCCGAAGATCCCGCCGCCGATCGACACGCCGGTGAAGACCACGGTGGCGATCCAGACGAGGAAGGCGACGGCGAAGGCGAGGAGGAACTCGACGAGCTTCTCGCCTGCCCGGGTGCGCTGGTGGGACGACCGGGCCGCCATCGAGCGGAACCACTTCTCGACGAGGGGCTTGATCCAGATCACGAGCGCGGTCAGGACGATGCCCGCCCACAATGCCGCCCAGCCGACGCGCGCGGGAGTGAGCCAGCCCACGACCAGCAGCACGACGATGTTGAACACGAGCAGCGACGCGAACCGCACGACCCACTTCTTCATGCCTCTCACTGTGCCATGTCCGCTCGGGCGCGGGTGACCGATGCCACCGCCCGCCGTCCGGCCGGTGGGGACGCTCAGGCGATCGAGACGAGCCTGTCGAGGTCGTCGTCCGGCAGCACGTCGGCCGTCGCGCCCACGGTGACGTCGACGAGGTCGGCGCGGCCCGACACCACCGTGAGGAACGCCGTGTCGGCGGCATCCCTCCCCGTCGCAATGCGGACGAGACTCGAGCGCGGGGCGAGCGTGGTGGCGTCGACGGCCCGCCAGGCGTCGTCGATCCACGCCTCGGCGACCGCGTGGAAGTCCATCGGGTGCAGTCCAGGCGCGTAGACGGCGACCATGCGGGCCGGGATGCCGAGCCCGCGCAGCAGCGCGATGCACAGGTGGGCGTAGTCGCGGCACACGCCCTGACGTGCGAGGAGGGTGCGGGTGGCGCCGTCCGTCGGGAGCGACGAGCCGGGGACGTACGCCAGGCGCGTGCCGACCCACGACGACACGGCGGCGAGGAGCTGGGTGGCGCCCTCGATGCCGGCGAACTCCGCGGCCGCTGTGGGGGCCATCGCATCGGACTCGGCGTAGCGGCTCTGACGGAGGTACACGAGCCGCTCGACGTCGTCGCCGCCGGCCGGGTCGCCCTCGTCGAGCGCGGCGGCGTACTCCATCGCGAACGCGCCGACCGGGGCGAGCACGCGGTGCAGACGCGTCCCGTGGGCGTCGAGGAGCTCCTCGATCTCGAGGGACCGGCCGTCGACGGTCGCCGAGATGCGCTCGGACGCGGGGGAGTAGTGGCGGGAGGCCGCGATGGCGAACACCAGTTCGGCGGGCTCGGTGATGTTCAGGGCGATGCGGCTGGAGACGTCGCGCTTCATGGGCCCAGCGTGTCACGCCCGCGCTGCGGGTGGGGGCCCTTGACAGGGTTCGCCCGGCGCCTGTCGCCGGGAGCAGCAGCGCTCGTGCGCCTCAGTACGACGCGCGGTCGCCGTCGCCGGATGCCACGACCCAGCGCGCCGCGAGGGCCTCGGACCCGCGCGCGAGCAGCGCGACGTCGGCGCCGACGAGGATGAAGGATGCTCCGGCGCCGAGGTACGCGTCGGCGGCGGCCGGATCGAACGCGTTGACGCCCACGGGCTTGCCCGCGGCGCGCACTGCGTCGAAGGCGCGGTGGACGGCGGCCACGACGTCCGGATGCGTCTGCTGACCGAGGACTCCCATCGAGGCGGCGAGGTCGGACGGCCCGACGAACACCCCGTCGACCCCGTCGACCGCGGCGATCTCGGCGGCCGCCTCGACGCCCGCGGCCGTCTCGATCTGGACGAACAGCGACACGTGGTCGTCGGCGTCCCGCAGGTATCCGTCGACGCGGTTCCACCGCGCCGACCGGGCGAGCGCCGAGCCCACCCCGCGGTTCCCCCGCGGGGGATAGCGCACGGCGGCGACGGCGGCCTCGGCATCCGTCCTGGACGACACCATCGGCACGAGCAGGTTCTGGGCTCCGAGATCGAGTACCTGCTTGATCGTCACGACGTCGCCGATGGGCACGCGGACGACGGGCGTCACCGGGTAGGCGGCCACCGCCTGCAGCTGCGCGAGCACGGACTCGAGGCCGTTGGGCGAGTGCTCCATGTCGATCAGCACCCAGTCCAGGCCCGAGCCCGCGCAGATCTCGGCCACCAGCGGCGATCCCGTGCACACCCACATCCCGGCCAGCGGGCGATCGGCGCCCGCGAGGGCGGCGCTCAAGGTCGGGCTCAGACGAAGCGGCATTCGATGACTCCCATCGGTCCGTAGTCGCACCTGACGCTATCTCCCCGCGAGACCCACATGGGGCGCGTGAAGGACCCGGCGAGGATGATCTCGCCCGCCTCCAGTCGTGCGCCGTGCTGGTGGAACTTGTTCGCGAGCCACGCGACACCGGTGGCGGGGTGGCCCAGCACGCCGGCGGCGACCCCGGTCTCCTCGATCTCGCCGTTGCGGCTGAGCACGCCCGGGACCCACCGCAGGTCGATCTCGTCGGGCCGCTTGCGCACATCGCCGAGCACCATCGCACCGTACGCGGCGTTGTCGGCGATCGTGTCGACGATCGTGCGGCCCTCCAGCTCGATGTGCGAGTTGAGGATCTCGAGGGCCGGCACGGCGTCCTCGATCGCGGCGAGGGCGTCCTCGAGCGTGCAGTCCGGACCCTCGAGGGGCTTCGCGAGCACGAAGGCGAGCTCGACCTCGATGCGCACGTTCGAGAAGAGGTCGACCGGGATCTCGGCGCCCGACTCGTAGACGGTGTCGTCGAACATCACGCCGTAGTCCGGCTCGGTGATGCCCGTCGCCTGCTGCATCGCCTTGGAGGTGAGCCCGATCTTGCGGCCGACGAGCCGGCGCCCGGCGGCGATGTTCTGGTCGCGCCACACCCCCTGGATCGCGTACGAGTCCTCGACCGTCGCGTCGGGATACCGTGCCGTGATCCGGGGGATGACCCCGTGCGTGCGGTCGGCCTCGGCGAGCTCCGCCGCGATGGCCGCGATGTCGTCGAGATGCAGCATCCGTCTCTCCTTCCGGGTCTAGAGCTGGTGGCCGAGCTTGTACTCGCCCTGCTTCCAGCTCGGCAGCTCCTCGGCCCGCTCGTCCGGGCGCGTGTACGAGAAGCCGTCCGCGCCGATCGTGACGGCCATCTCGGACGAGTCGGTGCGGGCGACGACCGGCTGCGGGTTGCCGTCGAGGTCGAGCACGAGCGAGGCCTCGGTGTACCAGGAGGGCACGACGGGGTTTCCCCACCAGTCGCGGCGCTGGTTGTCGTGCACGTCCCACGTGACGACGGGGTTGTCGGGGTCGCCGGTGTAGTAGTCCTGCGTGTAGATCTCGACGCGGTGCCCGTCGGGGTCGCGCAGGTAGAGGTAGAACGCGTTGGAGACGCCGTGCCGCCCCGGCCCGCGCTCGATCGCATCGGAGCGGCGGAGCGCGCCGAGCTTGTCGCAGATCGCGAGGATGTTGTGCTTCTCGTGCGTGGCGAACGCCACGTGGTGCATGCGCGGGCCGTCGCCGCCGGTCATGGCGGTGTCGTGCACGGTGGGCTTGCGGCGCATCCATGCGGCGTAGACGGTGCCCTCCTCGTCCTGGATGTCCTCGGTGACGCGGAAGCCCAGCGACTGCATGAAGTTCACCGCGCGGGGCACGTCGGGGGTCACCTGGTTGAAGTGGTCCAGGCGCACCAGCTCGCCGGGGGTGTGCAGGTCGTAGCGCCACGACAGGCGCTCCACGTGCTCGGTGGCGTAGAAGAACTCGTACGGGAAGCCGAGCGGGTCGGTGACGCGCACCGCGTCGCCGATGCCCTTGACGAAGCCGTCCGGGCGGCGCTCGACACGGCAGCCGAGCTCCTCGTAGAAGGCGACGGCCCGGTCGAGGTCCTCGGGGGTGCGCACGCGGTACGAGAATGCGGCGACAGCGGCCACCGGCCCCTGGCGCAGCACGAGGTTGTGGTGGATGAACTCCTCCGTCGAGCGGAGGTAGATCGCCTCATCGTCCTCCTCGGTGACGTACAGACCCAGCACGTCGACGTAGAACGTGCGGGAGGCGGCGAGGTCGGTGACCACGAGCTCCATGTACGCGCAGCGCAGGATGTCCGGCGCCGGAGCCGTCGGCGTCGGGATCGGGTCGTCGGAGAGGATGGGCGCCTCCTGGCTCACGAAGAAGCCGGAGGAGGTCAGGGTCTTGTCGTGGGTCATATCAGGCTCCCTTGCCGAAGGTCGGGTTGTGGGCGGGGCCGAGCGTGATGTGCACGGCCTGCTGGTCGGTGTAGAAGTCGATCGAGCGGTAGCCGCCCTCGTGACCGAGGCCCGACGCCTTGACGCCGCCGAACGGGGTGCGCAGGTCCCGCACGTTGTTCGAGTTCAGCCACACCATGCCGGCCTCGATCGCCTGCGAGAAGTTGTGCGCACGCTTCAGATCGTTCGTCCACACGTACGCGGCGAGGCCGTAGCGCACGCCGTTGGCGAGCTCGAGCGCCTCTTCGTCGGTGTCGAAGGGCGTGATCGCGACGACCGGGCCGAAGATCTCCTCCTGGAAGATCCGCGCGTCGGGGGCGACGTCGGCGAAGACGGTCGGGCGCACGAAGTTGCCCCCGTCGAACCCGTCGGGGCGGCCGCCGCCGGCGACGAGGCGCGCCTCGCCCTTGCCGATCTCGATGTAGCCCATCACCTTGTCGTAGTGCTCGGGGTGCACGAGCGCGCCGACCTCGGTGGCGGGATCATGCGGGTAGCCGACCACGACGCGCTCGGCCTGGGCCGCGTAGCGCTCGACGAACTCGTCGTACACCGATCGCTCGACGAGGATGCGCGAGCCGGCGGTGCAGCGCTCGCCGTTCAGTGAGAAGACCCCGAAGATCGTCGCGTCGATCGCGGCCTCCAGGTCGGCGTCGGCGAAGACGACGGCCGGGCTCTTGCCTCCGAGCTCCATCGACAGGCCCTTGAGGAACGGTGCGGCGTTGCCGAAGATGATCTGCCCCGTGCGGCTCTCGCCGGTGAAGGAGATGAGCGGCACATCCGGATGCTTCACCAGCGCGTCGCCCGCGTCCTCGCCGAGCCCGTTGACGAGGTTGAACACACCCTGCGGGAGCCCCGCCTCCTCGAAGATGCCGGCCCACAGCGATGCCGACAGCGGGGTGAACTCGGCGGGCTTGAGCACCACGGTGTTGCCGGTGGCCAGGGCGGGGCCGAGCTTCCACGACTCGAGCATGAACGGCGTGTTCCACGGGGTGATGAGCCCGGCGACGCCGATCGGCTTGCGGTTGACGTAGTTCATCTGGCGGCCCGGCACCTTGTAGGCGTCGTCGGCCTGCGCGACGATCAGGTCGGCGAAGAACCGGAAGTTCTCGGCCGCGCGGCGGGCCTGACCGAGCGCCTGCGTGATCGGCAGGCCCGAGTCGAACGACTCGAGTTCGGCCAGGCGGGCGTCGCGGGACTCCACGATGTCGGCGATGCGGTGCAGCACGCGCGAGCGCTCGCGCGGCAGCATCCGCGGCCAGGGTCCTTCGGTGAAGGCGCGCCGCGCGGCGGCGACCGCCCGGTCGATGTCGGCCTTCTTCCCGGCGGCCGCCTGGACATAGGTCTCGTTGGTGACGGGGTCGAGCACGTCGAACGTGTCGCCGTCCAGCGAGTCGACGAACGCGCCGTCGATGTAGTGCTGGATGCGGTCCGGCAGGCCCTCGGGCACGTGCCGCGTCGCGAGAACGGTCTGGGTGTCGGTCATTTCGCTCCTTCGTCGGAGATTCGTGACGGGTGCGGGTCGGGCAGCCGTCGAGGTGTCAGAACGCGGGGAGGCCGAGCGCCTCGTCGGGGTGCTCGTGGATCATGTACGCGTCGAGGGTGGCGGCGCGGTGGCGGCGGGCGGCCTTCTCGATCTCGCCGAGCGGGGCGCCGACCTCGATGAGCCGGACGATGTTCTCGTGCTCGTGCACCGACTCCTGCGCGCGCCCGGGCACGAAGCTGAACGTCGAGTCGCGCAGGTGGCCGAGGCGCGCCCACTCCGCGTTGACGAGCTCGAGCATGCGGGGGTTGGCGCACTTGGAGTACAGCGCCGAGTGGAACTCGTGGTTCAGCGACGTGAAGGCCCGCGGGTCGAAGTGGTTGAGCGTCTCGATCATCAGCTCGTTGATGCGGCGTGCGGCGCGGAGGTCGTCGGCGGTGAGCCGGCGCGCGGCGAGGGCGGTGGCGGTGCCCTCGAGGATCGACAGCGCCTGCATGCTGTGCCGGTACTGCGAGTCGTCGACCATCGACACCCGGGCGCCCACGTTGCGCTCGAACGTGACCAGGCCCTCCGCCTCCAGCTGGCGGATCGCCTCGCGCACCGGCACGACGCTCATGTCGAGGTCGCCCGCGATCGAGCCGAGCACGAGGCGGTAGCCGGGGGTGAACTCCTGCCGCGCGATGCGCTCCTTGATCCAGTGGTAGGCGATCTGCGACTTGCTACGGCTCGGCGTGTCGACGCCGGTCTCGACCTCGGTCATCGCTCCCGTCCCTTCTGCGCGTCGTACCGCTCGCGCCACTGCGCGTTCATCGGGAAGAGGCCGTCGACGGGATGCCCCTCCGCGACGCGTTCGGCGATCCAGGCGTCCTCCACCTCCTGCGCGAGGGCCGCGTCCGCGACCTCCTCGACGATTCCGGGCGGGATGACGATGACGCCGTCGGCGTCGCCGACGATCACATCGCCGGGCTGCACCGTGGCGCCGCCGCACGCGATGGTGAGGTCGTGGTCCCACGGGACGTGCCTGCGGCCGAGCACGGCCGGGTGGGCGCCGGAGGTGTACACCGGGATGCCGACGGCCGCGACGGCTGCGGCATCGCGCACCCCGCCGTCGGTGACGATGCCGGCGGCGCCACGGGCGTGGGCGCGGATGGCGAGGATGTCGCCGAGCGTGCCGGAGCCGGCTTCGCCGCGCGCCTCGATGACGACGACCTCGCCCTCGCCGACGGCGTCGAACGCGCGCTTCTGCGCGTTGTAGCCGCCGCCGTGCGAGGCGAACAGGTCCTCGCGGTTGGGTACGAAGCGCAGCGTCCGGGCGGTGCCGACGAGCTTGGCCCCCGGATGCAGCGGCACGACGCCGTCGATGTGCACGTTGTCCAGGCCGCGCTTGCGCAGCTGCGCCGAGAGGCCGGCGACCGGCACGGCGTCGAGCTTCGCCCGCAGCGCGTCGCTGAGCACGGGTGCGGCGGAGGCTTCGGGCTCCTCGGGCGGAAGCCCGGCCGCCTCGCGGGAGCCCCACGCCTCGGAGCGCTGCAGGTCGTCGGCGGCGGGGAGCGACCCGAGCGCGCCGTCGAAGCCGACGGTGCCCTGCACGACCGTCGTGACCAGGCGTCCCGAGGTGGGGCCGCCGGGGACGTCGACCTCGACCTCGACGACGTCGCCGGGGACGGCGACCGAGGAGCCGGCCGGCGTGCCGGTGAGGATGACGTCGCCGCGCTCGAGGGTGAAGTGCTGAGAGAGGTCGGCGACGAGCTGGGGGAGCGCGAAGATCATGCCGGCGGCGGTGTCGTCCTGCACCGGCGTGCCGTTGAGCCACGTGCGCACCCGCAGGTCGCGAGGCTCGATGGTGCGCGCGTCGATGAGGGAGGGGCCGATCGGCGTGTAGCCGTCGCCGCCCTTCGACCGCACATTGGAGCCCTTGTCGTTGGCGCGCAGGTCGTAGAGCCCGAAGTCGTCGGCCGCCGTGACCCAGCCGACGTGGTTCCACGCGTCTTCGAGGGAGACCCGTCGTGCGGGCTCGCCGATCACGAGGGCGATCTCGCCTTCGAACGCCAGCAGCTCGGTGCCCGCCGGCCGCTCGATCGTGCCGCCGGAGGCGGCGACCGAGCTCGAGGGCTTGAAGAAGTACGACGGATGCTGCGGCCGACGCCCGCGCTGGTCGGCGCGCGACGCGTAGCTGAGGTGGATCGCGACGATCTTGCCGGGGCGCGAGGGCAGCGCCGCGAATCGCGGGTCTGCGGCGTCGGGGGTGTCTGCCATGAGCTTCCTCACTCGGTGGGCTGTTGCGTCGTATCCGAAATCGTATATGATCATCCCGCATCCGGCAAGCATCCCGAATCGTTCGCCGGTGACGACGACGTCAGCCCCGACACAGGAGTCAGAATGAGCTCATCGAAAGCCCCGCAGGGGTTCACCCCCACCGGCACCATCGCCACTTCGGCCGATCGGCGCCGGGTCGTCTTCGCCACGGTCGTCGGCACGACCGTCGAGTGGTACGACTTCTTCATCTACGCGTTCGCGGCCGGCCTCGTCTTCGCCGAGCTGTTCTTCGCGCCCGCCGGTGAGGGGTTCGCCCAGATCCTCTCGTTCATCACGGTCGGCATCAGCTTCCTGTTCCGCCCGCTCGGCGCGTTCCTGGCCGGGCACTTCGGCGACAAGTACGGCCGCAAGGTCGTGCTGATGTGGACGCTGATCCTCATGGGCGCCGCCACGACCCTCGTCGGTCTGCTGCCGACGTATGCCGCGATCGGCATCGCCGCACCGATCCTGCTCATCCTGCTGCGCGTGCTGCAGGGCATCTCGGCCGGCGGCGAGTGGGGCGGCGCGGTGCTGATGGCCGTCGAGCACGCGCCCAAGGCGCGCCGCGGCATCTTCGGGGCCTCGCCGCAGGTCGGCGTGCCCATCGGCCTGCTGCTGGCCTCGGGCGTCATGGCCCTGGTCGCGATCCCCGGCGACGAGTGGTTCAAGGAGTGGGGATGGCGCATCCCGTTCCTGCTGAGCGTCGTGCTGATCCTCGTCGGCTACTACGTCCGCCGTCGCGTCGAGGAGAGCCCGGTCTTCGCCGAGCTCGCCGAGCGCAAGGAGGAGGCGCGCATGCCGATCGTGCAGCTGTTCAAGAAGCACACGCTCCTGGTGATCATCGCCGCGCTCGTCTTCGCCGGCAACAACGCGGTCGGCTACATGACCACCGGCGGCTACATCCAGCGCTACGCCACCGACCCCGAGGGGCCGGTCGGGCTGGCCACCGCGCCGGTGCTGTGGGCGGTGACGGGATCGGCCGTGACGTGGCTGATCGCGACCTTCGTCGCCGGCTGGCTCAGCGACAAGATCGGCCGCCGCACGACGTACATCATCGGCTGGATCCTGCAGCTGGCGGGTGTCTTCCTCCTCTTCCCGCTGGTGAACACCGCCGACGTCGGCCTGCTGTTCTCGGGGCTCGCGTTCCTCACGATCGGCCTGGGCTTCACCTACGGTCCGCAGGCGGCGCTGTACAGCGAGCTGTTCCCCGCCTCGATCCGGTTCTCGGGCGTCTCGATCTCGTACGCGATCGGCGCGATCGTGGGTGGTGCGTTCGCCCCGACCATCGCGCAGGCTCTGGTGCAGACGACCGGCTCCACCGACGCCGTGACCTGGTACCTCGCCGGCATGACGCTCATCGGCCTCATCGCCACGCTCCTCCTCCGCGACCGCTCGGGCATCCCGCTCGGCCCCGACCACGAGGCCGAGCAGGCGAAGAGCCCGATCTACGGCCTGTCCCGGGCCTGACGCCTCGACGGCGGATGCCGCGACCCCGGCCCCTCACGGGCGGCGGGTCGCGGCATCCGTCGTCCGTCAGCGCGTGCGCATGCCGTCGAGGGCGACCGCCACGACGTCGTGCGCCAACTGCTCGCGGCCCGTGGGACCGCCGGGGCGGTACCACTCGACGATCGAGTTGACCATGCCGAACACGAGGCGGGTCGCGACGGCGCCGTCGACGTCGGCGCGGACCTGACCGGCCCGCTGCGCCTCGCTCACCAGCGCGGCCACGCGGTGGTCGAAGGCGCGACGGCGCTCCAGCGCGGAGCGCTCGACGGCGCTGTTGCCGCGCACGCGCAGCAGCAGCGTGACGTACGGCAGCTTGTCGACCAGCACCCGCACGGCGCCGCGCAGCACGGTCGCCAGGCGCTCGGCCGGGTCGCCGATCGCGGCGGAGGGATCGTCGAGCACGCCCTCCAGGCCGTCGAGCGCCTCGTCGAGGGCCAGCGCGAGCAGCTGCTCCTTGGAGTCGAAGTGGTGGTACAGCGCCGATTTCGTCAGGCCCAGCCGCTCGGCGAGGCCGGCGACCGAGGTGGCGTCGTACCCCTGCTCGTTGAACAGCATCACGGCGACGGCGAGCACCTGGTCGCGGTCGTACCCAGGGCGCCCGCGCCGCACGGCGGCCTGCGCGGGCTCGGACGGCAGCGGCATGCGCCCCAGTCTGGCACGGGAAGGGGTATTACTGAACGATCGGTCACGTAATATGGAGGCGACCGCGACGGAGCGGATCGAGAGGATGCCGATGCCCGAGCCGCTGCAGCTCCAGCGCCGCACAGACCGCGTCATCGCCACGCTGTCGCGGCCCGAGGTGCGCAACGCCATCGACCAGGACATGATCGACCGGCTGCACGAGCTGTGCCGTGAGCTCGAGAGCGAGCCCCGCACGCTGATCCTCATCGGTGCGGACGGCGTGTTCGCCTCCGGCGCCGACATCGCCCAGCTGCGCGAGCGGCGGGCCGCCGACGCGCGCAAGGGCATCAACACCCGGGCGTTCCAGCGGATCCGCAACCTGCCCATGCCCGTCATCGCCGCCGTCGACGGATACGCCCTCGGCGGCGGCGCCGAGCTCGCCTACGCCGCCGACATCCGCATCGGCACGCCGCGTCTGCAGATCGGCAACCCCGAGACCGGCCTCGGCATCATCGCCGCCGCGGGGGCGACGTGGCGGCTGCCGCAGCTGGTCGGCGAGGCCCGCGCCGCCGAGATGCTGCTGACCGGACGGATCCTCGATGCCGAGACCGCCGTCGCGTGGGGCCTCGTGTCGTCGCTGTACGAGCCGGACGAGCTCCTCGCCGCCGCGAACGCGCTCGCCGACCGCATCGCCCGCAACGATGCGCTGGCCACGAGGCACACCAAGACCGCGCTGCTCGCGCCGCCCGCGGCGCACCCGGAGGTGGAGCTGGAGCTGCAGGCCCAGCTCTTCGAGAGCCCCGAGAAGGACCGGCGCATGACCGCCTTCCTCGAGAGGCGCACGCGATGAGCGCGGGCGTCCCCGCGCGCGTCGGCGTCATCGGCGGAGGCCGCATGGGGGCCGGCATCGCACACGCCTTCGCGCTGGCCGGCGCCGCGGTGACCGTCGTCGAGCGGGACGCGGATGCCGCGGCCGCGGCATCCGCTCGCCTCCTCGAGAGCCTGCGGCGCAGCGTCGAGCGCGGTGCGACCGAGCGCCGGTTCGAGGCGCTCGCGGCCGCGGTGGAGACGACGGCGGATGCCGCCGCCCTCGGCGGCTGCGGCCTCGTCGTCGAGGCCGTCCCCGAGGAGCGTGGGCTCAAGCTCGAGGCGCTCGGGCGGGCCGAGGGGATCCTCGGGCCTGAGGCGGCGCTGGCGACCAACACCTCATCGATCTCGATCGACGACCTGGCGTCCGGGCTGGAGCGTCCGGAGCGGTTCCTGGGCCTGCACTTCTTCAACCCCGTGCCGGCCTCGCAGCTGGTCGAGGTCGTCACGGGCTCGGCGACCGGCCCGGGCCTGGTCGACGACGCGCGCGGCTGGGTCGAGGCGCTCGGCAAGGCGGCCGTGGTCGTACGCGACAGCCCGGGCTTCGCGTCGAGCCGGCTGGGGGTGGCCCTGGGGCTCGAGGCGATCCGCATGCTCGAGGAGGGCGTCGCATCGGCGTCCGACATCGACGCGGCGATGGAGCTCGGGTACCGGCATCCGCTCGGCCCGCCGCGCACGACCGACCTGGTCGGCCTCGACGTGCGGCTCGGCATCGCCGAGGAGCTGCACGCGAAGCTCGGCGACCGCTTCGCGCCCCCGGACCTGCTGCGACGGCTCGTCGCCGACGGACATCTCGGCCGCAAGACCGGCCGCGGCTTCTACGAATGGAGTGACCAGTGATCGACGATCGGACCGAGGTCGGCATCCTCCCCAGCTACCTCCAGGACCGGTGGTGGGCTCCCGAGCCCGGCGCCGAGACGGTCGGGGTGCTCGACGCGTCGACGGGCGAGGTCGTGACCCGCGTGAGCACCGCCGGCATCGACCTCGCGGGCGCGATCGCCTGCGCGCGCACGACGGGGCAGGCGAGCCTCGGTGCGCTGACGTTCCACCAGCGGGCGCTGCTGCTCAAGGAGTTCGCCATCGCGCTCACCGCGCGCAAGGACGAGCTGTACGAGCTCTCCAAGCGCGCCGGCGCGACGGTGCGCGACTCCCTCAGCGACGTCGACGGCGGCATCGGCGTGCTCTTCACGTACTCGTCGAAGGGGCGTCGCGAGCTGCCGAACGCGCAGGTGTACCTCGACGGCCCGGCCGAGCCGCTCTCCAAGGACGGATCGTTCCTCGGCCGCCACGTCTACACGCGCCTCCCCGGCGTCGCCGTGCAGATCAACGCCTTCAACTTCCCGATGTGGGGGGCGCTGGAGAAGTTCGCGCCGGCGTTCCTCGCGGGCGTCCCGACGATCGTGAAGCCCGCGACCCCCACGGCGTACGTGGCCGAGGCCTGGGTGCGCATCCTCGTCGAGACGGGGAGGCTCCCGGCAGGGTCGCTGCAGCTGGTGAGCGGCGGCGTGCCCGGCCTCTTCGACCATCTCGGACTCGGAGACCTCGTCGGCTTCACCGGCAGCGCCTCGACGGCCGAGCGGCTGCGGGCCCAGGCGGCCCCGGGCGTGCGGTTCACCAGCGAGACCGACTCCATCAACGCCTCGGTGCTCGGCCCCGACGCGGTGCCGGGCACGCCGGAGTTCGACGCGTACGTCACGCAGCTCATGGTCGAGCTCACCACCAAGGCCGGGCAGAAGTGCACGGCCATCCGCCGCGCGATCGTGCCCGTCGCGTCCGTCGAGCCGCTCGTGGCGGCGCTGCGGGCGAAGATCGTCGAGCGCGTGGTCATCGGCGATCCGCGCGCCGACGGCGTCACGATGGGGCCCGTCGTCTCGCGCGCCCAGCGCGAGGAGGTGCTCCGGGCGGTCGGCGAGCTGCAGGCGGCGGGCGGCCGGCTGCTGATCGGAACGACGGATGCCCCCGACGTCACGCACGCGGACGGCTCGACCGGACCCGCGCCCGACGGCGCGTTCGTCGCGCCGATCGTGGTCGGCTTCGACGGCGACCCGGCGTCGCTGCCGGACGCCGTGCACGAGGTCGAGGCGTTCGGGCCCGTCGCGAGCATCCTGGCGTACCGCACGGTCGACGAGGCCGCCGACCTCGTGGAGCGCGGCGGCGGGTCGCTCGTGACCAGCGTCGCCACCTCCGACCCCGCGGTCGCCGCGACGCTGCTCGCCCGTACCGCGGCCTACAACGGGCGCCTGCTGTTCCTCGACCGCGACGACGCCCGCTCGTCGACCGGCCACGGCGCGCCCGTGCCGCACCTCGTCCACGGCGGACCCGGCCGCGCCGGCGGGGGAGAGGAGCTCGGCGGCATCCGCGCCGTCCTGCACCACATGCAGCGCACCGCCGTGCAGGGATCGCCGCAGATGCTCACGGCCCTGACCGGCGTGTGGCACCAGGGTGCGGCATCCCGCTCCGACCGCCACCCGTTCCGCAAGTCGCTCGCCGAGCTCGCCGTCGGCGACCAGGTGGCCTCGCCCACGCGCCCGGTGACGCTCGACGACATCGAGACGTTCGCGAACTTCACCGGCGACCTCTTCTACGCGCACATGGACGAGGCGGCCGCCGCCGCCAACCCGTTCTTCCCGGGGCGGGTCGCTCATGGCTACCTGCTCGTCTCGTGGGCCGCGGGCCTGTTCGTCGACCCCGAGCCGGGCCCCGTGCTCGCCAACTACGGGCTCGAGAACCTGCGCTTCATGACCCCGGTGTCGCCGGGCGACGAGATCCGCGTCGTGCTCACGGCGAAGCAGATCACGCCGCGCGAGACCGACGCGTACGGCGAGGTGCGGTGGGATGCCGTGATCCTCAACCAGGACGACGAGATCGTGGCGACCTACGACGTGCTCACCCTCGTCGCGAAGACGGCGGAGGCGACGGATGCCCTCCCGTCCGGCTCTCCCGCCGCCCAGGTGCCGGTGTGACCGACCCGGCCGAGCACTTCGCGGGGCAGCGGCCCATGCTCCGGCGCGACCGGGCGTCGGCGGCGCTCGGCATGGTCGTCGAGCGCGACGAGCCGGGGGAGGCGGTGGTGTCGATGCGGGTGCGCGACGACATGACCAACGGCTTCGCGATCACCCACGGCGGGATGGTGTTCGCGCTCGCCGACACCGCGTTCGCGATGGCGTGCAACGGTGCGGATCCGGGCTCCGCGGGCGACCCCGCCGTCACGGTGGCGGCCGGGGCCGACATCTCGTTCCTCAAGGCGACGCGCGCGGGGCAGACGCTCACCGCACACGCGCGCCGCGTGGCGGTGACCGGCCGCAGCGGGCTCTACGACGTGACGGTCGCCGACGAGACGGGCGACGTCGTGGCGGAGTTCCGCGGGCGCTCCTTCACCACGCGCCGGGCCGGACCCGAGGAGTCGGTGTGAGGTCGTGGCGAGGCATCCGTCGCCGTACTACACTTTTACTGAACGAACGGTCTGTAATCCTTTCGACAGGCTCAGGAACCGAACGGAGTCGACGATGACGACCGATGCGACGTCCGCCGAGACCGCCGAGCAGGCGGCCTTCGACGCGATCATCGAAGCCGACTCGCGCATCGAGCCGCGCGACTGGATGCCGGCTGCGTACCGGAAGACGCTGATCCGCCAGATCTCGCAGCACGCGCACTCCGAGATCATCGGCATGCAGCCGGAGGGCAACTGGATCACCCGGGCGCCGAGCCTCAAGCGCAAGGCCATCCTGATGGCCAAGGTGCAGGACGAGGCGGGCCACGGCCTGTACCTCTACTCCGCCGCGCAGACCCTCGGCATCACCCGCGACGAGATGACCGAGCAGCTCATCGAAGGCCGCGCGAAGTACTCGTCGATCTTCAACTACCCGACACCCACGTGGGCCGACATGGGCGCGATCGGCTGGCTCGTGGACGGCGCGGCGATCTGCAACCAGGTGCCGCTGTGCCGCGCTTCGTACGGCCCCTACGGCCGGGCGATGGTGCGCATCTGCAAGGAGGAGTCGTTCCACCAGCGCCAGGGCTTCGAGATCCTGCTGACGCTGATGCAGGGCACCGAGGCGCAGCGGACGATGGCGCAGGATGCCGTCGACCGCTGGTACTGGCCGTCGCTGATGATGTTCGGGCCGCCCGACGACGCCTCGCCCAACTCGGCGCAGTCGATGGCGTGGAACATCAAGCGGTTCTCCAACGACGAGCTGCGGCAGCGGTTCATCGGGATGCTGGTGCCGCAGGCCGAGGTGCTCGGGGTCACGCTCCCCGACCCCGAACTGCGCTGGGACGACGAGGCCGGACGCTGGCACACCAGCGAGATCGACTGGAGCGAGCTGCAGGAGGTGATCGCCGGTCGCGGCGCGATGAACGCCGAGCGCATCCGCAACCGACGCAACGCCCACGAGGAGGGCGCGTGGGTGCGCGAGGCCGCCGCCGAGTACGCCCGCAAGCAGGCGCTCGACGCGCAGAAGGCGGTGGCATGATGCCGACCCCCGGATTCTCCGACCGCGAATCGTGGCCGCTGTGGGAGGTGTTCGTCCGCGCCGGGCGCGGCCTGTCGCACGTGCACGCCGGGTCGCTCCACGCGCCCGATGCGGACTTCGCGCTGCGCAATGCGCGGGACCTCTACACCCGGCGCGGCGAGGGCACGTCGATCTGGGTCGTGCCCGCCGACGCCATCACGACCAGCGACCCCGACTCCAAGGGCGCGTTCTTCGAGAGCCCCGCCGGCAAGAACTACCGGCACGCGACCTACTACACGGCCTCGGAGGGGGTGCCGCACCTGTGACCCTCCGACACGCCCAGGCACCGGATCTCGGCGGCGACGCTCACGGCGACGTCACCGTCGAGCGGATCGCGCTCTCGGCCGAGCTCGCCGGCGGCGAAGGCCGCGCGCCGTCGGCCGACGTCGCGGAGTACGCGCTGTGGCTCGGCGACGACGCGCTGATCCTGTCGCAGCAGCTCGGCGCCTGGATCGCGCGGGCGCCCGAGCTCGAAGAGGACGTCGCGCTGGCGAACATCGCACTCGACCTCCTGGGCCACGCGCGGTCGCTGCTGCACTACGCAGGCTCGTTCGACGGACGCACCGAGGACGACCTGGCCTACTGGCGCGACGAGCCGGAGTTCCGGTGCGCCTGGCTCTTCCAGCAGCCCAACGGCGACTTCGCGCAGACGATCGCGCGCCAGCTGGTGGCATCCGTGTACCTCTTCGAGCTGTACACCGCGCTGCAGGGATCGTCCGACGAGACCCTCGCGGCCATCGCCGGCAAGGCGGTCAAGGAGGTCGAGTACCACCGCGACCACGCCGTGCAGTGGACGCTGCGCCTGGCCGGCGGCACCGACGAGTCGCGGCGGCGCATCGTGCGCGCCGTCGGCGACGTGTGGCCGTACGTCGGCGAGCTGTTCCGCGACGAGCCGCTCATCGACCGGCTCGGCGACGTCGCGGTGCGCCCGTCGGCGCTGCAGGCGGGGTTCGACGCCGTCATCGCGGCGGTCTTCGCGGAAGCGGAGATCGAGGTCCCGGCCGGCCCGGTGTCTTCGGCCGGCGGACGCCGCGGGGCCCACTTCTCGACGCTGGGGTACCTGCTCGCCGAGATGCAGGTGCTCGCGCGAGCGCACCCGGGGGCGACATGGTGACCGGGGCGGTTCCCTCGCCGGCAGCTTCCGCCGGCCGCTCTGTGCCGATTGCAGGGTCGGGCGTCTCGGCGGCGGGCGCACCCGCGGAATCCCGCGGGCGCGCGTCGGCGCCGGACGAGACGCTCCTGCGAACGGTACGTGTCGAGGCTGCGACGGGAGACGGGGGACCAGAACGCACCCGCGCCTGGGCGGTGGCGGCCTCCGTCCTCGACCCGGAGGTGCCGGTCCTCACCATCGAGGATCTCGGCGTGCTGCGCGACGTCGTGGTCGAGGGCGGCCGCGTCACGGTCACCATCACCCCCACCTACTCGGGCTGCCCCGCCATGGACGCGATCCGCGACGACATCGTGCTCGCGCTGACCGCGGCCGGGTTCGAGCACGTCGACGTGCGGCTCGTGCTGGCGCCCGCGTGGACGACGGACTGGATGACGGATGCCGGCAAGCGCAAGCTCGTCGACTACGGCATCGCCCCGCCTACCGGCCGGGCGGCGGTGCGCGGCCCGATACCGGTGCGGCTGTCGGTGCGGTGCCCGCGGTGCGGGTCGCTCGACACCCGCGAAGTAGCCCGGTTCGGGTCGACCGCGTGCAAGGCGCTCTACGAGTGCCGCGCATGCCTCGAGCCCTTCGACCACTTCAAGGCGCACTGATGCGGCCCGACGACCTCGCCGACGCCGAGCGCCGGCGCATCGCCGAGACGCTGCTGACGACCGCGGTGGGCGGTCCCCGCGGCGCGAGGCACCGCGCGCGGTTCCACACGCTCCGCGTCGCCGCGGTGCGGCCGCTGACGGATGCCGCCGTCGAGGTGACCTTCGCCATCCCCGAGGAGGCGCGCGGCGACTTCGACTACCTCGCCGGTCAGCACGTCGCGCTGCGGAAGGTGATCGACGGGCACGAGCTGCGCCGGTCGTACTCGCTGTGCCGGGCGGCGGACTCGGGCGGCGGGGGCGACGGCCCCCGCACGATCAGCGTCGCGATCAAGCGCGATTCGGGCGGCCTGTTCTCGACGTGGGCGCAGACCGAGCTGCGGGTGGGCGACCAGATCGACGTCATGAGCCCGCAGGGTACGTTCACCTCGAAGCTGGCCGACCTGGACGACGCGCACGTCGCCGGCATCGCGGCGGGGTCCGGCATCACGCCGCTGATGGCGCTCGCCGCGACGGTGCTCGCGCGCTCCGCCACCTCGCGGTTCACCCTGGTCTACACGAACCGCTCGAGCCTCGATGTGATGTTCCTCGACGAGCTCTCCGACCTCAAGGACCGCTACCCGACGCGCCTCGCGCTGCACCACGTGCTCTCGCGCGAGCAGCGCACGGCGCCGCTGCTGTCGGGGCGCATCGACGAGCCGCGCCTGCGGCGCATCCTCGGCGACCTCGTGCTCCCCGACACCGTCGACGAGTGGTTCCTCTGCGGGCCGTTCGAGCTGGTGCAGCTGTGCCGCGACACCCTCGCCGACATCGGCGTCGACCCGGCGCACGTGCGCTACGAGCTGTTCACCACCGGCGAGGGCGAGCGGGCCGAGCCGGCCGCGGGCCGGCCCGTCGCCGTGGCCGCGGACGAGCCGGTGCGCCGCATCGAGTTCACGCTGGACGGGCAGTCGCAGGCCGTCGACAGCCCGGTCTCGGCGCGCGAGTCGATCCTCAACGCCGCGCTGCGCGTGCGCCCCGACGTGCCCTTCGCCTGCGCGGGCGGCGTGTGCGGCACCTGTCGTGCCCGGCTGCTGGAGGGCTCCGTCACGATGACCGAGAACTACGCGCTCGAGCCGGACGAGCTCGAGCGCGGCTACGTGCTCACCTGCCAATCCCACCCGGCGACCGACACCGTGGTCGTCGACTACGACGTCTGAGGAGGAACGCATGATCGAACTGTCCATCACCGGCGACGTGGCCGACGTCGTCCTCAACGCGCCGGAGAAGCTCAACGCCCTCTCGCTGCGGGCGCTGGGGGAGATGGATGCCGCCTATCGCAGTGCCGAAGAGGCCGGCGTCCGGGCGCTCGTGCTGCGGGCCGAGGGCCGCGCGTTCTGCGCGGGCCGCGACATCGCCGGCGTCGACCCCCTGACCGACGACGTGCCCCAGTACCTCGCGGGCGTGGAGACGCTCATGCGGAGGATCGCCGCGTTCCCCGCGCCGACCTTCGCGGCCGTCCACGGCGCATGCCTCGGGGTGGGGCTCGGACTCGCGATCGCGACCGACGTCGTCTACGTCGCCGACGACGCCAAGATCGGCTCGCCGTTCGCGAGCCTGGGCGCGATGCTGGACTCCGGCGGCCACGCCCTGCTCTACGAGCGGCTCGGCGCCCACCGGGCGCTCGACCTCATCTACACCGGCGAGCTCATGACCGGCGCGGAAGCCGTCGCAGCGGGCCTGTTCAGCCGGGCGATGCCGGTCGAGGACGTGTTCGACTTCACCCAGCAGCGTGCCACGGTCGCGGCATCCGGCCCGACGGCGGCGTTCGTCGCCTCCAAGCGCCTGATCGCCCGGCTGCGCGGGGAGCGGCTGTGGGATGCCGTCGCCGAGGAGGCGCGCGCCCAGGAGGCGCTGCGCACCACCGCCGACTACCGCGAGGGCTTCGCCGCGTTCCAGCAGAAGCGCCGCCCCGACTTCAAGGGGGAGTAGCCCGGCTCGGCCCGTCAGGAGTTCACGCGGATGATCTCGCGCTGATACGGCGCGACGACCGCGCCCGAGATGCGGCAGTCCAGGACCAGGAAGCGGCGGGATGCCTCGGGCTCGGCCGCCCAGGTCGCGAGACGGTCCAGATCCTCGAGCGTCCGCACGACGACGCCCTCGGCGCCTACGCCCGCGGCGAGGGCTGCGAAGTCGACCTCGGGGATGAGCATCGGCTCCTTCGCGAGGCCCTTCAGGCCGTACAGGTTCACCTCGGCGCCGTAGGCGGCGTCGTTCCAGACGACGGCCAGTCCTCGACCGCGTGCGACCCGCACGGCGCTCTCGAGGTCGGCGAGCGCCATCAGTCCGCCGCCGTCGCCGGTCGTCAGCACGACCGTCGACGAGGGCTTCGCGAGCGCCGCGCCCGGCACGGACGGCCAGCCCAGCCCGATCGACTGGAACGCCGTGCCGACCATGCTCATGCGGTCGGGGGAGGCGACCGGCCAGTACATGTTCGCCCAGCCGATGAAGTGCCCGCCGTCCGACACGACCACGCGGTCGTCGGGCAGCAGTTCGCCGATGCGCGCCGCCACCGAGCGGGGGTCCAGGCGTCCGTCGGGGGCGGCGCGGTCGCCCGGCTCGTAGGTGCGCAGCGCCGCCACGTCGATCGACTCGCGCCAGCCGCTCGGCGCCGCGCCTCGCGCGCGCAGGCCTTCCGCGACGGCACGCGCCACGACGGCGGCGTCCCCGCGCACGAAGCCGCCGACGTGCGGGTGGCTCGCCGCGCCCGTCACGTCCACCTGGAAGACCCGGGTCCCCGGCGCGAACAGGTCGCCGAAGCGCATCGTGAACTGGTTGAGGGATGCCCCGAAGACGACGGCCACATCGGCCGTGCGCACGAGCTCCATGGCACCCTCGGCTCCGAAGCCGCCGGTCACGCCCAAGTCGAACTCGCCGCGCGGGAACACGCCCCGCCCGAGCGCGGTGGAGGCCGTCACGGCGCCGACCGCGTCGGCGATGTCGCCGAGCGCCTCCCCGGCGCGGGAGATCCAGGCTCCCCGGCCGGCGAGCAGGAAGGGACGCGCCGCCGACGCCAGTGCGTCCACGATGCCCTCGACCGCGCCCTCGGCGAACGGCCCGGCGGGCACCAGCGGTCCGGGAAGCCGGGGCTCCGGAGCCTCCGGCACCGGCCCGGCGTCGCGCGCCGCGACGTCGTAGGGGATCGCCAGCACCGTCGGCACCCGGTAGGTGAGGGCGTGCTCGATGGCGATGACGGTCGTGGCCGCGGCATCCGCCCGCCCCACGGTGTAGGTGCGCGCGCCGACCGCCGACGCGAGCGCGATCTGATCCACGTCCCACGGGCGCGGTCCCGACGTGGGCTCGTCGCCCACGACGAGCACGAGTGGCACGTGCGCCTGCACGGCCTCGGCGAGAGCGGTGATCGTGTTGGTGAACCCGGCACCGTAGGTCGCGGTCGCCGCGGCCAGGCGTCCGGAGGCGCGGTGGTACGCGTCGGCGGCGACCACGCCGCCCGCCTCGTGGCGCACGGCCGTGAAGTGCACGTCGGTGGAGCGCTCGAGCGCGTCGAGGAAGTACGCGTTGCCGTTGCCCATCACCCCGAAGACGTGGTCGATGTGGCGGGCGAGGGTGAGCGCGACGTGCGCGGAGACGGTGGGCATGGCGGAGCCTTTCGAGACGGAACGGAGGATCAGGCCGTATGTGTCTCGCGCTTCGCGCTGCGTGCCCATTTTTCGAGCACCGGCGGGCTTCGGTGCCGCCGGACGAGTCGAGTATATGACTTCGGCCAAGATGGGTTCATGAAGACGATCCAGCTGCGCCGGTACACGCTCGTCGAAGGGGAGTACGACGCGTTCGTCGCGTGGTGGACCGAATGGATGCCGAGGGTCCGGCCCGCCGCCGGCTTCACGGTCGAGTTCGCCTACGGCCTGCCCGAGACGAACGAGTTCGTATGGGCCGTCAGCGCGCCCGGCGACGAGGACGCGTTCGCCGCCCTCGAGAAGGAGTACATGGCGTCCGAGGCGCGGGCCGAGGCGTTCGCGGGCGTCCCGCAGCGGGTCGCCGAGTACAACATCCGCTTCGTGTCGGACTTCCCGACGACGGCCTGACCCCCCAGAACGGGTCAGCCGCCGAGCGCGTCCCTGATGGCGGAGGCCGAGCGCGACAGCCGCTGCGCGATGGCGTCGTCGCCGTGCGCGCTGGCCACGAACACCACGGCGATCGCCGCCGGTCCGCGCCCCCGCACGGCCAGGGGGACCGCGACCGCGCGCAGGCTCGGGATGACCTCGTCGTGGCTCGTCGCCCAGCCGCGGGCCGCGGCATCGCGGATCTCGCCGGCGAGGTCGTCGCCGACGCCGTCGGGCCACGATCGCTCGGGCACCAGCGACAGGATCGCCTTGCCGGGCGCGCCGCGGGTGACCGGATGCCGCGTGCCCGGCCGTTGCGCGACGGGGTTCACGGCGTGCCGCGGCTCGACGCTGGAGAGCGTGACGCACTCGTCGTGGTCGAGCACTGAGAGGAAGCAGGTCACGCCGAGGTCTCCGGCCACGGCGGTGAGCTCGGGGAGGGCCTCGGCCTGCAGGTCGTGCGCGACGCCCGCCGCGAGGGCGGCCATGCGCGCGCCGAGCTCGACGCGTCCCGCGGAGTCGCGCTCGATCAGGCCGTGGTCCTCGAGCGTCCGCAGCAGCCGGTAGGCGACCGAGCGGTGCACCTCGAGGCGGCGCGCGATCTCGTCGATCGTGAGAGGCCCGCGCGCGTCGGCGAGCACTTCGAGGATCCGGATGCCGCGACTCAGCGTCTGCGACGCCGGCGCCGGACTGCTGCGCGGAGGGGTCATGTGTGCTCGCAGTCTTGCCGCTGCGCGGCAGGTCGTATACGATCTGTTCAATAGTAGAACGATGTGTTCGAATATAGAACACATCGCCCAGGCTCACAAGCCCTCGACACCGTCGTCCGAGGAGGACACGATGCAGTTCCACCACCACGGCTACGTCTCGGGCGACCCCCGCGTGCAGGACGCCGCCGGCACCGGCATCGACCGCCCCGCCGAGCTGCCCGACGAGATGGACGTGCTCATCGTCGGCTCCGGGCCGGCGGGCATGCTGCTCGCCGCGCAGATGTCGCAGTTCCCCGGCGTCACCACGCGGATCATCGAACGGCGCGACGGTCGCCTCGTGCTGGGGCAGGCCGACGGCATCCAGCCCCGCAGCGTCGAGACCTTCCAGGCGTTCGGCTTCGCGGAGCCGATCATCGCCGAGGCGTACAACATCGCCTACATGAACTTCTGGGGTCCCGACCCCGAGAACCCCCGCGACATCGTGCGCACCGCCCGCACCGAGGACTACGCCTTCAAGATCAGCGAGTTCCCGCACCTGATCGTGAACCAGGCCCGGGTGCTCGACTACTTCGCCGACGCCGCCGCGAAGGGTCCCGGCCGCATCGTCCCCGACTACGGCATCGAGTTCGTCGGCCTGACCGTCCACGGCGAGGGCGAGCATCCCGTCGAGGTGCGCCTGCGCCACGTCGCGGGGGAGCGGGCCGGCGAGGAGCGCACGGTGCGCGCCAAGTACGTGGTCGGCTCCGACGGCGCCCGCAGCGGTGTGCGCGAGGCGATCGGGCGCAAGCACGTCGGCGAGTTCGCGGCCCACGCGTGGGGCGTCATGGACGTGCTCGTCAACACCGACTTCCCGGACTGGCGCACCAAGTGCGCGATCAACTCCAGTGCCGGCAACATCCTCCACATCCCGCGCGAAGGCGGCTACCTCAGCCGCATGTACATCGACCTGGGCGAAGTGGCAGCCGACGACGAGCACCGCGTGCGCCGGACGCCGATCGAAGAGATCATCCGCCGCGCGAACGAGATCCTCCACCCGTACACGATCGACGTGAAGCAGGTCGCGTGGCACAGCGTGTACGAGGTCGGCCACCGCGTGACCGACAAGTTCGACGACGTCGACGTCGACCAGGGGCACGCCCCGCGGGTCTTCCTCACCGGTGACGCCTGCCACACGCACAGCGCGAAGGCGGGCCAAGGCATGAACGTCTCGATGCAGGACGGCTTCAACCTCGGCTGGAAGCTGGGGCACGTCCTCACCGGGCTGAGTCCCGCCTCGCTGCTGGAGACCTACTCGGCCGAGCGGCAGCCGGTCGCGCAGCAGCTCATCGACTTCGACCGGGAGTGGTCCTCTCTCATGGCGCGCAAGCCGGAGGAGATCTCCGACCCGCAGGAGCTCGCGAACTACTACCTCGGCACCGCCGAGTTCCCATCGGGCTTCATGACGCAGTACGGCCCGTCGATGATCGTGACGGATGCCGCGCATCAGGCGCTGGCCGAGGGCTTCCCGCTGGGCAAGCGCTTCAAGTCCGCGGAGGTCGTGCGCGTGTGCGACGGCAACGCGGTGCACCTCGGCCACCACGCCAAGGCCGACGGGCGGTGGCGTGTGTACGCATTCGCCGACGCGCCGGCTGCGGGAGAGGCATCCGCCCTCTCCGCCTGGGCGGAGTTCATCGCCTCGCCGGACTCGCCCGTGCGTCGCTTCACCCCTGCGGGCGCCCACGTCGACGCGGTCTTCGACGTCAAGGTGATCTACCAGCAGCGCTACGAGGACGTCGACCTCGCGCGCGTGCCCGAGGCGTTCCTCCCGAAGACGGGACCGCTCGGGCTCACCGACTGGGAGAAGGTCTACGCCGCCGCGCCGAGCGCGTGGACGACCGACGACATCTTCGCCGAGCGCGGGCTGTCGCGCGACGGCGTCGTCGTCGTCGTGCGGCCCGACCAGTACGTCGCCGCGGTGCTGCCCCTGCAGGCGCACGACGAACTCGCCGCGTTCTTCGCGCAGTCCTTCCTGCCGCAGCAGGAGCCTGCGGTCCTGGCCGGCTGATCGCGTCCAGGCCGGCGAAACAACCATCCCCGGTGTACAGCGCGTACATCGGCCGCCCCGGCGGCGGCGGGCAGAATTGGCCCGGTAGACATCGAATGAGCGGATGCCGCGACGGGCGGCATCCGGAACCGACGAGGGAGTCCCCGTGAGCACGACGATCACCGAAACCCGTGAGTCCGAGCTTCTGGCGTCCGTGCCCGACGGGCTGTTCATCGGCGGGCGGTGGCGTGCGGCATCCGGCGACAGGACGCTGAAGGTCTACGACCCGTCCAACGGCGAAACGGTCAAGGAGATCGCCGACGCGTCGCCCGAGGACGGCAAGGCCGCGCTCGATGCGGCCGTCGAGGCGTTCCCCGGATGGGCGGCGACGCCGGCGCGGGAGCGGGCCGAGATCCTGCGTCGCGCGTTCGATCTGCTGCAGGAGCGCAAGGAGGACTTCGCCCTGCTGATGACGATCGAGATGGGCAAGCCGTTGGCCGAGGCGCGCGGCGAGGTCGCGTACGGCGGCGAGTTCCTGCGCTGGTTCAGCGAGGAGACCTCCCGCGTGCAGGGCCGCTACGGCGCGAACCCGGAGGGCACCGGCCGCATGATCGTGTCGCAGCATCCCGTCGGGCCGTGCTTCCTGATCACGCCGTGGAACTTCCCGCTCGCGATGGCGACCCGCAAGATCGCGCCGGCGCTCGCCGCCGGCTGCACCGTGGTGATCAAGCCCGCCGAGCTCACGCCACTGACCACCCTCTACTTCGCGAAGCTGCTCGAAGACGCCGGCGTGCCCGCGGGGGTCGTGAACGTCTTCACCACCTCGACGTCCGGTGCGGTGTCGGAGCCGATCATCCGCGACCCGCGGCTGCGCAAGCTGTCGTTCACCGGGTCGACGCAGGTCGGTCAGCGCCTGCTCGAGCAGGCCGCGCAGGGCGTGCTGCGCACCTCGATGGAGCTCGGCGGCAACGCCCCCTTCGTCGTGTTCGACGACGCCGACCTCGACAAGGCGGTCGACGGGGCGATCGCGGCGAAGTTCCGCAACATCGGGCAGGCCTGCACCGCCGCCAACCGGTTCATCGTGCACCGCTCCGTCGCCGACGAGTTCGCCCGCCGGGTGACCGAGCGCGTCAACGGCTTCAAGGTCGGGCGCGGCACCGAGGAAGGCGTGACCATCGGCCCGCTCATCGACGACCGTGCGGTCGCGAAGGCGTCGCAGCTGGTGCAGGACGCCGTGAATCGCGGCGCGAAGGTCGCCACCGGCGGCAGCGAGGTCGAGGGGCCGGGCACGTTCTACGAGCCCACCGTCGTCACCGACGTGCAGCCCGGCTCGGACATCCTCCGCGAGGAGATCTTCGGACCGGTGCTCGCCATCGTCCCCTTCGACACCGAGGACGACGCGGTGCGTCTGGCCAACGACACCGAGTACGGCCTGGTCTCCTACGTCTTCACCGAGAGCCTCGCCCGCGGCCAGCGCATGATCGAGCGCCTCGAGACCGGCATGATGGGCCTGAACATGGGCGTCGTCTCCAACGCCGCCGCGCCGTTCGGCGGCTGGAAGATGTCGGGCCTGGGCCGCGAGGGCGGCGCCGAGGGCATCCACGAGTACCTGCAGACCAAGTACACGCTGACCCCGAACCCGTTTTGACGCGACACGGATCGGAGAGCGGTCCGCGCCCTGCGGGGCGCGGATCGCCCACACGGGATAATGGACGCATGACCTCCTCCGTCGAACGCCGCTCCAACCCGACGGCCTGGGCCGCGTTCTGGTTCGCGCTGGCCGGCCTCGTGCTCATGCCCATCCCGCTGTTCATCGGTCTGATCCTCGGCGGCGGCCTCTCCATCGTCGCCGCGGTGCTCGCCGTGATCGCGCTCCTCAAGGGCCTCGCACGCAACGGCAAGGGCATCGCACCGGTCGTGTTCGCCGCGATCTTCATCGCGCTCACGTGGGGCGGCATCTCGCTCGGCGGCGGCACGATCTGGTAGCTCACACCGGCACGCGCACGCCGGTGAGCTGTTCGGAGAGGTCCCAGATTCGTCGCCCGTCCTCCTCGCTCGCGAGGCGCGAGTACACCGGCTGCTCGGCGGGGAGTCCGCCCAGGTGGCGGAAGCCCTTCGGCCCGTACAGTCGGCCCCCGAGCGCATCCGCGCTGGTCGCCGCGTAGACGGCGGAGAGCGCCGCCGAGGAGGGAGTGCCGACCAGGATGCCCAGGCGCGACAGCGTCCGGATCACCTTGACCGCCGTCGTGTCTTCGGGGCGACCCATGCCGGGCTGGGCCGAGAGCAGATTGGTGGGCGTGATGCCGGGGTGCGAGAGGTTGCTCCGGATGCCCCATCCGGCCGCTTGCGAACGCCGATGCAGCTCCATCGCGAACAGTCCGAACGCGATCTTCGACGAGCTGTACGCCTTCATCGGGTCGTAGTGGCGGGTCCAGTTCGGGTCGTCCCAGTTCACCGTGCCCTGATCCGCGGCGATGCTCACCTGGCTCGTCACGTGGGCACGACCCTCGCGCAGAAGCGGCATCAGCCCGGCGATCAGGGCGAAGTGCCCGAGGTGGTTCGTCGCGAGCTGCAGCTCGAAGCCGTCGGCGGTGAGTCGACGCGTCGGCGGGTTCATGACGCCGGCATTCAGGATGAGGATGTCGATCGGCCGTCCGTCGCGGAGCAGGCCGTCGGCGAACGCCGACACCGAGTCGAGCGACGAGAGGTCGAGCGAGCGGACGTCGGTGGTGGCATCCGTCGTCCGCTCCCGGATGCGCGCGGCCGCCGCCTCTCCCTTCTGCAGGTTGCGGACGGGAAGGACGGTGTCGGCGCCGGCGCGGGCAAGACGCGAGGCGATCTCGAATCCGACGCCGTCGCTCGCGCCGGTGACGACCGCCAGCTTTCCGGCGAGGTCCGGGACGGAGATGTCGAGGGAGGTGGGCATGAGGTGGCTCCTGTTCGGTCGGTGACCTCCATGCTGGAGGCCTCGTCCCGACGGATTCAGGGCGCGCTCGTCCAGGGACTGCGGGTCCTTGGCAGCGAGATCAACCGGCGACGTCGGCCGAGCGACCGGCGGGGCTCGCCGGTGCCGGCGCCCCGGGCTCCCACCGGAGGAGGTCGCCGGGCTGGCATTCGAGCACCTCGCACAGGGCGTCGAGCGTGGTGAAGCGGACGGCCTTCGCCCTGCCGTTCTTGAGCACGGCCAGGTTCGCCGGTGTGATGCCGACCCGCTCGGCCAGGGTGCCCACCGACATCTTCCGTCGTGCGAGCATCACATCCACATCGATGACGATCGGCATGTCAGACCACCTCGTCCAGCTCGGAGCGCAGGGCCGTGGCCTCGGTCTCGCGGTCGATGGCCTGCCGCAGCAGCGTCTTCATGACCACGACGAGCAGGGCCATCCCGCCGAGCACGAGCGTCGCCCCGCAGATGAGCCCGACCACACCCGGCGCGGCCTCGCCGCTGGCGAGCAGGACGGCGATGGCGAACGTGATGACGGCCGCCGCCGCGATCGACCAGATGACCACGTCGACGTACCGGAAGGACGACTCCGAGAACACCGACCCCTTGCGCACCTTCGTCAGCAGCTGCCAGACGCAGACGGCGAAGACCTGCATGGTCACGACGCCGAGCACGAGGAGCGTGACGAAGGTGATCCGGGGCACCGGGGGAGCGCCGTCGAGGTCCACCCAGACCGCCGGGACGATGAAGGTCTGCACGATGAGCGACCCGGCCAGTGCCAGCGCGATGACGACCTGCAGCACGAGAGTTGTCGACTTGGCCACGGCATCCGTCCCTTCTTCAGCTAACGACAGAAAACTATCGTTCCTCGATAGATATCGCAATACTGTCGATAGATCAGTGGGGATCGGATGCCGCGCAGCGATGACGGGACCCCGGGCGCGGGCGCCCGGGGTCCCGACGATGATCGCTAGAGCGCGGCCGTGTAGATCGTGCCCAGGTTGGTGCCGAAGTAGAACACCCCGTCCTTCACGGCGATGCTCGCGGCGGTCCCGCGCATCTCGGTCGTGATCTCCCCGTTGTGCCAGGTGTGGAGCCAGTTGGCGACGGGGATGTCGATGTTCATCACCGGGGTCCACGTGAGGCCGTCCTTCGACGAGTACAGGGTGTCGTCGGCGGTCACCGCGTCCGCGCGGACGAGGCCGTAGATGGTCGAGCCGTCCACGTAGAGATCGACCAGCACGCCGCCGCTCGTCCCGAGGGTCGCCCCCTGGATGGTGGCCTTCTTCGCCGCGGTGTCGAAGACGAACACCGAGTTGTTGATCGACTTCGCCACGATCTTCGTGCCGAAGGTCGTGAGGTGGTGCGCCTCGAGCACGCTCGCCGGGCTGGACGACGGGAGGGTGACCGTCGACCAGGTGCCCGCGGCGTACACGTCGATGATCTTGTTGCGGTACCCGTTCGCGTCGGCGACGGTGGCGGCGGCGTAGACCTTGCCGTTGACGGACGCGAGCCAGTAGTAGCGGTCGTTGTCGTTGCTGCCGCGCAGCGACGAGCGCGTCTTCTCGATGGTCCAGGTCTTTCCGCCGTCCGCGGACTTCTTGATCGCGGCGAGGTACGGCGCGGGGCCGTAGGCGGCGGTGTCGGGGTTGACGATGCTGCCGGCCAGGAAGATCTCGCTTCCGGCGACGGCGACGTCGAAGACATGGATGAAGGGGGTCGCCGCGTTGTATTTCCACACGCCGCCCGCGTTCGTGGCATACCCGGCGTTGGACTGCCAGCCCACCTTCGGGTCGATGTCCGCGGTGTAGACGTTCCCGTTGACCACGCGCAGCGCGTTGAGCTCCTCCCCGTTGACGGTGAGGTGGTGGGTCTGCGCGCCGGTCGCCAGGTTGTGCGAGTTCAGCGCGATCGGGCCGATGTTGCCGTTGTAGTCGCCCCATGACGAGTACAGCTCACCGCCTGCGATCGCGAGGTCGGTGAGCGACCGGTGCCAGTGGTCGGAGAGCGCGTTGGCATCGGTGTTCGTGGCGAACAGCGTGCCGGAGACCGTCGGGGTGGGTGCGGCGGTCGTCGTGGGGACGGGGCCGGGCTTGCCGGGACCTCCCGGCTTGGCGGCGAAGGCGGGGCTCGCGCCGAGCACGGCGGTCGCGATGAGGGCGGCGGTGGCGAGGGACGCGACGGTCCGACGCGGTCGGGGGTGGGACAACTGACCTCCAAGGTTCGGTCGACCGTCCCCAGGTGCACGCGGAACTCGTGCCCTGTGGGGTGGGAACAGGCCGACAACAGCACCGTATTGGCAAGCGTTTCCGCGATTCTGTAGACCTTTCGGGGGACATGCCGCCGCGCCTCGCCGCTCCGGGCGCCGGCACTACGCCTCTCGCGCGCGTCCGTCCACCCCTTTCTTCCGCATGCGGATGCGGGTCAAGGTGGGGTGGTGCATTTCACGGATGAGATCGGCGCCTGGGTGGCGCAGCAGCGATGGTACGCGGGGAAGGGGCACGACCCCAGATTCCGGCTCCTCGACGCCCGACCGGTCACGGGGGCCACCCGCTATCTGCTCATGGACGACGCGGGGACGCTGCCGGCGCTGTACCACGTGCCCCTCGCGCTGGTCGCCGAGCCGATCGAGCCGCCGGACGCCGTCGTCAGCCGTGGCGAGGGCGGATGCCTCGTCGATGCGGCCCGGCATCCGGAGTTCGCCGTCGGCATCCTCGCGGAGATGGGCGTCGACGTCAGCCGTGTGACGGGTTCGCGGGTGCTCACGGGGGAGCAGTCGAACACGTCGATCGTGTTCGACGAGGACGGTGAGCCGACGATCATCCTCAAGCTCTTCCGCACCCTCCACCACGGCGAGAATCCCGACGTCACGGTGCAGCGCGTGCTGAGCGGCGAGGGCTCGCCGTTCGTGCCCCGCTTCTTCGGCAGCGTGGACGCCGAGTGGCCGGATGTCGGGCGCGAGGCCGGCGTCGCGCACGGCACCCTCGGCTTCGCGCAGGAGTTCCTCCCCGGCGTGCGGGACGGGTGGGCGGTCGCGCTGGAGGAGGCGCGCGAGGGGCGGGACTTCACCGCCGCGGCGCGTGACCTCGGAGCCGCGGTCGCCGGCGTGCACGGCGCCCTCGGAGCAGCGCTGGAGACGGCGGATGCCGGACCCGACGAGGTGGCGTCCACGGCGACCGCCTGGCGGCGGCGCCTGCGGATCGCGTCGGCCGAGGTGCCCGCCGTGGCCGAGCGGCTCCCCGCGATCGACGCCGTCTATCGTGCCGCACTCGAGCGCGCGTGGCCGCGGCTGCAGCGGATCCACGGGGACCTGCATCTCGGTCAGGTGCTCGCGGTGCCCGACGGCGGGTGGCGCATCGTCGACTTCGAGGGCGAGCCCCTCCGCCCGATGAGGGAGCGGGCCATCCCCGACCTCCCGCCGCGGGACGTCGCGGGCATGCTCCGGTCCTTCGACTACGCGGGTGCGGTGGCCGCAGGCCCCGACGGCGCCGGCTGGGCGTCGGCGTGCCAGGCCGCGTTCGTCGAGGCCTACGCCGGCGCGCCCGGCGCCGTGGGGCTGGACCCCGTTCTGCTGCGGGCGCTCGTCCTCGACAAGGCGGTGTACGAGTCGATCTACGAAGCGCGCAACCGCCCCGCCTGGCTGCCCGTGCCGCTCGCGGGGATCGACGCAGCGCTCGCCTGATCCGCCCGCCGGTGCGGGCCCGGCCCGGCGGCGACGGCGCCGGAGGCATCCGACCTCCGGCGCGCGGGCTGGGGCCTACTCGGCGGATTCCGCAGGCCGGAGCACCAGGAACAGTGCTCCGTAGGCGGGGAGCGAGACCGAGAAGCTCTGCAGGTCGTCGACGCGCCCGACCGGCTCGCCCGAGGCCGCGTCCACGACCTCGCTGCCGGGAGCGAGCTGCTCCGATCGCACGGTGCCCTCGGTGGGGTCCTGCGAGAAGTTCAGCACCGTCACCTGCATCGGGGCCTCGGCGTGCGGGTCGCCGTCGTCGAGGCGGTGCACGAGCACGAGCATGCCCGCGTGGGCGACCTCGGGGATGTCGATCTGCGACGCCGTCGCGATGCCGTGCTCCCGGCGCAGGGCGAGGATGTCGGCGAGACGCGACGCGAACGACTCCCGGTCGGCCAGCTGCGCCGGCAGCGCGCCGTACAGCGCGCGCCCGCGGGGCATGCCCGCCGCCGACCGCGTGGCGCTGCCGTCGACGTCGAGCAGATCGTGGGCGCCCCGCTCGATCCACCGCGTGTCGCCCGCGGCGACGAGATCGGCGACCTGGTCCGCCGGCACGGTGAGCATGCCGGTGAGGTCCCAGCCCGAGAGCGCGAAGACGCCCGGCTGCCACGCGTTGTAGGCGCACAGCAGCAGGTGCGCGTCGCGGATGGCCGGCAGGTCGTCGTCGGTGATGTCATCGAGCCTGGCCAGTCCGCGGGTCGCCGCGATGAGCGACGCCGTCGTGCAGGCGATGCCGTTCTGCGTGAAGACGCGGTTGTAGTCCGCCGTGCCGGTGAGTCGCTCGGTGAGGTCCGCGCGCACCTCCTCGGCGAGCTGGCTGCCCGGGATCTCGCGCCCCCGGAAGGGGAACGTGTCGTCGCCGTGCCGCGTCGCCCAGTGCACGAGCTCGTAGGTGAGCTCGTCGTGGTTCTGCAGGCCGTGGACGAGCTGCACCGGCTGCACGCCCAGCCGCAGCGACGTGGTCAGCGCGAGGCGGAGGAACTCGGTCTGCCCGGTCGCCAGCGCGTGGTGGTAGCCCGGGCGACCGATGAAGTCGTACGACAGGTCGGCGCCGACGGCGCCCGTGTCGCGGATGTCCTCGATCGTGAGGTTGAGCTCCTGGAAGGTGAAGCCGCCGACCTTGCGGACCATGCCGGCGATGATGTGGTTGGCGGCGTGCGAGAGCGGATGCCCCTCCGACCACGCCGGAAGACCCTCGGCGCTCTTCTCCACGCCGAGGAATCCGTTCGCGTCCAGGCGCAGCGCACTCGTGCCGAGCTCCCCGAGCGAGTGCAGCGCATCGCCGATGACAAGGCGCATCCCCGCGAACGTCGGGTCGAGCCAGTTGATCGACGGCTGGCCCTGCTTGAAGTAGTGGAGGTACACCCACCGGCGGGTCACGCCGTCGGGTCCGATCACCGGGGCGGTCGCGCTCCAGTTCGTCTCCTTCACGCCGGGGGTGTAGAAGATGACGCGCTGCAGGGCGCCGATGATGTACCCGTGCCCGGCGAGCTCATGCTCGGTCGCGGCGTCCAGGTTGACGCTGTCGACGCCGTCGGGCACCTCGGGCAGCAGCGCCCAGTCCTCCGGCGGGATCTCGATCATGTGGTAGATCCCCGGATAGTCCTTGAAGCCCATCTCGGCGAGGCGGAAGTCGGCGCCCTTGCCCGTGTGCCCGGGCACGATGTCGTCGATGATGCTCCCGCCGTGCGTGTCGGCGACGTCGCACAGGGCGCGGAACTCGTCCTCGGTGCCGAAGGCGGGGTCGATCTGCGTGCTGATGCGGTCGAAGTGCCCGTCGACGCTCGGGGTGTCCAGCCACCCGGCGATGCCGCCCGCCCGCTTCACCGGCCCGGTGTGGATGGCGGTGATCCCGATGCGCTCGAAGGCCGACCAGAGCGCGTCGTCGCCGAGCGAGGCCAGGAACGACTGCCCCGGCCGGGTGATGAGGGAGATCGGATACGCCGTGAACCACACGTCACTCGTCGCGATGGCCCGCCGGGCGTCCGGACGCGCGTAGGCATGACGCCACATCGTCGGCTGCCCCGACAGCTGGCGGGCCAGGACGTCGGCGTCCTTGAGCATCGACTGCCGCACGAGCCACTCGACGTACGACGGGTTGGTGCCGTTCGCCGTGCGCGGGTCGGTCCGGATGCGCCGCACGCTGCTGCCGCGCAGATGGTCGCGGGGGCGCAGTCGCCGCGGACGGGCAGGGTAGCGCTGCTCGTCGTAGCTGATCTCGGGCGTCTCGGCCTCGGGCTCCGCCCCCTCGATCGCCTCGATCCCGGCCAGGTCGATGGGTCCGGTGTACAGGGCCTCCGGCCATTGCTCGTCGCGCGCCATCCCTCCACGCTAGAGATCCCGGCTCCCCGGCACGAGGGACTGGTGCGCACCCTCCGCCAGGGGTTATAGGGGACACCGGCTGTCCGCGGGCTGGGCCATGATGGGCGGATGGATGCCTCGACCGTGCGTCACGAGCGGCTCCGGTCGCATCGCCTGACCGCTCCCGCGGCGTCGGTCGCCGACGCCGCACGGCACATGCTCGCGACGCAGAGCCAGGAGTTCTGGGGCGGCCGCTGGGCGCTCGCGGCACGCACCCGCGGGCGCATCACGGTGCGCGACGTCGACGCCGCGTACGGGCGCGGCGAGATCGTGCGCACGTGGACGATGCGCGGGACGATCCACACGATCCCGGCCGCCGACGTCGCGTGGGTGCTCTCGGTGACCGCCCAGCGGCAGCTCCGTCAGGCCGCCGCCGTCCATCGTGCCGAGGGGATCGACGCCGACGAGGCCGATCGGGCCGAGCGCCTCGCCCGTGCGGCGCTCGCCGGCGGCGGTCGCCTCACCCGCAGGGAGCTGCTGGCGGTGTGGGAGCAGGGCGGCGTGTCGACGCTGCGCCAGCGCGGCTACCACCTCCTCGTCGCGCTGTCGCTGCGGTCCGTGCTGTGCCAGGGCCCCGTCGTCCCGCGCGAGAGCGGGCCGACCCGCGAGCAGTACTGGGTGCTCGCCGACGAGTGGATCACGGATGCCGCCGCCCCCGCCGATCCGCTCGCCGAGTTCTTCGTCCGCTACATCGCCTCGCACGGACCGGCCGGGCCGCGGGACTTCGCGTGGTGGACCGGGCTGCCGCTGGGGGTGTCGCGGGCCGCGGCGGAAGCGGCATCCGACCGGCTCGTCGTCGTCGCCGACGAGCCCGAGCCGCAGTATCTGGTCGCCGGCGCGGCGCCGCGACGCAGCGCGGCCGCACCCGAGGTCGTGGCCCTCCCGCCGTTCGAGGAGTACTACCTGTCGTACGTGGACCGCACCGTGCCGTGCGCGCCGGAGTTCCTGAGCGCGATCGGGCCGAGCATGAACGGCATCGTCCGGCCCATCCTCGTCGCCCGCGGCGAGGCCGTCGGCGTGTGGACCCACTCGGTCGCGGTGGGCCGGCATGCCGATGCGCCGGTGCCCGAGCTGTTCACGCCGGGGGCGGCGACGGATGCCGAGATCGCGGCCGCGCTCGACCGCTACCGGGACTTCATCACGGCGTAGGCGGGCGGCACGCGCTCAGGCGTGGCGGTCGAGGAAGTCGTAGACCTCGTTGTCGTCGACGCCGGGGAAGGTGCCGCGGGGGAGCGGCGAGAACATCTGCATGTGCACGCGCGCGCTCGGCCAGGCCTTCCCCGACCAGCGCTCGAGCACGTCGGGTGCCGCCCGGCGGCAGCAGGACTCGTCGGGGCACGTCGACGTGGCGCGCTTCTGGGTCTCGCGTCCGCGGAACCAGCGGGCGTCGTCGAAGGGCACACCGACGGTGATCGAGAACTCGCCCGCCGAGGTGGTGCCGGTCTGCGTCGAGCACCAGTACGTGCCGGCCGGAGTGTCGGTGTACTGGTAGTGCTCCGTCGTGCGGTTCTGCTCCGAGAACGCGGCGCGCGCCGAGAACTTGCGGCAGGCGATCTGGCCGTCCACCGCGCCGGTGACGTCCATCGGCAGGGGGAGGTCGTCGTTCTCGTAGACGCGCGAGATCGCCCCCGAGCCGTCGACGCGCAGGAAGTGCAGCTTGATGCCGAGGTGGTGGGTCGCGAGGTTGGTCAGGCGCATGCCCGCGGCCTCGTGCGTCACGCCGAAGGCGTCGCGGAAGTCCTCCACCGCGAGGTTGCGGTCCTTCTTGGCCTGCTGGAGGAACGCCACCGACGCCGTCTCGGGCATGAGGCAGCACGCGGCGTAGTAGTTGATCTCCAGTCGCTGCTGCAGGAAGTCGGCGTAGTCGGTGGGGCGCTCGTGCCCGAGCAGGCGGTGGGCCATCGCCTGCAGCGCCATCGAGCGCAGGCCGTGGCCGCCGGGGATCGAGGCGGGCGGCAGGTAGATGCGGCCGTGCTCGAGGTCGGTCACCGAGCGGGTCGAGTGGGGCAGGTCGTTGACGTAGATCAGCTCGAATCCGAGCTTCTCCGCCATGATGCTCACGGTGCGGTGGGTCAGCGCGCCGGTCGTGTGGCCCGCGGCCTTCAGCTGCTTCTCGGCGAGCTTCTCGATCTCGGGGAGGTAGTTGTCGCGCTCGCGCATCATGAGCCGCAGCTCGGTGTTCGCGCGGCGGGCCTCCTCGGGCGTCGCGATCGCCTCCTTCTCGCGGCGCTGCAGCTCGCGGTGCAGCCCGAGGATCGACTCGATCGTCTCGTCGCTCATACCCTTGGACACCTTGACGGGGGCGATCCCCAGCTGGCGGAAGACGGAGCTCGACTGCGCCCGGTGGAGCTCGATCTCGAGGGCCGCGCGCCGGTTGGGAGGCTCGGCCGACAGCAGGTCGGCGACCTCGACGCCGGTCGACGACGCGATCGCCTGCAGCAGCGAGAGCTTCGGCTCGCGCTTGCCGTTCTCGATGAGGCTCAGCTGGCTGCCGGCGACGCCGACGAGGGCGCCGAGCTCGTCCAGCGTGTAGCCGTGGGCGAGGCGCTGATGACGGATGCGGTGACCCAGGGTCGAGAGTTCGAGCGCGGTGGCGGGCATTCTTTGATGCTAGCGAAAGAATCAAGACTCTTGACGCCATGTTGCGTGGGAAAACAAGCTCAAGGGCATCCAAAGTAGAGGAAGAGCACGAATCTGAATCGTCTATCCGACGGTCGAATCAACGAGGAGCGACACTATGGCCCTTGCCGACATCTTCACCCGGACCGAAGGCTCCACCCCCGCCCGTCCTGCCGCGAACCGGTCGTACGGCGCGGTGCCCACCGTCCAGGGTGAGGGCATGGCCGCCCTCACGCAGTGGGTCGACGAGATCGCCGCGCTGACGAAGCCGGCCCGCATCCACTGGGTGGACGGCTCGCGCGCCGAGAACGACGCGCTGCTGCGCGAGATGGTCGACGAAGGCAAGCTCATCAAGCTCAACCCCGAGTGGCGGCCGGGTTCGTACCTCGCCCGCTCGCACCCCAGCGACGTCGCCCGCACCGAGGCGCGCACCTTCATCGCCTCCGAGCGCGAGCAGGACGCGGGGCCGACGAACAACTGGGCCGCGCCCGACGAGATCCGGGCCACCATCACCCCGCTGTTCGAGGGCTCGATGGCCGGCCGCACGATGTACGTCGTGCCGTTCTCGATGGGGCCGGTCGGCGGGCCGCTGTCGCACATCGGCGTGCAGGTGACCGACAGCGCCTACGCCGTCACCTCGATCGGCATCATGACGCGCGTGGGCACCGAGGTGCTGCGCGAGATCGCCGGCGGTGCGCCGTGGGTCAAGACCGTGCACTCGGTGGGGGCCCCGCTGCAGCCTGGTCAGCAGGACGTCGCGTGGCCGTGCAACGACGAGAAGTACATCGTGCACTTCCCCGACACCCTCGAGGTGTGGTCGTTCGGCTCGGGCTACGGCGGCAACGCGATCCTGGCCAAGAAGTGCTTCGCGCTGCGCATCGCCTCGGTGATCGGCCGCGACGAGGGCTGGCTCGCAGAGCACATGCTGCTCATCCGCGTGATCGACCCGGCCGGCCGCGCCTACCACCTCGCGGCCGCGTTCCCCTCGGCGTGCGGCAAGACGAACCTCGCGATGCTGCGGCCGACCATCCCCGGCTGGCGCGTCGAGACCCTCGGTGACGACATCGCGTGGCTCCGCCCCGGCGAGGACGGGCGCCTGTGGGCGATCAATCCCGAGGCCGGCTTCTTCGGCGTCGCCCCGGGCACCGGCGAGTCCACCAACGTCACGGCCGTCGAGACGCTGTGGGGCAACACGATCTTCACCAACGTCGCGCTGCGCCCCGACGGCGACGTGTGGTGGGAGGGCCTCACCGACGAGCCGCCGGCGGAGCTCACCGACTGGGAGGGCAACCCGTGGACCCCGGCATCCGGTCGTCCCGCCGCGCACCCGAACTCGCGCTTCACCGTCGCCGCTGCCCAGTGCCCGCAGATCGCCGACGACTGGGACGCCCCGCAGGGCGTGCCGCTGGACGCGATCCTGTTCGGCGGGCGCCGGGCGACGAACGTGCCGCTCGTCGTGGAGGCCACCGACTGGACCCACGGCGTCTTCATGGGCTCGAACATCTCGTCCGAGCGCACCGCCGCCGCCGAGGGCACGGTCGGCGAGCTGCGCCGCGACCCGTTCGCGATGCTGCCCTTCTGCGGGTACAACATGGCCGACTACTTCGGGCACTGGCTCAAGGTCGGGCAGAAGCTGCGCTTCGACCGCGCCCCGCGCGTGTTCCAGGTGAACTGGTTCCGCAAGGGCGCCGACGGCCGCTTCCTGTGGCCGGGCTTCGGCGACAACTCGCGCGTCATCGACTGGATCATCCGGCGCATCGAGGGCGAGGTCGGCGCGATCGACAGCCCGATCGGACGCCTCCCGCGCAACGAGGACCTCGACCTCGACGGCATCGAGGTGTCGCAGGCCGACCTCGACGAGCTGTTCGCCATCGACCGCGACCTGTGGCTGCACGAGGCCGACCTCACCGAGGAGTTCTACCGCACCTTCGACGGCCGCGTGCCCGCCTCCCTCTGGGCCGAGCTCGCCGCCCTGCGGTACCGGCTCCAGCGCGCCTGACGCGCCCCCGACCGGCGCCCGGCCCCTCTTCTTCGCAGAGGGTCCGGGCGCCTCATCACGGGCGCCGCGTCAGACGAGCAGCTGGTGCTTGGCGAGATCGCGGTAGAGCGGCGTCGTCTGCACGAGCTCGGAGTGCGTGCCCTGCCCGACGACCTGGCCGTGATCCATGACGACGATGTGATCGCTGTCGACGACGGTCGACAGGCGGTGCGCGATCACGATGAGCGTGCGGCCGGCCGCGACGGCGTCGATCGCCTCGCGCATCCGCTGCTCATTCAGCCCGTCGAGCGACGACGTCGACTCGTCGAGCAGCAGGATCGGGGGAGCGGCCAGCAGCGCCCGGGCGATCGCCAGGCGCTGGCGCTCGCCGCCCGAGAGCATGACGCCCGACTCGCCCACGGGCGCGTCGACGCCGAGCGGGTTGCGGTCGAGCACCTCGCCGAGATTCACGGCGCGCAGCACGGCCTCGCATTCGGAATCGGATGCCTCGGGCGAGGCCAGCCGAAGGTTGTCGCCGATCGTCCCGGCCAGGGTCGGGGCGTCCTGTTCGACGTAGCCGAGCTGCGCGCGCAGCTCGACGCGGTCGAGCGTGCGCACGTCCGTGCCGTCGAGCAGGATCGCGCCGCCGGTGGGGTCGTAGAAGCGCTCGATGAGCGCGAGGGTCGTGCTCTTGCCCGCACCCGAAGGGCCGACGAGCGCGACGCGCGCGCCGCGCGGGACCGAGAACGACACCCCCCGCAGCACCTCGGCATCGCCCGAGACGGATGCAGCGGCACCCGTCCGTCCGTCCGTGCTGCCGGAGACGGACTCGTCGCCGAGCGCGATCGCCGAGGTGTCGACGTGAGCGCTCTCGAGCACCGCCCGCGCCTCGGACTCGGCCTTGCGGCGCGCCTCGACGACGTTCTCGGGGTAGCGGAACCGCACGTCGCGGAACTCGATGGCCGGCGCTTCGGCACGCTCAGCGACCGGGTCCGGTCCCTGAGCCTGTCGGAGGGCCCGTGCCGCGATGGCGGCGTCGTCCTGCGACTCGGTGGGAAGGTCGAGCACCTCCTGGATGCGGCCGAGGGCGCCGAGCGCCTGGCTCACCGACGTGATGGCGCCGAAGAACGAGCCCAGCGGTGCGATCAGCATGAACAGGAACATGATGAACGTCACGAGGCTCGCGATCGACAGCGCGCCGGTCGCGACGCGGAAGCCGCCGAGGCCGATGACCACCAGAAGCGACACCTGCAGTGCGACGCTGGCGATGGGCACCACCAGCGCCGACACCTTCGCGATGCGCACGCCGACGGTGTAGGCATCCGTCGCCTGCGCGGTGACCGCGTCGATCTCACGCGCGGTCGCGCCGGACGCGCGGACGGTGCGGATCGATCCGACGGCGCGCTCGACGCCCGACGCGAGCGCGCCGACCTTCTCCTGCTGCTCGGTCGAGGCGGTGCGGATGCGGCCGCTCAGTGCGGTGACGCCGAGCACCGAGATGCCGATCACGACCACGATGATCGCGAGCAGCACCGGGTCGATGATCGCCATGGCGACGAGCGCGCCGACGAACAGCAGCGCGTTGCCGATCGAGTCTGCGAGCCCCTGCGTGAGCGCTGAGTAGAGGAGTGTCGTGTCGCTGCCGACGCGCGAGACGAGGTCGCCGGTGCGGCGCGCGTCGAACTCGCTGACGGGCAGGTGCAGGATGCGCGCGATGAGCCGGCGGCGGCTCGAGTAGACGACGGCCGTGCCCGTGCGCTGCAGCAGGTAGTGCTGCCACCCCGAGATGAGCGAGGCCAGGAGGACGAAGCCGACGAGCGCCCAGACCAGCAGGCCCAGGTCGAGCCCCTCCTGCACGCGCGTGATGACCTGGCCGACCAGAAGCGGCTGCACAAGGGACGCGGCGGCGCTCAGGATGCTGAGCACCACCACGACGGCGAGGGTGCGCTTGTGCTCGAAGAGGTAGGGGAGCAGCTGCCCGAACGAGGCACGGGGGCCGTCGTCCTGCTTGCCGCGGCGCGAGCGGCCGCGCGGCGCGCGAGGGGAGGGGGACGCCGTGGGCGGTGCGACGGCGGGGGCTTCGTCGAGTTCGGCGGAGGGCATGGGTGTACCTCGTTCGTGAAAAGGGCTTACCTTCGACCGTACTTCTTGTGGACGGCCTGTCGGCTCACGCCCAGGGCGCTCGCGATCGCCTGCCACGAGAAGCCGAGGTTGCGGGCCTTGCGCACCTGCACCTCTTCGGCGCGGGCGAGCTCGCGGCGCACCTCGGCGAGGCGGTGCAGCTCGGCCAGGGGTTCGCGCGCGCCGGCCGCCCCGATCAGGGTGCTCAGGTCGTCGCCGCTCATCGTGCGCCTCTCGTGCGGGCCGCCCATCGGTCGATGAGCTGTCGGATCACGGATGCCGCAGGCCGCGGCATCCGTCGTCAACCATAGTTGACACGCCGCGGCGCCGTCAACTCGCGTTGACGCTGCAGCCGCCAACTCGACCGAGGAAGGGTGCGGGCAGGGGAGCGCCGTGGGCGCATGACGGCGCTGGGCGGTGTCGGAGCGGGGCGTTAGGGTGGTCCGGTGCCCGCCCCCGTGATCGAAGCTGCGAACCTCGTCAAGGCCTACAAGGTCAAGGGCAAGCCCGACTTCCTCGCCGTCGACGGCCTCTCGTTCGAGGTCGCGCCCGGCGAGTCGTTCGGCCTGCTCGGCCCGAACGGCGCGGGCAAGTCGACGACGATGAAGATGATCGGCGCCGTCTCGACCCGCACCGCCGGCGACCTCGAGATCCTCGGGCTCGACCCCGACCGCTACGGGCCGGAGATCCGCTCGCGCCTCGGCGTCGTGCCCCAGCAGGACAACCTCGACGGCGAGCTCAACGCGCGCGAGAACCTCTACATCTACGGCCGCTACTTCGGCCTGCCCGGCCGGGTGTGCGCCGAGAAGGCCGACGAGCTGCTGGCCTTCGCCGCGCTGGAAGACAAGGCCAAGTCGAAGGTCGACCAGCTCTCGGGCGGGATGAAGCGACGGCTGACGATCGCCCGCGGCCTCATCAACGACCCGCGCATCCTGCTCCTCGACGAGCCGACCACGGGCCTGGACCCGCAGGCGCGGCACGTGCTGTGGGACCGGCTGTTCCGCCTCAAGGAGCGCGGCACGACGCTCGTGCTGACGACGCACTACATGGACGAGGCCGAGCAGCTGTGCGACCGCCTCATCGTCGTGGACAAGGGCCGCATCATGGCCGAGGGCACGCCGGCGTCACTCATCCGCGACCACTCCAGCCGCGAGGTGCTCGAGGTGCGGTTCGGCTCCGACCGCAACGAGCAGGTCGCGCCGCTGCTCGAAGGTATCGGCGACCGCGTCGAGGTGCTGCCCGACCGCGTGCTCGTCTACGCGCGCAACGGCGAAGAGGCCCTCGAGGCCGTCACGCACCGCGGTCTCCGCCCGATCACGAGCCTCGTGCGCCGCTCGAGCCTCGAGGACGTCTTCCTGCGCCTGACCGGAAGGTCGCTGATCGAATGACCGCGCGACCCGAAGACGCCGGCGCCGCCGCGACGACCGCGGCGCCGTCGCTCGACGAGCTGCGTGCCGAGGCGCTGCAGTGGGGGCGCAAGCCCCGCATGTTCGGCACCTGGTACGTCACCGAGCACATGGTGCGTGCCATGCGCGCCTACGGCTGGACGATCATCGTCGGCGCGCTGGGCCAGCCGATCCTCTACCTCCTGGGGCTGGCGGTGGGGCTCGCGGCGCTCATCGACGCGCCGATCGTCGAGAACGGCGTGGAGGTGTCGTACCTCGTGTTCGTCGCCCCCGCCCTTCTCATGACCGCCGCGATCTCGGTCGCGTCCGAGGAGTTCTCCTACCCGGTGATGGCCGGCTTCAAGTGGCGGCGCTACTTCTTCGGCTTCAGCGCCTCGGCGCTCTCCCCCGGTCAGATCGCCGGCGGTGTGGTCGCCGGCGCCTCTGCGCGCATCATCTTCGTCGTCGTCGCCTACTACGCCTTCCTCTGGATCTTCGGCGCCGTGCCCGACCCGGCGACCGGCTGGCTCACCATCCCCATCGGCCTGCTCGCGGGGCTCGCGTTCGGGATCCCGTACATGGCGTACGCCGCCTCGATCACGGAGGACAAAGGGCAGATCGCGCTGGTCCAGCGCTTCATCTTCATGCCCATGTTCCTGTTCTCGGGCACGTTCTATCCGCTGGCCACGCTTCCGCTGTGGCTGCAGTGGATCGGATGGGTCTCGCCCCTCTGGCACGCCACCGAGCTCGGCCGCATCGTCACCTACGGCAAACCCGCCGAACCCTTCATGATCGTCGTGCACGTCGGCTACCTGCTCGTGCTGTCCATCGGCGGCTACCTCGTCGGCAGGCGTCTGTTCGGCAGGAGGCTGGCCGAATGACCGCCGTCCGACAGTCCTCCGGACCGGAGGAGACGCAGGCGCAGGTCCGCCGCGGCGGCGTGCGGGCGCTGTGGGCAGGCAACCCGCAGGCCGTGGTGCAGCGCGGGCTCCTCGCCGCCCGCTCGTCGAGCTGGGCCGTCGTGCTCTCGGGCTTCTTCGAGCCCGTGTTCTACCTCGCCTCGATGGGCATCGGGCTCGGTGCCCTCATCGGCGATGTCCAGACCTCCAGCGGCGTCGAGGTGCCCTACGCGGCCTTCATCGCCCCGGCGCTCCTGGCGGTGTCGGCGATGAACGGCGCCATCTACGACTCGACGTGGAACGTCTTCTTCAAGCTCAACTACGGCAAGCTCTACGAGGGGATGCTGGCGACCTCCATGGGGCCGCTCGACGTGGCGCTCGGCGAGATCCTCTACGCGCTGCTGCGCGGCCTGCTCTACGCCACCGGCTTCATGGTGATCATGCAGCTGCTCGGGCTGAATCTGGCCTGGACCGCGATCCTCGCGCTGCCGGCGGTGCTGCTCATCGCCTTCGGTTTCGCCAGCCTCGGCATGGCGGTCACCAGCTACATGAAGACCTTCCAGCAGATGGACTGGATCAACTTCGTGCTGCTGCCGATGTTCCTCTTCTCGGCGACGCTGTACCCCATCACCATCTACCCCGAGTGGATCCAGGGCATCATCATGGCCTTCCCGCTGTGGCACGGTGTCGAGCTGGTCCGCGGCCTCACCACCGGCATCCTCACGCCCGACATGTGGTGGCACGTCCTGTACTACGTCGTCATGATCGCCGTGGGCCTGGTCTTCACCACGAAGCGGCTGCGCGCGCTGTTCCTGGACTGAGGTCACAGACGACGGATGCCCCGACCCGGCCGGGTCGGGGCATCCGCTCGTCCGGCGCGATATCGCTAGAGCGAACCGGTCGCACCGACGCCCAGGTCGGCGTCGTAGTCGACGTCCTTCGTCTCGGGCGCGAGGAGCAGCGCGATGAACGTCAGCACCGCCATCGCCGACAGGTACACCCCGACCAGCACGGGGCTGCCGCCGGCGGACGCCCACAGCCAGACCGCGACGATCGGCGCGAGGGCCGCCCCGAGGATCGACGACACGTTGTACGAGATGGCCGATCCCGAGTACCGGACGTTGGTCGGGAACAGCTCCGGCAGCACGGCGCCCATCGGCCCGAACGTGGAGCCCATCAGCATGAACCCGAAGACGAGGAACGCCTGCGTGAGGGCTCCGGTGAACTTCGGGTCGGCCTGCGGGAGCAGGAAGATGTTGAAGGTGAGGCCGAACACGATGATCAGACCCGTCACCCACAGCAGCAGGCGGCGGCGGCCGATCGCGTCGGCGATCGGACCGGACAGCAGCGTGAAGATGCCGAAGAACACCACGCCGATGATCTGCATCAGCACGAAGTCGGTGTAGCCGAAGCCCAGACCCGGGTAGAACTGCGCCGCGAAGGCGTCGGCGTCGAACGGGTTGCCCGCGGCCTCGGCGGCCGCCTGCGCGGCGGCCGATGCCGTCTCGAGGTCCGCCGCCTTCGTGCCGTACGAGAGGGTGAAGTTCGTCATCAGGTAGAACAGCACGTACGTCGCCAGCATGATGAACGTACCGAGGATCAGGTGCCACCAGTGGTGACGCAGGACCGTCGCCAGCGGGAACTTGCGGATCGCGCCCTTGGCCTCCGCCTTGACGAAGGTGTCGGACTCGACGAGGCGCAGGCGCACCCACAGGCCGATGATCACCATGACCGCCGAGAACAGGAACGGCACGCGCCATCCCCACGCGAGGAAGTCGTCCGAGCGCTGTCCTGCGCCGTCCGGGTGCGGGAGCAGGTAGTTGATCGCGAGGAACACCGAGTTGGCGATGATGAAGCCCAGCGGGGCACCCAGCTGCGGGAACGTGCCGTACCAGGCGCGCTTGCCCTTCGGGGCGTTCTCGGTCGCGACGAGCGCCGCGCCAGACCACTCGCCGCCGAGCGCGAAGCCCTGGGCGAGGCGGAGCACCAGCAGCAGCACGGCCGCCCACACGCCGATCTCGTTGAAGGTCGGGAGGCATCCGATCAGGAAGGTCGCGATGCCCATCGTGAGGAGCGAGGCGACGAGGGTCGCCTTGCGCCCGAAGCGGTCGCCGAAGTGGCCGAACACCACCGCGCCGAGCGGCCGGGCGATCATGGCGGCGCCGAACACGCTGAACGAGAGCAGGAGCGACGTGGTGTCGTTGCCGGTGGGGAAGAAGAGGATGGGGAAGACCAGGACGGCGGCGGTCGCGTAGACGTAGAAGTCGTAGAACTCGATCGTCGTGCCGACGAGGCTCGCGGTGATGACGCGGGAACGGGGATTGGCGGGGGCCGCGGGCGTGGCGGCGGACGTGCGGGAAGTCATTGTCACCTGGGGGAGTGCGGAGCGAAGCATCCGGGTCGGATGCGGCGGTGGGCGTCCGCACGGCGCAGGGTGATGCGTCAGGCGGCACTGCACTGGATCACCGTGAGCACGGGCGGGGTCGCCCGGCACGAGGATCGAGTCTACCCCCGGCTGCGGATGCCGCGACGCGGGGTCGCGGCATCCGCTCGTTCCCGCTGGATCAGCGCCAGAGCACCGCGATCGCGGCGTTGGCGAAGGTGAGGATGCCGATCGACCAGAAGATCGCCGGCGGCACCGAGCCGGACTTGCGCTGGCGGCCGGCGCCGATGCCCAGCAGCGCGCCGATGATCAGGAGGATGACCAGCTTCACGCCGATCTTGGCGTAATCGAGGTCGTACTCGATGCCCCAGGGGGCGGCGAGGATGAGGCCGGCGACACCCGCGATGCCGAGACCCCAGTGCATGAGACGCGTGATGTGGTGCTTCCCGTTGACCAGTTCGACGACCCAGGCTCCGAAGAGGATGGCGAAGCCGACGAGGTGGACGAGCACGACGACGTGGCGGAGGATTTCCATGCCATCAGCCTACCTGAAGGTTGCCTCGCCTCCAGGGCCGATCGCGGGGCGCGGCGCGGCCCGCGCCACCCGGTCACCGAGCCTGTCGGAGCTCCCGCAGCACGAGCGCGGTGCGCAGCGCGGCGTCCGCCGCCTCGTACCCCTTGTCCTCCTTCGACCCCTCGAGTCCGGCGCGGTCGATGCCCTGCGCCTCGTCGTCGAGCGTGAGCACACCGAAGCCCACCGGCTTGCCGGTGTCCAGCGCCACGCGCGTGAGGCCGTCGGTGGCCGCGTTCGAGACGAAGTCGAAGTGAGGCGTGCCACCGCGGATGATCACCCCGAGCGCGACCGCCGCATCGGCGCCGGCGTCCAGCGCCGCCTTCGCGACGACCGGCAGCTCGAACGAGCCCGGTACGCGGACGAGGCGCCAGGAGGCGCCCGACGCCTCGAGGGCGCGCTCGGCGCCGGCGATGAGGCCGTCGGTGATCGTGTCGTGCCACGTGCCGGCGACGACGACCACGTCCAGGCCCGCGCCGTCGATCCGGTCGGTGGCCTGGGGAGCGCCCTTGCCGCTCATCGCTCTGCTCCTTCGTGCATCTGGGCCAGCGCGTCGGCGAGATCCGCCTCGGCGATGATGTGGCCCATGCGGTCGCGCTTGGTCGCGAGGTACTGGTGGTTGTTCGGGCCGACGCCCACGAGGAGCGGAACCTGCTCGACGATGTCGAGTCCGAGGGCTCGCAGCTGCGCCACCTTGTCGGTGTTGTTGGTCAGCAGGCGCACCTTCTCGATGCCGAGGTCGGTGAGGATCCCCGCCGCCGCCGCGTAGTCGCGCGCATCGGCCGGGAGGCCGAGCGCCAGGTTCGCATCGACGGTGTCGAGTCCGCGCTCCTGCAGCGAGTACGCGCGCAGCTTGTTGATGAGCCCGATGCCGCGCCCCTCGTGGCCGCGCATGTAGATGACGACCCCGCCGTCCTGCTCGATGGCGTCCAGCGCCGCATCGAGCTGGGGGCCGCACTCGCACTTGAGCGACCCGAAGGCCTCGCCGGTCAGGCACTCGGAGTGCACGCGCACCAGCGGCGCGTCGGAGAGCTCGCCCGAGACGACCGCGATGTGGTCGGTGCCGGTGACGCGGTCCTTGTACGCGAGGAAGCGGAAGTCGCCGTGCGAGGTGGGCACGCGCGCCTCGGCGCGCAGGCTCACGCGGCGCTTGTGCGCGCCGTGGGTCGCCGGGTCGCACGGCGCGGTCTCGTCGAGGTGGGCGATGAGCTGCTCGATCGTGATCACCGGGATGTCGTGCTCGGCGCCGAGCTCTTGGAGACCCGGCAGTCGCATCATGCTGCCGTCGTCGGCCACGACCTCGCCGATGACGCCGACCGGCGTGAGCTCGGCGAGGCGCATGAGCTCCACCGCGGCCTCGGTGTGGCCGGCCCGCTCGCGGACGCCGCCGTCGACGGCGCGCAGGGGCAGGATGTGGCCGGGACGGATGAGGCTGGCAGGCGTCGACTCGGGGTCGGCGAGCACGTTGAGCGTGTGTGCGCGGTCGGATGCGCTGATGCCCGTCGACGAGCGGTCGGCCGCGTCGACGCTGACGGTGTACGCGGTGCCGCGGGCGTCCTCGTTGACCTCCACCATCGGGGGGAGGTCGAGACGGTCGGCCCAGTCGGCGGGCATCGGGGCGCACAGGAAGCCGCTGGTCCAGCGGACGGTCCAGGCGACCCACTCGGGCGTCGCGAGCTGTGCCGACAGCACGACGTCGCCCTCGTTCTCGCGGTTCTCATCGTCGGCGACGATGACCGGCCGGCCGGCGCGCAGCGCCGCCAGGGCCTCGGGGATCGTGGAAAGGCTCATGCGGAGCCTCCTTCCGTGGGTGCGGACGTCGCCGCGGAGACTGCTGAGGCGGCCGGGGCCGTGGAGGCGAAGGAGAGGAGGCGCTGCACGTGCCGCGCCAGGATGTCGGTCTCGAGGTTGACGCGGTCGCCCGGGACCCGGGCGCCGAGGGTCGTCGCGGCGAGGGTCTCGGGAATGAGCGAGACCTCGAACCAGCCGTCGCCGGGGGAGGCGGGGCTGGCGGCGCTGACCGTGAGCGAGACGCCGTCGACGGCGATCGAGCCCTTGTCGACGACAAGGGGCGCGAGCGGTGCCGGCAGCGAGATGCGCAGCACCTGCCACTGCGCGCCGGGGCGCACCTCGAGCACCTCGCCGGTGCCGTCGATGTGACCCTGCACGATGTGCCCGCCCAGTCGTCCGTGCGCAGCCGTGGCGCGCTCGAGGTTCACGCGGCGTCCCGCTGCGACCCCGGCGAGGGTCGACATGTCCAGGGTCTGCTTCATCACGTCCGCGGTGAACCAGTCCGCGCCCTGGTCGACGACGGTGAGGCACACGCCGCTGACCGAGATCGAGTCGCCGTGCGCGGCATCCGACACCGCCTTCGGGGCGGTGACCGTCACGCGCACGCCGTCGCCCGACGGCTCGACGGCGGCGATCTCGCCGATCTCCTCGACGATTCCGGTGAACATCACTCGTCTCCTTCCGACGACGGGCGGGCGACGATGAGCAGATCATCGCCGAGGGGGGTGACGGATGCCACGGCCAGGCGTCGCGCCTCGGTGATCGTGGTCACGCCGATGTCCTGGAGCGCGAGGCGGTCGCCGCCGAGCAGCACGGGGGCGACGTACACGAGGAGCTCGTCGGCGAGCCCGTCGCGAAGGAAGGAGGCGGCGACGGAGGGCCCGCCCTCGACGAACACGCGCTGCACGCCGCGACGGCGGAGGTCTTCGAGCAGCGCCGGGAGGCCGCCGGACGCGGGGTCGCCGGGGAACTGCAGGAATGCGTGCGGGTGCCGGCGCAGCGCCGCGGTCTCGGGCACCGCGCGGGCGCCCACGACGACGGGGACAGGCTGTTGCGACAGGAGCGAGCCGTCCTCGGCACGCGCGGTGAGGGCCGGGTCGTCGGCGAGGACCGTGCCGGTGCCGGCCACGATGGCGTCCGCCTGCGCCCGGCGCACGTGGACGTCGGCGCGCGCCACCGGTCCGGTGATCCACTGGCTGGTGCCGTCGGATGCCGCAGCCCGCCCGTCGAGGCTCTGGGCCCACTTCACCGTCACGTGCGGGCGACCGAGGCGCTGCACCGTGAGCCACGCGTCGAGCAGCGCGGCCGCCTCCGGCGCGAACAGGCCGGACTCGACGTCCACGCCGGCAGCGCGGAGCCGGTCGGCGCCGCCGGAGGAGTGGTCGCCGGGGTCGGCGACGGCGTACACCACGCGGGCGACCCCGGCGGCGATGAGCGCCTGGGCGCACGGGCCGGTGCGTCCGGTGTGGTTGCAGGGTTCGAGGGTGACGACGGCGGTCGCACCGCGGGCTGCGCCCGGCGCCAGCTGCGACAGGGCATCGACCTCGGCGTGCGGCGTCCCGGCGCCGCGGTGCCAGCCCTCGGCGAGGATCTCGCCGTCGGGCGAGAGCAGCACGGCACCGACCTGCGGGTTCACGCCCCGCGGGCCGCGCACGGCGAGCTCCAGCGCGCGACGCATCGCGTCGTGTTCCGCTGCGCTTGCCATCCGGCCCCTCGTCTCGTCGTCGTCTACGACGCTCCGGGGCACGGGAAGCCGCGGCGCGCAGGGCGCCGCTCGTGCTGCCTCCCATCCGGACTAGCGACGGATACCCGTCGCATCACCGTCGGTTCCGGAGTTCCACCGGATCGGCCGTGGCGGCATCCGATCGGATGCTGATGCCTCGGCTCGCGGACTGTCACCGCCGGTTCGGATTCTCACCGACCCCGGAGCACGTTGATGCTCACGAGTGTAGTCAACGCGGCATCCGTTCATTCATTCCATGTCTTCGCATGTACTTCGTCGCGAGGCGGGCGCGGCATGCGGCCGTCACTCCAGCAGCGCGCGCGCGGTGGCCTCGTCCACGACCAGGTCGGTGGCGATGCGCGCGGCCAGCGCCCCGCGCAGGCTCGCGAGCTTCGAGACGCCCGAGACGATGCACAGGCGCCGGGGGATCCGCCGCAGCAGGTCGAGGCTCGGGCCCGTCGCGCGGGCGTTGAGCGTGATGCCGTCGCTCGAGCCGTCGGCGCGGTAGAAGACCGTCGCGACGTCGCCGACCACGCCCTCGTCGGCGAGCTCGTCGAGCTCGCCCGCCTCGAGGTAGCCGCCGCTGTACACGTGGCTGGGCACCTGCGAGCCCGCCGAGCCGGTGCTGAAGACGACGAGGTCCATCGACGTCTGCATGTCGAGGATCCGGCGGGTGCTGCGCTCCCGCCACATCGCCCGCTTCGTCGCCGGGTCGTCGAAGAATGCCGGCACCGGGAACTGCTGCGCGCTGCCGTCGTACGCCGCGGCGAAGCGGCTGAGGATCTCGCTGGCGTACAGGAGGCCGGTCGTGTGCGTGTTGCCCGAGCCGTTGAGCTGCACGAACGTCGCGCCGTGGACCGGCTTGGGCACCAGATGCCGGCTCACCGCGGCGGTCGTCGACCCCCACGCGACACCCACCGTCATGTCGTCCTGGACGAGGTCGGCGACGATGTGGGCGGCGGCGATCGCGACGCGCTGGAGGCGGTCGACCTCGGTGGCGTCCTCGGGCACCGGAACGACGTCGGCCGCGATGCCGAACCGTTCGGCCAGGCGCTCCTCGAGCCCCTCGGGGGCGGCGAAGGGAGACCGGATGCGGATGTCGACGATGCCCGCGGCGCGCGCATGGGTGAGCAGGCGCGACACCGTCGAACGCGACGTGCCGAGCTCGCGGGCGATCGCCTCCATCGTGCGGTCCTGCACGTAATACAGGTGCGCGGCGGTGAGGGCCCGCTGCACCGTCCGGGCGTCGCCGATCTGCTCCATCGTGCCATTCTGCACGTATGTGCATATGGCCTGCAAGGACGTCCAGAGGTGTCATCATGGTCACCAGCGACACGAAAGGGGGCCGGCGATGACGGCGGGTTCGGAGCGAGGATTCGAGGCACTTTCGGCGCGTCCGTATGCCGACGTGCTGATCATCGGGGGCGGCATCAACGGCCTCGCCACCTTCCGCGACCTCGCCATCCAGGGCGTGGACGTCGCGCTCGTCGAGAAGGACGACTTCGTCAGCGGCGCCTCCGCGGCCTCGTCCCACATGATCCACGGCGGCATCCGCTACCTCGAGAACGGCGAGTTCCGTCTCGTGCACGAGGCGGTCACCGAGCGCAACGCGCTGCTCAAGACCGCACCGCACTACGTGCGCCCGCTGCAGACGACCATCCCGATCTTCTCCACCTTCTCCGGCGTCCTCTCCGCTCCGCTGCGCTTCCTCCGCCACGGCGGCGGAAAGCACCGGGAGCGCGGCGCCGCGCTCATCAAGATCGGGCTGGTCATCTACGACTCCTTCTCCCGTGGCGGAGGTCTGTTCGGGCGCGGCACCGTGCCGCGCCACACGTTCCACGGCCGCAAGCGCTCGCTCGCGCAGCTCCCTCAGCTGAACCCCGACGTGAAGTACACCGCCACCTACTGGGATGCCTCGCTCCACGACCCCGAGCGCCTGGCGATCGACGTCCTGCGCGACGGCCGCATCGCCGGCGGCGAGCGCGCGCGCGCTGCGAACCACACCGCGGCGGTGGGGGTCGACCGCGGACGGGTCGTGCTGCGCGACGCGCTGAGCGGCGAGGAGACGCGGTTCGCGGCATCCGTCGTCGTCAACGCCAGCGGACCGTGGACGGATCTGACGAACCTTGCCCTGGGCGACCCGACACGCTACATGGGCGGCACCAAGGGCTCGCACATCGTGCTCGACCACCCCGAGCTGCTCGCTGCGACGGGCGGCCGGGAGCTGTTCTTCGAGAACGAGGACGGCCGCATCGTCCTCATCTACCCCCTGAAGGGTCGCGTGCTGGTCGGCACCACCGACCTCGAGCACGAGATGGGCGACCCGGTCGTGTGCACCGAGGCCGAGGTCGACTACTTCATCGACCTCGTCGGGCAGGTGCTGCCCACCGTGCCGGTGCAGCGTTCGCAGATCGTCTACCGGTTCTCGGGCTTGCGGCCGCTGCCGGGCCACGGCGAGCTCTCGCCCGGCTTCGTCTCGCGGGACTATCGCATCGAGTCCGCCCCGCTCGTGGGAGGGGACGCCACGGTCCTGAGCCTCGTCGGCGGCAAGTGGACGACCTTCCGCGCCTCGGCCGAGGACCTCGCCGACCGCGCCCTCGAGCTGCTCGCCCAGCCCCGCCGTCGCTCCACCCGCGGCCTGCCGATCGGCGGCGGCCGGGGCTACCCCGTCACCGAGCGCGCGCGGCAGCAGTGGATCGCCTCGCACGCCGTGGACGTCCCCGCCGCGCGCGTGGCGACGCTGCTGGACCGCTACGGCACGGTCGCGGCATCCGTCGTCGAGGCCATCGCACAGGACCCGGACGACGCGCTCCTGGACCACGCGCCCTCCTACAGCTCGGGCGAGCTGCGGCACCTCGCGGCGACCGAGGACGTCGCGCACCTCGACGACCTGCTCCTGCGCCGCACGAGCATCGCCTTCACCGGCGGTGCGACGCCCGACGCGGTGGCCGAGGTCGCCGACGCCGTCGCGCCGGTGCTCGGGTGGGATGCGGACCGCGTCTCCCTCGAGATCGCCCGTGCCCTCGAGCGGGTCCACGCCGCCGACCCGACGTGGTCCCCGGCGTCGGCACGATAGCCTGACCGCACCGCGCCCGAGGGCGCCGTCGCGGGTACTGCCGCCCGCCGAGGAAGGAGACGAGGTTGCCCGACCACGTGCTGTCCATCGATCAGGGCACGACCTCGACGCGCGCGATCGTGTTCGACTCCGGCGGCGCGGTCGTCGCCGTCTCGCAGCGCGAGCACGAGCAGATCTTCCCCCGCGCGGGCTGGGTCGAGCACGATCCGGTCGAGATCTGGACGAACACCGAATGGGTGGTGGCCTCGTGCCTCTCGCGCGCCGGGATCGGCGCGTCCGAGGTCGCGGCGATCGGCGTGACCAATCAGCGCGAGACCGCCGTCGTGTGGGAGAAGCGCACCGGCCGGCCCGTGCACAACGCCCTCGTCTGGCAGGACACCCGCACGCAGCCGCGCATCGACGAGATGTCGCGCGACGGCGGGGGCGACCGATTCGCCGACACCACCGGTCTGCCGCTGGCGACCTACTTCTCGGCGTCGAAAGTGGCGTGGATCCTCGACCACGTGCCCGGCGCGCGCGCGGCCGCGGAGGCGGGCGACCTGCTGTTCGGCACGCCCGACACGTGGGTGGTGTGGAACCTCACCGGCGGCGCGCGCGGCGGCATCCACGTCACCGACGTCACCAACGCCTCGCGGACGCTCCTGATGGACCTGCGCACCCTCGACTGGTCCGACGAGCTGCTGGCGACCTGGCGCATCCCGCGGGCGATGATGCCGGCCATCCGCTCCTCATCGGAGGTCGTCGGCGAATCGCTGCTGCCGGAGGTCCTCCACGGCGCCCCGATCGCCGGGATCCTCGGCGACCAGCAGGCGGCGACCTTCGGGCAGGCGGCGTTCGACGCGGGAGAGTCGAAGAACACGTACGGCACGGGCAACTTCCTGCTCGTCAACACCGGGACCGAGATCATCCGCTCCGGCAGCGGGCTCATCACCACCGTCGGCTACCGGATCGGCGACGAGCCCGCGCGCTATGCGCTGGAGGGCTCGATCGCCGTGACCGGCTCGCTGGTCCAGTGGCTGCGCGACAACCTCGGCATCATCCAGCGCTCGGAGGAGGTCGAGACGCTCGCCTCGACCGTCGACGACAACGGCGGAGCGTACTTCGTGCCGGCGTTCTCCGGGCTTTTCGCGCCGTACTGGCGCCCCGACGCACGCGGCGCGCTCGTCGGCCTCACACGCTACGTCAACAAGGGGCACATCGCGCGGGCCGCCCTCGAGTCGACGGCCTTCCAGACCCGCGATGTCATCGAGGCGGTCGTCGCCGACACGGGACGGACGCTCGACGAGCTCCGCGTGGACGGCGGCATGACGCGCAACGACCTGCTGATGCAGTTCCAGGCCGACATCCTCGGCATCCCGGTGGTGCGCCCGAAGGTCGTCGAGACCACGGCGCTCGGCGCCGCGTACGCCGCGGGCCTGGCGACGGGGGTCTGGCGCGACCTCGACGAGCTGCGCGCCCACTGGCAGGAGGACGTCCGCTTCGAGCCGCGGATGGCGCAGGACGAGCGCGAGCGGCGATTCCGGCAGTGGCGCAAGGCCGTGTCGAAGTCGCTGGACTGGGTCGACGACGACGCCCGCGTGCTCATGGGCACCACCGAGACACCGCCGTTCGGCTGAGGCCTCGACGGGCGCCGCGGGGTCCCGGCGCGTCGGCGCCTACTTCAGCAGGCGCGAGAGGCGGCGGTCCGCGAGGATCTTGCCGCCGGTCTGGCAGGTCGGACAGTACTCGAGCGAGTTGTCGGCGAAGAACACGCTGCGCACCTCGTCGCCGCACACGGGGCAGGTCTCGCCTCGCCGGCCGTGCACCTGCATGCCGCGGCGCTTGGCGTCTTTGAGCTCGGCCGGAGGCTTGCCGGACGCCTCGGCGACGGCATCCGTCAGCGTCTGCGTCATCGCGTCGAAGAGGCGCGTGATGTCGGCGTCCGACAGCGAGGACGCGAGCGCGTACGGCGACATCTTCGCCGCGTGGAGGATCTCGTCGGAGTAGGCGTTGCCGACGCCGGCGATGATCGCCTGGTCGCGCAGCACGCCTTTGATCTGCGTGCGCCGGCCCTCGATGAGGGACGCGAACACGTCGCGCGAGAAGGACGGGTCGAGCGGGTCGGGGCCGAGCCGGGCGATGCCGGGCACGTCGGCGGGCTCGCGGACGACGTAGACGGCGAGCGACTTCTTCGTGCCCGCCTCGGTCAGGTCGAAGCCCGCGCCGTCGGCGAGCGCCACGCGCAGCGCGATCGGTGTCTTGCCGGGGCGGATCACGGTCTTAGGCAGCTCGTCGTACCAGCGCAGCCACCCCGCCTTGGCGAGGTGGAACACCAGGTGCGGGCCGGTCGTGGCGAGGTCGATGAACTTGCCGTGGCGTTCGGCCCCCGTGATCTCGGCGTCCTTCAGCGCGTCGATCGGCGGGTCGTACGTCTTCAGCGCCGCGATGTTCGCGACCGTGGCGCGCTCGATGCGCACGCCGGTGAGCCGCTCGCGGAGGAAGTCGACGAGCCCCTGAACCTCGGGCATCTCGGGCATGCGCTCATCCTGCCATGGGCCCGCGACGGCAGGGCCGGCGAACCCGCCGGGTTCGCGGCGAGCGGCGGGGGCCGGTCAGTCCGCGAGGACCGCCCAGTTCTGCGGCCCGCGGTCGTCGGACGCGAGGAGGCCGGCGATCCAGCCGTCGTCGCGCCCGTGCGCGCCCGTCAGCGCCTTGCGCAGCAGTCCCTCGTACCGGAAGCCGAGCGTGCGGGCGAGCTTGGCAGAGGCGACGTTCCCCACGACCGCCCGCCACTCGATGCGGACCAGGCCCAGACCGTCGGACGAGAACCCCCAGTCGATCACCGCCTCGGCCGCCTCGCGGAGCCGACCGCCGCCGCGAGACCAGGGCGCCATCCAGTAGCCGATCTCACCGGCTCCTCGTCCGTCGACGCGGTAGAACCCGATGGTGCCGACGAGGCGGTCGCTCTCGCGGATGATCCAGGTCAGGTGCTGGTTCGCCTCCCAGTCGCGCGGGATGCGCTCCACGAACGCCGCCGCGTGCTCCCGCTCGTACGGGACCGGCACCGGGGTGTACCGCTGGATGTCGGCATCCTGGCAGGCCGCGTGGATCAGGTCGACATCGTCCTCCCGGGGGAGCGACAGCTCGAGGCGAGGCGTGCGCAGGACGACCGGCTCCATCGGCCCAGCCTAGGGCCGGGCGCGTGGGGTTGCCCGCGGCAGGCCGGGGAGTCAGCGGGTACGGCGGAGCAGCCCCACCTTGTCGTAGACGTCGGCGAGCGTGCGGTTGGCGACTTCTTCGGCCTTGGCGGCGTTCGCGGCCAGCACGCGGTCGAGCTCTGCCGGGTCGTCGAGCATCTGCAGGGCGCGCTCGCGCACCGGACCGAACTCGTTCACCACGACCTCGGCCAGGCCCTTCTTGAAGTCGCCGTAGCCGCGGCCCGCGTACTCGTCCTCGATCGCCGGGATCTGGCGGCCCGTCAGCGCCGCGTAGATCACCAGCAGGTTCGACACGCCGGGCTTGGTCTCGCGGTCGTACCGCACCGACCCCTCGGAGTCGGTCACGGCGCGCATGATCTTCTTCGCCGAGACCGCCGGGTCGTCCAGCAGCCAGAGCACGCCGGCATCCGTCTCGGCAGACTTCGACATCTTCGCGGTCGGGTTCTGCAGGTCGTAGATGCGCGCGGTCTCCTGCTGGATGACCGGCGTCGGCACGCGGAACGTCTTGCCGAAGCGGCTGTTGAAGCGCTCGGCGAGGTCGCGCGTGAGCTCGACGTGCTGCTTCTGGTCGTCGCCGACAGGCACGATGTCGGTCTGGTAGAGCAGGATGTCGGCGGCCATCAGCACCGGGTAGGTGAAGAGCCCGACGGAGGTCGCGTCCGTGCCGTAGCGCTGCGACTTGTCTTTGAACTGCGTCATGCGGCCGGCCTCGCCGAAGCCGGTGATCGTCGACAGGATCCACGCGAGCTCGGGGTGCGCGGGCACGTGCGACTGCACGTACAGCGTCGACTTCGACGGCTCGATCCCCGCCGCGATGTACTGCGCGGCCGTGCGGCGCGTCTTCTCGCGGAGGTGCTCGGGATCCTGCGCGACGGTGATCGCGTGGAGGTCGACCACCGAGAAGAACGCGTCGTAGGACTCCTGCAGATCGCGCCACTGCATGAGGGCCCCGATGTAGTTGCCGATCTGGAGCGAGTCGGCGGAGGGCTGCATGCCGGAATAGAGACGCGACTTGGTCATCCGACAATCCTACAAAGCGGATGCCGCCGCTCCGCGCCGCCCGCGGGTGCCGGCGCGGCTCGGCGAGCGGTCAGCGGCCGATCGTGTAGTCCGCGACGACGGGGGAGTGGTCGCTCCACCGGGTGTCCCACGAGGGCGCCCGCACCACGCGATAGTCGGCGACCCGCGCCCCCAGCTCGGGCGTCGCGAGGTGGTAGTCGATCCGCCACCCGGTGTCGTTGTCGAACGCGCGTCCGCGCATCGACCACCACGTGTAGGGGCCGTCGACGTCGCCGTGGAACCGGCGGCCGACGTCGACCCAGCCGAGGCCCGGGCCGACCGACCCGTCGGCGCCCGTGACGTCGGCACCCTCGTCGCCGAAGAACCGGTCGAAGTACGCCCGCTCGCGGGGGAGGAAGCCGGCCTTCTTGACGTTGCCCTTCCAGTTGCGGATGTCGAACTCGCGGTGCCCGACGTTGAGGTCGCCCATCACGAGGGCGAGCGGCGAGGCGGCGCGCAGCTGCGGCATCCGCTTCTCCATCGCATCGAGGAAGGCCCACTTGGCGTCCTGTTTCGGCGTCTCGGCCTCTCCGGTGTGGACGTAGGCGCTGACCACGATCAGGCGCTCGCCGTCGATGTCGAAGTCGGCCTCGATCCAGCGGCCCGCGCTGTCGAGCACATCGGCGGCGTCCTCCGCCGCGGGCCCGAGCACCCGCCGCACCTCGACCGAGGGCATCCGGCTGGCCACGGCGACGCCGGCGCGGCCCTTCGCCAGCGCCTCGTCGTTGACGATCTCCCACCCGGGCAGGGCCGCGCGCAGCTCGTCCTCGGTCGCGCGCACCTCCTGCAGCGCCATCACGTCGATGTCGGCGGCGTCGAGCCACTCGAGCATGCCCTTGCGCGTCGCCGCGCGGATTCCGTTGACGTTGACAGAGGCGATGCGAACACGGCGAGACACGACGGCAAGACTATCCGGCACCGCCGACACTCACTCGAACAGGCTGCCGGCCTTCTTCTGCACGGGCGGCGTCGCCGCCTCGACCTGGGCCAGCTCGTCCTCGGCGGCGCGGACGGCGCGGTTCGCCGTCCAGATCCGGTACCACGGCGCGCTGTCGCGCGCCTCCTCGGCGGTGCGCAGGCGCACGCGCGCGGCGACCAGGAGCGCCGCATGCTCGGCCGCCAGCCGGTCGGCCTCCGTCTGCGGCAGGAGGGGGATCTCCTCGTCCTGTGCCGACACCGCGATCCACGCGGCGGCGACGAGCATGATGATGCCGATGATGCGGAACCACAGCAGCAGGCCGACGAAGATCGCGAAGGTGGCCAGCAGCGCGTTCGTCGGCGTGTAGACGAAGAGCCAGCCGGTGAACAGCTGCAGCACGGTGATCGCGCCCCCGCCGAGCAGGGCGCCGGGGATGATCCGCCGCGGGGGGAGCTCGGTCCCGGTGAGGAAGCGGATGAGCGCGCCGAGCGCGGCGCTGTAGATGGCGAACGAGATGAGGATCGTGCCTACGGTGGCCGTGACCCCGATCCACCCCGACGCGTCGTCCCAGCCGAGGATCGAGAACACCCACGTGAGCGCCCACGTCCCGATCGAGGTGGCTGCGAAGCCCAGCACGAGGGCGAGCGCGAACAGCCCGGCGCCGATGAGGTCGCGCACCTTCAGGTAGACGTAGCTGCGGCTGTCGGGCGGCAGGCCGAAGATGTCGCGCACCGCGCGGCGCGTGAAGGTGACGAACCCGATCGCGGTCCAGATCAGGGTGCCGAGCGCGATGATGCCTGTGATGCCGAGCACGCCGGCGTTGCTCGTGGCGACCTCGGTCACCTGGTCGGGGGTGAACAGCCCGCCCTCCGGCGCGATGAGACCGGGGATGTAGCTGTTGATGAGGTCGATGAGGCCCTCGATGGCCTGCTCGCTGCCGCCGAGCCAGAGGCCGGTGATCGCGAACGCCACATAGATCGCCGCGAACGTCGCGAACAGCGCCTGGTAGCTCACGCCCGCCGCGAGCAGGAAGCCGTTGTGCTGCAGGAAGTGGCGCCACACGCGCACCGGGAACCAGGCGAGCGTGCGCTGCGTGATCGCCGTCGCGCGGCTCAGCGGCTCGTCGAAGCGCTGACGCAGGCTCGTCTGCGTCGCCTCCCACCGCGCGCGGAGCGACTCCTCCTCGCGCTGGGCGGCGTCGGCCTGGTCCCGGGCTTGCTCGTGGCCCTGCGCATGGCGGCGCGGCTTCTCCTGCGCGTCGTCCCGATGGCTCACGGACCTCACATTATCGACAGACGGATGCCGCATCGCAGTGCGATGCGGCATCCGGTCGTCCAGCGTGCGCGGCGTCTACGGGCGTCCGCGCAGAACCGCCTGCTTCACCTCGGCGATGGCCTTGGTGACCTCGATGCCGCGGGGGCACGCCTCGGTGCAGTTGAAGGTGGTGCGGCAGCGCCACACGCCCTCCTTGTCGTTGAGGATGTCGAGGCGCACATCGCCGGCGTCGTCGCGCGAGTCGAAGATGAAGCGGTGGGCGTTGACGATCGCGGCCGGTCCGAAGTACTGGCCGTCGGTCCAGAACACCGGGCACGACGAGGTGCACGCGGCGCACAGGATGCACTTCGTGGTGTCGTCGAAGACCTCGCGGTCGACGATGGACTGGATGCGCTCCTTGCCCGGCTCCGGCGTGGAGCTCGCGATGAGGAACGGCTGCACCTCGCGGTACGACGCGAAGAAGGGCTCCATGTCGACGACGAGGTCCTTCTCCAGCGGCAGGCCCTTGATCGCCTCGACGTAGATCGGCTGGGAGATGTCGAGATCCTTGATGAGGGTCTTGCACGCCAGGCGGTTGCGGCCGTTGATGCGCATCGCGTCGGAGCCGCAGATCCCGTGGGCGCACGAGCGCCGGAAGGTCAGCGACCCGTCGACCTCCCACTTGATCTTGTGGAGCGCGTCCAGCACGCGGTCGGTCGAATAGAGCTCGACGTCGTAGTCGACCCAGCGCGGCTCCTCGTCGACCTCCGGGTCGAAGCGACGGATGATGAACGTGACGAGGAACGACTGGATGCCGGTGTCGCTCGCGGTCTCCTGCGCGCGCACGGGGGCGTCGGCGTCGGTGCGCTCGATGACGTCGGTTGCCGAGGTGGCCATCAGTACTTCCTCTCCATCGGCTGGTAGCGGGTCACCACGACGGGCTTCCAGTCGAGGCGGATGTGGTCGTCGGCCTTCGACGAGCCGGCATCCCCCGAGAGGTACGCCATCGTGTGCTGCATGTAGTTCTCGTCGTCGCGCTGGGGGAAGTCGTCGCGCATGTGACCGCCGCGGCTCTCCTTGCGGTTGCGCGCGGTGACGACGACGACCTCCGCGATGTCGAGCAGGAAGCCGAGCTCGACGGCCTCGAGCAGGTCGGTGTTGAACCGCTTGCCCTTGTCGTCGACGTGCACGTTCCGGAAGCGCTCGCGGAGCTCCTCGATGACATCGAGGACCTCGCCGAGCGACTCCTCGGTGCGGAAGACCTGGGCCTTGCGGTCCATCTCGTCCTGCAGCTTCTTGCGCAGGACGGCGATGCGCTCGGTGCCCTGGTTGTTGCGCAGGCCCTCGATCAGGTTGCGCACCTCGGCGGCGGGGTCTTCGGGCAGCGGCACGAAGTCGGCGCTCTGCACGTACTGGACCGCGTTGCGGCCCGCCCGCTTGCCGAACACGTTGATGTCCAGGAGCGAGTTGGTGCCGAGGCGGTTGGAGCCGTGTACCGACACGCACGCGCACTCGCCGGCGGCGTACAGGCCCGGGACGACCGTGGTGTTGTCGCTGAGCACCTGCGCGTCGTTGTTGGTCGGGATGCCGCCCATCGCGTAGTGCGCGGTCGGCATGACGGGCACGGGCTCCACCACCGGGTCGACGCCGAGGTAGGTGCGGGCGAACTCGGTGATGTCGGGGAGCTTGGTCTCGAGGACCTCGGCGCCGAGGTGGGTGCAGTCCAGCAGCACGTAGTCGCGGTGCGGGCCGGCGCCGCGTCCTTCGGCGACCTCCTGCACCATGCAGCGGCTGACGATGTCGCGGGGCGCGAGGTCCTTGATGGTCGGCGCGTAGCGCTCCATGAAGCGCTCGCCGGTCACATTCCGCAGGATCGCCCCCTCGCCGCGCGCGCCCTCGGTGAGCAGGATGCCGAGTCCGGCGAGGCCCGTGGGGTGGAACTGGAAGAACTCCATGTCCTCCAGGGGCAGGCCCTTGCGCCAGATGATGCCGACGCCGTCACCGGTGAGGGTGTGGGCGTTGGAAGTCGTCTTGAAGATCTTGCCGAAGCCGCCGGTGGCGAAGATCACGGCCTTCGAGTGGAACACGTGCAGGTCGCCCGTGGCGAGCTCGTACGCCACGACGCCCGCGATCTCGGTGCCGCCGTCGGCGTTCTTCACCGTGATGAGGTCGAGGACGTAGAACTCGTTGAAGAAGTTGATGCCGAGCTTGACGCAGTTCTGGAAGAGCGTCTGCAGGATCATGTGGCCAGTGCGGTCGGCGGCGTAGCAGGCGCGGCGCACCGGCGTCTTGCCGTGATCGGCGGTGTGGCCGCCGAAGCGGCGCTGGTCGATCTTGCCCTCGGGCGTGCGGTTGAAGGGCAGGCCCATGTTCTCGAGGTCGATGACCGCGTCGATGGCCTCCTTCGCGAGGATCTCGGCCGCGTCCTGGTCGACCAGGTAGTCGCCGCCCTTGACGGTGTCGAAGGTGTGCCACTCCCAGGAGTCCTCTTCGACGTTGGCCAGCGCCGCCGCCATGCCGCCCTGCGCCGCGCCGGTGTGGGAGCGGGTGGGGTACAGCTTGGTGATGACGGCGGTCTTCGCGCCGGGGCCGGCCTCGATGGCGGCGCGCATGCCCGCGCCGCCGGCCCCCACGATGACGATGTCGAACTGGTGGTAGTGGACGCCGTCCTTGACGTAGGAGTCCGCGGTCTGAGTGCTCACGTGTGGGGTGCCTCTGTTCTGTGCTGCGTTCTGAGTCGTGGCGAGGGGGTCTGCGTCAGGCGCTGCAGATCTCGGCCAGGACGCTTCCGTCGCTGAGGTTGGGGATGCACGGGTCGAAGGTGAAGACCACGAGCGTGCCGAGGAGGATGAGGAAGGCGGCGGTGAGCCACAGCGCCCACACCAGCACCCGGCGGGTCTTGTCGTGCATGACGTAGTCGTTCACGATCGTCCGCATGCCGTTGGCGCCGTGGATGAGGGCGAGCCAGAGCATCAGCACGTCCCACCACTGCCAGAACGGCGAGGCGAACTTGCCGGCGACGAAGGCGAAGTCGATGCCGTGGATGCCCTCGCCGAGCATGAGGTTGACGAAGAGGTGGCCGAAGATCAGCACCACCAGCAGCACGCCCGAGGCGCGCATGTAGATCCAGCCCCACTTCTCGAGGTTCGGTCCCTTGCGGCGCACCGCGGTGCGCGGGGAGCGGGGGTCGGCGATCGCGGCGCCGCCCTGCGTCTGTCCGAGGGTCATCAGTGCTCTCCTCCCCAGCCGTAGGCGAAGACGATCGACAGGTGGCGTACGGCGAAGGGGATCATCGTCGCCAGGAACAGGGCGATGACGCCCCACCACAGCTGGCGCTGGTGGCGGGTCGCCCAGGGCCAGAAGTCGACCAGGATGATCCGCAGCCCGTTGTAGGCGTGATAGGCGACGGCGCCGACCAGCACGACCTCGCCGAGCCCCATGATCGGGTTCTTGTACGAGCTCATCACTGCGTCGTACGCGTCCGGCGCGACCCGGATCAGGGCCGTGTCGAGGATGTGCACGAGGAGGAAGAAGAAGATGGCGACGCCGGTGATGCGGTGGAGCACCCATGACCACATGCCCTCGTTCCCGCGGTAGAGGGTGCCGCGGGGGACTCGGGAGGTGGTCTCGGATACCGACGGTGTGACGCGTGCTGGTGCAGACACGTGCGTCCTCCTTGGATCGAAACACGGTGGGGCGGCCTCGGCGGACGAGGACGGCCCCCGGAGAGGGCCCCAAACGGTGGGCTTCGGGCCGTCGGCGTCACGCGGGCGCTGCGTCCATCCTATTCCCGCATTCGGGGCACGGGCGACGAAGGGCATCCTTACGATGCCTTCTTCCGGAGGGATCTTCGCATGCGTGAAGAACACCGTTTGTTTCGCCCGGCGGCCACCTCGGCAGCGCTCGGCCGGGGCCGGTCGCGGCCGGTGTCGAAAATGCGCCGAAACTCTTTGCCCGCCCGGGAGACCCCGCCTAGCTTTTGTTGGACACAAGAACATATGCGTCGCTGCGGCGACGCCGACGAAGATGTCAGGAGTTCTCCATGCGTCGATCCCTTCGATCGCTTCTGGTGGCCACGGCCGCCGCTTCCCTCGTGGTGCCCCTCTGGGCGGGCACGGCCGCCAACGCCGAGCCGCCCGGATTCAGCCACGCCGACAAGGACACGCTGCGCAATCAGGCCCCGCGCGATCTCGCGATCGGCAGCGCCGTCTGGGCGCAGCGGGACCTCCTCTCCTATGACCCCGCCGCGCCGACGGAGCTGCAGCGGGTCCTCGGCGCCCAGTTCTCCTCGGTGACCCCCGAGAACGACATGAAGTGGGATGCCATCCACCCGGCGCCCGACGTGTACGACTTCGCGTCCGCCGACGCGCTGGTCGCCTTCGCCGAGGCGAACGGTCAGGAGGTCCGCGGCCACACGCTGCTCTGGCACAGCCAGAACCCGGCCTGGGTGACCGCGGCGAGCAGCACGTGGACCTGCGACGACGCTCGGGCCGTGCTGGAGGACCACATCCGCACCGTGGTCGGCCACTTCAAGGGCGAGATCTACGAGTGGGACGTCGCGAACGAGATCTTCCAGGACAACTGGGACGCGGGCGGGGTCCGGCTCCGCACGGAGGCCAACCCGTTCCTCCGGGCGTGCGCCGACGACCCGGTCGCGCTCATCGGGGATGCCTTCCGCTGGGCGCACGAGGCCGATCCCGACGCCGTGCTGTTCCTCAACGACTACAACGCCGAGGGCATCAACGAGAAGACCGACGCGTACTACGACCTCGCGCAGCGCCTGCTCGCCGACGGCGTGCCGCTGAGCGGGTTCGGCGCGCAGGGGCACCTCAGCCTGCTCTACGGCTTCGACACCTCCATCCAGGCGAACTTCGAGCGGTTCGCCGCGCTGGGACTGAAGGTCGCCGTGACGGAGGCGGACGTGCGCATCCCGCTGCTCGACGGTGAGACGGGCCCGACGCCCGCCCAGGTCGCCGAGCAGGCCGCGCGCTACGACGCGATGCTCGAGGCGTGCCTGAACGTCCCCGCATGCTCGTCGTTCACCGTGTGGGGCTTCCCGGATGCCAACTCGTGGGTTCCCGCCGTCTTCCCCGGCGAGGGCTGGGCGACGATCTTCGAGGACGACTTCTCGCCGAAGCCGGCCTTCGACGCCATGCTCGCGTCGCTGCGCGACGCCACGCCCGGCATCTCGCCGAGAAGGGGCTGACCTCCACGACGGCGGCGGGCAGGCGATGCCCGCCGCCGTCGTCATGCGCCCGCCACGCGCGCGCCATCCCGGCGAAAACCGGCCCGATAGCCTGGGGTCATGTCCGGACGCATCGACGACTTCTACGCCGTCATCCCCGCGGGTGGCATCGGCAGCCGGCTCTGGCCGCTCTCGCGAGCCGACGCCCCCAAGTTCCTGCACGATCTCACCGGCTCCGGGCGCACCCTGCTGCGCGACACCTGGGACCGGCTGGAGCCCCTGGCCGGTGCGGACCGCATCGCCGTGGTGACCGGGCGCGCCCATCGCGCGGCCGTGGAGAGGGAGCTCCCGGGCATCCCCGACCACAACGTCTTCCTCGAGTCCGAGCCGCGCGACTCCACCGCGGCGATCGGCCTCGCCGCGGCGATCCTGGCGCGCCGGGAGCCCGACGTCATCATCGGATCCTTCGCGGCCGACCACGTCATCCGCGTGCCGCAGCTGTTCGACTGGGCCGTGCGCCAGGCGGTCGCCACCGCCCGCGAGGGGTACATCTGCACGATCGGCATCCAGCCCTCCGAGCCGTCGGTCGGCTTCGGCTACATCCGCAAGGGCGATGCGCTGACCGTGGAGGGTGCGCCCGAGGCGGCCCTGGTGGAGAGCTTCGTGGAGAAGCCCGACCTGGAGACCGCCAAGGAGTACTTCGCCGACCGCAACTACCTGTGGAACGCGGGCATGTTCATCACGCGCGCCGACGTCCTGCTGGGAGAGATCGCCGAGAGCGACCCCCACCTGTACGCGGGCCTCATGGACCTGGCCGAGGCCTGGGACGACCGCGACCGCCGCGGCCCGGTCGTGGACCGCGTCTGGCCGACCCTCACCAAGATCGCCATCGACTACGCCGTCGCCGAGCCCGCCGCGGCGAAGGGCCGCCTCGCCGTGATCCCCGGGCACTTCGACTGGGACGACGTGGGCGACTTCGCCAGTCTCGCCAAGCTCAACTCCGGCGGGCGCAAGAACGATCTGGCGATCCTGGGTGAGAACGCACGGGTGCTGTCCGACGCCGCCAGCGGCATCGTCGTCAGCCAGACCCGCCGCGTGATCAGCGTCATCGGGGTGCGCGACATCGTGGTCGTCGACACCGAGGACGCCCTCCTGGTCACCACGAGCGAGCATGCGCAGCGGGTGAAGGGCGTCGTCGACGCGCTCAAGCTGAGCGGGCGCGGCGAGGTGCTCTGACGAGGAAGTGATGGGACCGGATGCCGCGAGCCGCGGCATCCGGTATCGAACTCGTCTCGCGATATTGCGTCTTTGTAACCATTCCGCTCGCGGGGGCCCGGACGCATGCAACTCCGGCGTCACAATGGGTAACTTGATGCAGTCCCCGTGAAGGCCGCGGGGGAACGTAGTGGAGGCTGAGTTGACCATCTCACGCACCAAGAAGCTCGTCGGCGTCACCGTCGCCGCGGGCATGCTGATCGCCCTCGCGGGCTGCGGCTCCGCCCCGGAGGAGACGGACCCCACCGGTGACGCAGGCGGCGACGTCGTCGAGGGCTTCACGCCCTGCCTGGTCTCGGACGACGGCGGCTTCAACGACAAGTCGTTCAACCAGTCGGCGCTCGAGGGCATGGAGCGCGCCGCCGAGGAACTCGGCGTCGAGGCGATCGAGGTCGAGTCGAGCTCGGCCAACGACTACGCCCCGAACCTCGAGAACCTGATCGCCGAGGGCTGCACGTTCATCGTGTCGGTCGGCTTCAAGCTCTCGGCCGACACCATCACGTCGGCCAACGCCAACCCCGAGGTGAGCTACGCCATCATCGACGACTGGGCCGACAACACCGGCGCCAAGGACGACGAGGGCAACGACATCGGCGACGGCACCACCGACGCCCCCAACATCAAGCCGCTCATGTTCGACACGGTCCAGGCCGCGTACCTCGGCGGCTACGCCGCGGCCGCGTGGTCGGCGCAGTCCGGCGTCAACAAGGTCGGCACGGTCGGCGGCATCCCGATCCCGCCGGTGACCATCTTCATGGACGGCTTCGTCGACGGCGTCGAGAAGTACAACGAGGACAAGGGCGCCAACGTCGAGACCTTCGGCTGGGACGTCGAGGCTCAGCAGGGCTCGATGACCGGTGGCTTCCAGGCCAACGACACCGCCAAGCAGGCCATGCAGGGCGTGCTCGACCAGGGCGTCGACGTCATCCTCCCGGTCGGCGGCCCGATCTACCAGAGCGCCCGCGACGCCATCACCGACGGCGGCACCGGCACCGTCATGCTCGGTGTGGACTCCGACCTCGCCGTGGCCGACCCGTCGGTCGCCGACATGGTGCTCGTCTCGATCATGAAGCGCATCGACGAGGCCGTCTACCAGGCCACGCTCGAGGCGTCGACCGGTGACTTCGACGTCACCCCCTACGTCGGCACGCTCGAGAACGAGGGCGTCGGCCTCTCCGGCTTCGGCTCGTTCGAGTCGCAGCTGCCCGAGGGTCTGACCGACGAGCTCGACGCGCTGCGCGAGCAGATCATCTCGGGTGAGCTCGAGGTCACCTCGCCCAGCTCGCCGTAAGGCAGGGCAGGTGTGACACGCGGCCGGGTGGACGATTCCACCCGGCCGCGTTCTTCCGGGCACGGCAGCCACCATGGCGCCACCGCCGAATGGATATATAAGGTGCAGATATGAAGCTCGAGCTCCGTGGCATCACGAAGCGGTTCGGCTCCCTCGTCGCGAACGACCACATCGATCTGGTGGTCCAACCGGGTGAGATCCACGCTCTTCTGGGGGAGAACGGCGCCGGCAAGTCCACGCTCATGAACGTCCTCTACGGCCTGTATCAGGCGGACGAGGGCGAGATCCTGCTGAACGACGTCGTCCAGCACTTCCGAGGACCCGGCGACGCGATGAACGCCGGTATCGGCATGGTGCACCAGCACTTCATGCTCATCCCCGTCTTCACCGTGGCCGAGAACGTCATGCTGGGCCACGAGGACACCAAGGCGCTCGGCGCCCTCGACCTCGCCAAGGCGCGCCAGCACGTGCGCGCCGTCGCCGACCGGTTCGGGTTCGAGGTGGATCCCGACGCGATCGTCGGCGACCTCCCCGTCGGAGTCCAGCAGCGCGTCGAGATCATCAAGGCGCTCTCCCGCGACGCGAAGGTGCTCGTGTTCGACGAGCCCACCGCGGTGCTCACGCCGCAGGAGACCGACGAGCTGATGGCGATCATGCGGCAGCTGCGCGACGAGGGCACCTCGATCGTCTTCATCACCCACAAGCTCCGCGAGGTCCGCGCCGTCGCCGACCGCATCACCGTCATCCGGCTCGGCAAGGTCGTGGGCGAGGCCGCGCCCACCGCGTCCAACGCCGAGCTCGCGTCGCTCATGGTGGGCCGCGCCGTCGAGCTCACCGTCCACAAGGAGCCGGCCACGCCCGGCACGGGCGGCCTGGAGGTGCGCGATCTGCGCGTCGTCGCCGCCGACGGCACCGTCGTCGTCGACGACGTGAGCTTCGACGTGCGGCCCGGCGAGATCCTCGCGGTGGCCGGTGTGCAGGGCAACGGCCAGACCGAGCTCATCGAGGCCATGGTGGGCCTCGCCGACCGCGTGACCGGTTCGATCGAGCTCGACGGCGTCGAGCTCGTCGGCAGGAGCGTGCGCGGCATCCTCGACGAGGGTGTCGGGTTCGTCCCCGAGGACCGCACCGAGGACGGCCTCGTCGGCACCTTCACCGTCGCCGAGAATCTGATCCTCGACCGCTCCGGCGACAGCGCCTTCATCTCGGGCGGCACGATCCGCCGGGGCGTGCTGGACGAGTTCGCCAGGGCGCGGATCGCCGAGTACGACATCCGCACGCAGGGCCCGGACCTGCCCGCCGGCACGCTCTCGGGCGGGAACCAGCAGAAGGTCGTCATCGCCCGGGAGATGAGCCGCGACCTCAAGCTCCTCGTCGCCGCGCAGCCCACGCGCGGCGTCGACGTCGGCTCCATCGAGTTCATCCACAAGCGCATCGTCCAGACCCGCGATGCCGGCATCCCCGTCGTCGTCGTCTCCACGGAGCTCGACGAGGTCGCCGCGCTGGCCGACCGCATCGCCGTCATGTACCGCGGTGCGATCGTCGGCATCGTGCCCGGCGGAACCCCCCGTGACGTTCTCGGCCTGATGATGGCCGGCGAGAAGCCTGAGGAGGCGGTCGCGTGAGCGGTCAGACCCCTGCCGCGAGCGGCGAACCGCTGAAGGGCGGCCTGCCCCCCGAGCAGCTGCCCCCGGTCTCCGGACCCCTGACGGGGTCGCCCGACCTCCCCGCACCCACGCCGACCGCGCCCGGCGCCGTCGACGGCGAGGTGCCGCCGCCGCCCCGGCAGAACGTCTTCATCAAAGAGCTGCTGCGCAGCAACTGGGTGACGACCGTTCTCGCGATCGTCGTGGCCATGGTCGTCGGCGGCATCCTCATGGCGCTCACCGACGAGGACGTCCAGGAGGCGGCGGGGTACTTCTTCGCCCGCCCCACCGACACACTCGCGGCCATCTGGAACGCGGTGTACGGCGGGTACGAGGCGATGTTCCGCGGCGCCATCTTCAACCCCCGCGCCAATGACTTCGCGACGCAGATCCGCCCGCTGACCAACACCCTCGGGTTCGCGGCGCCGCTGATCGCCGCGGGCCTCGGCGTGGCGCTGGCGTTCCGCGTCGGCCTGTTCAACATCGGCGGTCGCGGCCAGATCCTCATCGCCTGTGCGACGGCGGCGCTGCTGACGTTCAACCTCAACCTCCCGATGTTCCTGCAGCTGCCGCTGACGCTCGCCGCAGGCATCGCCGGCGGCGCGATCTGGGGTGGCATCGTCGGTGTGCTGAAGGCCCGCACCGGTGCCCACGAGGTCATCCTCACGATCATGCTCAACTACGTCGCGTTCTACCTCGTGACGTGGATGGTGCGCACCTCCGGCATCCTGCAGCGGCCCGCCGGGGACCAGCCGATCTCGTCGGCGACCCCGGCGAACGCGCAGTTCCCCGAACTGCTCGGGCCGCGCTTCCCGCTGCTGGACTGGGGCTTCATCATCGTGATCGGGGCCACGGTCTTCGTCTGGTGGCTCGTCGAGCGCTCCGGCCTCGGCTTCCGGCTGCGTGCCGTGGGTGAGAACCCGCACGCCGCGCGGGCGGCGGGCATCTCGGTGCAGCGCATGTACATCTACGCGATGCTCTTCGCCGGCGGCCTCGCCGGCCTGGCCGGCATGAACCAGATCCAGGGCTCGGTGACCACGGGCTTCGACGGCCTCATCGACGCGGGCATCGGCTTCGACGCGATCACCGTGGCGCTCCTCGGCCGCAGCCGGGCGTGGGGCGTGTTCGCGGCGGGTCTGCTGTTCGGCGCGCTCAAGGCCGGATCGTTCACGATGCAGGCCTCGCAGGGCATCCCGGTCGACATCGTGCTGGTCGTGCAGTCGCTCATCGTGCTGTTCATCGCCGCACCGCCGCTGATCCGCACGATCTTCTTCCTGCCCAAGACCGATGCCGAGAAGGCCGCGAAGGCCAGAGCCAAGGCCGCGAAGAAGGCGGTGTCCGCATGACCGCCCTCGCCCCCGCTCCCGCCGCAGGGAGCACCGTGCAGCACTCCACGGTGAAGGTCCGCCATCTGAAGATGCCCATCACCCTCGCCATCGCGACGGTGCTGCTGGCCCTGCTGTTCCTCCTCGTGCCGCGCGACGGCGTCAGCACGTTCCGGCTGGGCGACCCCGGCTCGTCCATCGCGCTGCCGAACGTCAGCGTCCCGACGGCGCCGACGTGCTGGATCCTGATCGTCCTGCTCGTCCTGCTGACCCTGTTGGCCTTCTGGAACGCGGTCTCGTATCGCCGCACCGGCATGTGGCTTCCGATCGTGTTCGGCGTCCTCGCCGTGTTCGCGTTCCTGGTGTGGGCCTCCGCCGGCGGTCTCGTGCCCGTCACGGGGCTGCTCTTCGGCGCGCTGTCGCTGTCGATCCCGCTGATCTTCGGCGCCCTGGGCGGCGTCATCGGCGAGCGCGTCGGCGTGGTCAACGTCGCGATCGAGGGTCAGTTCCTCTTCGGGGCGTTCAGCGCGGCGCTGCTGGCGAGCATCACGCACAACCCGTTCGTCGGCCTCGTCGGCGCGATGATCGGCGGCGTGCTCGTGGCGTTCGTGCTGGCCGCGTTCTCGATCAAGTACCTCGTCGATCAGGTGATCGTCGGTGTGGTCCTGAACGTCCTGGTCACCGGCCTGACCGGATTCCTCTACGGCGCGCTGCTGGTGCCCAACGAGTCCGAGCTCAACCGCCCGGTGCGCTTCACGCGCTGGGAGATCCCGGTGCTCGGCGAGATCCCGATCATCGGGCCGGTGCTGTTCAACCAGACGTTCATCGTCTACCTCATGTACATCACGGTCGCGGTGGTGGCGTGGGGCCTGTACCGCACCCGGTGGGGCCTGCGCCTGCGCGCGGTCGGCGAGCACCCGCAGGCCGCCGACACCGTGGGCATCAAGGTGAACACGAGCCGCTTCTGGAACGTCTCGCTCGCGGGGGCCATCGCCGGAATCGGCGGGGCGTACTTCACGCTGGTCTCGGTGGGGCAGTTCACCAAGGAGATGACGGCGGGCCTCGGCTTCATCGCCCTCGCGGCCGTCATCTTCGGCCGCTGGGATCCGATCCGCGCGACGCTGGCGGCGCTGCTGTTCGGCTTCGCGACGAACCTGCAGAACCTCCTCACGGTGCTGCGGACGCCGATCCCCAGCGAGTTCATGCTGATGCTTCCGTACGTCGTGACCATCATCGCCGTCGCCGGCTTCGCGGGGCAGATCCGCGGCCCCGCGGCAGCGGGCAAGCCGTACATCAAGGGATGACTCCGTGACCGATATCGACTGGGACGAGCTGCGGGCCGCGGCGACCGATGCGATGGAGCGCGCGTACGCGCCGTACTCGCGCTACAAGGTCGGCGCGGCGGCGCTCGTGACCGACGGGCGCATCGTGACCGGCTGCAACGTCGAGAACGCGTCGTACGGCGTCGGCCTGTGCGCCGAGTGCGGCCTGGTGAGCGAGCTGCAGAACTCGGGCGGCGGCGGTCTCGTCGCCTTCGTGTGCGTCAACGGTCACGGCGACACGATCATGCCGTGCGGTCGCTGCCGGCAGCTGCTCTTCGAGTTCGCGATCCCCGGCATGCTGCTCGAGACCGTCTCGGGCATCCGCACCATCGACGAGGTGCTGCCCGACGCCTTCGGGCCGCGGGACCTCGAGGAGGCGGGGCGATGAGCGAGCAGAGCACGGATGCCGCGGTGGAGCCCTTCGACGCCGTCGACGTCATCCGCGCCAAGCGCGACGGGGGAGCGGTCCCCGAGGCCGCGCTGCGCTGGATGGTCGACGCGTACACGCGCGGCTATGTCGCGGACTCGCAGATGGCGGCGTTCGCCATGGCGGTGCTCCTGAACGGCATGACGCGCGACGAGATCCGCGTCATGACCGATGCGATGATCGCGTCGGGGGAGCGTATGAGCTTCGCCGGCCTCGGCAAGCCCACGGTCGACAAGCACTCGACCGGGGGCGTGGGCGACAAGATCACGCTGCCGCTGGCGCCCCTCGTCGCGTCGTTCGGCGTCGCCGTGCCGCAGCTGTCCGGCCGCGGCCTCGGCCACACCGGCGGCACCCTCGACAAGCTGGAATCGATCCCGGGCTGGCGCGCGGCGCTCTCGAACGACGAGATGTTCGCGCAGCTGCGCGACGTCGGCCCGGTCATCTGCGCCGCCGGGTCGGGCCTCGCGCCGGCCGACAAGAAGCTCTACGCGCTGCGCGACGTCACCGGCACGGTCGAGGCGATCCCGCTCATCGCCTCGAGCATCATGTCGAAGAAGATCGCCGAGGGCACCGACTCGCTCGTGCTGGACGTGAAGTTCGGCTCCGGGGCGTTCATGCGCGACGTCGACCGTGCGCGCGAGCTGGCGCGGACGATGGTCGAGCTCGGCACCGACTCGGGCGTCGCGACGACGGCGCTCCTCACCGACATGAACACGCCCCTCGGCCTCGCGATCGGAAACGCCAACGAGGTCCGCGAATCGGTCGAGGTGCTCGCCGGCGGCGGACCCGCTGACGTGGTCGAGCTGACGGTGGCGCTCGCGCGCGAGATGCTCGCGCTCGCGGGACAGCCGGACGCCGATGTCGAGGCCGCGCTGCGCGAGGGCCGTGCGATGGACACGTGGCGCGCGATGATCGCCGCGCAGGGCGGGGATCCGGATGCCGCCCTCCCCGCGCCGAACGACACCCACACGGTGTCGGCGCCCCGGAGCGGGTTCGTCACCCGCCTGGAGGCGCTCCCGTTCGGGATCGCCGCCTGGCGCCTCGGCGCAGGGCGGGCGCGGGCCCAGGACCCGGTGCTGCACGCCGCGGGCATCGACCTCCACGTCAAGCCGGGCGACGAGATCGCCGCCGGACAGCCGCTGTTCACCCTCCTCGGGCAGGATGACTCGCGGTTCGAGCGCGCCCTGGACGCACTGGAGGGCGCGTGGGAGATCGGGACGGATGCCCCCGCCTCGTCGCCCCTCGTCCTCGAACGCATCACTGCCTAGACTGTTCAGTCGCGCGTGCCACGACACGACGCGGCGCCGGGCAGCGGCATCCGTCATCACACCCCCACTCGCGATCGCAACCGAGGAGAACTCCATGCCCATCGATCAGCACGGCGACGCCATCCTCGACGGACTGTCGGTCCGCGGCCTGCCGAAGGTGTCGCTGCACGACCACCTCGACGGCGGCGTGCGCCCGGCGACGATCATCGAGCTCGCCGACGCGATCGGGCTGGAGGTTCCCGAGACCGACCCGGACGACCTCGCGGACTGGTTCGCCGAGAAGAGCGACTCGGGCTCGCTCGTCGAGTACCTCAAGACGTTCGACCTGACGACGGCGGTCATGCAGACCCGCGAGGGGCTCACGCGCGTCGCGCGGGAGTTCGTCGAGGACCTCGCCGCCGACGGCGTCATCTACGGCGAGGTGCGCTGGGCTCCCGAGCAGCACCTCGGCCGCGGCCTGTCGCTCGACGAGGTCGTCGCCGCCGTGCAGGAGGGCATCGAGGAGGGCGAGGATGCCGCCGAGCGTCGCGGACGCGACATCCGCGTCGGACAGCTCATCACGGCGATGCGCCACACCGACCGCTCGCTGGAGATCGCGCGGCTCGCGGTGGACTGGCGCGGCCGCGGCGCGGTCGGCTTCGACATCGCCGGGCCGGAGGACGGATTCCCCGCCTCGAATCACCGCGACGCCTTCGACTACCTCGCGTCGGAGTTCTTCCCGGCGACCGTGCACGCCGGAGAGGCCGCGGGGCTCGACTCCATCCGCTCGGCGCTGATCGACGGCCGCGCGCTGCGACTCGGCCACGGCGTGCGCATCGCCGAGGACCTCGAGGTCGTCTCGCGGGCGGGCGAAGAGGTGCTCGTGCAGTTCGGCGATCTGGCGCGCTGGGTGCGCGACCGCGAGATCCCGCTCGAGCTGTCGCCGTCGTCGAACCTGCAGACCGGCGCGATCGAGCGCTGGGGCACCACGATGGAGGATCACCCCTTCGATCTGCTGTACCAGCTCGGCTTCTCGGTGACGGTGAACGTCGACAACCGCACGATGAGCCGCACGTCCCTGACGCGCGAGCTCGCCCTGCTGGCCGAGACGTTCGAGTACGGCCTCGACGACCTCGAGGCGTTCCAGCTCAACGCCGCCGCGGCCGCGTTCCTCCCGGTGGAGGAGCGCGAGGAGCTCATCGAGCTCATCGCCGAGGGCTTCGGCGCCTGACGCCACCCGTGCTCGGCACCCCCGGGCTGAGGCGCACTCATCGTGGGTCGGAGCGCGACGGTCACCGGTCGGCGACGGCGGTGACGGCGAAGGCGCCGACCAGTTCGGTGAGCTGCCTCCGCATGTCGTCGTCCGAGATCGTGGGCGTGCCGTCGCCGGCCTGCGGGCCGTAGTCGCCGAACGACGAGTGGCTCGCCCCCTCGATCTCGTGCATCTCCGCGTCCTCGGGCAGGAGGTGTCGCCCGTCGGCGATCTCGCCGGGCGTCGAGAGACCGTCCTCACTGCCCGCGACGCTGATCACGGGGAGCCCCGATGCCGCCAGGTCGGTCGCGCAGTACGAGGCGAAGAGCGCGAGGCCGTCGGCATCCGTCGCCAGCTGGCACGCGCGGACGCCGCCCAGGGAGTGCCCGCCGACGAGCCACGTGTCGACGTCCGGGGCGAGCTCGGTGAACGCTCCGAGCGGGCGCAGGTCGAAGAAGGCGAGGTTCAGCCACGGCTTGGTGATGACGACGGTGATGCCGTCCTCGGCGACGAGGCCCGACAGCTTGTCGGCGTACGCCCACGGCTCGACCTTCGCGCCCGGCACATAGACGAGTCCCACGTCCGCGCTGCCGTCCGCCGGCGCGAGGACGATGCCCGCGTCCGTATCGGTGACCGCGATCGCGGAGTTCGCCCGCACGGCCGCGACCGGCCCTTCCTCGGCCGCCATCACGCCGACCTGGCTCCAGACCAGGATCGCGACGACGCCGAGGAGGATGACGGCGGCGAGCGAGCCCAGGATCCACCACAGCACCCGCAGTCCGCGGCGTCGCGGCCGCGTCGCGGACGCGTGCGAGGTGGCGTGCGCGGGGTCGGCGTCGCGTGCGGTCACGGCACGAGCCTATTCCGCGCCGCCGCCTACTCCGATGACTCCGGCTGCTCCGCCAGCTCCGCCTGCCGCGCCGCGACGACGGCCGCCACGCGGGGGAAGAGCGGATGCCCGGGCTCCAGGCCGGTGACCGCGGCGGTGAACTCTCCGGCGTCCTGCTCGCGCAGCATCCGCTGCAGGTCGACCGACTGCGCGTCCTCGGCGTCGTCGAACGCGAGTGCCGCGCCCATCGCCGCGAGGAGGGCGTCGACGCCGAGCCCGCGCTCGGCGGCTTCGGCCGCGGGACCTGTGAAGCGCTCATGGCGCGACAGCTTGCGCAGCGGCTGGCGGCCGACCCGCCATACCGTGTCGGGGAGGGCGTGGTTGCGGAACCGCTGCAGGATCGTCGCCCGGTAGTCGGCGAGCGACGGCGCGCCGAGCCCGTGCTTGGCCTCCAGGAGCGCCGAGGTCTCCTCCAGCGCGGCCGAGACGCGTGCGGCGATGGCCTCGTCGGCGAGGGCGTCGGCGATCCCCTCGATCCCCGCCTGCGCCCCGAAGTAGGCGGTCGCGGCGTGCCCGGTGTTGACGGTGAAGAGCTTTCGCTCGATGTAGGGAGCCAGGTCGTCGACGAAGTGCGCGCCCGGGATGCTCGGCGGGTCGTCCCCGAAGGGAAGCCGCTCGATCGCCCATTCGAAGAACGGCTCGACGGTCACGTCGACGCCGCCGCCGTCGGGCTGGGCGGGGACGATGCGGTCCACGGCGGTGTTGGCGAACACGGCGCGGGAGGCCAGGCCGTCCCACGCATCGGCCGCGAGGGCCACCATCTCGTCGCGCAGCAGGTCGGTCGCATTGATCGCGTTCTCGCACGCCATGATCTGCAGCGGCGGGCTCGACGGGTTGCGCAGCGCGAGCCCGGCGACGATGTGCGGGGCGACGAACTTGAGGATCGTCGGCCCGACGGCCGTGGTGACGACGTTGGCCGTGGCGATCTCCTCGACGACCTCGTCGGGGTGCTCGGCGCTGTTGATCGCGCGGAAGCCGGTGACGACGGTGTCGCGGCCGCCCTCGCCCACCTCGTGGACGGTGTAGCGGTCGGTGGCGTTGATGGCGTCCACGAGCGACGCCGCGACGTCGGAGAACACCAGCCGGTAGCCGCCCTGGTGCAGGAGCAGGCCGACGAATCCCCGGCCGATGTTCCCGGCCCCGAAGTGGACCGCCTTCATCAGACGCCCGCCGCCGACACGAGGGCGAAGAGCTCCTCCGGCGTCTGGGCGGCCTTGAGCTTCTCGACCTCGTCCTCGTCCGAGAACAGGATCGCGATCTGCGACAGGATCTCCAGGTGCTCGTCGCCCTTGCCTGCGATGCCGATCACGAAGCTGACCGGGTTGCCGTCCCAGTCGACGCCGCCGTCGTACCGCACCACCGAGAGGGCCGACTCCAGGATCTCGTTCTTGGTCTCGTTGGTGCCGTGCGGAATGGCCAGCTCGTTGCCCATGTAGGTCGAGACCGTCTGCTCGCGCTGCAGCATGGCGTCGTAGTAGGCGCCGGTGACGGCTCCCGCGCTCTGCAGGATGTCGGCGGCCTCCCGCATCGCGTCGTCTCGCGTCGCGCTGCCGGAGTGGATGCGCACCTGACCGATGCTCAGGACCTCGCGTGCCATGTCATCGCCTTTCTGGTTGATCGTCTGTGGCTGTGGGGGACGGATGCCGCGGCCGGCCGTGTCCTCGACCTTACGGGCCGCTCGGGAGAAGGGCGATGGGACCGGGGGCATCCGCCTGCCCGGCCCCATCGCCGCCTTGTTACGCCTTGCCCTCGTGCTGGGCACGGACGAGATCGACGACCTCGTCGTAGCGCGGCGAATTCATGAAGTTGTCGACCGAGACGTGCACCGCGTCGGGCGTGCGGTGGCGCGCCCGGTCGGTGAGCTGGTTCTGCGTGATGACCAGGTCGGCCGACGGGTCGAGGTTGGCGATCGCCTTGTTGACCACCGTGACGTCCTCGATGCCCGCCTTCTTGATCTTGTTGCGCAGGACGCTCGCGCCCATCGCCGAGGAGCCCATGCCCGCGTCGCACGCGAACACGATGTTGCGGATCTGGCGCTCGGTCATGGTGGGAGGCTCCACGCCGCCGCCCGCCTCGGTCGCCGCTCCGCCGCGGAGGCCGGTCAGGTGCGACGAGGACTTGCCCTTGGCCGCCTCGGTCTGCGTGATCGCGGCGCCGAACGCGTCGTCGGTCGCCGCCATCGCCGCGAGGTCGCGCTTGCGCGAGGCGCGCAGGATCAGCGCGGCGATGACGAAGGTCACCGCGGCCGAGAGGATCACCGACAGGATCACCGCGAGGTACGCGCCCGTGGCCGTCTGCGCGAGCACCGCGATGATGCTGCCCGGAGCGGCCGGCGCGCGCAGCGCGCCGCCCAGGAGCATGTTCGTGGTGACGCCCGTCATGCCGCCGGCGATGAGCGCGACGATCAGGATCGGCTTCATCAGCGCGTACGGGAAGTACACCTCGTGGATGCCGCCGAAGAACTGGATCACCGCGGCACCGGGGGCCGAGGCGCGCGCGGCGCCCAGGCCGAAGAAGGTGAACGCCAGCAGCAGGCCGACACCGGGGCCGGGGTTGGCCTCGAGGAGGAACAGGATCGACGAGCCCTCCTCGGCGGCCTGCGAGATGCCGAGCGGCGTCAGCACGCCGTGGTTGATGGCGTTGTTCAGGAAGAACACCTTCGCCGGCTCGATGATGATGCTGGTCAGCGGCAGCAGGTTGAAGTCGACGAGCCACTCCACCGCGCGCGACAGCACGCCCATGATGCCGTTGACGAGCCACGCGACCGGGTAGAACCCGACGATGGCCATCACGAAGCCCCAGATGCCTGCCGAGAACATGTTCACGAGCATCTCGAAGCCGGCCTTGATCTTGCCCTCCCACAGGCTGTCGAGCCACTTCATCGTGTAGGCCGACAGGGGGGCGAGGATCATCGCGCCGATGAACATGTGCACCTGACCCAGCTGCGCCTCGCCCTCGGGGAGCGTCGCGTTGAACTGGGCGATGAGCAGGTCGGAGCCGGCGATCGCGCCCATCGTGGCGATGGATGCCACGACGCCGCCTCGGATGCCGTACACGATGCTTCCGCCCGTATAGGCGATCAGGATCGGCAGCAGGTAGTGGATGAACGGACCGACGATCGTCGCGAGGTCGGCGTTGGGCGTCCAGCCGACTCCGATGAAGAACGCGGTGAAGATGCCCCACGCGATGAGCGCGGGGATGTTCGGCATGATCATGCCGGACAGGTACGTGCCGAAGCGCTGGACTCCGACTCGCGCCTTGCTGGCGCCCGATGTGGGCGCAGACGCCGTTGTCATGACTTTCTCCTTCTCTCCGCGGCCGCTCAGGCGGCGGGCTCTCGGGTGACGGCCGCCTGGGCGGCGGCTCGGGCGGATGCCGCGTCCGACGCGGCGACGGCGGCCGAGGCGATCTCGCGCGCCTGGTCGAGGGTGTACTGCAGCAGGGTGGCCCGCACGTCGGCGAGAGCGGTGGGGGCCATGGACAGGCTCGTGGCGCCGAGGCCCACGAGCACGACGGCCAGCAGCGGGTCCGCTGCCGCCTCGCCGCAGATGCCGACCGGCTTGCCCGTGGCGCGGCCGGCTTCGCCGACCTCGCCCACGAGCCGCAGCACCGCCGGGTGCCACGGATCCTGGAACGAGGCGACCGATCCGAGGAGCCGGTCGGCGGCGAGCGTGTACTGGGTGAGGTCGTTGGTGCCGATCGAGGCGAAGTCGGCCTCGGCGAGGATGCGGTCGGCGAGCAGGGCCGAGGACGGCACCTCCACCATGACGCCGGCGGTCTTGATGCCGTAGTCACGGGCGACGTCGACGAAGTAGGCGGTCTCCTCGACGGTGGACACCATCGGCGCCATGACCCACAGGTCGGCGTCGGTGGCGGCATCCGCCTCTGCCAGCGCGGTGAGCTGCTCGCGCAGGATGTCCTCACTGGCACGCAGCGCGCGGAGGCCCCGCAGGCCGAGCGCGGGGTTCTCCTCGTGCGCGTCGTTGAGGAAGGGCAGCGGCTTGTCGGCGCCGGCGTCGAGCACGCGCACGACGACCTTCTTGCCGGGGAACGCCGCCAGCAGCCTCGTGTACGCCTCGCGCTGCTGCTCGACGGTGGGTGCCTGGCTGGCGCTGAGGAACAGGAACTCGGTGCGGAACAGCCCCACGCCCTCCGCGCCGAGCGCGACGGCGTCCGGTGCCCCGTCGGCATTGCCGAGGTTGGCCAGCAGCGGCACCGGGGTGCCGTCCGCGAGCGCGCCGTCGGTGATCGGCGCGGATGCCGCGGCCGCGCGATCGGCGGCACGACGATGCGCCCGGTCGAGCTCGTCGGCGGTCGGCTCGGTCGTCACCACGCCGGCGGCGGCATCCACGATCACCGTCTCGCCCTCGCGCAGTCCCTTCGCGTCCACCGCGCCGACCACGGCGACGATCGACTTCTCGCGCGCGAGGATCGCGGTGTGCGAGGTGGGCCCGCCCTCGGTGGTCACGAGCGCCAGCACCTTGTCGAGGTCGAGCAGGGCGGTGTCGGCGGGCGCCAGGTCCTTGGCGACGAGCACGAAGGGATGCCCCGGGTCGGGCACGCCCGGCGCCGCCACGCCGCGCAGCCTCGCGATGACCCGCTGGGCGACGTCATCGAGGTCGGCGGCGCGCTCGCCGAGGTAGCCGCCGAGGGCCGTCAGCTGGTCGCGGAACGACGCGAAGGCGTCGAACACGGCGAACTCGCCGGTCTTGCCCTGCGCGATGCGGGCGTTCACCTCGTCGGCGAGGCTGGGGTCCTCGGCCATCATCGCCTGCGCCTCGAGCACCTCCTGCGCGGCGCCGCCCGCCTGCACGCCGCGAGCCTCGAGCTCGCGGGCGACAGCGGCGACGGCATCCGCCACCCGCGCCTTCTCCTCGTCGTGGGTCAGCGTGCTCGGCGCGTCGGACGGCGCCGGCAGCGGCTCCGCCATGCGCGCGACGGGACCCTGGGCCACGCCCAGGCCGATTCCCACACCCCGAAGCTCGGTCATGTTCACGCCTCCGCGTCGTGGTCGGTGGTCAGCAGTTCCGCGAGCCGGTCGAGCGTGGGCTCGGCGCCGTCGCCGTCGGCGGTGAGGGTGACGTAGTCGCCCTGCTCCACGCCCAGGGCGATCACGCCCAGGATGCTCGCCGCGTTGACGGGCGCGCCGGAGTCCTTCGCGATGGTGATCGGGATGCCGGCATCCTTCGCCGCCTGTGCGAAGAGCTTCGCGGGGCGGGCGTGCAGCCCGTGCGCCGATCCGATGCGGACGGTGCGGGAGATGGGGGGCATGTCGTGACCTCTCTGTCGGAGTCCGGCGTCGTTCAGTCTTCGGGTGAGGCGGTGCCGGCTGCGGGGGCCGCGTCCGTCGCCGGCCGTGGACCCTCGTCGGCTCCGGCTGCGGCGCGGACCAGCTCGAGTGTCCGTGTGCCGTCCCGGTCTCCGAAGATGTCGGGCGGCAGCAGCACCACCGTCGTGCCCCGCGCGGCGGCATCCCGTTCGATGCGCTCGAGCGCATGAGCCAGATGCGGTCCCACGAGGACCATGTCGGCGGCGTCGAGGTCGATCGGGAGCGACCGCTCGGTGCCGGCGAAGGCGGAATAGTCGAGCCCCCGGGCTTGGGCTGCGTGGCGCACGCGCTGGGCGACGAAGGTGCTCGAGGCACCCGCTCCGCAGACCACCAGGATCCTCATCGATCCGCCTCCTCTGGAGCCATTCTTGTGAGAACGCTGAGAGGGGACAACCAGTCCTTCTTCCGCGGGGGCGGAAACGCGGACCGGCCGGGGCGTCCCGGCGCGTGATTGACTGGGCGTGTGACCCGGGCCCGGCAAGATCGCGTGCTGGGGCTCCTCCTGCGCGACGGGGACTGGATGACCGCGTCCGCGCTCGCCGACGCCCTCGGCGTCACGCCGCGCAGCATCCGCTCGTACGTCACCGCGGCCAATGCGCGGGTGGCCCCGGGCGTCGCCGTCGAATCGGGCCCGCAGGGATACCGGGCGGGATCGGACGCGGCGGCCGCGCTGCGCGCCGGCGGTGATGCCGGGACGCCGCGCGATCGGCTCCACACGCTCGTGCGCGCGCTGCTGGACGCACCCGACGGCATCGACGTGTTCGAGACCGCCGACGCGCTGCACGTGTCGACGGCGACGCTGGACGCCGACCTCGCGCGGGTCCGGGGACTGCTGGGCGGCACCGAGCTGACTCTCGAGCGCTCCGCGTCGCAGGCGCGCCTGCGCGGCACCGAGAGCGCCCAGCGACGGCTGCTCAGCCGGCTCGCGCACGACGAGATGGATGCCGGGTCGTTCGACATCGCCGCCCTGCGGCGGACGCTCGGCGAGGGGTCGGTGGGGGCGCAGGCGTTCGGGCCGTTCAAGTCCGACCTCGTCGCGCGGCTCGGCGAGCTCGGCTGGTTCGTCAACGAGTTCGGGATCGGCGACGTGGTGATGCACATCGCGATCGCCGCGGACCGGACGGCCCGGGACCGGCCGCTGGACGCGGCGGGCGCGGATGCCGCGGGCGACCGGCCGACGCAGCGGCAGGTCGCCGAGATCATCGCCGAGCTGTCCGCGCAGCATCTGGGGGTGCGGCTGGGCACGGCCGACCTGCAGCACCTCGCGACGCTCGTGCTGACGCGCGTCGTCGCCCCCGACGGTGCGGCGGGCGAGGCATCCGGATCCCGGCCGGCCTCGCTCGACGCGGAGGTGGAGGAGGTCGTGCGGGAGGTCGTGACGGCGGCGGCCGACGAGTTCCTCGTCGACATCGTCCACGACGACTTCGTCGCCCGACTGGCGCTGCACGTGCAGAACCTGCTGCACCGCGCCCGCGAGCAGGCGTGGTCGCGCAACCCGCTCACGCGCTCGCTCAAGTCGACCTACCCGATGATCTTCGAGGTCGCGGTCTTCATCGCCAGCCGCCTGCAGCAGCGGCTGGGCATCCCGCTGCCCGATGACGAGATCGCCTACATCGCGATGCACGTCGGCGGGCGTCTCGAGCGGAGCCGCCGCGCCGACCAGCTGCTGACGGCGACGATCGTCTGCCCGGGCTACTACGACCTGCACGAGCTGCTGCGCTCGAGCGTCGATCGCTCGCTCGGGCGGGCCGTCGAGGTCGTCGGCGTCGAGACGCGCGTCGACCCCGACTGGGGCTCGATCGACACCGACCTCGTGCTGACGACCATCGACCCGCCCACGACGAGCGACCGCATCGTCCGTATCCAGCCGTTCCTCACCGACGCCGACGTGGAGCGCGTGCACACGGCGGCGGGACGCATCCGCAGGTCCCGGCGCCTCGCGCGCCTGCGCGCCGAGCTCGAGCGGTACTTCGAGCCGTCGGCCTACCTGCGCGGGCTCGACGGCGTCGCGGCCTCAGGGGACGAGGGCGTGATCCGGGCGCTGGGGGCGCTGCTGGTCGGACAGGGCGTCATCGACGACGAGTACGTCGAGCGCACCATCGAGCGCGAGCGCCTGTCGTCCACGGCGTTCACCGACGCGCTGGCGGTGCCGCACGCGCTCGAGATGACGGCATCCCGCACCGCGATCGCCATCGGGATCGCCGACCCGTCGATCCCGTGGGGCGACGGGCGCGTGCAGGTGGTGGCGCTGGTGGCGTTCTCCGAGACCGACCGCGAGGCCTTCCAGACCGTCTTCGAGCAGTTCGTCGAGGTCTTCAGCGAGCGCGACAGCGTGCAGCGGATCGTCCGCCGAGGCACTGACTTCAACGCCTTCCTCGACGAGCTCGTCGCCGTGATCGACGGCTGAGCCGCGGCATCCGTCTCCTCCGGGGCTGCCGGCGTCCGTCCCCTCTCTCGGGATTGCCCATCGGTTTGGGGCGCACGGCGACCGTTCGGGGCGCGCGGTGACCGTTCGGGGCGCGCGCGGTGCGCCCCGATTGCACGCGGCGCGCCCCAAACCCGCGGCGTGGCCGCAACTGCTGCACGCCGACGTCATCTCGAGCGCACAGGGTGCCGCTCGCCTCGGTTCGGGGCGCGTGGCGACCGTCCCCTCTCGGGATTGCCCATCGGTTTGGGGCGCACGGCGACCGTTCGGGGCGCGCGCGGTGCGCCCCGATTGCGCGCGGCGCGCCCCAAACCCGGCGGGGGCGGCGAACCCGGCGGAGGACGTCAGCGGGGCGGCCGGATGCTGAAGGCCTCGAGTCGCATCCGCAAGTCCGTCGCCGTCGCGAGGTGCGGCCACCCCCAGCGGGCGTAGCGGCGCTGGGTGGTCCCGCGGATCCAGTCCTCGCGCTGCTTCTCCTCGTCGAAGACCTGCGACGACGTGCGGCCGTCGAGGATGTTCCCGTCGACGTACTTGATCGCTCCGTCGAACTCCCCGAAGGCGTCGGCCTCGTCCAGGCCGAAATCGACGTAGTACGGATGCATGCCCCGCCCCGGCACCGCGACCTGCAGCTCGAGGGAACGGAAGCCGATCTCGCGGAGCCGGATTCGGCTGATGCTCTCGCCGGGCAGCTGTGCGCGCCCGTCGGCGAACTCGAGGGCGCGACGAGCGCGCGTGCGACCATGAGCCGATCGGCTCGCGATCACGAGCACCTCCCGCCGGAACCGCTCCGCTCCGGCGAAGTCGTATTCACCCGGAGCGGTGACGAACTGCCGGCGCAGCGCGGCGTCGGCGATGGCGACCGACTGCTCGAACGAGGCGGTTCGGGCGACGTCTGAGACGGTGCGAGCGAGCGATGTGACCTGGAGTCCGTCGATTTCGACCATGTCATCGTCCCGGAGTTCGCCGCGGTGACGGATCACGCCACCGGCAGCACCCGGTCGCGCGTGCGGCGCGATGACGTGCACCCGGTTCCGATCCGCGCGATACAGCGGCAGGCCATGCACCGCGGCGGCCGTCTCGTGAGAGATCACGGGTGCCGTCGGCGAGGCCAGCGCCAGGGCACGAGCGCGCGCAAGGACGCGGGCTTCGGGCCTCGCGGCATCCCACGCCACCGTGTCCACGTAGACCCCGACTCTCAGCCGCGTGAGCTCGCCGGCGGTGACCGCCTTCGTGAGCCGGCGGGGCGTCATCGCGCCGAGGAGTTCCTCGCGCCTGAGCAGTGTGAGGGCGGCCATGTCGGTGAGTCTCCGTCGCACCGCCGTGGGTGCGGCGCCCGGGCCCGGAAAGTGTGGACAACTTCAGCCTGTGGAGGAGGTGCCGCGCGTGTTCGCGGCATCCGCTCTCCCCGTTCCTTCCGGCCTCGGGGATCCCGGCATCCGGCCCCCGCCCCGTGCGTTCGGGGCGCGCGGCGCACGTTCGGGGCGCGCGCGGTCCGCCCCGAAAGCATCCGGTGCGCCCCAAACCCAGATAGGGGGCCGGACGCAGCCAGGGCGGGACGACACGGATCCAGAACGACGGATGCCGCGGCCGGGCCGCGCCGAGCTCCCCGGGTCAGCCGCGGGCGAGACGCTCCGTGAGGTCGAGGCGCACGGCCGGCCACTCGCCGGGGAGGATCGAGAACACCACGGTGTCGCGCAGCGTGCCGTCGGGGCCGAGGCGGTGGTTGCGCAGCACGCCGTCCTGCTTCGCGCCGAGCCGGGCGATCGCGGCGCGCGACTGCCGATTGTGCCAGTGCGTCCGGAACTCGACCGCGATGGCGTCGCACGCCTCGAAGGCGTGCGCGAGGAGGAGGAGCTTCGACGCGGTGTTCACGGCCGTGCGCTGCGCCTCGAGCCCGATCCAGGTGTGGCCGATCTCGACGTGCCGGTTCGGCTGGTCGATGTTGCAGAAGGTCGTGGTCCCCACGACGCGACCGGTGTCCAGGCGGCGGACCGCCCACGGATTCATGTGCCCCTCGTCGCGCCACGCGAGCCGCTGTGCGATGTCGGCGTCCACCTCGCCGGGACGCGGCACCGAGGTGTACCAGGCGTGCTCCAGCCCGACGGCGGCCGCACTCAGGTCGGCTGCATGCTCCGGCGACAGCGGCTCGAGCCGGACGTGGGCGTTCTCGAGTGTGAGGGGCTGGGTGAGGAGCATTCCCCGAGCCTAGGGCTGGATCGGCCCGAACCCCCGTGCGGGCCCGGCGTATACGCCGCGTCGCGGCATCCGATGCTCAGGACTCCTTCGCGTGCATCTCGGCCTCGACCACCGCCGCAGCGGTGCCCGGGTCGTGCTCGGCCACCTGCGACGCCCGGCGGGCGGCGGCGATCGCCCGCCGGCCGGCCGGCAGCCACACCGAGAGGCCGACGACGACGAACGTGAGCACGCCGGCGGCGATGAGGAGCGCCTCGATGGGCACGAGGTCGGCGAGTGGGCCGAACACGACCATGCCGATCGGCATCGCGACCGCCATCACGATGCCGACGAAGCCGAACACGCGGCCCTGGCGCTCGGGCTCCACCGTCTCCTGCAGCAGCGTCATCGACGGCGTCGAGAAGAAGGGCACCGCGAGGCCGACGAGGAACATGAAGCCGAAGAACACCCAGACGTTCGGCGACAGGCCCAGCCCGATCGACAGCACGCCGAACACCAGCGACGACGCCACGATCATGCCGATCCGGCTGCGCTTGGCGAAGAACGACGCGACCAGGATGCCGCCGAGCATCATGCCGATGCTGAAGGCGATCTCGAGGACGGCCAGGTTCACGACGTCCTGCGACTCGCCGGCGGGGAACGACCGCACCAGCATGAGCGGCGTGAGGTTCGACGGCGCGACGGTGAGCAGGAAGATGATGGCGAACAGCACCAGGAGCCAGCGCACGAACGCGTGGTGCACGATGTAGCGGACGCCGTCGACCAGGTCGGCGAAGTAGCCGGTGTGGGCGTCGGCGGCGCGTCGCACGGTTCCCACCGGGATGAACGCGAGGATGCCGACGCCGATGACCGCGGTCGCTACGTCGATGAAGAAGATCGGGATGAGCGACGCGGCGGCACCGTCGGACGCCGCCGACGCCCACGCGTACAGCGCCCCGGCGGCAGCCGGCGCCAGCAGCGCCATCGCGGACTGGATCGAGCCGTTGATGCCGTTGACCCGGATCAGGTTGCGCGTCGGTGCGATCTGAGGGATGAGCGCCGACACCGCCGGCATCTGGATGCCCGCCCCGGCGGACCGGATGGCCATGGTGGCGAAGATCAGCCACACCGCGTCGTAGCCGGTCATCATGATGAGTGCGAGGGTCAGCGTCGACAGGGCGATCGCCGCATCGGCGCCCATGATGAGGTACTTGCGGTTGTGGCGGTCCGCCCAGACACCGCCGAAGATCGACACCACGGCCTGCGGCAGGAAGCCGAACAGGGCCGCGAGGGCCATCACCAGGCCGGACTGATAGGTGATCGTGAGGTACCAGAAGACGGCGTACTGCACGAGCATCGACCCGAAGAGGCTGACGGTCTGCCCGCTCAGGAAGAGGATGACGTTGCGCAGCCACCGCGGGGGATCGGGGGTCTGAGTAGCGGCATCCGTCCGCTCGTCGTCGCTCCCGCTGCCCATCGTCGCTCCCGTCGCTCGCCCGCGCGCAGGCGCGAACCGTCCAGGCAGGGGAGGGCTCGCGGTCTACCGCGGACGCGACTCTAGCACCGGGCCCGGACACGCGCCGGACCCATGAGGGTCAGCCTCCGTAGGTGTTCAGGAGCGTGCGCGCGCCGTCGGCGAGCGCGCGGATCCGCGCGGACGCGTCCTCGCGGTCGTCACCGCGCACGTCGAGGTACAGCTTGAGCTTGGGCTCGGTGCCGCTCGGCCGCACGATCACGCGCGACCCGTCGGAGAGCCAGAGGCGCAGCACGTCGCCGGGCGGCAGGTCGCCGAACCCGCCGAGCAGGTCGTCGACGCGGTCGACCGCGACATCTCCCACGGATTCCGGATGCCGCTCCCGCAGCGCACCCATGATCCGGCCGATCTGCGACAGATCGTCGACGCGCACCGAGATCTGGTCGCTCGCGAACGACCCGAACTGCTCGTCGAACTCCCGCAGCAGGTCGGCGAGGGACGCGCCGCGCTCGCGGGCCTCCGACACCATCCCGAGGATCGCCACGGCCGCCGAGATGCCGTCCTTGTCGCGGACGGTCTCGGGGTTGACGAGATAGCCCAGGGCCTCCTCGAACCCGAACACCATGCCCGGCGCGCGCGAGATCCACTTGAACCCGGTCAGCGTCGCGTGGAAGTCCAGGCCGTAGTGCTCGGCGACCGCCTGCAGACCGGGCGAGGACACCAGCGAGCACGCGAGCGACGCGCCGGCCGGCGTCCCGTCGGCGGTCGCGAGGCGCGCGGCGCGCCAGCCCAGCAGCAGGCCGATCTCGTTGCCGGTGAGCCGCCGCCAGCCGCCCTCCGCTGCCTCGTCGGGCAGGGCGACTGCGAGCCGGTCGGCGTCGGGGTCGTTGGCGATGACCAGCTCGGCGCCCGACTCGCGCGCGAGCTCGAAGGCGAGGTCCATCGCGCCGGGCTCCTCCGGATTGGGGAAGGCCACCGTCGGGAAGGCGCCGTCGGGCTCGAGCTGCGCCGTCACCGGCACCGGCGGCGGGTAGCCCGCGGTCTCGAGGATGCGCGCGAAGGTCTCCCAGCCGACGCCGTGCATGGCCGTGTAGACCCAGGTGAGTCCCTCGGCCCCGTGCGTCGCCGGGGCGACGGCGGCGGTCGCGGCGACGTAGTCGTCGACCACCGCCTCGGTCGCCAGCTCGAACCCGAGCGAACGGGGGAGCGTCGAGATGTCGCCGGCCTCCGCGACGCGCTCGATGTGCGCGGCGATCTCCGCGTCGGCGGGGGAGACGATCTGCGAGCCGTCGTCGTCGCCGCCGAGGTACACCTTGTACCCGTTGTCGTCGGGCGGATTGTGGCTCGCGGTGACCATCACGCCGGCCGCCGCGCCGAAGCGGCGGACGGCGAAGGCCAGCACGGGGGTCGGCAGCAGACGCGGCAGCACGATGGCGCGGAGCCCGGCGCCCGCGAAGATCTCGGCGGAGTCGCGCGCGAAGACGTCGGAATTGCGGCGGCCGTCGTAGCCGATGACCACGATCGGCGCATCGTCGAGGATGCCGGGGACCTCCGGGCCCTCCGCCTCGAGCGCGTCGTGAGACGGCGCCTCGATGAGCGCGCCGTCCGGTGCGGCATCCGGCGCGCTGTCCGGTGCGGCATCCGACGCGCTGTCCGGTGCGGCATCCGGCGACGCCTCGGGCTCGGCCGGCGCCTCCTCCGGGGCAACCGCCGCCGGCCGATCGCTCTCGCCGCCGTGATCCGCGCCGAGCGGCGGCATCCCGGCCCGCTCGCGCACGTAGGCGGCGAGGCCTGCCGCGGCCTGCGCCACCAGGACGCGGTTCATGCGGTTGCTCCCGGCTCCGAGGGCGCCGCGCAGGCCCGCGGTCCCGAAGGCGAGCCGTGTCGCGAACCGGTCCTCGAGTTCGTCTGCAGCCCCGGCGTCGCCCGCTTCGGCCGCGTCGATCAGCGCGCGCAGCTCCGCGCGCGTCTCGCCGTCGGGATCCTGCGCCAGCCAGGCGTGCGCCCGCGCCAGGATCGCCGTGGCGTCGTCCGCGCCGGCGGACACCGCGTCGGGCGCCGGCTCCTGGACGTCGGGGCTCGCCGCCGGCACCTTCTCGCCGCTCACAGCGAACCGATCACACGGGCCAGCAGCGACGAGATGACCGGCTCGGCCTCGCGGCCGGCGTCGAGCACCTCCTGATGGCTGAGCGGGGTCTTCTGGATGCCGGCGGCCATGTTCGTGATGAGCGAGAAGCCGAGGATCTCCATGCCCGCTTCGCGGGCGGCAATCGCTTCGAGGGCGGTCGACATGCCGACGATGTGCCCGCCGACGGCCTTGACCATCTGCACCTCGGCCGGCGTCTCGTACTGCGGACCGCGGAACTGGCAGTACACGCCCTCGTCCAGCGTCGGATCGACCCTGCGCGCGAGGTCGCGCAGTCGCATCGAGTACAGGTCGGTGAGGTCGATGAAGGTGGCGCCCTCGAGCGGCGTGGCGCCGGTGAAGTTGATGTGGTCGCTGATGAGCACCGGGCGGCCGGGCGTCCAGGTGTGCTTGATGCCGCCGGCGCCGTTGGTGAGCACCATCGTGCGGGCGCCGGTCGCGGCGGCCGTGCGCACGCTGTGGACGACCCGGCGCACGCCGTGGCCCTCGTAGTAGTGGGTTCGCGCGCCGATGACGAGCACCCGGCGGCCTCGGGGGGTGACGATGCTGCGAAGCGTGCCGACGTGCCCGGCGAGGGCCGGCGCGCTGAAGCCGGTGATCTCGGTGGCGGGGAACGTCGCGGTCGTCTCGCCGAGGAGCTCGGCGGCCTTGCCCCAGCCGCTGCCGAGGGTCAGCGCGATGTCGTGGCGCTCGACCCCGGTGACGCGGGCGATGTCCTCGGCGGCGGCCGCCGCGACCTCGAACGGGTCGACGGCGGGATCGTCGAGGGGGTTGCCGGTGGTGTCTGACATGGGACCACTCTAGGAACCGGCGGGCATCAGAGCCAACGATCCTGTTTCGGCGCCCCGCCGGGAGTGTCGCGGCCGATGTCGTGCCCGCCCCCGCGGGCAGGAGAGAATGGAACCCATGTCGATCAGCTTCGAGCGCACGCAGAGCGTCGCCATCATCGGCGGCGGACCCGGCGGATACGAAGCGGCGCTGGCCGCCGCCCAGCTCGGAGCCGAGGTGACGGTGGTCGAACGGGCCGGCATCGGCGGCTCCGCGGTCATCACCGACGTCGTGCCGTCCAAGTCGCTCATCGCCACCGCCGACGCCGCCGTGGCGATCGCCGGCGCGGGCGACCTCGGGGTGCAGGTGTTCGCCAAGGGGAAGGACGGCAAGCCGCTCAAGCCCGAGATCGCGATCAACCTCGCCGCCGTCAACAAGCGCCTGCTCACCCTCGCCCGGCAGCAGTCCGACGACATGCGGGCGACGCTCGCCGAAGCGGGTGTGCGGATCATCTCCGGTCACGGCCGCCTCGAGGGGGACGACGCGGTGGTCGTGTCGACCGGCGCCGGCGGTACCGACTTCGACCGCATCGAGGCCGACACCCTCGTGGTCTCCACGGGCTCCTCGCCCCGGGTTCTGCCGTCTGCGATGCCCGACGGGGAGCGCATCCTGACCTGGACGCAGCTCTACAACATGGCGGCGATCCCCGAGCACCTCATCGTCGTCGGCTCCGGCGTCACCGGCGCCGAGTTCGCCGGCGCCTACATGAACCTCGGGGCGAAGGTCACCCTGGTCTCGAGCCGTGACCAGGTGCTCCCGGGCGAGGACAAGGACGCCGCGGCGGTGCTCGAGCGCGTGTTCAAGCGCGGCGGCATGAAGCTCCTGCAGAAGTCCCGGGCCGACAAGGTGGAGAACATCGGCGACGGCGTCGTGGTCACCCTGTCGGACGGCGCGACGGTCGAGGGCAGCCACTGTCTCATGGCGGTCGGGTCGGTGCCGAACACGAAGGGCATCGGCCTCGAGGAGGCAGGCGTCCAGATGACCGAGTCCGGACACATCCAGGTGAACCGCGTCGCGCGCACGTCGGTCCCCAACATCTACGCCGCGGGCGACTGCACCACCTTCGTCCCGCTCGCGTCGGTCGCCTCGATGCAGGGCCGCACCGCCGTCTTCCATGCGCTGGGCGACGTCGTGATCCCGCTCGAGCGCCGGCGCATCACCTCGAACATCTTCACCGCGCCCGAGATCGCCACGATCGGCTGGCAGGAGAACGACATCGTCGACGGGCACATCAACGGCGTGGTGCACAAGCTCCCGCTGGCCGCCAACCCGCGCGCGAAGATGATGGGCGTCAAGGACGGCTTCGTGAAGCTCATCGCGCGCGAGGGCAGCGGGACCGTCATCGGCGGCGTCATCGTCGCCCCCCGCGCGTCGGAGCTCATCTACCCCATCGCGATCGCCGTCGAGCGCCGTCTCACCGTCGACCAGGTCTCGCGCGTGTTCGCGGTCTACCCGTCGCTGTCGGGCAGCATCACGGATGCCGCGCGCGCGATGCACGTCGTCGACCACAACCTCTACGGCGGCTGACCGCGAGCACCGCGTTCCCCAGGGGCCGACCTCACCCTTCCGCGGATCCGGAATTCGGAGAACCTGCCGCTTTCCGGCGAGCCCGCGGCGTGTCGGTCCGGAAACAGCGCGGAAGTCCGGATTCCGGATCGGACGAGGATGACGGATGCCGCGACCCGCGGCATCCGGCGCGCGTCAGCTGATGGTGAGGAGCTGGTGGCCGGCAGACACGGTCGTGCCCGGATCGGCGTCGATCGCGCCGATGACGCCGTCCTTGTGCGCCTGGATCGGCTGCTCCATCTTCATCGCCTCGAGGACCACGACCAGGTCGCCCTTGACGACCTGCTGCCCGTCCTCGACGGCGACCTTCACGACGGTGGCCTGCATCGGCGACTTCACGGCGTCGCCCGACGCGCCGGCCACGACCGAGGGGGAGTGCGAGCGGCGCGACGGCGGCACGGCGGCGGGGCGCCCCGCGACGCCGACGGGGGTCACGACGCGGTCGGGCAGGCTCACCTCGAGACGCTTGCCCGCGACCTCGACGACGACCGTGTGGCGCGCCTCTGCGGCGGTCGGCTCGCTGAGCTCGCCGTCCCACGGCGGGATGTCGTTCACGAACTCCGTCTCGATCCATCTCGTGAAGACGCCGAAGCGGCCGTCCTCCGCGGTGAAGGCGGGGTCGCGCACGACGGCCCGGTGGAACGGGAGCACGGTGGGCAGGCCCGAGACCTCGAACTCGTCGAGGGCACGGCGTGAGCGCTCCAGCGCCTCGGCGCGGTCGCGGCCGGTGACGATGATCTTCGCCAGCAGCGAGTCGAACGCCCCCGAGACGCTGTCGCCGGCGGTGACGCCGGAGTCGAGGCGGATGCCGGGACCGCCGAACGTCTTGAACACGTGGATCGGCCCGGGCTGGGGGAGGAAGCCGCGGCCGGGGTCCTCGCCGTTGATGCGGAACTCGATCGAGTGGCCGTCGGCGACCGGGTCGTCGTAGCCGAGCTCTTCGCCCTCGGCCAGGCGGAACTGCTCGCGCACCAGGTCGATGCCGGTGATCTCCTCGGAGACGGGGTGCTCCACCTGCAGGCGGGTGTTCACCTCGAGGAAGGAGATCGTGCCGTCGGCGCCGATGAGGAACTCGCACGTGCCCGCGCCGACGTACCCTACCTCCTTGAGGATGGCCTTCGACGCCTCGTACAGCGTCTTGTTCTGCGCCTCGGTCAGGAAGGGCGCCGGTGCCTCTTCGACGAGCTTCTGGTGACGGCGCTGCAGCGAGCAGTCGCGCGTCGAGACGACGACGACGTTGCCCGCGGCATCCGCGAGGCACTGCGTCTCGACGTGTCGCGGCTTGTCGAGGTACTTCTCGACGAAGCACTCGCCGCGTCCGAAGGCGGTGATCGCCTCGCGCGTGGCGGATTCGAAGAGCTCGGGGACCTCGTCGAGGGTGCGGGCGACCTTGAGGCCGCGGCCGCCGCCGCCGTAGGCCGCCTTGATGGCGATGGGCAGACCGACCGACTGTGCGAAGGCGACCACCTCGTCGGCGCCCGACACGGGGCCGGGGGTGCCGGGCGCGAGGGGCGCGCCCACCTTCTCGGCGACCGCGCGGGCGGTCACCTTGTCGCCGAGCGCCTCGATGGCCTCCGGGGACGGGCCGATCCAGACGAGCCCCGACGCGATGACGGCCCGCGCGAAGTCGGCGTTCTCGGCCAGGAAGCCGTACCCGGGGTGCACGGCGTCGGCGCCCGACCGGCGGGCGACCGAGAGGATCTTGTCGATCGAGAGGTAGGTCTCGGCGCTCGTGGAGCCGTCGAGCGCGTAGGCCTCGTCGGCGAGGCGCGCGTGCATCGCGTCGCGGTCCTGGTCGGCGTACACGGCGACCGAGGACTTCCCGGCGTCGCGGGCGGCGCGTATGACGCGGACGGCGATCTCGCCGCGGTTGGCAACGAGAACCTTGGCGATCTGAGGCATGAGTGCCAGCCTACCGACGGCACCCCGAGGGCTTTTGACCGGTTCGTACAAGAACCGACCAGAAACGTGGGATTCCTACTACAACGCCGACGGCTCCGCGACGCGCGCCGAGCTAGTGCGCGGACGTCTCGTCGAGCGACGGGTCGGTCGTGTTCCACAGCGCCGTCCAGTCCACGCCGAGCGCGCGGACGAGGTCGCGGAGGGTCGACAGCGACATCCCGACGACGGTCGACGGGTCGCCCTCGACGCGCGAGATGAACGCGCCCCCGAGGCTGTCCACCGTGAACGCGCCCGCCACGTGGAGCGGCTCGCCGGTGGCGACGTACGCGTCGATCTCGGCATCCGTCACATCCTCTGCGAACGAGACGGATGCCTCGGCCGTCGCGTGCACCTCCCGCGGCTGCTCGTCCGGCGCGACGCGGACGACGGCGTGTCCCGAGTGCAGCACGCCGGTGCGTCCGCGCATCGACCGCCAGCGGGCGACGGCGTTCTCGGGGGTGTAGGGCTTGCCGAGCACCTCGCCGCCGATCTCGAACATCGAGTCGCCGCCGATCACGATGCCGTCGAAGTCGGGGATGTCGTCGCGCAGCCGGGCGGCGACGTCGGCGGCCTTGCGGCGCGCGAGCAGCAGCACGTGCTCGTCGGGCGCCAGCGTGCGCCGCTCCGCGCTCTCCACCGCGGCGATCACCGCCTCCTCGTCGACGGCGGGCGCGAGGGTCAGCGGGCGGATGCCGAACTGCTGCAGCAGCATGAGCCGGGCGGGGCTGGTCGAGGCGAGGCAGACGCGCATGCGTCCACCGTACGCAACGGCCGGGGGACGTAGGCTCGACGGGTGAGCGGAACCGGCGACATCCTCGACCTCGACATCACGGGCGTCGCCCACGGCGGCGTCTTCGTCGCCCGCCATGAGGGGCGGGTGGTCTTCGTGCCCGACACGATCCCGGGGGAGCGTGTGCGCGTGCGGCTCACCGACACCGCGAAGAAGTCGTTCTGGCGGGCCGAGACGCTCGAGGTCCTCGACGCGTCGCCGCACCGGCAGCTGCATGTCTGGCGGCAGGCCGATGTCGACGTGCCGCCCGAGCAGCGCCCCGGCGGCGCCGACTTCGGGCACATCTCGCTGGAGCACCAGCGCCGGCTGAAGCTCGAGGTGCTCCTGGACGCGCTGCACCGCTTCGGCGGCATCGCCGATCCCGCCGCGACGATGAGCGGCGCGTCCGCTCCGGTCGACGGCGAGGAGGTCGACGGCGACGAGGCCGACGCCGAGACCGTCGACGGCACCGGATGGCGCACCCGCGTGAGCCTGCACGTCGACGCCGACGGCAACGTCGGCCAGTACGCCGCGCGCAGCCACCGGGTGATCCCGCTCGAAGACCTGCCGCTGGCCACCGCCGAGGTCGAGCGCGCGGCCATGGCTCTCCACGGCGGCGAGCCGGGGCGCATCGACCTGGTGCAACCGGCGGACGGCCGCGTGCGCGTGCTGCCGCGCCCCGATGCGGTGCGGCCCACCGGTCCTCGCGGTGGCCGGGGGCGGCCCGGGCGACGTCCGGGGCGGCCCCAGGCCAAGGCGCCGACCCCCGAGGTGATCGTTGAGCGCGTCGGCGGGCGCGGGTTCCGCGTGGACGCCGGCGGGTTCTGGCAGGTGCACCGGCTGGCGGCGCACACGCTCACGACCACCGTCGCGGCGGCGCTGCGGGCCCGGGCGGGCGACGCGCCCGCCGTCGATCCGGACGCCTGGCACCTGGACCTCTACGGCGGCGTCGGCCTCTTCGCCGCGACGCTGGGGGAGCTCGGCGGTCCCTCCACCCGTGTCACGAGCGTCGAGTCCGACTCCCGTGCGACCGAGCATGCCGGTGAGAACCTCGCCGAGTGGGTGGGCGCGCGCGCCGAGACCGGGCGGGTCGACCGGTGGCTGGCGCGGCTGGCGGCAGAGGCATCCGCCGCCGAGAAGGAACGGCTGGCGCGCGGTGTCGTGCTGCTCGACCCGCCCCGCTCGGGCGCGGGACGCGAGGTCGTGGAGCACATCACGACCCTGTCGCCGGCCACGATCGTCTACGTCGCGTGCGACCCGGTGGCCCTCGCCCGCGACGTCGCGACGTTCCGCGCCGGGGGGTACGCGGTGGCGGGCATCGACGCACTGGACGTCTTCCCCAATTCACATCACGTCGAGGCTGTGGCCCTCCTCACCCGCGCCGACGCACGTGGATAGGCTGAGCGCATGACGCGCGTCGCCCTCATCGACGACCACGAGTCGGTGCGGCTCGGGCTCCAGGCGGCGTGCGCGCGGGCCGAGAGCATGAACGTGGCCTTCTCGGGCAGCACCGTGACGGAGTATCTGGACTGGCGTGCCTACGCGCGCCAGGCGCCGGCCGACGTCGTCGTGCTCGACCTCACGCTCGGCGACGGGACGACCGTGACCGAGAACGTCGGCCGTCTCGTGCGCGACGGCTCGAGCGTCATCATCCACAGCGTCGCCGACCGCCCTGCCGCCGTGCGCGAGGCGCTCGCCGCCGGCGCCGCCGGGGTGGTGAGCAAGTCCTCGCCGATCGACGACGTGATCGCCGCGGTGCGCACCGTCGCCCGCGGCGAACCCCTCAACAACGTCGAGTGGGCCAGTGCCGTCGAGGGGGATCGCGCGTTCGCCGACGCACAGCTGTCGGCGCGTGAGCGCGACGTCCTGCGGCTCTACGCCGCCGGGCTGCCGCTCAAGGTCGTCGCGGACCGCCTCGGCGTGGCCTATTCCACCGCCAAGGAGAACATCACGCGCATCCGCGTCAAGTACGTCGAGGTCGGGCGCCCCGCGCCCACCAAGATCGATCTGCTCCACCGCGCGGTCGAGGACGGCATCCTCGTCGAGCCGTCCGCCGACCCGGGAGACGTGGCGCGTGGCCGCTGACGTGCAGACGGGCGTGCTCGACACGGCCTGGGGGCAGATCCCGCATGCCACGCATGCGACGGCGGGGATCGGCTCGTTCACCCGGTCGCGGGTCGAGCGCATCATCTCGCTCGCCGCCGGCCTCGGGTCGGTCATCGTCGGCCTGCAGTCGTTCCTGACCGCGCTGGGATCCGCCGACGAGCGCCCGGGCTGGCACGAGGCGCTCATGATCTCGGTGTTCGGGTCGCTCGCCGTCATGATCCTGGCCTGCATCATCGGCCGCGGGGTGCGCATCGCGGCCGGCGCGTTCGCGATGATCTACGTCCTCGCCCTCGTCGCCTGGCCCATCGCGACGGCCGGCGTCGCGCCGCCCTCGCTCGAGGAGCCGTGGATCTGGCTTCCCCTCAACCTCGCGACCCTGGCGGCCGTGCTCGCCTTCCCCTTCCCGCTGCAGGTCATCTGGACCGCGCTGACGCCGCTGCTCTTCGGGATCGTGCGCCTGATCCAGGTCGGCTTCGCCCAGGAGTACTGGCTGGTCGTCGGGCTCGACGTGTCGTTCACGCTCATCCTGGGCGGCGTGATCCTCACGCTCGGGTGGCTGTTCCGCTCGATGGCCGTCAACGTCGACGAGACGCGCGCCCGCGCCGTGGCCTCGTACGCGAAGGCGGCCGCCGCGGACGCCGCCGAGCAGGAGCGCGTCGCCGTCGCGGCGCTCATGCACGACAGCGTGCTGGCCGCGCTGATCGCGGCGGAGCGCGCGACCACGCCGCGCGAGCGCACGCTGGCGGCGACGATGGCGCGGGAGGCGCTGACGCGGCTGGCCAACACCGAGCAGGACGACCACGAGGGCACCGACGAGCCGTGGGATGCCGCCACCCTCGCCGCCGAGGTGGGCGAGGCCGCCCGCGACCTGGGCGTCGAGGTCGACGTCCAGCGCGACATCGACCCCGCCTCGCCGCCGATCCCGGGGCGCGTGGCGCGGGCGCTCACGCTCGCCGCGACCCAGGCCGTCGCCAACGCGATCCAGCACGCCGGCGGCGCGGGTCTCGGCGTGGCCGTGATCTGCGGCGGCGGACGGGTCCGCGTGGAGGTGCACGACGCCGGGGAGGGCTTCGATCCGGATGCCGTCCCCGACGACCGCCTCGGGATCCGTGCGTCGATCGTGGCGCGGGTCGCGGCCGTCGGCGGGAAGGCCGACCTGCAGACGGGACCGCACGGCACCGTCGTCCGCCTGTCGTGGCAGGAGGCGGCCGCATGATCAGCGTCAAGAACGTCCTGGCCGTGCTGGCCGTCGCCTTCACGGCGTACCTCGCCGCCCGCGGGCTGTCGTGGACGGGCCCGGTGCCCTACCCGCTCGTGGTCGTCACCACCCTCGCCCTCTATCTCGCCACCACGTGGCTCTGCATCTTCTGGGAGCCTGCGGCGGTGAGGGCTGCCCGCGCCGCGGCCGAGGCGGCCGGACCCGGCGCGCCCCGCGACCCCGCAAGGCCCGAGGCCGCGGGCGACGGCATCCGCGGTTCGATGCCGCTGCCCGTTCCCGCCCAGGTGCTCGCTCTGGCGTGCGCCCTCATCGTGCCGAGCGCCATCGCCCTCTCGGTCGGCGAGGCCGCGCGCACCGATCCCTTCGCCACCTGGTACCTGGGCGGCATCGGGGCGCTGATGACCATCGTCATGGTCCGCCGCCGGCCGTGGACGGCCTGGGCGGGCATCGTCGCGCTGTCGGTGGCGTCGATGGCGTGGATGGGGCCGCTGACCGCGCTCGGTCTCGGCCTCGTGGGCTCGATCGTCTGGGTCGCCGTCGCGCAGCTGCTCGTGCGCTCGATGGATCGCGCCGCGCGCGACACCTCGCGTCTCACGCGCCTGCAGCGCGCCGCGACGGCCTGGCAGACGTCCCAGGTCGTGCGTCAGCGGGAGCGGCGGGTGCAGGTGCAGAAGGCGCTCGCGGTCGCCGGGCCCGTGCTCACGCGGACCGTCGCGAACGGCGGCGCCCTCACCGACGACGACCGCCTCGAGGCGCGCATCGCCGAGGGGCGGTTGCGCGACGAGATGCGCGGGCCGCGTCTCCTCGACGACGACGTGCGCGCCGAGCTGGAGCGGGCACGACGGCGCGGTGCGAACGTGACGGTGCTCGACGAAGGCGGGCTGGACGACGTCGACGAGGACACGCTGGCGGTCATCCGGGCGCAGCTGGCCGAGACCCTGCGTTCGGCCAGCTCCGACCGCCTGTACATCCGCACGTCGCCGGACGAGCGGGTCGCGGTGACGGTGGTGGGGCGATCGCCGTCGGTCGGCGCCCCCAGCGACGAGGACGCGGTCGACCTCTGGCGCGAGATCCCGCACCCCGGGAGGGTGTGACGGCGCGCCGCGACCGCCCGCACTCGCAGACGGCGTCTGTCGGCGCACACGATCCCCGCCCAGCAGGGGGAGGGACGCCGGACGGGGAACGAAATCGAAGGAGGCGAGGGGCGGCGAAGCCGCCCGCCCCTCGCCTGGCGGACGGTTACCCGAAAACCGTCCGCGTGGCCGGACCCGGGGTATCCGCATGACGGATCCGGGTCGGCCGAACGCAAAAGCGTTCCAGCGAATCCAGTATCCCCACGCGATGCGACCGGTGTCTGTAGGTATTTCGGGGGACACGGCCATGCCCGCGGGGCGTCAGCCGAAGCGTCCCCAGCCGAGATCGCGCCGCAGCGGGCGGCGAAGGTCGCGCTGCGACAGCTGCCACGCGGTGCGGCGGGCGCTGTCGTCGGCGACGGCCTCCGCGGCCTCGCCGACGTAGGCCTCGCTGACGACGGCGATGAGCGCCGCGAGCTCCTCCTCCGTGGCCGTGCCGCGGAGGACGTCGATCGTGACGCGGTCCGCCTGCGACCCGTCGTCCGCGATGCTCACAGCGGGATGTTCCCGTGCTTCTTGGGCGGCAGGCTCGCGCGCTTGCCGCGGAGGGCCCGCAGCGCCTTAGCGACCGACACGCGGGTGGCCGCGGGCTCGATGATGCCGTCGAGCTCGCCGCGCTCGGCGGCGAGGAACGGCGAGGCGACGTTGTAGGTGTACTCGTTCGCCAGGCGCGTGCGAACGGCGGCGACGTCTTCGCCCGCCTCCTCGGCCCGCTTGATCTCGCCGCGGTACAGGATGTTGACCGCGCCCTGCCCGCCCATCACGGCGATCTCGGCGGTCGGCCACGCCAGGTTGATGTCTGCGCCCAGCTGCTTGGAGCCCATCACGATGTAGGCGCCGCCATACGCCTTGCGCAGGATCACGGTGACCAGCGGCACGGTCGCCTCGGCGTACGCGTACAGCAGCTTCGCGCCGCGACGGATGACGCCCGTCCACTCCTGGTCGGTGCCGGGGAGGTAGCCGGGCACGTCGACGAGGGTGACGATCGGGATCGAGAACGCGTCGCAGAAGCGCACGAAGCGGCTGGCCTTCTCGCCGGCCTCGATGTTGAGGGTCCCCGCCATCTGCGACGGCTGGTTGGCGATGATGCCCACCGAGCGCCCCTCGATGCGGCCGAAGCCGATGACGATGTTCGGGGCGAACAGAGGCTGCACCTCGAGGAAGTCCTCCGCGTCGACGATGCCGCGGATGACCTGATGGATGTCGTACGGCTGGTTGGGCGAGTCGGGGATGATCGCGTTCAGCGCGCGGTCGGCATCCGTCGTCTCGAACTCGAATCCCGTCTCGTAGACCGGCAGCTCGGCCATGTTGTTGTCGGGGAGGAAGCCGAGCATGGTGCGGACGTAGTCGATCGCGTCGTCCTCGTCCTCGGCGAGATAGTGCGCGACGCCCGAGCGGGTGTTGTGCGTGTGCGCGCCGCCGAGCTCCTCCATGCCGACGTCCTCGCCCGTCACGGTCTTGATGACGTCGGGGCCCGTGACGAACATCTGGCTGGTCTTGTCGACCATGACGACGAAATCGGTGAGGGCGGGGGAGTAGACCGCACCGCCGGCGGCCGGGCCCATGATGATCGAGATCTGCGGGATGACGCCCGACGCCTGGGTGTTGAGGCGGAAGATCTCGCCGTACTTGCCGAGGGCGACGACGCCCTCCTGGATGCGCGCGCCGCCCGAATCGAGGATTCCGACGATCGGGATGCCGGAGCGCAGCGCGAACTCCATCACCTTGATGATCTTCTCGCCGGCGACCTCGCCGAGCGAGCCGCCGAAGGTCGAGAAGTCCTGCGAGTACACCGCCACCGTGCGACCGTGGATGGTGCCGACGCCCGACACGACGGAGTCGCCGTAGGGGCGGGACCGGTCCATGCCGAACGCGGTGGTGCGGTGGCGGACGTACTCGTCGAGCTCGACGAAGCTGCCGGTGTCGAGGAGCATGTCGATGCGCTCCCGCGCGGTGCCCTTGCCCTTCGCGTGCTGCTTCTGCTTGGCGACCTCCTCGGGATCGAGCACGGCCTCCTGGAAGCGGGCGCGGAGGTCGGCGATCTTGCCGGCGGTCGTCGAGAGGTCGGGCTGCTCGGTCACGGATTCCACCCTATCGGCGGGGTCGGCGCATCCGTTGGAGGGTCCGCACAAGGGGTCGCGGCATCCGCTGTGGCCCGCCTCACGACGTCGCGCGTCCGGCGGCGGGCGACGTCGCGCGCGGGGGCCGCTCTCACCTTCTTCTCATGCGGCGGATCCGCCGCGCGCAGTCGCCGCCCGATAGCGTCGGGGGCACGATGTCGTCGCGTCGAAAGCTGCTCGGGTTCTGGACGGCGCGAACCATGCTGTTCGCGCTGCCGGTCGTGATGGTCCTCGCCGCGAGCCCGTCGGGTGCGCAGTCCGTGCCGTCCCCGTCGCCGAGCCCGACGGCGACCTCCGCCGCCGCACCGACGCCGGTGGCCACCGCCGAGCCGGAGCCCACGGCGGCACCCGAGCCCACCGCGGCACCCCAGCCCACCGAGGCACCGGACCCCACCGCAGCACCGGAGGAGGACCGTGGGCAGGTCGAGCCCGGCGAGCCCGTCGACGACGGGTCGCAGCCCGACCCTGGTCCGTCGGCGAATCCGCTCGCGCCCGACAGGGACACCCCGCCCACGGACGAGGCGCCGCAGCGGCGCGCGCAGCGCCAGGAGGCGGTTCAGCAGGACTCGCCGCGGGAGGCGACGGCGACCGACGCCGTCGCCGTCCCCAACACCGCGCGGGTGTCGGGGATCGACCGGTACGCCACGAGCGTCGCGGCGTCGTCGAACGCGTTCCCGAGCGGCGCGCAGACGGTGCTCGTCGCCTCGGGCGCTGCGCCGGCCGACGGCATGATCGCCGCGGGCCTCGCCGCGGCCCTCGAGGCGCCGCTGCTGTACGTCCAGCCGAACGCGGTGTCCGAGGTCGTGGCCGCCGAGATCGCGCGACTGGGGCCGCAGCGCGTCGTCGTCGTCGGCGGTGCGCTCGTGGTGGGCGACGGCGTCGTCTCGCGGCTGCGAGAGCTCGTCCCCGATGTCAGCCGATACGGCGGCGGGAACCGGTACGAGAGCTCGCGCCTGGCGCTGGCCGGGATCGGATCGGCTGTCGACACCGTGTACGTCTCGAGCGGCCTCTCGCCGGTGGACTCCGCGCTCGCCTCGGTCGCGGCAGCCGCCACGTCCCGCGGTGCGCTGCTGGTGAACGGTGGTGCCGCGGCCGACGCGGCCACCGTCGAGGCGCTGCGGGCGTCGGGCGCGGGGAGCATCGTCATCGTGGGCGGCTACGGCACCGTCGGGGCAGCGCACGAGGACTCCCTGCGTGCGGCCGGCTTCGCGGTGAGCCGCAAGGTCGGTGCCGATCGCTACGCGCAGTCCGTGCTGATGGCGGCCGAGCGCACCGAGCCGGTGCTCCGCGCGATCGTCGTGAACTCGTTCACGAACCCGGACCTCGCGGTGGCGGCCGCGCTCGCCGCGGTGAGCCGTCAGCCGCTGTACTACGCGATCGAGCCCTGCACCCCCGACCCGGTGGCGGCCGCCATCGCCGCGACCGGCGCCGCGGTGACCGCCGTGGGCGGTCCGGTGTGGCTGGGGCCGGCGGTGCTCGTCAACCGCTCGTGCAGCGCCGAGAAGGACCTGCGGCAGTCGCAGCTCGGCTCGGCCATCCGCGCGACCATCGCGCAGTACCCGGGCGCCTACTCGGTCTCGGTGCACCAGCTCGACGGGCTCCGCGTCACGACGGACGTCGGCGGCGGAGTGCGCCGCGAGCCCGCGAGCATGATAAAGATCTACGCCGCCTGGGCGGCCCTGCAGCTCATCGAGCGCGGCGAGGCGTCGTGGGGCACGCGGCTTTCGTCGGGCGTCGACCTCTCGACCTGCATCCACGTCATGATCCACGCCTCCGACAACGGCTGCCACAGCGACATCGTGCACTGGATCGGGATCGGCCGCCTCAACTGGATGATCCAGGCCTCCGGCTGGACGCAGACCTCGTACGGCAGCGTGCCGCCGGGGACCAGCATCCTCTACGCGGGCAACCGGACCACCAGCAACGACCTCAGCAACATCCTCGAGCGGCTCGCCTCGGGCAACGCCCTCACGCGGCCGTACGCCGACCATCTCCTGCGGCTCATGACGGACCAGATCTGGCGGTCGCGCATCGCCTCGGGCATCCCGCCCGGCGTGCGCCAGGCCACCAAGCCCGGCTCGCTGTGGGTGAGCTCGGGTCTCATGCAGGGCGACAGCGGTGTGGTGTGGGGCACGGAGTCGACGTACGTCCTCTCGATCATCGGCGACCAGGCCCCGCCGCAGGCCGCGCTGCGGGCCATCTCGCGCACGGTGTACGAGTACTTCAACGGCCCGTTCGGCACCGCCGCGTGGTACCCCGCCCAGCAGATGGTGACGGTGCGCGCCACCGCCCTGCGCACCTCCCCGGGCGGGGCGATGACCGTCGTGCTGCCGGCCGGCGCGCCGGTGGAGGTCCTCGACGCGAACCGCATCTGGTACCAGCTGCGCTACGGCGATCGGCAGCTGTGGACGGTGTTCTCCGACCTCAGGAACCGGTAGCGCAGCACCGGAGGGGGTGGGCGGGCGACCTCATGGGCGTAGCGTGAGGACCATGACGTTCTCGTCCGACGGGTTCCCGCTCACCGCCGCCATCAGCCCGCGCGTCCAGGTCGTGGAGTCGACGGACTCGACCAACGCGGATGTGCTGCGCCACGTCGCGGAGGCGCCCGCGGACTGGCCGCACCTGTCCCTCCTCCTGACGAACGACCAGCGCGCGGGCCGCGGTCGCCTGGACCGCACGTGGGTGACGCCGCCGGGCACCGCCCTGGCCGTGTCGGTGCTCGTGGACGTCACCGGCCTGCCGGCCGCCGCGCGCGGCTGGATCCCGCTCATCGCCGGCGCCGCGATGACGCGGGCGATCGGCGCACAGCTGACCGGCAGCATCCACACCGCGACCCTCAAGTGGCCCAACGACGTGCTCCTGGACGGCCAGAAGGTGTGCGGCATCCTCGCCGAGGTCGTCCCCGGCCGTCCGGACGCCGTCGTGGTCGGGGCGGGCGTCAACACGCGGATGCCGCGCCCCGACCTGCCGGTGACCACGGCCACATCCTTCGCCGTGCACGGCCTCACGTGCGACGAGGACCGCCTGCTCGCCGACTACCTCGGCGCGCTGGACGAGCAGCTCAGGGCCCTCGTCGCGGCGGGCGGGGATGCGGGGGCGTCGGGGGTGCAGGGCGAGGTCGAGGCGCTGTGCGGCACCCTCGGTCACGACGTGGCCGTGTCGCTGCCCGACGGCCAGACGCTGTGGGGGCGAGGCCACCGCATCGACCCGGACGGGCGGTTGGTGATCGTCCAGGACGACGAGTACGAGAGCGTGGTCTCGGCGGGCGACGTGGTCCACGTCCGGACCCGGCCGTCGACCGCACCGGACTGAGCCGAACCGGCGGGTGCGCGCCGCGGTGTCGCGGCCACCGGTCACAATGGGAGCATGACGCAGCCGACGAGCTACGGCGGCAGGCCGCTCACCCCGGCCCCGGGCGCCCCCACGCCGGAGCTGCTCGTCGCGCGCTTCCGCCCCCACGCCCGCAGGCTGTTCTGGTCCGCGCTGGTGCTCATCGCCGTCGCAGCGGCCTGCGGGTACCTTTACGGCAACCTCCCTGCGCCGTTCGAGGACTGGATGCTGCTGGGTGCCGGCGCCGCCATCGTCCTCCTCCTCGTGCTCCTGCCGTTCCTCGGCTGGTGGGCCCACGTCTACACGATCACGACCCGGCGGGTCATGGAGCGCCGTGGCGCCTTCGGCGTGAAGAAGCGGGAGCTCGCCCACGTGCGCGGCTACACGCTCACGGTGCGCCGGGGCGTCCTGCAGCGCCTGTGGGGTGCCGGCACGATCACTCTCGCGAACGGCGTCGACGAGCCCCTGCGCCTGGCCGACATCCCGAGCGTCGAGCTCGTGCACGAGGCGCTCGTCGACCAGGTCGAGGTCAACCAGATCCTGGCGCATCGCGACGCCCAGCCGCTTCCGCCGGGCCCGCCGCCCGCGGTCCCGCCACGGCCTCCCGCGCCGACCTCCTGACGCGCCGCCTCCCGCTCGCGGGTGCGGGATGATGGAGGAGGTCTGTCTGCAGTCGAGAGGGAGTGGCATGGCGCTGCGAGTCGGAGTCGTCGGGGGCGGGCAGCTGGCCCGCATGATGATCGCGCCGGCGGTCGAGCTCGGGGTCGAGCTGCGGGTGCTCGCCGAGGAGGAGGGCATGTCGGCCTCGCTCGCCGCGACCGCCGTCGGCGACTACCGCGACGCCGCCACGGTGCTGGCCTTCGCCCGGGACGTCGACGTGCTCACCTTCGACCACGAGCACGTGCCGCAGGAGGTGCTGGCGGCGCTGGTGGCCGAGGGCGTCGCCGTCCACCCTGGTCCCGACGCGCTGCGGTACGCGCAGGACAAGCTGTTGATGCGCGCACGCCTGCAGGAGCTGGGGATGCCGCAGCCGGACTGGGCGGCCGTCACGACCGCTGAGGAGCTCCAGGCCTTCATCGACGACCACGGCGGCCGGGCGGTCGTGAAGACGCCGCGCGGCGGGTACGACGGCAAGGGCGTGCGCGTCGTCTCGGCGGGCACGGAGGCTATGGACTGGTTCGCGACGCTCGCGGAGGACGCTCGGGGCGGCGCGCTGCTGGCGGAGGAGCTGGTCGAGTTCACGCGCGAGCTCGCCCAGCAGGTCGCCCGCCGTCCGTCGGGCGCCGTCCGGGCGTATCCGGCGGTCGAGACGGTCCAGCGCGACGGCGTCTGCGCCGAGGTGATCGCGCCCGCCCCGCACGCGGGGGACCGGCTGCAGCAGGTGGCGGCCCAGGTCGGCGTCGGCATCGCCGAGGGCCTGGGCGTCACCGGGATGCTGGCGGTGGAGCTCTTCGAGACCACGGACGAGCGACTGCTCGTCAACGAGCTCGCGATGCGGCCGCACAACAGCGGGCACTGGAGCCAGGACGGCGCGGTGACAAGCCAGTTCGAGCAGCACCTGCGCGCGGTGCTGGACCTTCCGCTGGGCGACACCGATCCGCTGGCCGAGTGGGCGATGATGGTCAACATCCTCGGCGGCCCGGCGCAGGACGCTCTGGACGCGCGGTTCGCCGCGGCGATGGGAGAGCACCCGCAGGCGAAGGTGCACACCTACGGCAAGGCGCCCCGTCCCGGGCGCAAGGTCGGTCACGTCACCGTCGTGGGCGACGACCTGGACGACGTCGCGTACCAGGCGCGGGCCGCGGCATCCGTCTTCCTCGACTGAGCGCTCGAGCGGCTCCTGAGCTTGCCGACGGGGCCGCGCCGTTGCGGGGATCTTCCAGCCTCGCCCCCTACCCTTGACGAGTGACTGCGCCCCTTCACTCCTCCGAGGCGCCGCTGGTCGGCGTCGTCATGGGTTCCGACTCGGACTGGCGGGTCATGAGCGATGCCTCCCAGGCCCTCACCGACTTCGGGATCCCCCACGAGGTGGAGGTCGTCTCGGCGCACCGCACGCCCGACAAGCTCATGCGCTACGGGCGGGACGCCCGCTCGCGCGGCCTGAGGGTCATCATCGCGGGAGCGGGGGGCGCTGCCCACCTGCCGGGCATGCTGGCGTCGGTGACGCCGCTGCCCGTGATCGGGGTCCCGGTCCAGCTCGCGACGCTCGACGGCATGGACTCGCTGCTGAGCATCGTCCAGATGCCCGCAGGAATCCCGGTGGCCACGGTCTCGATCAACGGTGCCAAGAACGCCGGGCTCCTGGCCGCGCGCATCCTCGGAGTCGCCGACGATGCCGTGGCGGATCGCGTCGAGGCCTACGCCCGTGACCTGGAATCCCAGGTGGAGGAGAAGAACCGGCGGCTCAGGGAGTCGCTGTGAGCATCGCCAGTCCTCCGCGCACGGGCGCCAGGGCGGTGACGGCCGCGGTCGTGAACGAGCGTCCGCTGCGGTATCCCGACACCTCGTCCCGCGCCCTCATGACCCGGCGCGGGTGGTGGCTGGTCGGTCTCAACTTCCTCATCCCGGGCTCGGCGCAGGTGCTCGCGGGCAACCGGCGGCTCGGTCGCTTCGGGATCGCATCCACGCTCGTGCTGTGGGTGCTCGCGGTGGTGGGGGTGCTGTTCGCCCTGCTCGCGCCGACCGCGGGGCTGAGCCTGGTCACCAGCGCGTGGCTTCCGGACTGGCTCGGACTCCTCCGCCCGCTGCCGCTCCTCGTCGCGCAGGGCGTGCTCATCGCCTACGCCGCGCTGTGGATCGTGCTCACGATCGACACGCTGCGCCTCGTGCGGCTGGTCAGGACCGGGCGTGGCGCCCGCTTCGCGATCGCGACCGTGGCCGTGGGGCTGCTCGTCGTCGCCAGCGGCGCCGCCGCCTACGCATCCACGGCGGTCGGCACCGCGCGCAGCACGATCTCGACGATCTTCGGGGCGAGCGGTCCGACCGTGCCACCGTCGGACGGGTACTACAACATCCTCCTGCTCGGCGCCGACAGCGGCGAGGGCCGCGACTCGATGCGGTTCGACAGCATCTCGGTCGTGTCGGTGAACGCTCAGACGGGGGCCACCACGATCACCGGCATCCCACGCGACATGCCGCATTTCCCGTTCTCGGAGGGACCGATGCGGGACCGCTATCCCGACGGCCACGAGGGCTTCTCCGACCCGTCGTGCGGGTGGGGGAGCGGCATCAACCAGCTGCGCACCGAGGTCGAGGTGTGCCAGGACGGCGCGGAGCTGTATCCGGATGCCGAGTCCAACGGATCGGCCCCCGGCATCGAGGCCACCAAGGACGCCGCCGAAGGCATCCTCGGCATCGAGATCCCCTATTACGTGTTCATCGACATGCACGGATTCGCGTCCCTCGTCGACGCTCTCGGCGGCGTCGAGATCACCGTCGCCGAGCGCCTGCCCAAGGGCGGCGGGCCGTCATACACCGGCCAGCCCGTCGAGGAGTGGGCGATCGGCTGGATCGAGCCCGGCACGCAGCGCATGGACGGCGACACCGCGCAGTGGTACGCCCGCTCCCGCTACACCACGAGCGACTTCGACCGCATGGAGCGCCAGCGGGAGCTGCAGGCGGCGATCCTCGCGCAGTTCACCCCGCAGGTGGTGCTGACCCGGTTCCAGGACGTCGCCGCGGCGGGTGCCGACATCGTGCAGACCGATCTGCCGCAGTCGCTCATCCCGACGCTCGTGGACCTGGCGATGAAGGCCAAGGAGCAGCCCGTGCAGACGCTCGAGCTGACGCCGGCCGGCGGGATCGACGAGTTCGACCCCGACTACGCCTATATCGCCGAGCTGATCCAGACGACGCTGCACCCGCCGACCGAGACGCCGGAGGGCTGAGCGGTGGTGGCGACCCTTCGCGTCATGCTGGACCAGCTCGTGGCGCCCAATGAGCCGCAGCTCGCCGAGGCATCGCTCGAGCTGGCGCGGGCTCTCGTCGTGGCCGCGCCCGACGGGTGCGAGGTAGAGGGCATCGGCCCCGCGGGCGGCGCGGACGACGCGTTCGCGGCGGTTCCGGGGCTGTCCGCCGTCCGGCGCAGCGCGCTGCCGCGTCGCGAGCTCGCCGGTGCGCTGCAGCTCGGGGTGGGCAGCGGCCTCGGCGGCGGCATGATCCACGCGCCGTCGCTGTTCGCGCCCCTCGTGCGGCACGACCGCGTCCACGACCACGACCAGACCGTCGTGACGATCTGGGATCTGCGGCCGTGGGAGGCGTCGTCCGAGCTGCCTCGCTCGGTCGTCGGGTGGCACCGGGCGATGCTCAAGCGCGCGGCCAAGCACGCCGACGCGGTCGTCGTGCCGACGCACTCGCTCGCCACGCGGCTGCTGGAGATCGCCCCTTCGCTGGCGAACAGGGTCCGGGTCATCGCCGGCGCCGCCCCGTCCCGATTCGCGGTGCCGACGGACGAGGTCGGTCGTCGTCGGGGGCTCGACCTGCCGGAAGGATTCGTGCTGATCTCCGGAGGCCCGCCCCCTTCGGAGAACCTCGCCACGGCGCTGGCAGCGGTGGCGGCATCCGGCATCGACCTCCCCGTCGTGGTCATCGACGTCGAAGAGGGGGACGAGCCGGCGGTCGCCGACATCGCCTCCGCCGCGGGCGTGCCCGAGCGCGCCGTGCATGTGCGGGGCGCGCTCGATCCCGCCGACCGCGCCGCCGTGTTCGGCGGGGCGGTCGCGCTCGTCGCGCCGTCGCGACGGGCCGCGTTCCCCTGGCGCGTGGTCGACGCGCTGCGGCTCGGCGTCCCGGTGATCGCCGCGGCCTCCGCCGTGCACGACGAGGTCGTGCTCGACGGGGGAGTGCTCGTCTCGGCGACCGGCGCCTCCGAGCTGTCCGACGGCCTCGGTGCGGCGCTCGCGTCGGCGCTCGCGTCCACGGCACAGGCCGAGCGGCTCGGCGTGCTGGCCGGTGATCGCGGCCGCGCCTTCTCGTGGCGCGAGGCGGCCGACAAGGTGTGGCTCCTCCACGCCGAGCTGTAGACAGTCTTCGAGTCTTCCGAAAGCGACGTGTCGATGCGCCGCTTTTCGGTCTCGTGTTGTACTCATCCGTCCCATCGGTCACACTGGTCACATGGCGGGGGCTATCAGAAGGCGCGTGCGCGCGTCGAGATCGACGATCATCGGGATGCTGGCCGTGACGGTGATGCTGATCTCAGGCCTCACCGGAGCGACCTCCGCCGCCGCGGCAGCCGGGCCCCAGGCCCGCGAATCCGGCATCGTGGCCGCCGCCGATCTGAGCTCGTTCCAGCCGGGCAACATCGTCAGCGACGCCGTCTTCTTCTACAAGGACGCGATGACGGAGGCGCAGATCCAGGCCTTCCTCGAGCAGAAGGTGCCGAGCTGCAAGGCGGGCTACACGTGCCTCCGGGACTGGTACGACACCTCGCGCACCACCTCCGCGGACGCCATGTGCGGCGCGTACCAGGGCGGCGTCCGCGAACGCGCATCGCGGATCATCTACAAGGTGGCCCAGGCGTGCGGCATCAACCCGCAGGTGATCCTCGTCACCCTCCAGAAGGAGCAGGGCCTCGTCACGCACACCTGGCCCAGCGACTGGCGGTACACGATCGCCATGGGACAGGGATGCCCCGACACCGCGGCGTGCGACACGCGGTACTACGGCTTCTTCAACCAGGTCTTCGGGGCGGCATGGCAGCTCAAGCGCTACGCCAACCCGCCCGGGACCAGCCAGTACTTCACGTGGTACGCGCCGGGCAAGACGTGGAACGTGCGCTGGCACCCGAACGCCGCGTGCGGCTCGTCGCCGGTCTACGTGCAGAACCAGGCCACCGCCAACCTGTACTACTACACCCCGTATCAGCCCAACGCCGCAGCGCTGCGCGCGGGCTACGGCACGGGGGACGGATGCTCCAGCTACGGCAACCGCAACTTCGTCAACTACTTCACCGACTGGTTCGGCTCGACCCAGGTGCCGGTGAACGCGTGCGCCCAGCCGGCGGAGTCCTCGCTGACGCCGGGTGAGGCGGAGTTCGTCGTGAACGTCGCCGCCCTCAACGCCCGCTCCGCTCCGTCGACCTCGTGCGAGCCCGTCGTACGGTCGCTCTCGCAGGGCACCGCCGTGACCAGGACCGCGACCTTCGGCGAATGGGCGCGGATCCGCATCGACGGAGCCCGGTACTGGGTGCACGGGAGCTACCTGAGCCCGGCGGCGCCCCTGCCATGGTCGACGAGCCGGACGTCGGGGGCCACCCGGTACGAGACCGCCGTCGAGGTCTCGAAGACCACGTATCCGACCGGCGCTGCGACGGTCTACCTCGCGTCCGGCTTCGACTTCCCCGACGCGCTCGCGGCCGCCCCGGCCGCCGTGAAGTCCGGCGGCGCGCTGCTCCTCACGAGCCCCGGCTCCCTTCCCGCCTCGGTGAAGGCGGAGCTGAGCCGGCTCGCCCCGAAGCAGGTCGTCATCGTGGGCGGCGTCGGCGCCGTGAGCGCCGCCGTCGAGGCCGAGGTGGCTGCGCTGCTCCCTGCGGCGGCCCGCCAGCGCATCGGCGGCGCCGATCGCTATGAGACCAGCCGGCTGCTGGCCACGAAGGTCTTCGGCACGTCGGCGAGCACCTACATCGCCACCGGCGCGGGATTCGCGGACGCGCTCGCCGCCTCCGCGGTCGCCGGCGCCAAGGGCGCGGCCGTGGTCCTGGTGGAGGGTTCGGCAGCCGCCGCCGATCCGGCAACGCTGGCGGCGCTCAAGCAGCTCGGCACGACCTCCGCGGTGATCGCGGGCGGCACCGGTGCGGTGAGCGCCGGCGTGGCGGCCTCGTTCGGCGGCGCGGGCATCGGCGTGACCCGCTACGGGGGGACCGACCGCTACCAGACGAGCCAGCTGATCAACGCGGCGGCCTATCCCGCCGCGGTGGGAAGCGCGCTGCTGGCCACCGGCGTCGACTTCCCCGACTCGCTGGCCGGCGCCGTGCTGGCGGGGCGCACCAAGGTGCCGCTGTTCTCGCAGCCGACCTCGTGCATGACCGGTGCCGCCAAGAACTGGCTCATCGCCCACGGAGTGAAGGCGGTGCGACTGATCGGCGGCCCCGGCGCGCTCACGGATTCGGTGGCACGCGCCCTGCGCTGTTGAGCACGGTCGACGCTCAGGGTCGCCTCCGACCCGCGCATAGAATGGGACGAGCCCGCGACGCGAACGCGGCGACCAGCCTAGTGAGTGGGACCGTGTCCGATACCCGAGATCTCTTCGCGCACGTGCCCCGTGCGCAGTTCGACGTCCCCGGTCGCAGCGGCGGGCTCCTGGACGTCTTCCGCTGGCACTATCTGCTGCGCCTGCTCGTCCGCACGGGCGTCACGACGCGGTACCGCAACTCGGTGCTCGGGTGGACGTGGTCGTACGTGCGGCCGGCCGCGCAGTTCCTCGTCTTCTGGGTCGTCCTCGGTCTCTTCCTGAGCCTCGAGCGCGGCATCCCCAACTACGCGATCTACCTCTTCTCGGGGATCGTCGTCATCAACCTCTTCTCCGAGGCGTACAAGAACGCGACGACGTCCATCGTCGGCAACGCGCCCCTCGTGCGCAAGGTCTACCTGCCCCGGCAGCTCTTCGCCGTCTCCGCGGTGATCGTGGCGTTCGTGCATTTCCTGCCGCAGGTCGGTCTGCTGCTGGTGGTGTGCCTGTTCCTCGGCTGGATCGTCAACATCTCGGTGGTGTCCGTGCTCGCGATCCTGGCGGGCGTCGCGATCGTGTTGGTCTTCGCGCTGGGGCTGGGGCTGCTGTTCGGATCCGTCAACGTGCGCTACCGGGATGCCGAGAACATCGTCGAGCTGCTGCTGCTGCTGGCCACGTGGGCGTCGCCGGTGCTCTACTCCTGGACGATGGTGCGCGACGCGCTCCGGACGCTCGGGTGGCCGGACTGGATCCTCGAGCTCTATCTCCTCAATCCGATCACGCAGGCGGTGGAGCTCTTCCACTTCGCGTTCTGGAATCCTGTCACGACGACGACACTGCCGCTGCCGCCCGACCTCGCCATCAACACGCTGTGGACCTTCCTCATCTCCGTCACCGTCCTGATCATCGGGCAGTCGGTGTTCCGCCGGCTCGAGGGAAGGTTCGCTCAGGACCTATGACCGACCGCACCCTCACCACGCCGCGGCCGTCGATCATCGTCGACGGCGTGCACAAGAAGTTCACCCTCAACCACGCGTACTCCCTCAAGGACACCGTCGTCTCGTGGATCCGCGGCCGCCGGCTCACGAGCACCTTCGAAGCGCTCAAGGGCGTCGACGTCGTCATCAACGAGGGCGAGTCCGTGGCCATCCTCGGCCTCAACGGGTCGGGCAAGTCGACGCTCCTCAAGCTGATCTCCGGCGTCATGCAGCCCGACGGCGGCGAGGTGCTCACGCGCGGCCGGGTGGCCGGACTCATCGAGGTGGGCGCCGGATTCCACCCCGAGCTGTCGGGCCGCGAGAACGTCTTCCTCAACGCGGCGATCCTCGGCATGGCACGGCGCGAGATCGAAGAGCGGTACGACGAGATCGTCGCCTTCAGCGAGATCGAGCCCTTCATCGACCAGGAGGTGAAGCACTACTCCTCGGGCATGTTCATGCGGCTGGCCTTCTCGGTCGCCATCCACGTCAAGCTGGACGTGCTCCTGGTCGACGAGATCCTCTCGGTCGGCGACGCGCCGTTCCGAGAGAAGTGCCGGCTCAAGTTCCAGGAGCTCATCGCCGCCGACAAGACCCTCGTCGTCGTCAGCCACGACATGGAGATGGTGCGGGAGCTGTGCACCCGCGGCATCGTGATCGACAAGGGCAACGTCGTGTACGACGGCCCTGTCGAAGGGGCCATCGCGCGGGTCGAGGGCTGACGTGGGCGACTGGATCGCACAGGCGCCTGCCCTGCTGGCCGCCGCGGCGCTCCTGCTGCTGCCCGGAGCGCCCGCCGCCTGGCTGATCGGGCTCCGCGGCGCCCTGCTGCCCGGCGGCGCCGCCGCGATCTCGCTGGCGACGGTCGCGGTGGCGGCCCTTCTGGCGCCGCCGGCCGGAGTGCACTGGTCGCCGCTGGCGGTCGTCGCCCTCGCCGCCGTCGTCACGGCCGCCGTCGCGCTCATCCGGTGGCTGCGTCGCTCCGAGCGACCCGTCGCGCTGGGACGCGCGTCCGTCTGGGTCTTCTCGAGCCTGGCGCTCAGCGCGGTGCTGTGGATCGGCGCGGCCGCGTGGGGCATGGCCTCGCCGGCGCATCCCGCCCAGCACTTCGACGTCGTGTTCCATCTCAACGCGGTCGCGTTCGTGCTCGACCACGGCTCCGCGTCCCCCGTCGACATGACCATGGCCGCTCCGGGAGCGGCGCACTCGTTCTACCCGACGCTGTGGCACGCGGTGACGGCGCTGATCGTCCCGGTCGCGGGCGGCGTGGTCGCGGCGACGAATGTCATGACCCTGGCGGTCGTCGGCGTCCTGTGGCCTGCCGCCGTGCTCTTCCTCGCGGCGAGCGTGTGGCCCGACCGGGAGCGCACGCTCATCGCCGCGCCGCCGCTGACCCTCGCGTTCGCGCTCTACCCGCTCGGCTTCCTCAACTGGGGCGCGCTGTACCCGAACCTGCTCGGGAACGCGCTCGTGCCCGTCGTGCTGGGGCTCGCCGTTCTGAGCGCCCGTCGCGGCGCCCGGCCGCTGTGGCAGCGGATCCTCGTCATCGTGGCCCTGATCGGTGCGGCCGGTGCAACGGCCGTCGCGCATCCGTCGTCGCTGCTGACGGCACTGGCACTCGTGCTGCCGTTCGCCGCGGGCCGGGTGGCGGTCGCCTGGCGGACGGCGGGCACGACGCGTGCGGCGAGGGTCGGCGGGACGGCCGGCGTGGCGTTCGGGGCGCTGCTGCTGATCGGCGTCTGGCCGTCGCTCAACGTCACGACGAACGAGTGGATGCCGTACGAGTCGCTCGCGCAGGCGCTCGGCGAGGCCGTGGCGCTGGGTCCGGTCGGCAGGCCGGCGAGCCTGCTGGTCGCCCTGCTGTCGATCATCGGCGCCGTGACCGCTTTCCGCACGAGGAGCGGCCGCTGGCTCGTCGGCGCACAGCTGATCGCCGCGGGCCTCTTCGTCGTCGCCGCTTGGCTGCCGGTGCTGTGGCTGCGATCCTCGATCGTCGGCCTCTGGTACGACGACGTGGTGCGCGTAGGCGCCGTGCTCGCCGTGGCGGCCCTGCCGCTGGCCGCCAGGGGAGCGGATGCCGTGGTCTCACGGTGCCTGACGTGGTGGCGCACCCTGCCCCGCCGTGCCTCGGTGGTGCGCATCGGCGCGGTCGCGCTGGTGGCGCTGCTCGTCGCCGCGCCCACGCTCCTGGCTCCCCGCCACGAGGTGCTGGCGATGCGCGAGCTGAGCTTCCTCGCCTCCGAGCAGTCACAGGGGCTGAGCCCCGACGAGGCGGATCTGCTCGAGGAGGCGTCGGAGACCCTCCCGGCCGGCGCGGTCGTCATCGGCGACCCGCTCACGGGCGCGGGCCTGGTGTACGCCTACACCGGTCGCCGCACGGTCTTCCCGCACATCAAGGGCGTCTACGGCCCCGATGCGGCACTGCTGGGCACCCGGCTGCGCGAGGGCGGGCCGGAGGTGTGCGCGGCGGTGGAGCGGCTGGGGGTGGAGTACGCCCTCGACTTCGGCGATCGCGTGATCTTCCCGAAGTACGGGGAGCTGTACACGGGGCTGCACGACCTCGATCGCTCGCCGGTGCTGACCGCGATCGCCGAGGAGGGCGACGCGACGCTGTACCGCGTCACCGGCTGCTAATCGCGCTGGGCCTCGTGCGGGGTGCCGTCGGAGGCGGCATCCGGAGCCGGTGCGTCCTTCTCGGCGCCGGCCTCGAGCAAGGCGACCTTGCGCGCCAGCAGCGTCAGCTGTCGCTGAAGGGCGATGTTGCGCCGGTACTGCGTCCACACGAACACCAGGAAGACCAGGACGAGCGCATACAGCAGCAGGTCGGTTCCGCGGCCGACGCCGACGAGGTTCGCGAGCCAGGTGAGCCACTGCGGGAACAGCACGGCCAGGATCGCGGCGATGACGAACACCCCGAAGAGGATGCGGCGGATCGCGAGGTGGCTGTCGGAGCCGGTCCGGCGCATCACGAACGCGGCGAGCAGCACGATCGCGGCGATCAGGAGGAGCTGGATCCACATGGGGGTCACCTCACGACCAGGTCGACGAGGATGTTGACGGAGTTGAGCAGGCTCTGGCCCTTCGCACGGGAGTAGTCGGTGTAGAGCAGCTCGACGGGGTACTCGCGCCAGGGCAGGCCGGTCCGGCCCAGCTGCAGCACGATCTCGGTGGCGTGCGCCATGCGGTCCTGCGACAGCCGGACTCCGGCGGCGGCGTCGCGCCGGATGACGCGCAGTCCGTTGTGGGCGTCGGTCAGGGTCAGGCCGGTGGTCATGTTGGTGACCCACACGGCGGTCTTCAGCACCACCTTCTTGAGAGCCCCCGGCCGGGTGCGGTCGTCGAGGAAGCGCGAGCCGAAGACGATCGCGAGATCCTCGCGACGAGCCAGCGCCACCATCGACACCGCGTCCTCGACGCGATGCTGACCATCCGCGTCGAAGGTCACGATGAACTCGCACGACGGGTGGGCCAGGGCGAACTCGATCCCGGTCTGCAGGGCCGCGCCCTGACCGAGGTTGATCGGATGCCGCACCATCGTCGCGCCGGCCGCGGCGGCGACGGCCGCAGACTCGTCGGACGAGCCGTCGTCCACGCACACGACGTGTGCGAACCGCTGCCGCAGCTGCGCGATGACCTCACCGATGACGGATGCCTCGTTGTACAGCGGGATGACCACCCAGGCGCCGGGGTCGCCGGGGCGCGCGCGATCCGCCGGCGTGCTGCTCATCCATCCATTGTGACAGAGCACGCTAGGCTGAACCGGCCGCCGTCGCGTCATCCCGAGGAGTCCCGCCGTGCACGGACCCGACGCACGAGCGCGAATCGTGATCGCCAGCAGGCTGTACGAGCCCGAGGCCGGGGCCGCGGCGTTCCGCATCGCCGCCGTCGCCCGTGCGCTCGGTCGCGATCACGACGTCACCGTCCTCACCACGCGTCCTCCGGCGGGATCTCCCGACGAGCCCGGCACCGGCCCGATCCGGGTGTCGCGGGCCCCGGTGCTGCGGGATCGCAGCGGCGCCATCCGCGGGTACCTGCAGTATCTGAGCTTCGACATCCCCCTCTTCGTCCGGCTGCTCCTGCGGGGGCGTGCCGACGTCATGGTGGCCGAGGCCCCGCCGACGACCGGCCTGGTCACCCTGCTGGCCGCCCGCTTGACGCGGAGCCGGTTCGTCTACTACCCCGGCGACGTGTGGACCGACGGCATGATCGCGATGGGCGCCTCCGGACTGCTCGTCCGCATCATGCGCGCCGTCGAGTCGCTCGTCGTGCGTCGCGCGGACCTGCTCATCGCGGTGTCCCCCGAGATCATCGGGCGCTTCGCGGCTCTCGGCGCGAGGATCGAACGGGTCGCGGAGGTCGGGAACGGCATCGATGTCGACGTCTTCGGCCACGGCGTCGAGCCCATGCCGGCGGAGCGGCCGTACTTCGTCTACACCGGGACGATGTCCGAATGGCAGCGCCCCGAGCTCTTCGTCGAGGCGCTGGCCCTGCTCGGCGACGAGGGCCGCTCCGTCGACCTGCGGTTCTTCGGCCAGGGCGCGTCCGAGGCGGCGGTGCGCGAGAGCGCCGAGCGACTGCTTCCCGGCCGGGTCATGATGACGGGCTGGGTGCCGCCCGCCGTCGCGGCGAGGTGGATCAGCGGCGCCGTCGGCGCGCTCGTGAGCATCGTGCCCGGGATCGGCTACGACTTCGCGCGCCCGACCAAGACGTATGCCGCCGCGGCGGCGGGCACGCCCGTCCTGTTCGCGGGCCCCGAGACCGGCGCCGCGGTCGTCCGCGACGCCGGGCTGGGCGAGACCGTGCCGTTCGACGCCGTCGCCGTCGCGCAGGCGATGCGCCGCCTGCTCGAGGCGGATCGCGCGGGGGAGACCGAGCGGCTGCGGGCCCGCAGATCCGCATGGGCCGCCGACACCGTCTCGCTGCGCGCCGTCGGCGAGCGGGCGGCGGCCGCGGTCCTCGGCGCCCTGCGGGGACCACGCCGGCGTGGCGGATAGACTGGCACCGCACAGCGGACGGCCCTATCGCCCTGTGCAAGGAGCCCCTACCGTGACAGATCCTTCCGCCGTGCGCGTCATGGACTCGGCCGACGTCTCTCCTGATGCGGTCATCGGCGACGGGACGTCGGTCTGGCACCTCGCCCAGGTGCGCGAGCGCGCCGTGATCGGGCGACGCTGCATCATCGGCCGCGGCGCCTACGTCGGCACGGGAGTGCAGATGGGCGACGACTGCAAGGTGCAGAACTACGCCCTGGTGTACGAGCCTGCTCGGCTGGCCGACGGCGTCTTCATCGGCCCGGCGGTGGTGCTCACGAACGACACGTACCCGCGCGCCATCAACGCCGACGGCTCGCAGAAGAGCGCCGCGGACTGGGAGCCGGTGGGGGTGACCATCGAGCGGGGAGCGTCGATCGGGGCTCGCGCGACGTGCGTCGCGCCGGTGACCGTCGGCGCCTGGGCGACGGTCGCGGCCGGCGCGGTCGTCGTCAAGGACGTCCCCGCCTACGCGCTGGTCGCGGGCGTGCCCGCTCGCCGCATCGGCTGGGTCGGGCCCGCGGGGGTCCCGCTGACCCGCGCCGAGGGGGAGCACTGGGTGTGCCCGCGCACGGGCGCCCGATTCATCGAGATCGACGGAACACTGACCGAGGAGACCGCGTGAGCGAGTTGATCCCCCCCGCCAAGCCCATCATCGGCGACGAGGAGCGCGAGGCGGTCGACCGTGTGCTGCGCAGCGGCATGGTCGCGCAAGGGCCGGAGGTGGCGGCGTTCGAGAGCGAGTTCTCGGCGCACTTCGTGCAGGGCAGGCCGGTGGTGGCGGTGAACTCGGGGACCTCGGGGCTGCACCTGGGCCTGCTGGCAGCGGGCGTCGGCCCCGGCGACGAGGTGATCGTGCCGTCGTTCACGTTCGCCGCGACCGGCAACTCGGTCGCGCTGACCGGCGCGACGCCGGTGTTCGCCGACATCGAGCCCGAGACGTTCACCCTCGACCCCGCCGCGGTCGCCGCTGCGATCACGCCCCGCACCCGCGGCATCCTGCCGGTGCATCTCTACGGGCATCCCGCGCGCATGCGCGAGCTGTCGGCGATCGCCGAGAAGCACGGCGTGGCCCTCTACGAGGACGCCGCGCAGGCGCACGGCGCCTCGCTGGACGGCACCCCGGTGGGCGCGTTCGGCGTGTTCGCGATGTTCTCGCTGTACCCGACGAAGAACATGACCAGCGGCGAGGGCGGCATGGTGTCCACGGCGACGGAGGAGATCGCGCGCGGCGTGCGACTGCTGCGCAACCAGGGCATGGAGCGGCAGTACGAGAACGAGGTCATCGGCTTCAACGCGCGGATGACCGACATCCACGCCGCGATCGGCCGGGTCCAGCTGACAAAGGTCGACGCGTGGACGCGCACGCGCCGGCAGAACGCCGCCTTCCTCGACGCGAACCTGCGCGGCGTGGTGGTTCCCGCGGTCGCCGACGGCGCCGTCCACGTGTACCACCAGTACACCGTCCGGGTCCCGGAGGACCGCGACGGGTTCGTGCGCGCCCTGCGCGAGGAGCACCAGGTCGGCAGCGGCGTGTACTACCCGATCCCCAACCACCGGCTGCCGTCGCTGGCCCCGTTCGCCCCGGGCCTGGACCTGCCCGAGACCGAGCGGGCCGCGGGCGAGGTCGTGTCGCTGCCGGTGCACCCGTCGCTGTCGGCGGCGGACCTTGATCGCATCGTGACCGCCGTCGACGCGGTCGCCGGGGCCGGCTCCTGATGGCCGCGCTGCGAGCCGGACTTCTCGGGATCGGCATGATGGGGCGCCACCACGCCCGCGTGCTGCGCGACCTCGACGGCGTCGAGCTCGTCGCCATCGCCGACCCGGCGGGAGACCCGCACGGTGTCGCCGGCGACCTGGAGGTGCTTCCCGACATCGAGTCCCTCATCGCCCGGGGACTGGACCTCGCGGTGGTCGCCGTGCCCACCCGCTACCACGAGGACGCGGCGCTCAAGCTGGCCGCGGCCGGCGTGCATTGCCTCGTCGAGAAGCCGATCGCCGAGTCGGTGGACGCCGGGCGCCGGATGACCGACGCGTTCGCGGCGGCGGGCCTCGTCGGAGCGGTCGGGCACATCGAGCGCTTCAACCCCGCGCTGCAGGAGCTGCGCCGCCGCCTGGCCGCCGGCGAGCTGGGCGCGGTCTACCAGATCCAGACCCGCCGGCAGGGTCCGTTCCCGTCCCGCATCGCCGATGTCGGGGTGGCCAAGGACCTCGCCTCCCACGACGTCGACCTCACCGCGTGGGTCGCGCAGAGCGAGTACGCCACGGTGTTCGCGCAGACGACGTTCAAGAGCGGGCGGCAGCACGAGGACATGATCGCGATCGCGGGACGACTGGAGTCCGGGGTGATCGTGAACCATCTGGTGAACTGGCTCAGCCCGATGAAGGAGCGCGTCACCGTGGTCACGGGGGAGAAGGGCGCCTTCGTCGCCGACACCGCGACCGGCGACCTCACCTTCTACGCCAACGGCACGATCCCGCTGGAGTGGGAGTCCGTGACGGCGTTCCGGGGCGTCTCCGAGGGCGACGTCACCCGCTACGCGTTCGCCAAGCGCGAGCCGCTGCGCGTGGAGCACGAGGCCTTCCGCGACGCCGTGCTCGGCAAGCCCAGCGACGTCGTCACGATGGAGCAGGGACTTCGCACCCTGGCCGTCGTGGAAGCGGCGCTGGACTCCGCGAAGCAGGGGACCTCCGTCACGCCATGAGCGCGCCCGAAGCGACGGGATCCTCGGACGCGGCAGCGGACAGCCGCCGCACCGTGACGATCCTCGTCCCCGTGTTCAACGAGCAGGACGTCCTCGACCAGTTCTACGGCGTCCTGGACGGAGTGCTCGCCGGGCTCCCCGCCTACGCGTTCGAGATCCTCTTCGTCGACGACGGCAGCGACGACGCGACAGCCGACAGGATCGTGGCCCTGGCGGGCGCCGACCCGCGCATCTCGCTCATCCGCCTGAGCCGCAACTTCGGCAAGGAGAGCGCCATGCTCGCCGGGCTCGATGCGGTGACCACCGACGCCGTCATCCTGATCGACGTCGACCTGCAGGACCCGCCCGGGCTCATCGCCGAGATGCTCGCGGCGTGGGAGGAGGGCTACGACGACGTCTACGCCCGGCGGCGGAGCCGCGCCGGCGAGACGATGCTCAAGCGCACCACCTCGCGCTGGTACTACCGCCTGCTGCAGCGCACCACCCGCATCAAGATCCAGTCCGACACCGGCGACTTCCGGCTCCTGGACCGGCGCTGCATCGATGCGCTGATCTCGCTCCGCGAGGGCGAGCGCTACACGAAGGGCCTCTACAGCTGGGTCGGCTTCCGCAAGAAGGAGATCCTGTTCGACCGGGCGCCGCGCGCCGGCGGACGGTCGAAGTGGGACTACCCCGGCCTGGCCAACCTCGCGATCGACGGCATCACCTCGTTCACGACCGCCCCGCTGCGGATCTCCACCTTCCTCGGCCTGCTGGTGTCGCTGGCGGCCTTCATCTATCTGGTCGTGATCATCGTCCGCACGCTCCTCTTCGGGATCGATCTGGCCGGCTACCCCTCGACGCTGGCCGTCATCCTCTTCCTGGGCGGCGTGCAGCTCATCTCCCTCGGCATCATCGGGGAGTACATCGGCCGGATCTTCACCGAGACGAAGCGCCGTCCGGTCTACATCGTCCAGGAGCATCGACGTGGCCGAGCGGGATAGCCGGGCGGGACGCCCGCTGCGCTTCCTCGTGGTGGGCGTAGCGAACACGCTCCTGGACATCGCGCTCTTCCTCCTGCTCACCGCGTGGGGCGTTCCGGTGATCATCGCGAACATGATCTCCACCGCCGTGGCGCTGTGCTTCAGCTTCCTGCTGAACCGCGCCTACACGTTCCGCGCCGGTGCCGGCGTGGTGGGGCAGGCCGTGCGCTTCCTCGCGGTCACGCTCATCGGACTCTGGGTGCTGCAGCCCGTCATCATCCAGGCCATGCTCGCCCTCATCGGCGATCAGCTGCCGTCGACCGCCGCGCTGCTCATCGCCAAGGGCGTCGCCACGGTGGCCTCGCTGACGTGGAACTACCTGCTGTACAGCGCCGTCGTGTTCCGCGACCGTTCCAGCGGGGGACGCACGTGAGGTACGCGCGCATCGCGCGCGAGGCCGCCCTCCTCGTCGTCGCCGGGCTGTTCGTGCTGCTGCTGTCGGGGACCACGAGCCCGCTCGGGCCGTGGTACGGCGGCGACAGCGCGCTGTTCCGGGTGATCGGCACCGCGATGGCCCAGGGAGAGGTGCTGTACCTCGACATCTGGGATCACAAGGGCCCGGTGCTCTTCATGTTCCAGTGGCTCGCGCAGCTGCTCATCCCCGGCCGCATGGGGCTGTTCGTCATCCAGGTGCTGCTCCTGTACGCCTCGCTGTCGATGATCACGGCGTTCGCCCGCCGATTCGTCGGTCCGCTGCTCTCGATCGCCGTGCTGGCGTGCACCCTCGGCTACCTCGCACCCGCGTACGAGCACGGGAACCTCAGCGAAGAGTTCTCGATGCCGTTCATCGTGCTCGCGCTGGTCATCCTCACGCGCGAGTGGGTGACGGGACGACGTCCCTCGCCGTGGCTGTTCGGCGTCGCCGGCGCCGCTTTCGCCGCGGTCGTGTTCATCCGCATCAACAACGCGCTGCCGATCTTCGCGGCGTTCGTGGCGTGCTTCGTGTGGATGCTGGTGGCGCGGCGCCCCTTCCTGCGGCCGCTGCTGTTCTCGATCGGAGGGTTCTTCGCCGTCACGGCGGCCATCGTGGCCGGGTTCGCACTGGCGGGCGCCCTCGCGCCGATGCTCGACGCCACGTTCCTCTTCAACCTCCGCTACGCCCGCAACGACTCGGTGTCCGCCGAGCGGCTGTTCGCGAACGGCTACGCCTACGTCGCCCTCGCGGGGATCGTCGCGCCCCTCATCGGCGGCGTCGTGGATGCGCAGCACCGGCGTCGCGGGAGCTTCCTCCTGCTCGGATGGTGTCTCGCGGCCGCCACGGCGCTCGCGCTGCTCATGTCGTCGACCGGGTACTTCCACTACCTCCAGGTCGCGGTGCCCGGGGTGGCCGTCGGCGCCGCGCTCGCGCTGCAGGCCGTCACCCGCCGACTGCAGGTGCACGTGCTGGCGGCGACGCTCGCCGTCGCGCTGCCGCTGGTGGCCGTGAACGTCGGGCGCGAGCAGATCGCGCGGGAGCGGTCGCAGGAGCCGGCGTACGCGGCCGCCGTGGCCGACATCCTCGACGGCGTCCCCGAGGCCGACCGCGACGCCGTCTACGCGTGGAACGTGAACCCGAAGTACTTCCTCATGGCCGACACGCTGCCCGTGCAGCGGTACTTCACGATGCAGGAGTGGTGGGGCAGCGCGGACGAGCGCGTGCTGGACGAGGCGCTCGGCTACGTGCGGGCGGAGCAGCCGCAGTGGATCCTCACCTCCTCGGTCGGCGACCCGCGCATGCAGGAGATCCTCGCGGAGGATTACGTGGAGAAGGCGCGCAACGCCTCCTTCGTGCTCTTCGAGCGGGCCACGGGCTGAGCCGTGGGGCTGCGCTCGCGCCTGGCCGCCGTGCCCGTCGTCCGGCGGGCGTGGCACGCGGCGGACGCGCGCAGGTCGGCGCGCGCCGCCGGCACGACGCGCGTGCGGCGCGCCGCAGCCCGCCTCTTCATCGGGCCGGTCAACTCCGCCGGACAGGGCTTCGCCTGGGCGCGCGCGGCGGAACGGCTTCCCGGTGTCGCCGCCGCGGACTTCATGTACCGCGATGCCGCGGATGTCTTCGGGTTCCGTGCCGACCACTCCGTCGGGACGGTGTTCTTCCGGACGAACCGCCCATGGCAGCGCGCCCAGCGCCGCGCGATCCTGCGCCGGTTCACGCACGTCATGATCGAGTCGGGCCGTCAGGTGCTCGGGCCGGACGAGACCGTGGACGAGCAGATCGCGCGCATGCGTGCGAAGGGCATCTCGGTGGCGCTCGTCTTCCACGGCAGCGACCTGCGGATTCCGAGCGCGCACCTCGCCCGGGAGCCCGACTCGCCCTTCCACGCCACGGGATATCCCGAGACCCCCCGGCTCGAGGAGATCGCCCGGCGCAACCATCGCCTCATCGACGTCTCGGGGCTGCCGGTCTTCGTCTCGACCCCCGATCTGCTCGAGGACGCGCCCGGTGCCACCTGGCTTCCCGTCGTCGTGGACCCGGAGCGGTGGCGCAGCGCCGCGCCCGCGGCGCCGCTCATGCGCGAGAGACCGGTCGTCGTCCACGCCCCGAGCAACGCGGGGCTGAAAGGCAGCGACCTCATCGCCGAGACCCTCCGCCGCCTCGACGCCGAAGGCGTCGTCGAGTACCGCGAGCTGTCGGGCGTGCCGGCCGGCGAGATGCCCCGGCACTACGGCACCGCCGACGTCGTGCTCGATCAGTTCTCGCTCGGCATCTACGGGGTGGCCGCGTGCGAGGCGATGGCGTCGGGCCGCCTGGTCATCAGCCATGTGAGTGCGTCCGTGCGCAGCACGGTCGAGACCGTCGCCGGGCATCGGCTCCCCATCCTCGAGTCCACCGCCGCCGACCTCGAGGAGACGCTGCGCGCGGTCGTCGCGGCGCCCGCCGCGCACCGTGAGATCGCCGCGCGCGGCCCGCGATTCGTCGCCGAGGTGCACGACGGCCGGCGTTCGGCGCTCGTGCTCGCGTCCTTCCTGAACGTCGAGCCAGCAGCGTCGTCGCGGCCCGTGGAAGAATAGCCTGATGCCCTCCGACCTGCCTCGTGGCGTGCGCCCATGAAGATCGTCTACCGCACGTTCCGCGAGCTCGTCCCGTGGCTCCCCTCGGATGCGCGCAGCTACCTCACGCGCTACATCATCGTCTCGTGCCTGCTCGCGGCCATCGACATCGCGGCGATCATGCTGCTGGCCGTCAGCCTCGCGCCGATGATCTCCGGCGCACCGATCCGCTTCCCCATCATCGGCGAGCTCGGCGTGGACGCCGTCGTCTGGGTGTTCGGGCTCGTCGCGGTCCTCATCCTCGTGAAGTCCGCCCTCGCACTGGCGCAGCAGTGGTTCGCCACCCGCCGGTTCGCCGCCTTCGAGCTGGAGGTCGGACGCCACCTGTTCGACAGCTACATCAAGGCCCCGTGGACCCATCGCCTCGCGCGCAACACCGCGCAGATCGTCCGCATCGCCGACGTCGGGATCGCCAACGCCACCGCCGGCTTCCTCCTTCCGATCGTGCAGCTGCCGGCCCTGGCCGTCAGCTTCGTGCTGATCGTCGTCGTGCTCGTCATCGCGCAGCCGCTCACCGCGCTCATCACCGTCGTGTACCTCGGGCTGATCATGGCGATCCTCTACTGGATCGTCTCGGCGAAGTCCGTGCAGGCCGGCCGGGTGTCGCGCGACTACTCGCTGAAGGTCGCGGCGCTGATGACCGAGATGGTCCAGGCGCTCAAAGAGATCACGCTGCGCAACAAGGTCGGCGAGATCGCCGACGTCGTGCAGGAGAACCGCCGGCACAGCACCCGGGCGCGCGCGAACATGAGCTTCCTGTCGTCGCTGCCGGTCTTCGTGCTGAACGCCGCGCTGGTGGGAGGCTTCATCCTCATCGGCGGTGTGGGCTACGCGTACGGAGGGCTGTCGACGGCCGTGGCATCCGTCGCGCTCTTCGCCGTCGCGGGGTTCCGGCTCATCCCCTCGCTGACGGGGTTCCAGTCGATCGTGACCACCACCACCGCCAACGTGCCGCACGTGCAGGGCGTGATCTTCGACATCAAGGCCTCCCAGATCCACATCGAGGCGGCCGAGCGGCTCGGGCGCGAGCCGATCGTCGGAACACCCGACGCGCTGCGGATGCGCGGCGTGTCGTTCGGGTACCCCGGACACGAGGACACCCCGGCGCTGCACGACATCGACCTGGACATCCCCATCGGTAGCTCGCTCGCCCTCGTCGGCTCGTCGGGAGCAGGCAAGTCGACGCTCGTGGACGTGCTGCTGGGCCTGCTCGTGCCCCAGCAGGGGACGATCATGCTGGGGACCCAGGATCTCAACGACGTCCTCGCCGCGTGGCGCTCGCGGGTCGGCTACGTGCCCCAGGACGTGGCGCTGTTCGACGGGACGATCGCCCAGAACGTCGCGCTGTCGTGGGACGACGCCGACATCGACTTCGACCGCGTGCGCGAGGCCCTCGTGCGGGCCCAGCTCTGGGACACCGTCGCGGTGCGCGAGGGCGGCATGCGCGGGCGGATCGGCGAACGCGGCCTGGCGCTGTCGGGCGGCCAGCGCCAGCGGCTGGGCATCGCCCGCGCCCTCTACAGCGATCCGCTGATCCTCGTGCTCGACGAGGCGACCAGCGCCCTGGACACGAAGACCGAGTCGCTGGTGACGTCCGCGATCCGGGGCCTCAAGGGCGAGGTGACGATCGTGTCGGTCGCGCACCGCCTCTCGACGATCCGCGACAGCGACCTCATCTGCTTCCTCCAGGACGGGACGATCGCCGCGCGGGGCTCGTTCGACGAACTCGTGGCCGCCGTGCCGAACTTCGCCGAGCAGGCCCAGCTGGCCGGGCTGGCATGACCGCACCGTACGTCGACGTCGTCATCGCGTGCCACGACGAGTCCCGCCCCATCGAGCGCGCGGTCGCCTCGGTCTTCGCCGACGCCGACGTGCGCCGTGACGTGCGGGTGACCGTCGTGGCCCATGGGCTGCCGGCGGAGCCGTTCCGTCAGCGCCTGTCCGGGATGGACGGCGATGTGCGGGTGGTCTCGCTCGTGGACGGCATCCGCAGCGCCGCCGGTCCGTTCAACCACGGGCTGTCGCTCGCCGACGGCGAGTACTGCGCGGTGATGGGATCCGATGACTTCCTCGAGCCCGGCGCGATGGCGGGGTGGATCCGCCACGCCCGGGCGCATCGACCGGACGCGGTGATCGCGCCGCTGCGGATCGACGGCCAGACGCGCATGCCCAACCCGCTGGTGAGACTCGGCCGCCGCAACAGGCTCGACGCCGCGAAGGATCGGCTGTTCTACCGGACCGCGCCCCTCGGGCTGATCCGCACCGCCACGATGCGGGCGATGGGTCTGCGCATGGTCGAGGGTCTCCCGGTGGGGGAGGATTTCGAGTTCAGCATCCGCCTGTTCGCGACATCCTCCCGCGTCGATCTCCCGGCGGCGCCGTGCTACGTCATCGGGACCGACGCGCGCGAGCGGACGACCCATGCGCCGCTGCCGGCGGAGGACGTGCTCCGGCCGCTCGTCCGGCTCCTCGACGACGGCGTCGTCGCCGGCCTCGCCGAGCCGCATCGCCGCGCACTGGCGGTCAAGCTCATCCGCGTCAGCGTCGTGGGGATCGCCCGAGGGCGAGACCGCGGCGCCTGGCGCGACGACGCCGAGGTCGCCTTCGTCGCGGGGGTCCTCCGGCGTCTGATCGCCGTGGCCCCGGGGGTGCTGACGCCGTTCAACCGCCAGGACCGCCGCGTGCTCGACGGTCTCGTCCGTGAGCCGACGATCGACCGCGTCACCGCCGACGCCGCGCGCGCGGCATCCGCCGGCCGCCGGGATCGGTGGCTGACCCCCGATGTCGTGCACAGCCTCGCCCGCGAGGCGACGCTGCGGCGCTACCTGCTGTACTTCCTCACCCGCGAACGGAAGCCGAGGCGATGAGTCCCCGTCCGACCATGCTGATCCTGTCGTACTCGCCGATCGCGCGGGACGCCCGCCTGCTGAAGCAGGTCGCGCGCTTCACCCAGCGCTTCGACGTCACCACGTGCGGATACGGACCGGCGCCGGAGGGCGTCGTCGAGCACATCACCATTCCGGACGACCAGCGCTACAACGACCTCAACGGGTCGCTCATCACGCTCAAGCGGTACCGGCCGGCGTACTGGCGGCTGTCCGCCGTCGCCTGGTCGCGGCAGGCGCTGAAGGGTCGCCGCTTCGACGTGGCTATCGCCAACGACGTCGAGGCGGTCCCGGTGGCGGTCAAGCTCCGTCCGCGCCACGGCGTGCTCGCCGACCTGCACGAGTACAGCCCGCGCCTGCACGACGACAACCCCGCGTGGTTCGCGCGCATCACCCCGTGGTTCGAGTGGGTCGTGCGGCGCTATGTCGCGAAGGCCGACGCGTGGACGACGGTGAGCAGGGGGATCGTCGACGAGTACGAGAGGAACTTCGGGTTCCGCGCGGAGCTGGTGACCAACGCCGCGCCGTACCAGGACACCGCCCCCACGCCCGTGGGATCGCCGATCCGCCTCGTCCACAGCGGGGCGTGCCTGCGCAACCGCCAGCTGCACGTCATGGCCGAGGCCGTCGACGCCGCGAGCAACGACGTCACCCTCGACTTCTACCTGACGGCGAACGATCCGCCCTACCTGCAGGAGCTGAAGGACTTCGCCGCCTCGTCCGCGCGCGTGGTGGTGCACGACCCCGTGCCGTACGCCCAGCTCGCCGAGACGCTCAACGGCTACGACGTCGGCATCCACGTGCTGCCGCCGATCAACTTCAACAACAAGCTCGCGCTGCCGAACAAGATCTTCGACTACGTGCAGGCGCGGCTGGGCGTCGTGATCGGGCCGTCCGAGGAGATGGTGTACTACACCGACCACTACGGCATCGGCGAGGTCGCGGCCGACTTCACGCGCGAAGCCACGCAGGAGGCGATCGAGCGGCTCACCCCGGAGTCCGTCGCCCGGTTCAAGGCGAACGCGGACGCGAGCGCCGCCGAGCTGGCGGGGGAGCGGCAGGTGGATGTCTGGGATGCCGTCGTGCAGCGTCTCATGTCGCGGAAGCGGGGACTCCTCCGGCGATGAGTCGACTGCTGCTCTTCACCAACGACTATCCGTACGCGACCGGCGACACGGTCTTCGTCGAGAAGGAGATCAGGAGCCTCGCCGCATCCTTCGACGACGTCGTCGTCTTCTGTAACGCGCGCGACACCTCGCCCGGTCTCGTGCCGATGCCGGCCAACGTCCGGCTGGGCGGGAACCTGTTCGAGCGGTCCGCGGAAGACAGCCTCTGGACGCCGCTGCGGCCCCGGATGCTGGCGCTGGCGGCCGCCGCCGCGTGGCGGGAGCTCGTCGCCGGGCGGCTGCGGGGGCACGTCCGCCTGTTCCTGATGGGGGCTCGCGTGGGAATCACGCAGTCTCGCCGGCGCGCGGTGCGCGAGGCGATCGCCGAGAGCCCGGACACCGTCGCGTATGCGTTCTGGGGCATGGGCGGGGGCCTCGCCATCTCATGGCTCACCGGGGTGCGCCGCAGGGTGGTCCGCCTGCACGGCTACGACCTCTACGAGGACCGGCAGCCGAGCGGGTACCTGCCGTTCCGCCGCTTCCTCCTTGCCCGGGTGGACCGGGTGCTGACGGTGTCGGAGCACGGACGCCGGTACCTGTCGCAGGCGTACGCCGACCCGCGCGTGGACGCGAAGGTCACGGTGAGCCGGCTCGGCGTCGGCGGTCCGGCGCAGCTGCGCAGGCCCCCGCGCGGCCGGGAGCGCGTGGTCGTCTCGTGCTCCGCGGTGATCCCGCTCAAGCGCGTGCCGCTGATCTGGGAGTCGCTCAGCGCGCTGCACCGCCGCGCACCCGAGACGCCGCTGCGGTGGGTCCACTTCGGCGGAGGCGAGGGCCTCGGCGAGCTGGAGCGGCTGACCTCCGCCGCCGGGGCCGGCATCGCCGTCGACCTCCGCGGCGACACCCCCAACCGCGACGTGCTGCGCTTCTACGAGGAGAACCGGGTGGACGCGTTCGTGAACCTCAGCACCAGCGAGGGGCTGCCGGTCAGCATCATGGAGGCCGTCGCGTGGGACATCCCGGTCGTCGCGACGGCGGTGGGGGGAACGCCCGAGCTCGTGGGACCTGAGCTCGGCACCGGCGAGCTGGTCGCAGCGGATGCCGGAGCCGACGCCGTCGCCGCCGTGCTCGAGCGCGTCCTCGAGGCGGACGACGGCACGTACCGTCCGCGCGGGGTGTGGGAGCAGGAGTTCGACGTCGAGAAGACCGGCCGGCGCGCCGCCGACCTGGTGCGGGGAGGCGCGAGGTGACCGGTGCGCGCAGGTCCCTGCTGATCGTCTCCTTCTCGCCGATCGTGTCCGATGCCCGGCTGCTCAAGCAGATCGCGGTGTTCCGCGACGAGTACGACATCGTGACGTGCGGGTACGGTCCGGCTCCGGAGGGCGTGGCCGAGCACATCTCCATTCCCGAGGAGCTCGCCGTCTGGCGCTACCCGCGGCTGCTGGTGATCCTCCGGCAGTACCGGCGGGCGTATCGGGGCAACGCCGCGATCGCCGCGGCCACGCGGGCGCTGGCCGGGCGGACGTTCGACGTCGCGATCGCGAACGACGTCGACGCCGTCGGCGTCGTCCTCGCCACCGGGGTGCGCGACGGGGTCCACGCCGATCTCCATGAGTACTCGCCCCGGCAGCACGAGGAGCTGCTGCGCTTCCGCCTCTTCGTCAAGCCGTTCATCGAGTGGATGTGCCGCCGCCACGTCGCCCGCGCCGACTCGTGGACGACGGTCAGCGCGGGCCTCGCGCGCGCGTACGAGAAGCGGTTCGGCTTCCGTCCGGACGTCGTCACCAACGCCGCGCCGTACGTCGACGCCGAGCCGACGCCCTGCCACCGGCCCCTTCGCCTCGTGCACTCCGGCGCAGCGCTGCGCAACCGGCACCTGGGCGTCCTCGTCGACGGCGTGCTCGCCGCTCGCGAGGCGACGCTGGACCTCTACCTCACACCGAACGACCCCGGCTACCTCGAGGAGCTGCGTGCCGTCGCCGCGCGGTCTAAGCGCATCACCCTCCACGATCCGGTGCCCTACCGGCAGCTGCCCGAGACGCTCCGGGGCTACGACGTGGGCGTCCACATCCTGCCGCCGGTCAACTTCAACAACCGCTGGGCCCTGCCCAACAAGATCTTCGACTACGTGCAGGCCAGGCTCGGCGTGATCTGCGGTCCTTCGCCCGAGATGGCCGAGTACGTCAGGCGGTACGGCATCGGCTGGGTCGCCGAGGACTTCACGGCGCCGGCGCTCACGCGGACGATCGACGCCCTGACGCCGTCGGCCGTCGACGCGGCCAAGGCCGCCTCCCACGCGCATGCCCGGGAGCTCTCGAGCGAGAGCCAGGTCGCGATCTGGAAGCGGGCCGTCGACGCCCTGCCCCAGCGACCGGCCGTGGGCTGAGGCCCGCGCGGCTCAGAGGAGCTGGAGAGCGGATGCCGCGGCCATGCGCAGCCCCGCCTCGCGGTGGAAGGTGCAGCGCAGGTCGCGGGGGAGCAGGGTGCCCGGAGCGCCGAAACGGCGGCGTCGCACCGCGGCACGCAGCAGATCGGCGGCGGGCACGCCGGGGTCCCTGATCGCATCGAGCAGAGCGCGGTCGCGGCGCGCGAGCACCCGTTCGATGCCGTGCCCGGCGGCCACCAGGCGGTCGGCGACGCCCGCGAGCGCGCGGCGCTCCACCGCGGTCCACATCGCCGGATCCGGGCGGTTGAGCACCGCACCGAACACGTGCACCCGCAGGAGCTTGACGACGACCGCGGCCTGCCGATCCGCTGTCGCGCCGGTGAACGCCTCCTCCGCGAACAGCGCGTCGAGCCACTGGAACTCGATCTCGAGGGGCCGGATCAGCGTCGTGGTGCGGGACTGCGCGTCGGCGTGCACGAGGTAGGCGGGGCCGCGCCGGTCGTACGCGATCGGCTGGCCCGACAGCCACAGCCGCGTGACGAACGGGATGTCCTCGCCGACCGGCAGACCGACGGGGAAGCGGAGGTCGCCGAAGGGGTCGCGCGAGAAGAGCCCGAGCGGGGCTGAGCGGTAGCTGAGCCTGTCCCGGACGGGGTCCAGGCCGGCGGTGCGGCCGGGACGGGTCGGCGGCGTGGGGACCGCCCGCCCGCCCGCGTGCCGGACCCGCGCGATGACCACCCGTGCCCCGGCCCGATCGGCCCGTGCCAGCCACGAATCCATCGCGCCCGGCTCGAGCTCGTCGTCCGAGCCCATCACCGCGCGGAACTCGGCGGTGGCTGCGTCCAGACCGGCGTTGAACGGGCCGGCAGGGCTCGGGATGCCGTCGCGCAGCTCCTGCGTGCGCAGGCGGGGATCCTCGGCGAACGGCGAGAGCCGCTCCAGGACCGGTGCCGGCTCGGTGTTGTGGACCACCACGGTGACCCGGACCGGCGCGGTGGTGCCGCCGAGCACGCTGCCGACGGCGCGCTCGATGGGGCGGGTGGGGTCATGGACCGCGATGACGACATCGACGCGCGGAGTCATCGGCCCGCCCCGCGCGCGGCGCCGGCCGTCGCGTACGCATCCTCGTAGGCGGCGCGCACGCGCGCGCGGGAGAACGCGTCGCCGATGGTCGACGCGACGAGCTCGGGGTCGCTCGCCGCCGCGAGGACCTCCTCGATCGCGTCGGCGTAGGCGCCGGCGGCCCGCTCGGCGACCAGGCGCCCGTTCGCCGGGGTGACGTACTCGCGCTGGCCGCCCACGGCCCCGATCACGGCGGGGCGGCCGCGGACGATCGCCTCGGCCGCCGACACGCAGAAGTTCTCGCCCCTGGTCGGGAGGAGGAACACGCGGGCGGCGTCGATCGCCGCCGCGACCGACTCGGGGGAGACGGCACCAGGAAGCGTCAGGCGCTCCAGCACGCCCGCGTCGCGCGCGTGCTGGACGACCGCCTCGCGGAGGGGCCCGTCGCCCTGCCAGCTGAGCGCCGCGTCATGGCCGCGGTCGACGAGCTCGCGGACGACGTCGACCGCGAGCAGCGGGTCCTTGCCGTCCACCAGGCCTCCGGTCGCCGTGAGCCTCAGGCCGTCCGCCTCGGACGGCCACGAGGCCAGGCGTCCGGCCGGCTCGACGATGCACGGGACCACCCGCACCTCGCCCGGGCGCGAGCGCCGGATCGGCGCGGCGAGGAACTCGCAGACGGCCGTGACGACGTCGGGGCGGCGCAGCAGCGGACGGAGCACCCGGCCGATGACCTGCCACACCGGACTGACGGACTCCGGCCTGCTGATCCCCGACCAGTGCTCGGTGTGGACCCACGGCAGGCGCGGCCCGCGGGCCGCGAACGGCAGCAGGGCGCTGAACGCCTGCGTGTGGAGGACGTCGGCCTTCCGCAGGTGCGCCTCGAGCGCGCGCCTGGCCTGCAGCCAGTGGAACGGGGCGGACGTGCGCATCGGAATGCGCGTCACCCTCACCGGCGAGCCGGCGTCGGCGGCGGCATCCGCCGGCGACAGCAGAGCAGGCGAGGCGAGGTGGACGACGTGCACATCGTGGTCCTCGGCCAGTGCGTGCGCGTCCTTGGCGACGAAGGCGCCGGACGACGGGGCTGCCTGCGACGGATACCACGTCGTCACGAGCAGGATTCGCACGCGTCCACGTTACCCAACGGCTCGCAGGCCGCGCGTCGGCGACTGTCTAGACTGGTGCCCCGTGAAGATCGTCAGCGTCGTGGGCGCGCGCCCGCAGTTCGTCAAGCTCGCCCCCATCGACAAGGCGATGCGTGCCGCCGGAGTCGAGCACGTCATCGTCCACACCGGGCAGCACTACGACCCGATGCTCTCGGACGTGTTCTTCGACGACCTCGGGATCGCAGCGCCCGACGTCCACCTGGGCGTGGGCAGCGGCTCGCACGGCGTGCAGACGGGGTCCATGCTGTCGGCCCTCGACGGGGTGTTCGACGCGCAGCAGCCCGACTGGGTGCTCGTGTACGGCGACACGAACTCCACGGTCGCCGCGGCGCTCAGCGCCGTCAAGATGCACCTGCCGGTGGCGCACCTCGAGGCCGGCCTGCGCAGCTTCAACCGACGCATGCCCGAGGAGCACAACCGGGTGCTCACCGACCATGCCGCCGACCTGCTCCTGGCGCCCACGAAAGTGGCGGTCGACCACCTCGCGGCCGAGGGGCTCGCCGAGCGCACCGTCCTCGTCGGCGACGTGATGACCGATGTGCTGTACAAGGTGCGCGACGAGCTGGCGGGGCGCGCGTCGTCGCTCGTCTCGGAGCTCGGCGTGGCGCCGGGCGGGCACTACGTGGCGACCATCCATCGCGCCGAGAACACCGACGACCCCGCACGGCTCGCGGAGATCGCCGGCGCGCTGGCGTCGCTGGACAAGCCCGTCGTCCTGCTCGCGCACCCCCGCGTCGTCGCCAAGGCGGCGGCCCACGGCATCCCGCTCACGCAGGGCTCGCTGATCTCGCACGGTCCGCTCGCGTACCCCGACCTCATCGCCGCGGTGATGCACAGCGCGGGCGTCGTCACCGACTCCGGCGGACTGCAGAAGGAGGCGTTCCTGCTGCGCGTGCCGTGCACGACGGTGCGCACCGAGACCGAGTGGGTCGAGACCGTCGACCTCGGGTGGAACGTGCTCGCGGGGACGCGGGCAGAGATCGCCGCGGGCGTGACGAGGCCTCGCCCGGCCGACACGGCGGCGGCCCCGTACGGCGACGGCCGCGCCGCACAGCGCGTCGTCGCGGAGCTCGCGGCGCGCTGACCCCCGCTGCGCGGACGGCCGCTACTGCGGCGGCCCGTCCTCCCAGCCCAGCGGCAGGCTCGGCGGCGCCGCGAAGCGCGCGGCGGGCGGCGTCCAGTCCTGTCGCAACAGGTTCGCCCAGTCGCCGAACCGCTGGTCGCCCGTCAGCCGGGCCACCGTGTCGAGCTGCCACGAGTGGATGGGGTGGTAGGCGGAGTTCTGCCACAGCGGGCTCTGGCAGTAGATGTCCTGCACGCAGTAGTACGAGATGCCTCCGGGCACGCGGATGCGGGGCATGATCTGCAGCGCCGTCGTCGCGGCGCCGTCCAGGTAGCGATGCACCGTCTCGTCCCCGGTGAGCCGCCAGTAGTCGTAGAGCCCGAACAGCGCGAAGACGTGCCCGTTGAACACGAGCAGCGGCGGCTGATTGCCGGCGTACTCCTCGAAGAACAGCAGGCCGTCGTCGACCATCGTCTGCCACGGCAGCGCGCCGTCCCGCTGCTGCGGGAAGCTCGCCCACGTGCGGTCGGCCGCCGTCCGCCAGCGCTCCTCGCCGGTCTCCTCGTACAGCCGGACGAACAGCGACAGCGCCTGACCCTGAGCCATCCCCGACCACCACGGCGTGAGCATCGTGCGCTGGTAGTAGGTCCAGCGGAACGTGTACGGGAACCACCATGCCCCCGCCCGCTCCGTGCGGATCTGCGAGAGGCGCTCGGCGTGCCGGACGGCACGGTCGAGCCACACCGGGTCTCCGCCCTCCTGGAACTCCATCAGCGCGGAGATCCCGTACTGCGCGTACGCGACGGGGTGGTCGGCTCGCACGCCGGTGTCGCGCGTGCGGTAGATGCGCAGGCCGGTCTCGTCGAGCTCGATCGCGGGGTCGTCCACGTTGACCGGGGCGCGATCCGAGTACGGGATCGCCGCCTGCGCATCGAAGGCCAGGCCGCTGGTCGCCCAGGTCGGCGCGGGGGCGGGGACGAACGGGCACGGGGTGTTCCCCGCCGCCGCCGCGGACACCACGCCCTCGCCGCCGACGACGAACAGGTGCGAGCCGACGCCGGCCACGAGGCCGCTGGTCGGCGCCGGCACGCAGTCGGTCCTCGTCAGGAGCACCGGAGCGTGCAGCGCACCGGCGCGGGCGCCCGCCGAGAGCGCGTCGGGGAAGTCGAGCCCGGTCGCGAGGAACGCCGACGGCGGGTTCGCCCCGAAATACGTCGTCGCGATCTCGTCCGCCGTCGCGAACCGGTCGGCCCCTGCCAGGCGCCCGACCTCGAAGCCCGCCGTGCGCAGCTGCTGCTCGATGCCCACATCGACGGCGCCGACCCCGCCCGCGATCGTGACGCGGCTGACGTTCCAGCGGTCGAGGGCGGTGAGCGTCGCGTCCGGCAGTGCCGGCTGCGCGCCGTCCACGAGCAGGAGGGGGTCGCCGGCCGAGCCTGCTGCCGCGCCGGCGGCGAGGGCGTCGGCGAACCCGCGGCCCGTCGCGATCACGATCGAATCGTCCGCCGTGAAGACCTTCTCGACGATGGCGGATGCCGTCGCATAGCGGTCCGATCCGCCGATGCGATCGGCGTCGGCGACGGTGCGCAACTGCGTGAGGACGGCATCCGACACGGCTCCCGGACCACCGAGGACGAGAATGCGCTCGGGATCCAGCCGCACGAGCTCGTCCTTCACCGCGGGCGGCAGCACATTGTGCGGGGTCAGCAGCAGCGGCCCGCCCAGGTGTGCGGCGGCCGCGGCGCCCGCAAGGGCGTCGGGGAAGTTCGCACCCGCCGCCACGACTGCGGTCCCGACGCCGGGCTCGAACTCCTGCGAGATCGCGACGGAGGTGTCGTAGCGGGTGGGGCCGGCCAGGCGCGTGGTCTCGGCCTGCACCGTCGTTGAGACGGCCGCCGGAGCGCGCCGTCCCGCCTCCGCCGGCAGCGTGCCGGCGCCCGCGGACGCGGGGATCCCGGCGACCACGAGCGCGGCTGTGAGCGCGATCGTCGCGCCTGCGCGCGACAGGGGATAGGAGCCCAAGATCCGTCCTCAGAAAGTGGTGCCACGTCGATGCGGACCCTGCGGTTCCACCGTGCTACCGTTTGGCGATTCTCATCCCATCCTCTCCTGAAACTGGTCCACTCGATGACGCGTGTTCCCCTCGTCGCGGCTGCCTTCGTGGCCGCAGCCGCATTCTCCCTCCTCTCCGCCGCGCCCAGCGTCGCGCAGCCGCTCGTCGAGGCGCCCGCGGGCGCCTCGGGGCCGGCGGCTCCGACACGACTGGTGTCGTTCGCGACGCCGCCGACGGACCCGGCCAAGGGCAACGTCAACGTCGGCGTCATGTACAAGAGCACGTGGCTGTCGCCGCTGTCCCAGGTCGAGATCAGCCTGTGGAAGCTGGACGAGGGCACGGGCTACTACGTGCAGCTGCCGTCGGTCGGCTGGAGCGGTGACTTCGACGACTGGACCTCGCAGGACCTCGAACCCGGCACGTACTCCATCCGCTTCCTGGCCAGCGACGTCTCCATAGGCCTGGAGTGGTACGACGACGCGCGCTACTTCTTCGAGTCGGAGGACCTGATCGTGACGGCCGGCCAGACGGTGGACCTCGGCACGGTGATCCTCGACGAGCGCTACTTCGACGTCGGCAGGGTGTTCGGCGGGAGCAGGTTCGAGACCGCGGCCGAGATCTCGCGGTGGGCGGTGCCCGCCGGGTCGAGCCCCGACGTGGTCTACGTGACAAACGGCATGACGTACCCCGACGCGCTCGCGGCCGGACCCGCCGCGATCCTGCAGGGCGGCGTGCTCCTGCTCACCTACGCGACGTCGCTGCCGCAGGCGACGAGCGACAGGCTCGCCGAGCTCGATCCCGCACGCGTCGTCGTCGTGGGCGGCCCCGGCGCCGTGTCCGACGGGGTGCTGAACGCCATCAAGGCGGTCCTGCCCGGGACGGCCGTCGACCGCGTGGGCGGCGCCAGCCGCTACGACACGGGCGAGAACATCGTGCGCGACGCCTACGACGCGGGGGCGGACGTGGCGATCATCGCGACCGGCCGGAACTATCCCGACGCCCTCGCGGCCGGCCCGGCGGCCGGCGTCATGGGTGCGCCGGTGATCCTCGTCGACGGCACCGCCTCGACCCCCGCCGCCGAGACGCTGACGCTGCTGGACGAACTCGGCGTGCAGCAGGTCATCATCGCGGGCGGCACCGGTGCGGTCTCGGCCGGCATCGAGAGCGGCCTCGCCGCGCACGGGATCGGCGAGGTCGTCCGCATCGCCGGCACCAGCCGCTACGACACGGCGGCCCAGCTGAACGCGGCGGTCTTCGGCGTCGCGGAGGACTCCTTCCTCGCGAACGGCATGAACTTCCCCGACGCGCTGACGGGAGCTCCGCTGGCGGGAGCGTGGGGCGCGCCGCTGTTCCTGACGCCTCCCACGTGCGTGGGCGTGGACGCCGCCGACGGCATCATCTCCCACCGCGCCAACGGGGTGTGGCTGCTCGGCGGCACCGGCGCCCTGTCGGCCGACGTCGAGGATCTGCTGCTCTGCCCGTGAGGTCTGGCGCGGGCGGCGCCCGGCGCCGCCCGCCCTAGACTGGAATCCATGCGCATCGCCGTCGTGGCCCTCGGAAAGATCGGGCTTCCCCTCGCCGTCCAGTTCGCCGATTCGGGCCACGAAGTGATCGGCGTCGACGTCAACGCGGCGACGGTCGACAGCATCAACGCCGCCGTCGAGCCGTTCCCGGGCGAAGCGCACCTGCAGGACAAGCTCGCCGAGCTCGTCCCCGCCGGGCGCCTTCGGGCCACCACCGACTACGCCGACGCCGTCCCCGGCGCGGACGCGGTCGTGCTCGTGGTCCCGCTCTTCGTGGACGACGCCACGTGGGAGCCGGATTTCGCATGGATGGATGCCGCGACCCGGTCTCTCGCGCAGCACCTCACGCCCGGCACGCTGGTCTCGTACGAGACGACGCTGCCGGTCGGCACGACGCGAAGCCGCTGGAAGCCGATGCTCGAAGAGGGGTCGGGTCTCGTCGAGGGTTCGGACTTCCATCTCGTCTTCTCGCCGGAGCGCGTCCTCACCGGCCGGGTGTTCGCCGACCTGCGCAAGTACCCCAAGCTCATCGGCGGCCTGTCCGAGGCGGGAGCGCAGCGCGCCCGCGAGTTCTACGAGTCGGTGCTGCAGTTCGACGAGCGCGATGGCCTCGCGCGGCCCAACGGCGTCTGGGACCTCGGAAGCGCCGAGGCGGCCGAGATGGCGAAGCTGGCCGAGACGACGTACCGCGACGTCAACATCGGACTGGCCAATCAGTTCGCCCTCTTCGCCGCCGAGCACGGCATCGACGTCTACCAGGTCATCGAGGCGTGCAACTCGCAGCCCTACAGCCACATCCACCGTCCCGGGATCGCGGTCGGCGGTCACTGCATCCCGGTGTACCCGCGGCTGTACCTCTCGACCGACCCCGGCGCCGACATCGTGCGCACGGCGCGCATGCTCAACGCGTCCATGCCCGGCCGTCTCGTCGAGCAGGCGGCGGGTCTCCTCGGCTCGCTCGACGGCACCCGCGCCGTCGTCCTCGGCGCGGCCTACCGCGGCGGCGTCAAAGAAACGGCGTTCTCGGGCGTGTTCCCGACGGTCGAGGCGCTCACGCAGCGCGGCGCCGACGTCCGCGTGCACGACCCGCTGTACAGCGACGACGAGCTGCGCGCCCTCGGCTTCGAGCCGTACCGGCTCGGCGATCACGTCGACCTCGCCGTCCTCCAGACCGACCACGGCGACTACCGCACGCTGACCCCGGCCGATCTGCCGGGCATCCGCCTCCTCGTCGACGGCCGCAACGCGACGGATGCGGCCGCCTGGGCCGGCACGCCGCGCGTCGTCGTCGGAGCGGGCTGAGCCGCGTCGGCCACCCCGGTCGCGGGGGTCGGCTCAGCCGCCCTCGCCCGTGAGGTAGCGGCGCAGCGCGTCCTTCCAGTCCGGCGCCCGGAATCCGGTCGCCTCGATCTTGGCGAGGTCGAGCGCGCTGTTGCGGGGCCGCGGAGCGACCGGTGTCGTGGCGGCGGAGAAGTACTCGTCCGTCGAGACGGCCGTGATGCGAGCCGGGTCGTGGCCGGTGAGCTCGAACACCGTCCGTGCGACGTCGGCCCACGACGCCGGGTCGCCCGCGCCGGTGAGGTTGTACGTGCCCGACGGCGCCGCGGTCGACAGGAGATGACGGATGCCGCGAGCGATGTCGTCCGCGAACGTGAGGCGCCCGATCTGGTCGCCCACCACGGACGGGTCCACGCCCCGCTCCGCGAGCGACTGCATCGTGCGGACGAAGTTCCTGCCGTCCCCGATCACCCAGGAGGTGCGCAGGATGTAGTGGCGCGGCACGGTGGACACCACGGCGTCGCCGGCGGCCTTCGTCTGCCCGTACACCCCCAGCGGCGACACCGGATCATCCTCGCGGTAAGGGCGGGACAGCGTGCCGTCGAAGACGTAGTCGCTCGAGACGTGGACCAGCGTCACGCCGTGCGCCGCGGCCACCGCCGCGAGCCGCGAGACGCCCGTGACGTTGGTCAGCCACGCATCGGTGCGTCCGTCCGCCGTCTCGGCGAGGTCGACGGCGGTGTAGGCGGCGGCGTTGACGACGGCTGCGTAGTCGCGCCAGCGCCGGGCCTCCGCGAGGTCCGGCGAGCCCAGGTCCACGTCGTCGCGCGCGGCGAACTCGACGTGCGCCGCGCCGGCGAACTCCGCCCGGAGCGCGCGTCCGAGCTGTCCGTTCGCGCCGACGACGAGGATCTTGCGCGGGGTCATCGGCGTCACGTCCGCCAGGCGGGGGTGAGCCCTGTCCTTCGCGGAGACCTCGACCTGGTCGAGCGGGATCGGCCACGCGATGGCGGCGGACTCGTCGGCGAGGTTGAGGAAGGTGTACGGCGCCTCGGACGACCAGTGATCGTTGACGAGATAGGTGTACGCGGTGTCGGGCTCGAGCGTCTGGTAGGAATTGCCGACGCCGCGGGGCACGAAGATCGCGCGGGACGGGTCGAGCTCGGTGGTGTAGACCGCCCCGAAGGTCGGGCCGTCACGCAGATCGACCCACGCGCCGAAGATCCGTCCGGTCGCGACCGAGACCCACTTGTCCCACGGTTCGGCGTGGATCCCTCGCGTGGTCCCGACCGCGTCGTTGAACGAGATGTTGTTCTGCACCGGTCCGAAGTCCGGAAGTCCGGCGCGGGTCATCTTCTCGCGCTGCCAGTTCTCCTTGAACCAGCCGCGGCTGTCACCGTGGACGGGGAGGTCCCACACGACCAGCCCGGGAATGGGAGTGGTGGTGATGCCCAGTTCCTTGCCGAACTCGATCGCCACGCGTCTCACTGCCCCTTCGATGCGTAGAAGGCTTCGACGCCGTCCTTGGCCGGCGCCCACCAGTCCTCGTTCTCGCGGTACCAGTCGATGGTGGCGCGCAGGCCGGCCTCGAAGTCGCGGTATCGCGGCTGCCAGCCGAGCTCGGTGCGCAGCTTGGTGGAGTCGATGGCGTAGCGCAGATCGTGTCCGGCGCGGTCGGTGACGTGGTCGTAGGCGTCGGCGGGCTGTCCCATCTCGGTGAGGATGAGCTCGACGACGGTCTTGTTGTCCTTCTCGCCGTCGGCGCCGATGAGGTAGGTCTCGCCGATGACACCCTTGTCGAGGATGGTGAGCACTGCGGAGGAGTGGTCGTCGGCGTGGATCCAGTCGCGCACGTTCTCGCCCTTGCCGTACAGCTTCGGGCGGATGCCGCGCAGGACGTTGGTGATCTGGCGGGGGATGAACTTCTCCACGTGCTGGTAGGGGCCGTAGTTGTTGGAGCAGTTCGAGATGGTGGCCTGCACGCCGAACGAGCGCACCCAGGCGCGCACCAGCAGGTCCGATCCGGCCTTGGTCGACGAGTACGGCGACGAGGGGTTGTAGGGGGTGGACTCCGAGAAGCGGGCCGGGTCGTCCAGCTCCAGGTCGCCGTAGACCTCGTCGGTGGAGATGTGGTGGAACCGGGTGCCGTGGCGGCGGGCGGCTTCGAGCAGCGTGTACGTGCCGATGATGTTGGTGTCCAGGAACGGGCGCGGGTCGTGCAGCGAGTTGTCGTTGTGCGACTCGGCGGCGTAGTGCACGACCGCGTCCGCCCGGCTCATCAGGCCGTCGACCAGCTCCGCGTCGGCGATGTCGCCGCGGACGAAGGCGAAGCGGTCCTCGGGCAGGCCTGCCAGGGAGGCGAGGTTGCCGGCGTAGGTGAGCTTGTCGAGCACCGTGACCTGGTGATCGGTGTGCTCGAGGACGTGGTGGACGAAGTTGGACCCGATGAAGCCTGCGCCTCCGGTGACGAGCAGGTGGGCCATCAGCGTCCTCTCTCCAGCAGCTCCAGCAGGTACGTGCCGTACCCGGACTTCACCAGCGTCTGCGCCCGGGCGCGCAGCTCGTCGTCCGTCAGGAAGCCCTGCCGCCACGCGACCTCCTCCGGCACGCCGATGCGCATGCCGGTGCGCCGCTCGATCGTGCGGACGTAGTCGGCGGCGTCCGTCATCTGATCGAACGTCCCGGTGTCCAGCCACGCGGTGCCGCGCGGCAGCACCTCCACGTGCAGCGACCCGCGCTCCAGGTACGCCCGGTTGATGTCGGTGATCTCGTACTCGCCGCGCGCGCTGGGCTGCAGCTCGCGGGCGATGCCGACCACGTCGTTGTCGTAGAAGTACAGCCCCGGCACGGCGTAGTTGCTCTTGGGTGCCCTCGGCTTCTCCTCCAGCGAGACCGCCCTGCCGTCGCCGGCGAACTCGACCACGCCGTACGCGCTGGGCTCGGCCACCCAGTACGCGAACACCGCGCCGCCCTCGACGTCGGTGTACCGCTTCAGCTGCGTGCCCAGACCCGGTCCGTAGAGCAGGTTGTCGCCGAGGACCAGGGCGACCTTGTCGTCGCCGATGAAGTCCGCACCGATCGTGAACGCCTGCGCCAGCCCGTCCGGCGACGGCTGCTGCGCGAACGTCAGGCTCACCCCGAACTGCGACCCGTCGCCCAGCAGACGCTCGAAGAACGCCGCATCGTGCGGCGTCGTGATCACCAGGATGTCGCGGATGCCGGCGAGCATCAGCGTGGACAGCGGGTAGTAGACCATGGGCTTGTCGTAGACCGGGATCAGCTGCTTGGACACACCGAGTGTGATCGGATGCAGCCGCGTGCCCGAACCGCCCGCGAGGATGATGCCCTTCACCCGACAATCGTGTCACAGGTCGCGTCCGGGCCCCGAAGCGGCCTCTCAGCGATACGCCGGTAGGGTTCTAGCGGTGCGCCGGGCAGTCGCTCACGCCGACCACGACACGTGATTCTCCGAGAAAGGCCGATCGTGACGTTTCTCGACCTGGTTTGGCCGGTGTGCGTCGCCGTCGCGATCCTGTGGGGTCTCGGCGGAGCGCTGGCGGCCGCGGTGGGGCTGCGCGGACTCTGGGCGGTGGGAGCGGCTCCCGCGTTCGCGCTGACGATCATCGGCGGGACGGCGGTCGTCGCAGGATGGGTGGGCGTGCCGTGGTCGCTGCTCCCCGTCGCGGGCATGACGGCGCTCGTGGGCGGCGCCATCCTCCTGATCCGACGCCGGGTGGACGGTGGCATCGCGCTCGCGCGCCGGCCGCGCCCCCGGCCCGACTGGTGGCTCGTCGCCGCGCTGGCCGCCGCGGCCGTGATCACGATCGTCCGCGTCGCGCAGATCATCCAGGCACCGGACCACATCTCGCAGACGTTCGACAACATCTTCCACCTCAACGGTGTGCGGTTCATCCTCGACGAGGGGAACGCCTCCTCCCTCCGGCTCGGATACATGACGAGCCCCGATGGCTCGCTCCCGTTCTACCCGGCGGCATGGCACGCGCTGGTGTCGCTCACGGTCCAGCTCTCGGGCGCGTCGATCCCGGTGGCCGTCAACGCGGTCGTCATGGTGGTCGCCGCCGTCGTGTGGCCGGTCGCCGTGGTGCTGCTGGCCCGCGCCCTCTTCGGGCGGCATCCGGTGCTGACCGTCGGAGCGGCCCTCCTCGCCGTGTCCCTGCCCACGTTCCCGCTGCTGCCGATGGACTACGGCGTGCTGTATCCGTTCCAGCTCGGGCTGGCGGTGCTGCCGGTGGCGCTCGCGGCGACGCTGCGCGTGCTGTCGATCGTGCCGCAGCGGGATCCGGCGGGCCTGTGGTGGTGGCTCCTCATCCTCCTCGGTGCCATCCCCGGCATGGCACTCGGGCACCCTGGCGCCTTCGTCGCGTGGCTCGCGCTCACCGTGCCGATGGCCATCGTCTTCACCGTGGACCGGTGGCGGGTCTCGACCACGGTGAAGGGCAGGCTCCTCGTCGCGGCGGGGGTGATCGCGTATCTCGGGATCGGCGTCGTGCTCGTGCGCATCCTCCGGCCCCCGCTCGAGGCGCGGCTGTGGCCGACCCAGATGTCGGTGCCCGAGGCGGCATGGCAGGTGCTGTCGGCGTCGACCTGGTATCTCGCGCCGGCCTTCGTCGCCGCCGTCGCGATCCTCGCCGGAGCGGTGTGGGCGGTCATCGACCGCACGCGGCCGGCCATCGTGGCCCTGGGCATGTGGGTCGTCGGGGCGGTGCTGTTCATCACCGTCGCATCCCTTCCCTTCGGCGACCTGCGCGACCTGCTCACCGGAAGCTGGTACAACAACCTGCCGCGCCTCGCGGCCATCCTCGCGATCGCCTCGGTGCCGCTCGGGGCGTACGGCATCGTCCGCACGTGGGTCGCCGTCGCGGCGCTCCCGCCCCTGCGCCGCGCAGCCAGGTCCCTTCCGCGCGCCGCGCGCGTCACCGTCGCCGCCGTCCTCGCCGTGCTCCTGGGGCTGTCGATGCAGGGACTGGCCGTCCAGCGTGCCGTCGACTGGGCCAAACCGCTGTACCTGCTCTACCCGGGCTCGCCGCTGCTGACCTCCGACGAGTACGCGCTGCTGCAGCGCGTGCCGGAGCACGTCCCGGAGGGCGTCGCCATCGCGGGAAGCCCGTGGACGGGAGCCTCCCTGGCCTCCGCGATCTCCGGTCGGGATGTGCTCATGCCGCACACCCTGATGCAGATCTCCGACGAGCTCGAGACGATCAACGACGGACTGGACTCGGCCCGGCCCGGCGGCACCGTCTGCCGGGCCGTGGCCGACCTCGACGTCGGCTTCGTGCTGGACTTCGGCACGCAGGAGGTCCACCCCGGCACGCATCCCTTCCCGGGACTGGACGACCTCGCAGACTCGGACGCCGTGCGGCTCGTCGACAGCGAGGGCGACAAGCGCCTGTACGAGATCGTGGCATGCGGCTGATCCCGGGCGGGCACACGCCCTCGGATAGACTTCTGGGACTATGACGACCGCTTCCGATCCCGTGCTCGTCATCGTCCCGGCGTGGAACGAATCGAGCAACGTCGGCAACACCGTCAGGGAGATCCGCGCCGCCAGCGCCGACTACCACGTCGCCGTCGTCGACGACGGCTCGGCCGACGACACCGCGCATGTGGCGCGCGAGGCGGGAGCCACCGTGCTGGTGCTGCCGTTCAATCTCGGCGTCGGCGGGGCGATGCGCACGGGGTTCACGTACGCCCAGCGCATGGGCTATCGCCGCGTGATCCAGGTCGACGCCGATGGCCAGCACAACCCGGCCGACATCGAGCGCGTCCTCGCCGGGCTCGAGCGGGCCGACATCTCGATCGGCGCGCGGTTCAGCGACGTCGGCGACTACAAGGTGCGCGGACCCCGCAAGTGGGCGATGAAGTTCCTCGCATCGGTCGTCTCCCGCGTCGCGCACACGACGCTCACCGATGTCACGAGCGGCTTCCGCGCCGCCGGGCCCCGCGCGATCGGGCAGTACGTCCGCTACTACCCGGCCGAGTACCTCGGCGACACGCTGGACTCGCTCGTGGCCGCGTGCCACGCCGGCCTGGTGGTGACGCAGGTGCCGGTCGCGATGCGCCCGCGGCAGTTCGGCCGCCCCAGCCAGGGCGCGTGGGGGTCGACGGTGTACCTGCTGCGGTCCATGTTCGCGCTCGGGCTGGCGCTCATGCGCCGGTCGCGTCCTGCACCGGGGGTCGCGGCATGATCGTCCTGGCGGGAATCGTCCTGGCCGTCCTCATCCTCTTCCTGGTGATGTGGCTGCTGCTCACGCGGCGCATCCGCGAGAAGTACGCCGTGCTGTGGATCGTCGTGGCGCTGGCGGTGCTCATCCTCGGCCTCTTCCCGCAGCTGCTGCTGTGGCTCACCGCGGTGCTCGGGGTCCAGATCCCCGCGAACCTGCTGTTCGCGGCAGCGATCGTGCTGCTGCTCGGCGTGACGCTCCACCTGTCCTGGGAGCTCTCGCAGGCGGAGGACGAGAACCGGCGCACGGCCGAGGAGGTGGCGATCCTGCGCGCGCAGCTGGAGGATCTCGCCGCGCGCTGCGATGCGCTCGACGGCCGTCCCTCGTCGCCGGAGGCAGATGAGCGAGGCTGACCGGGCCGAGGGACGCGGTGCCCTCGGCTACGTCCTCGGCGCCACCGTCCTGGCCGGAGTCATCGGCTACGTGATCCAGGCCGTCGTGCCCGGCTTCACCGCCGCCGACGAGTACATCACCTTCAGCGTCTTCTGGTCGATCGTCTACCTCGTCGTCTCGGCCCTGTCCGGGGTGCAGCAGGAGGTGACCAGGGCTGCGCACGTCGCGGCGCCCGCCGGCGGCACCCGCACCCTGGTGGGGTTCGCGCTGCTGTACGCGTCGGGCGCCGCCGTGCTCATCGTCGCGCTCTCGCCCCTGTGGGCGTCCCAGGTCCTGCCGCCGGAGGCCCTGGCCGATGCGGGCGGCGCGGTGGTCCAGCTGGTCGCCGCACTCGCCGTCGCGGCGGTCGGCTACACGTTCGTCGCCGTGCTGAGCGGAGCCCTCTACGGGGTGCGCAACTGGCCGGGCGTCGCCGCCATGACCGTCTCCGACTCGGTGCTGCGCCTCATCGCGATCGCGGCGGCCCTGGCCCTCGGCGCCGGGGTCGCCGGACTGGGCTGGGCCGTCGCCGCACCGTTCCTCCTCGCCGCCGCCGGAGTCTGGCTGTTCACCGGGCGCGGCATCCGCGCCTCGCTCGCGCTCGACACCGGCATGCCCGGCCTGCTGCGCAACAGCGTGCGCACGGTCGGCGCGGCCGTCGCGACGGGCATCATGATCTCCGGCCTGCCCTTCCTGCTCGGGGTCACCTCGGACCGGACCCAGCCCGAGCTCCTGGCCTCCCTGATCCTCGTGATCACCCTCACTCGCGCGCCGCTGGTCATCCCGCTCCTTGCCCTCCAGAGCCTCCTCATCGTGACGTTCCGGGACGCGCCGGGCAGGGTGGCCGCGCGGGTCCGGCTCTGGGGTGCGGGCCTTCTCCTCGTGACGGCTGTGCTGTCCGCGCTCGCCGTGGTCGTGGGCCCCTGGGTGATCGCACTCCTCTACGGCGACCGCTACGCGCTCCCGGCGCCGGCGTACGCCGCGATCGTGGCCAGCGCCGGGCTCACCGCGCTCCTCTGCCTGACCGGCCCCGCCGTGCTCGCCGCGGGGGATCACGGGCGCTACCTGCTCGGCTGGGCCGCGGCATCCGCCTCCCTCATCGGGTTGCTGCTGCTGCCGCTGCCGGAACTCGAGCGCGTGTTGCTCGCGCTGTGCGCGAGTCCGGTCGTGGGCGTGCTGATCCACGCCACCGGACTCGTCCGCCGTCGCAACGGCGTCAGCGGGTGATGCCCAGCGCTGCGTCGAAGGACGCTCTCGTCTCGCGCGCGGTGCGCTGCCAGGTGAACTCCGCCGCTCTCGCCACGCCCGCGGCCGACATTCGCTGACGCAGGCCGGCGTCCGTGGTCACCGCGATCATGGCCTCGGCGAGGCTCCGGTCGTCGGCCGGCTCGAAGTAGCGCGCCGCATCGCCGGCCACGAACCGGTGCACGTCGATGTCGCTGAGCAGGACGGGGACTCCCGCGGCCATCGCCTCGAGGGAGGGGAGGGAGAAGCCCTCCGCCAGCGACGGGATGGCCAGCGCCGTCGCGGTCGAGTAGAGGCGGCGGACCTCGGCATCGTCCACCCAGCCCCGGAGATCGACCCACCTGGCCATACCGGTCTCGTCGACGTCGGCCTGCAGCGGGTCCTCGCCCCGGCCGCCGGTGATCACCACGCGCGGGCGCTCCGCCTCGGGGATGTGGGTGAGGGCGCGGATCAGGGAGCCCCAGTTCTTGTGGGGGCGGCGATTGCCCATCGCGAGGATCAGGGGTCCCTCCGTGCCCGCGAGCGACCGATCAACTCCTTCGGGCGTCGTGCCGGCGAGGGGCACCACATCCAGGCGCCCGCGCTCGACGCCCAGGTACTTGACGATCTCGTCGGCGGAGGTGGGACTGATGGTCACGATGCGCGTCGCGTTGCGCGCGGCGACCTTCTCCATCCACTTGACGGGCGCCGTGTAGAGCGGGGTGGACATGTACTCCGGATGGCTCCAGTAGAGCATGTCGTGCATCGTGACGACGGTGGGCATCGTCGTCTTGCGGGGCCCGAGCGTCGCGGGCGAGTGGACGAGATCGGCACGGACGCGGTCGGCGGCGCGGGCCACCTGCGTGAGCTCGCCCCACGCCCACTGGAACCGGTTCTCACCGCTGATGCCGGACTCGATGATGCGACCGGGGAACCAGGACCTGTCGAGGGCGGCGCCCTCACGGCTCAGGAACCCGACGTACTCGTACTCGTCGCCCAGGGCGCCCAGCGCGCGGTAGAGCTCACGCGTATACGTCTCCATGCCCCCCTTCGTACCGGAGTAGGACAGGAGGTCGACGAGCACGCGGGGCACGGTCGTCCAGCCTACGTCACCGGGGTCACATGCGCTGGATGTCGCCGGGGATGGTCTCGGGCGGGCGGAGGTGGTTGCCCGCCGGCCGCGCCCACAGCATCGCCCGGCGCTCGATGCCCACCCAGCTGGCCCACGCCAGGGCGAACGTCACGACGACGGTGATCGCGATGTACGCCGGCATGCCCAGGGCGGCGGCGCCCAGCAGGACGGTGAGCTGCTGGACCGGCCAGGCGTAGATGTAGAAGCCGTAGCTGACGTCGTTGCGCGCGATCCACCGGGGCTGCGGCACGACAGCCGACAGCCACAGCAGCCCGTATGCGAGGAAGGGGGCGGCGGCCTGGCCTCCCCACCGGGGCACCGCCGCGATCAGCACCACGGCGATGACGAGGGAGCCGATGCCGACGTAGCGGTTGATGCCGGCCCGCTCGACGAGGAAGTACACCAGCGCGCCGCCGAGGAAGAAGGGCGCGAGCTTGGCGAACAGCACGAAGCTCTCGTCGAGACCCCACCGCTGGGCCAGACCGATGCCGATCCAGACGGCCAGGCTGACGCCGAAGGCCGCACCCGCCACGAGAGGCGTGCGGCGGAACAGCGCCAGCCCGCCCAGCACCCACACCAGGATGTAGCAGAGGAACTCGTAGAAGAGCGTCCAGAGCGATCCGTTCCACGCGCCGGGGTAGGGCACCGACTCGAGCGTCGTGCCGATCGTGTAGTGGTCGATGTAGAGAGTGAGGTTGCCCCAGATGTACTCCAGGGGCGTCACCGGCGTGCTGAGGAAGCCGGCGAGCGTGCCGTGCTCGAGGAGGGCGGCCAGCGGCGCGAACACGAAGGCGATGACGACGAGGCACACCAGGAAGGCCGGGAAGATGCGGGCGATGCGGTGAAGAAGGTAGTCTCCCGGGCCGGTGCGCAGCCGGCTGCGGGTGATGAGGAAGCCCGAGAGGACGAAGAAGCCGGCCACGGCCCATCCGCCGAGGTTCTCGCCGTGGATCTGCGGGCCCACTCCCTGCCCGGCGATGTAGAAGGAGTGCGCGAAGAGGACGGTCGCGGCCAGCACCAGCCGGAAGAGGTTGAGGCTGTTGGAGCGATACGGGTAGGGGGTGCCCGTCAAGATCGCGCGCCGGATCACTTCAGGAGATTCCTCGCCGCCATCTCGTCGAGGGACCGCTGGTAGGCGTCCTCCTCGACCGGCTCGGTGAGGACCCACTCCACGAACCGCTTCACGCCGTCGCGGAACGTGACGGCGGGCTCGAAGCCGAGGACCTCCCGGAGGCGGGTGGTGTCGGCGACGTTGTGACGGATGTCGCCCAGACGGTAGTTGCCCGACACGCGGGTCGGCACCTCGGTGCCGAAGGCGGCGAACAGCGCCGCGACGACCTCGTTCACGGTGGTGGCCACACCCGATCCGACGTTGAAGACGCCGCCGGCGGCCGCGGGCTCGGTGGCGGCGAGGAACGTGGCCTCCACGACGTCGTCGATGAAGACGAAGTCCCGGCTCTCGAGGCCGTCCTCGAAGATGTTGATCTCCTTGCCCTGACGGATCAGCGTCGAGAAGATCGAGAGGATTCCGGTGTAGGGGTTCTTCAGGGACTGCCCCGGCCCGTAGACGTTCTGGTAACGCAGCGACACCGGCTCGATGCCGACCGTCGGCGCGACGGTGAGGATGAGCGACTCCTGCATCTGCTTCGTGATGCCGTAGACGCTGGACGGGTGCAGCTTGGACCCCTCGTCCGTGGGGATCAGCTCGAGGTCGCCTTCTCCGTCCATGTGCACGTCGAAGTCGCCGGCGGCCATCGCGGCGTCGTCGCGGTGGGAGGGATACACCGTCCGCCCGTCGGCGGTGCGGTATGCGCCCTCGCCGTAGATCGACCGCGACGACGCGATCACCAGCCGCCGGACGGAATGCTCCTCGTTGGCGAGGACGTCCAGGAGCTTGGCGGTGCCGCCGACGTTCGCCTCGACGTACCGGTCGATCTCGTACATCGACTGGCCGGTGCCGGTCTCGGCGGCCAGGTGGACGATGACGTCCGCCCCCGCGATCGCCTCGCGGAGCGCCTCGACGGACGTGACGGACCCGTGGATCACCGTCGCGATGCCGTCGAGGCTGCGCAGCAGCGGCGACGTCGTCGCGGGGTCGGCGCCGTGCACCTGCGGGATGAGGGCGTCCAGCACCGTGACGGTGCTGCCGGCGGCGACGAGCCGCCGGGCGAGCCGACTGCCGATGAATCCCGCTCCGCCGGTGATGAGCACGTGGTTCGACATAGCGGGAGGACTCCTGATGAAGCGGTGGATCCCCCGGCGCGGGCGGCGGTTCAGGGGGTGAAGACGTGGGCGAGAGTCGATTCTATCCCGGCACGTGTCCCGTGCCTGATGACGCCGGGAAGCTCGGTGAGCGCATGAAGCCGGGACATGACCCGCAGGCCCGCGGTGGTCGAGGTGCGCCCCCAGCCCTTGGCCTTCGCCAGCTCGCGGGCCTGGCGGTAGTACGTCCGCTCGTCGCGGAACCGTCGTCCGTCCAGCAGGGTCTTCTGGGACGCGCTGCTGCCGTGGCGGCGATACGAGAAGGCGAGCTCCGGGTTGTACGCGAGGGTGCCGCCGTCGAAGGCGATGTCCATCAGCAGGGCGAGGTCCTGGATGATCGGCAGGCCGTCGCGGAAGTCGATCCGCCGCAGCGTCTCGGTGCGGAAGGTGAGCGACGGCCAGTACAGCCAGTCGCCGCGGATGAGGCTCGTCGCCATGCGCTCGGCCGTGAGCACGGCGATGCCCCGTCCGCCGTGCGGGGCGAGGATGCTCTGCTTGACCCGGTCGACCAGCGGCCGGACGACGCGTCCCGTCTCGTCGATCACCTGGACGCCGGGCTGGATCACATCGGCGTGCGGCACCGCCCGGATGGTGCGGCCGATCACGCTCACGTAGTTCGGCAGGAGGAGGTCGTCGCAGCCCAGGATCGTCAGGTGCTCGCCCTGCGCGCGGCGGATGGCTTCGCGATAGTTCTCGGTGATCCCGAGATTGACCTCGTTGCGGACGTACGCGATCCGCGGATCCTCGATCGCGGCGAAGAAGCCGGGGACGGACTCGTCCGGGTAGCAGTCGTCGATGACGAGAAGGCGCCAGTCGGGGTCGTCCTGCGCCTGGACGGAGCGGACGGTGTCGTAGAGCAGCGCGGGGTCGCCCCAGAACGGAATGACGATGTCGAGTGTCATGGCACCCCGAGCCTACGAGATCCCCCGTCGCCTCGCCGCACACCGCCGGGGCTCACCCGTCCCGGACAGGCGCATCGAGTAGGATCGGACTCCGCGGCGGCTGGGCCCGCCGCGTCGCCGTGTCCCGGCATCCCCCTCACGAAAGCACAGCGCATGGATCTCCTCGTCGTCGGCTCCGGATTCTTCGGCCTCACGATCGCAGAACGGGCCGCGGCGGCTGGTCGCAAGGTCACCGTCATCGATCGCCGCCACCACATCGGCGGGAACGCGTACAGCGAGGACGAGCCGACGACCGGGATCGAGGTGCATCGCTACGGCGCGCACCTGTTCCACACGTCCAACCCGGGAGTGTGGGAGTACGTCAACCGCTTCACGACCTTCACGGACTACGTGCACCGCGTCTACACGAACCACAAGGGCGTCGTGTACCCGCTGCCGATCAACCTCGGCACCATCAACCAGTTCTTCCAGGCGGCGTACTCGCCGCAAGAGGCGCGTGCGCTCGTGCACGAGCTCGCCGGCGAGTTCGACGCGAAGGACGCAGCCAACCTCGAGGAGAAGGGGATCGCGCTCATCGGCCGCCCCCTGTACGAGGCCTTCATCCGCGACTACACCGCCAAGCAGTGGCAGACGGATCCCAAGGAGCTGCCCGCCGAGGTGATCAGCCGCCTTCCCGTGCGCTACAACTACGACAACCGCTACTTCAACGACACGTGGGAGGGCCTTCCCACCGACGGGTACACCGCGTGGCTGGAGCGCATGGCCGACCACCCGGGCATCGAGGTGAAGCTCGACACCGACTTCTTCGACGAGTCGCAGCCCCTCAACAAGAAGGCGACGGTCGGGCAGGTTCCCATCGTCTACACGGGCCCGGTCGATCGGTACTTCGACTACGCGGAGGGCGCACTGTCCTGGCGCACGATCGACCTCGAGCAGGAGGTTCTCGAGGTCGGCGACTTCCAGGGCACGTCGGTCATGAACTACGCGGATGCCGACGTCCCGTACACGCGCATCCACGAGTTCCGGCACTTCCACCCGGAGCGCGCCGACCGCTACCCCGCCGACCGAACCGTCATCATGCGGGAGTTCTCGCGGTTCGCGTCGCGCGAGGACGAGCCGTACTACCCGGTGAACACGCCGGAGGACCGCGCAGGACTGCTGGCGTACCGGGAGCTCGCGAAGGGTGAGAAGGACGTGCTCTTCGGCGGCCGCCTGGGCACGTATCAGTACCTGGACATGCACATGGCCATCGGCGCGGCGCTGTCGATGTGGAGCAATCAGCTCGCGTGAGCGGGCCCGCATAGACTCGACCCGTGACCACTGCCGCCGTCGGCGCCCCCGGATCCGCCCGGCGCTACGTCCACTCACTGTGGCTGCTGTCGGCGCGCGACCTCAAGGTCCGCTACGCCACGAGCGCGCTCGGGTATCTCTGGTCGATCCTGGACCCGCTCGTGATGAGCGCGATCTACTGGTTCGTCTTCACGCAGATCTTCGATCGCACGGTCGGCCATGAGCCCTACATCGTCTTCCTGATCACCGCGCTCCTGCCGTGGGTGTGGTTCAACTCCGCGGTGTCGGACTTCACGCGGGCGTTCAACAAGGACGCCCGGCTGGTGCGATCCACCGCGATCCCGCGCTCCATCTGGGTGAACCGCATCGTGCTGTCGAAGGCGATCGAGTTCCTCTGCTCGCTGCCGGTCCTCGCGCTCTTCATCGTCGTGGCAGGGCCGGGCGTGCAGTTCAACTGGGGTCTGCTGCTCTTCCCCGTCGCCGTCCTGCTGCAGACGATCCTGCTGATCGGTCTCGGCCTGCTCGTCGCGCCGCTGTGCGTGCTGTGGAGCGACCTGGAGCGCACGACCAAGCTGATCCTGCGTGCGCTGTTCTATGCGTCGCCGGTCATCTACGGGGTGTCCGACCTGCCGGGCGTGTTCGAGACGCTCGCCGCGTTCAACCCCCTCGCCGGCATCTTCGCGCTCTACCGGGTGGGGTTCTTCCCCGGGGAGTGGGATCCCTGGGTGGTGTCGATCGGCGCCGTCATGTCGGTGCTGTTCTTCGTCCTGGGCGTGCTGGTGTTCCGCCGCCTGGAGCGTCCCGTCCTGAAGGAGCTGTGATGACGTCGTCGGGCCTGGCGATCGAGGTCGAGGGCCTCGGGGTGCGTTTCCGCCGGAACCGTCGTGGCCGCCGCAACATCAAGGACCTGTTCTCCGACTCCACGCGGCGCTCGAAGCCGGGGGAGTTCTGGGCGCTGCGCGACGTCGGCTTCGACGTGCGCCCGGGGGAGTCCATCGGCGTGGTGGGGCGGAACGGGCAGGGCAAGTCGACGCTGCTCAAGCTCGTGGCGGGCGTGCTGCTCCCCGACGAGGGGACCGTCTCGGTCAACGGCGGCGTCGCACCGCTCATCGAGATCACGGGAGGCTTCGTCGGCGACCTGACGGTGCGCGAGAACGTGCGCCTGACGTCGGGGCTCCACGGGATGTCGAAGGCCGAGGTCACGCGTCGCTTCGACGGCATCATCGCTTTCGCCGAGCTCGAGGACTTCATCGACACGCCCTACAAGCACCTCAGCAACGGGATGAAGGTGCGCCTGGCGTTCTCCGTCGTCTCACAGCTGGAGGAGCCGATCCTCCTCGTCGACGAGGTGCTGGCGGTCGGCGACAAGGCGTTCCGCGAGAAGTGCTACGCCCGCATCGACGAGCTGCTCGCCGACGGCCGGACGCTGTTCTTCGTGTCGCACAGCGAGCGCGACCTGCGGCGGTTCTGCACCCGCGGGCTGTACCTCGACAAGCACCGGCTCGCACTGGATGCCCCGATCGACGAGGTCCTCGACCGCTACAACGCCGACTACCCGACCGGCTGAGCGCGGTCGCAGCCGGCGGCTCTCGTAGGCTTGTCGGATGCGAGTCCTTCTCTCCGGCGGCGCGGGCTACATCGGCGCGCACACAGCGGTCGCTCTCATCGAGGCCGGGCACGAGGTCATCGTCGTGGATGACATGTCCAACTCCTCGCCCGAGGCGATCGCCCGTGCCGGATCGCTCGCCGGCGCGGAGATCCCTCTTCTGGGCGCGGACGTGCGGGACGAGCCGCGGGTGCGCGCGTTCGTGCAGCAGCACGGCCCCGTCGACGCCGTCGTCCACTTCGCGGGCCTCAAGGCGGTCGGCGAGTCGGTCGCGCAGCCGGTGCGCTACTACGACGTGAACATCGGCTCGGCCGTCGCGGTGCTGAGGCTCATGGCGGCCGAGTCGATCCCGACGATCGTCTTCTCCAGCTCGGCGACCGTCTACGGCAGGCCCGAGACACTTCCGCTGCGCGAGGACTCGCCGACCGGGATCGACCTGGCCAATCCCTACGGCAAGACCAAGCGCATCGTGGAGGAGATGCTGAAGGATGCCGCGGCGGCCGACCCGCGCCTGCGCGCGATCGCGCTGCGGTACTTCAACCCGGTCGGCGCCCACCCCAGCGGCCGGATCGGCGAGGATCCGTCGGGCACGCCCAACAATCTCATGCCGTACGTGGCGCGGGTCGCGGTGGGCAGCCTCGAGCGTGTCGGCATCTTCGGCGACGATTACCCGACCCCCGACGGCACGGGCCTGCGCGACTACATCCACGTCCTCGATCTCGCGGCCGGTCACGTCGCCGCGCTCGAGCGCGCACGCGAGGGCTTCGAGGTCTACAACCTCGGAACCGGCGTGCCCGTCAGCGTCCGCGAGCTCATCGCGGCCTTCGGGCGCGCGGCGGGCCGGCAGATCCCCACGGCCGTCCTGCCGAGACGCGCAGGGGACGTCGCCGCGTCGTACTGCGATCCGTCCAAGGCGCGCGAGGCGCTCGGCTGGTCGGCCACGCGCACGATCGACGAGGCGTGCCGCGACTCGTGGAGATGGCAGTCCCAGAATCCGCGGGGCTACGCACCCTCCCCGCGGTGACGCGACCGTCCGCCACCACAGGGGCGGGCGGCTCCCCCGAGGGATCGCTCCTGCGGCTGCCGTCTCAGCTCTCGGCGGACGCGGTCTCCAGCGGCGGCATCGGCCGCCACGAGGCATCCTTCGAGATCCTCCGGCCGTCGCGCAGTCCCCGGAAGAGGTTCGACGTGCCCCGCACCGTCCGCTCGACGAACACGAGGCGGATCAGCTCCTTGCCGAAGGTGAGCGCGGTCCCGAGCGCGAACAGCACCGGGTTGTAGACGCCGAGCTCGCGGTAGTACTTCTTGATGTATGCCCGGTTGCGCATGATGTAGTAGCGGTAGGCGTTGCTGGACGCGTTCATGTGGCGGATGCCCATGTCCCACTGCTTGATCTCGCGTGTGCGTCGGAGCACGAACTCGTCCACGATGACGGACTGCGTCACGCGCGAGGCCAGCCAGCCGTACATCTGGTCGTCCCAGTAGATGAAGAAGCGCGGGTCCGGCAGGCCGATCTGGCGCACGACGTCCCGGTGGATGAACATGCCCTCGAAGCATCCGGAGTTCATCGGCTTGTAGCCGGATCCGTCGAAGCCGGCCGGAGCGAAGGGGATCGGGATGCCCATCGGCTCGGCGATCCGGTACTGCCAGTAGAAGGCGCTGCCGTCGTAGTCGTAGCGGCGGCCCTGGATGCTGCGGAACCGCGCCGACCACTTGCCCATCTTGGCCAGGCCGTCGGGGAGGACCTCGACGTCGTCGTCCATGAGCCAGATCCACTCCGACCCCAGCTCGTACGCCAGGCGCATGCCTTCGCTGAACCCGCCGGACCCGCCGGTGTTGGTCTCCATCCGGCGGTAGACCAGGGTGCTGGGCTCGAGCGCCTCGCGGAACGACTCCACGACGTCGGCGGTGTCGTCGGTCGAGGCGTTGTCGACCACCACGATGTGGCCCGGCTTGGGCTGCATCTCCGTGATGCTCGTGAGCAGGCGCGCGAGCAGGCCGGAGCGGTTGTAGGTGACGATCGCGATCGTCGCCGTCGTCGGGTCGAATCCCTGCGGCCGGGGACCGGCGCCGCTCACGACTCTCCCTCGAACGTCCGCTTCCAGGCCTCGGGAGAGGTCAGCTCGGCACTGGCCGCACGGTAGCGCTCGGCCAGCTGCGGCCACTCGCGCCGCAGACGGCGGTGCAGCCTCAGGGAGTCCAGGATCATCCCGCGGAACTTCCTGCGATCGCGGGTGTAGATGTTCTTCCCGGAGCCGTCGGCGGAGTTCACCAGGGCGCTGTCGTACAGCGGGAGCCGCCACCAGTGCGCGTCGCCCTTGCCGAACTCGACCTCGGGCTGCGTGAGGTTCTCGGGCTTGGGCGCGTGGATCCAGTGCGACACGAGCGTGGAGAGGGTGAACCAGCGCAGCCGCAGGCCCGTCGGGCTGTCGAAGCTGTGCTGCTTGAGACGCTTGAAGACGAGGCGGCCGCGGCGGGAGCGCAGCGCGACGCCGTTCTCGCGGTGGATGACGGTCTCGGGGTACTCCTTGGCCAGCGCGCGGGCCGCGGGCATCGCGGTGGCGAGATTCGCCCGCATGTGCGCGGGACCCGACAGCACGTCGCGCAGCGCCCGGTGACGCAGGGCCACGGGGTAGTACTGCATCATCATCAGGTGCTTGAGGTCCACTCGCCGACTGTGCCGGATGAGGGTTCCGCCCTTCGGCGCACCGGAGTGGAGCAGTCCGGCGACGATGCGGTTGCGGGCGTGGAAGTACGCCTGCCAGTCGATCGAGTCGTCCTTGCCCACCCAGGAGACGTGCCACAGCGCGACTCCCGGCATCGACACCGTCGGGTAGCCGGCGTCGCGGGCGCGCAGGCAGAACTCCGCATCGTCCCACTTGATGAAGGCGGGAAGCGGCAGACCGATCTCACGGATGATCGAGACGGGGATCAGGCACATCCACCAGCCGTTGTAGTCGGCGTCCAGGCGCATGTGCAGCAGCGGCGACTGCCGGAGGTTCGCCACGCTGAAGTCGTGCGGAAGTTTCTCCTGGTACAGCGCACGCCACATGAACGGCCCGTCGTCGACGACCTCGGCCCACGCGTGGAGCTTGGGCCGGTCGAGCAGGTCGAACATGTGCGCGCCGACGATCGTCGGCACCGTGGCGTACCGCCCGAAGACGACCGATCGCCGGATGGACTCGGGCTCGATCCGCACATCGTCGTCCAGCAGTTGGACGAAGTCGCTGTCCGGGCGCGACAGCGTCTCGGACATCGCCCGGGCGAACCCGCCCGAGCCGCCGAGGTTCGGCTGCGTGATGATCTGGAGGGTGTCGCCGAGGCGCGCCGCGACGTCGTCGTACTCCGGCTGGGCGTCGACGCGGCGATCGCCCTGGTCGATGAGGAAGATCCGGTCCACGACGTCGAGCACCTCGGGCGAGTCCGCCAGGTTCATCAGCGTCCAGATGCAGTAGTCCGGCTTGTTGTAGGTCGTGATGCCGATCGACGCCTTGCCCTCGCGGACGGGGTCGAGCTCCGTGGTCCACTCGGCGCCCTCGAAGAGCGCCGTCTTCTCATCGGCGACGATGTCGAACCAGATGAAGCCGCCGTCGCTGTACTGGTCGAGCACGAGGTCGAAGGTCGACGTCTGCGCGCCCTCGACCTCGCGGGTCTCCAGCCGCTGCTTGACGCCGCCTCCGTTCGAGCGGTAGACGAGGATCGTCGCGGGGCCCACCGTCCGCACCGTGAGCGTCACCTCGCGGACCGACGTCCAGTGCTGCCAGTACGACGCGGGGAACGCGTTGAAGTACGTGCCGAAGGACACCCGCCGTCCGGCGACGATCCTCGCCGACGTGCGGCTCACGATGTTCCCGAGCTGCGCGCGGCTGGACACGCGCACCGGCTCCTCGTCGATGACCGACCACGTCTCGGGGTCGACGTAGAGGGGGAGCAGGTCGGGATCGCGGTCGAGGGGGAAGACGACGTTCTGAAGGACGTGGGTCACGGGGGAATCTCCGGGAACGAGGCGGCGGGCGCCGAGACGTCGGGCCGGAGAGAAGCCTACCCCGCCGTCCCGTGCGGTCCCTGGTCGTGGGGAAGCCCCGAGCCGCTCGCGCCCGCCCCGCCGCCGGCATCCGTCCCGCTGTCCAGCCGCTCGCGCCACGAGCGGGACTGGCCCGCGCGCACCGCGCACAGCACGAGCATCAGCCAGCCGAGGCCGGTGAGCGTGAAGCTCTCGAACATCGAGTCGACCAGGAGCGCCACGAGGATGAGCGGCGTCCACGCGTACACCACCGAGCGACGCTCGCCGGCGACCAGCCACGCGCGCGCGAGGGCGAGGGCGCCCAGGGCGAGGAACAGCACCAGCCCCACCCAGCCGAGCTGCAGCGCCACGTCGAAGTAGGCGTTCAACCCGGTGGCGTGGTCGGCGTCGACCCAGAAGTTGATGGCGTTGAAGGGGTACTCCCGCGGGTCCCACACACCGAACCAGCCGAATCCCTGCACGGGCCTCTGCCGCAGGATGTCGACCATGAAGTTCCAGAGGTCGACGCGCATGGAGAAGTCCGTGCCGGCCCCGAGCAGGGCGATGATCGGATGCCGCGCCGCATAGCCGACGAAGACGCCGACGACGACCAGGGCGCCGAGAGCGAGCTGCAGTCCGGCGCGACGCTCGGGGCGCGCGTGGCGCACGAGCGCGAGGGCGCCGACGGCCAGGCCCACGGCGAGGGCGAGGACGACGACCGTGGGGGAGTCGCTCAGGGCGGCCAGGCCGCCCGCCAGCACGACGGAGGCCACCGACACGCCGGGCGCGACGGACTGCGTGCGGTACTCGATCAAGAAGGTGATGAGAGCGAGCACGGCGACGAAGCCGAGGAGGTTGCGCGTTCCGAAGATGCCCTGGACCGGGCCCAGCTGTGCGAGGTTGCCCTGCACGCCGAGGAAGCGGAACGGGACGTCGAGCAGGATGCCGGAGAGCACCTCGACGGCGAGGGAGAGGCCCAGGAGCACGCGGAGCACGTCGCCGAGGGCCCGGACGGTCTGCAGCGTGTCCCGCACGTGGCCGATCACCACGCCCAGGAAGGCGATCGCGGCCATCGAGACCCAGCTCCAGAACGAGGTGGTCGGCTCGCCGCTCCAGAAGACGCTCGCCAGTGCCCAGCCGACGAACACGACCACGCTCGTGGGCACCAGCCGCAGGAGCGAGACCTCGCCCCGGCGCACCATCATCACCGCCGCTCCCAGCACGCACAGCCCGGCGACCACGGTGACATAGGTGACGTGCCCGGCGATGCGCTCGATCGCGAAGGACGCGAAGACGGTGCCGAAGACGGTGACGGTGAACGCGCGGGCGAAGGACGCCGAGTTCAGCAGCGCCCCCGGCCATCCGGGTGCCGTCGGCGCGGGCGAGTCGCTCACGCGCCCGGCCCCGGGCGGTCACGGGGGACGGACTCGTCCGGGCGGACGGCCTCACCGCGCTCGATCGCGGCCGATTGCTCGGCGGGACCGACCCCCACGTGCGGGGACTGCTTGATCTTGCCGCCGAGCATGACGACGAAGAGCCAGCCCCACAGCAGCAGCGGGCTGGACTCGGCCAGCCCCTGCACCAGGAGGATCGCCCCCACCAGCGTGGGCAGCAGGGTCAGCGGCGAGTACGGGCGGTCGGATCGGAGATCCCAGCGCGGCCGGTCGACGGCGAAGAACCACGAGCGCCAGATGAAGGCGAAGAAGAGCAGCGCGAGCAGCACCACGCCGACGATCCCGAGCTGCATCGACACGTCGATCCACATGCTGTGCGCCTGCATGACGGTCTGGCCGTGATCGACCACCCAGCCGTCGAACGCCGGATCCGACGGGATCCACGGCGTCGCGTAGCCCCAGCCGACCCACGGCCGCTCCGCGGTGCGGGCCAGCACCGCGTCCCAGATGCGCTCCCGGCCGGTGAGGTCGGCGCTGCGTCCCAGGGCGCTGAAGACGGCATCCCGCAGCAGCCAGAGCGCCACCAGGCCACCCACGCCCACGACGAGGTATCCCAGGTAGAACTTCGTCCGCTCGCCCGGCTTCGTCGCGCGGCGCATGAGGAGCGCGGTGACCAGCACCACGGCCACCGCGGCGGCGGCGAGGTAGGCCGTGGCCGAGGACGCGCGGACGAAGAGGAAGGCCGCCGATCCGATCCAGATCCACAGTGCCACGCGGCGGGGCGCGCCCGCGGCCAGCCGGATCGCGAAGACGATGATCGCCAGCAGCGCCACCGGGCCGAGCAGGTTGGCGTTGCCCATGATGCCCTGGATGCGCTCAGGGAAATCGAAGAGGTTGTTCCGCGACCAGTACTCGATCGGATCGTCGGCCTTCTCGACGACCCAGCCGGGCATGATCGGCTCGCCGATGGCGACCGACACCCACAGCTCGAAGAGGATCGACAGCGCGACGACCCACTTCAGCGCGGACGCGACCGCACCCACCAGCTCGCGCCACGTCAGGACGCTGCCGATGAAGAGCGCCTGCAGGGTCGTGATGTACAGCAGCAGCAGGGTGATCGCCGTGGTCTGCGGCCATGCCGACCACGCCAGCGACGCCGTCGCCCACACGACGTAGGCCACGACGAACCAGGGCAGGCGGCGCCACTGCACCGGAGGGCGGACGACGATCCACAGCACCGCCGAGAGGACGCCGCCGCCGATGGTCACGACGGCCGCCGGAAGCTCTCCGAACGCGTTGACCCATGCCGTGCCGGACAGCGACATGAACAGGACGAAGATGCACCAGCCGCGCAGCAGCAGGTGGCCGGTCTTCTCGCGGACCGGCGGTCCGGGCGGCGCCGACGCCGGATGCTTCGAGTGGACGGCCATCGCTCTCAGAGTACCCGCGCGACCCCGTCCGCCCCGCCGCTCGCAGGACCCCGCGCCGCGCGACCGGAGGCGGGTCCGCGGATGACGCACGGCGAGGAGGGGTGCGAGGGCCGTGGCTAGGCTGAGGCGCGTGCTGATTCCGCTTGCGAACGACCCCCGCGACTACGCGTGGGGCTCCCCGTCCCTGCTGGCAGAGCTCGAAGGGCGCGAGCCGTCCGGCCGCCCCGAGGCCGAGGTGTGGTTCGGCGACCACCCGGGGGACCCGGCCGACACCCCGGACGGGCGCACGCTGGACCGCTGGATCGCCGAGGACGGCGCCGCCGTCGGCGTGGACGGGCCGCTGCCGTACCTGCTGAAGCTCCTGGCTGCGGCATCCGCCCTGTCCATCCAGGCGCATCCCTCCATCGCCCAGGCAGAAGCCGGCTTCGCGCGCGAGGAGGCCGCCGGGATCCCCCGGGACGCGGGCGAGCGCACCTACCGCGACCGCAACCACAAGCCGGAGCTCATCGTGGCGCTGAGCGAGACCTTCCGCGCGCTGGCGGGGCTGCGCGAGATCGACGCGACGCGCCGCCTCGTGCACGAGCTGGGTGCGGGAGCGGCTCCGCTGGCCGACAGGCTCGCCGATCCGGATGCCTCGCTCGCGGCCGTCATCGGCTGGGTGCTGTCGGACGGCGCCGACGCGGCGAAGGAGATCATCGCCGCCGCGGTCGCCGCCCGCTCCGACGAGTTCGCCGCCGAGCTGGAGCTCGCCCGCGCGCTGGACGAGGCGTTCCCCGGCGACCCCGGCATCGTCGTCGCGCTGTTGATGAACCTCGTGACCCTGCGCCGCGGCGAGGGGCTGTTCGTGCCGGCGGGGGTCCTGCATGCCTACCTCGAGGGGCTCGGCGTGGAACTCATGGCAGCCAGCGACAACGTGCTGCGCGGCGGCCTGACCCCCAAGCACGTGGATGCCGCGGAGCTGGTCGGCGTGCTCGACCCCGCGCCGGGCCTTCCGCCCGTGATCCGGGCGCGGCCGGTCGGCGACGGCGTCGGTCGCTACGACGTCCCGGTCGAGGACTTCGCGCTGCTGACCGCCTCGCCGCGCGACGACGCGGGCATCGACGTGCCGCTCGAGGGGCCAGCGATCGCCCTCGCGACCGGCGGCGCCGTCACCGTGTCGGGTCGCGCCTCGGGCGGACGGGCGGAGCTGGTGCCGGGCGCCGCGGTGCTCGTCACCCCGGACGAGCGGGGAGTGCGCGTGTCGGGCGAGGGTGAGCTGTTCATCGCGCTGCCGGGGCGGTGAGGACGCCCCAGGGCGGCTTTCTCACCGGACCGTTACACAGTGCGACACGCCGTCGGCGCGTCGTGAAGGTTCAAGAGTCGGTTGAGCCTTTACTATCTGCGACTTGACCTCACCGAACTACACGGGTGTAATTAGCCGTACACGCACCAGCGTGGAGCAGGATCTCGGGGGGTGAGAACGACATGACGGTTTCGCAATTCCGTTCCGGCGTTCCCGACGACTGGTTCGTCGATCCGGTTCAACTGGGGGTTCCGGGGGTACGCCGCAACGTCGACGCGGAAGAAGACAATCCGCTCGCGTGGCAGACCGACGCACTCTGTGCGCAGACCGATCCGGAGGCGTTCTTCCCTGAGAAGGGCGGCTCCACCAGAGATGCCAAGCGCATCTGCACGTCGTGCGACGTTCGGGGGGAATGTCTCGAGTACGCGCTGCAGAATGACGAGCGGTTCGGCATCTGGGGCGGGCTGAGCGAGCGGGAGCGTCGCAAGCTGAAGCGCCGAGCGGGCTGAACGCACGCCCGGGCCGACCGGTCCGATCCGGTCGGCCCGGCGCGTTCGCCCGGCGTGACGGATCTGCACGCCTAGGCTGACGAAGACATGCCCGCCGACACGCCGAACAGAGTCCACGCCGTCCTGGTCGTGCGTCCCGACGGGCGCACTCCGGCCGCGTTCCATCTCCGCCGGAGCCTCGCGGCGCTCGGACAGCAGTCGCGTTCGGTCGACACGCTGACCGTCGTCGTCTGCGGCGGCGACGACCATCTGTTCGAGGTCGCCGATGCCGGCAGGCCAGACGTCATCCTGCGCGCGCCGGCGTCGACCGGATTCGCCGCCGCCGTGGCGCAGGCCACGGACGATCTCGGCGACGGCGTGGTATGGCTCCTGGCCCAGGACACCGCACCCGAGCCGGACGCGCTGGCGCGACTGCTCGGCGCGCTGGAGCGGTCGCCGTCGGTCGCCTTCGTCGCCCCCAAGCTCGTGCGGTGGGACGACCGCTCCGAGATCGTGTCCCTCGGCGTGGGCATGACGCGCTTCGGGCGCTCGGTCGGGCTCGCCGACGACGAGCTGGACCAGGGTCAGCACGACGCCCGCGAAGACGTGCTCGGCACCGACGTGCGCGGCATCCTGATCCGCGCCGACGCCTGGAAGCGACTCGGCGGACTCGACCGGGGCCTCGCGGGCGCGGACGAGGGATTGGATCTGGGGGTGCGCGCACGGCTCGCCGGCGGGCGCGTCTCGCTGGTGCCCAGCGCGCTGGTCGCCGTCGCAGGGGACGGCGTGGCAGGCCTTCCCGTTCCGCTCACGCCGCAGCGGCGGCGCCGAACGGCGTACGCCGTTCGCCTGGCGCAGCTGCACCGCCGCCTCGTGTACGCGCCGGCGCCGGCGGTGCCGCTGCACTGGCTGACGATCCTGCCGCTCGCGGTGTGGCGGACCATCGCGGACCTCGCCCGCAAGCAGCCGGGCCGCATCGCGCCCGAGTGGGCGGCGGCCGCCGTCGCGCTCGTCGGGTTCGCGTCCGTGTGGCGCGGGCGGCGGCGCCTGCGCAACGCCCGCACGGCGTCGTGGGCGCTGCTGGCGCCGCTGCGGACCAGTCAGGCCGAGCTGCGCGAGCGGCTGGACGACGAGCCCGAGGTCGCGATCGGCGGACACCGGCGCAGCGACCTGCGGTTCTTCTCCGGCGGCGGCGCGTGGCTGGTGCTCGCGGCGCTGGTCGGATCCATCGCCGCCTTCCCCGCGCTCCTGGCCTGGCCGGTGCTGGGCGGGGGAGCGCTGCAGCCCCTCACGACGACGGTGGGGCAGCTGTGGAACGACGCGGCTTTCGGGCAGCGTGCCCTCGGCCTTGCGACCATCGGGCCGGCCGACCCGTTCGCGGCGGTCGTCGCCGTCCTCGGCTCGCTCTCGCCGTGGGCGCCGTCCCGCGGGCTCGTGCTGCTGTGGATCGCCGCGCTCCCGCTCGCCGCTCTGGGCGGATGGTTCGCGGCGACGCGCGTCACCGAGCGCTCGGGGCTCCGACTCCTCGGCGGCGCCGTCTGGGCGCTCGCTCCCACCTTCGTGATCGCCCTCATGCAGGGCCGGCCGACCGGTGTGATCCTGCACCTGCTCCTGCCGTGGCTGTTCTACGCCGGCTCGGTCGCCCACCGCTCCTGGGCGGGTGCGGGTGCCGCCTCGATCCTGCTGGCCGCCGTGCTCGCGACCGCGCCGTCCCTCGCCCCCGCGATGGCGCTGATCTGGATCGGCGCGGTGCTGCTGGCCGTCTTCGGCCGGGCGGGGCACGGCGTGGCGCGGCTGATCTGGGCGCTCGTGCCCACCATCGCCCTCGCGCTGCCCCTCGTCTGGCACAGCCTCGCGGGCGGCAGCGCCTGGAGCCTCGTGGCCGACCCCGGCGTCCCGTGGCCGGGACCCCAGGTCGCGGCGGACGCCGCTGGTCGGGCCCTGCTCGCGGCGGGCATCCCGACTCCCGACCTCGCCGGATGGGCAGCGCTCCTCCCGGAGGGCCCGACGTGGTGGGTGCCGCTGCTGAGCGTCCCGCTCGCGCTCCTCGCCCTGGCGGCCCCGCTCACGCAGCGCTGGGCCGTGGGCACCGGCCTCCTCGTCGTGACGGCGCTCGGACTGGCGACGGCCTTCGCGGCCGCGGGCGTGTCGGTCCAGTTCATCCAGTCGCTCACCGTGCCGCTGTGGCCGGGAACCGCGCTGAGCCTCGCCTGGCTGGGAGCGCTCGGCGGCGCGCTCGTGGCACTGGATGCCGGGCTCGCGCCGCGGGTCGCCCTCGTGCGGGGCGTCGCCGCCGCGCTCGTCTTCGGGTGCGCCGTGGTGCTCGCGCTGCCCTCCCTCACCGCGTTCACCCGCGGTGCGGCGACGCTCGCCAACGGCCCGGCCAGCACCCTCCCGGCGTTCGTCGCCGCGGAGGGCCGCGAGGATCCGGACGTCGGGACGATCGTGCTGACCCCGCAGGCCGACTCCGGTGTCGCCGCCCAGGTGGTGTGGGGCGCGAGTGAGACGATCGGCGGCCAGACCACCCTGCTGTCCGCCCGCACAGAGCCCACGGCGCAGGACGCCGAGCTGGCCAGGCTCGCCGCGGACCTCGTGACGCCGTCCTCCGAGGACGTCGTCGCGCAGCTGGGCGAGAGCGGCATCGGCTTCATCCTGCTGGCGCCGGCCACACCGCCCGAGACCGACGCCGCCCGCACGGTGCGCCTGTCGGCGATGACGGCGCTCGGTCAGCGCGAGACGCTCGTGGTCGTGGGCGACACCGCGAAGGGCGAGCTGTGGCGCGTCGTCGACGAGGTGGCCGAGCGGCCTGGGGAGCCGGCATCCGTGTCGATGATCGCGTGGTGGATCGCCGCCGCGCAGCTCGTCGTCTTCGGCATCGCGCTGCTCCTGGCCGTGCCGACGGGCGCGTCGCTGCGCCAGGCGCGGCGCACGCCGCGGATCGTGGGACCGCACTGGCAGGAGGGACGATGAGCGACCGACGCGTGTTCCGGTGGGCGACCTCGAGCGCCCGCCTCCTCATCGGCACGGCGGTGTCGATCTGTGCCGCGATCGCGGTGGTGACGGCGGTCTGGCTGCCGTGGCCGACCCTCGCGCGCTCGCCGCTGGAGGTGACGGCCACGCCGGCGCCCGCGGCGTCGATGATCGTGTGCGACGGTGCGCTCCTGACGATCGGGCGGGACCCGACCGACGCCGACGCCGTTCAGGTGGCCGTGCCGCAGTCCGTCGTCGGCGGCGTGGCCGAGGGTGAGCCCGCCGACGAGGAGCGGCTCGAGACGGTGGACGTGGGCGAGGGCCCCGTCGCGTTCGTCGCCCAGCCGGTCGGCGACGAGGCGGTGGACATCGCCGCCACCGGCTCCGCCACCGCGGCGGAGCCCGACCTCGCCGGATTCGCCGCGTCGGCGTGTCGCCCCCCGCTGCTGGACTCGTGGCTGGTGGGCGGGTCGGCGACGACGGGTGCGGCGGATCTGGTGCTGCTGTCGAATCCGGGGACGGTGGCGGCGACCGTGCAGCTCACCGTGTACGGCGTCGACGGGCCGCAGGTTCCCCCCGGCGGCTCGGACCTCGTGATCGCCCCCGGCACGCAGCGGGTCATTCCGCTGGCGGGCCTCGCGCTCGGCGAGGAGACGCCCGTCGTACGGGTCTCCGCGGTCGGCGCCCCCATCCACGCCTCGCTGCAGGCGAGCATCATCCGCACCCTCACGCCGGGCGGGGTCGACCAGGTCGGCCCCGTGCCGCAGGCGGAGACCCGCACCGTGATCACCGGCGTCACCGTCGAGCCCGACACCGGCGAGGACGACGGCGCGGCAGAGGCCCCGGCGGAGGCCACCGTGCTGCGGATGCTGTCGCCCTCTGCCGCGGCCACCGCCCGGGTCACCGTCAATGCGGTGGGACGTGCGGAGTCGGTGCGCGAGCCGCAGGAGGTGGCGCTCGAAGAGGGACGCCCGCTGGCGTTCGCGCTGGACGGCCTCAGCACCGGAACCTACACGGTGACGGTGGAGGCGGACGCCCCCGTCGTCTCGGCGGTCTGGCAGACCACGGGCGTCGAAGAGGGCGACGACTTCGCGTGGTACACGCCGTCGCCCGAGGTCGCGGTGCCGTCGCTGTTCGCGACGCCCGGCGGCCCGACGCCGACGCTCTCGATCGTGAATCCCGCCGCGGAGGCCGTCACCGTCGGCGTGGTCGCCGCCGACGGCGGCTCGACGATGGACCTCACGGTTCCCGCCCTCGGATCGGTGTCCGTGCGTCTCGCTCCCCGCACGCTGTACCTGTTCGAGCCCGACGCGCCGGTGCGGGCGGGGCTGACGTTCGCCGGCGACGGCGCGCTCGCCGGCTTCCCGATCTGGCCGGCCGACGTCGCCACGCCGGAGATCGTCGTCTACCCGTGAGCACCGACTCGCATCAACGCTCCTTCGTCGCATTGATCCGAGTCGCGTCAAAAGTACCGGAAGCGCTCCGGCCCGAGATCCCACGGGTCGCGGTCGAGGTACTCCGCCGCGGCCCGGAACACGGCGCCCTCCACGAGCATGCGTCGATGCAGCTCGTCGTCGCGGTGCAGGTGGCTCAGCCGCTCGATGGGGAGCCGGTACAGGATGATGCGTCGCTCGGCGGGCAGGACCGTCCAGCGGGGGATGCCGTCGGCGCCGGTCGCGGCAGGCATGTCGGCGACCTCGAACCGCACGTCGCGCAGCTCCGACCAGGCCGAGCGCAGGAACTCCGCCGCCGTTCCCACGGACAGGTCGAAGCGGTCCACGCGGGTGTCCAGCGGGGGCAGCGGCGGTCGGACGACGGAGCTCCGCCCCTCGCGCCCGTGGCGTCCGTGTCGCGACGCCCGCCGCGCCACGCGGTCGCTGGTCCGGGTCCGACGCCACGCCATGCCCCCATCCTAGGTCTCGCGCAGGTCGCCGCGGCGCGGCATCCGTCGCTCCCGTCGATGGGGCAGTAGCGTCGAGCCGATGCGCGAGAGAGTCTGCTCCAAAGTCGGCTGCGCCCGTGAGGCGGTGTCGACGCTCACCTACGACTACGGCGACCAGATGGCGGCTCTCGGCCCCCTCGGCGCGGTGGGCGACCCGCACGCGCACGACCTGTGCGCGATCCACACCGACCGGCTCTCGGTTCCCAAGGGCTGGGTGGTGGTGCGCCACGAGACCCTGCGCGCCTGAGCCCGTTCGTGCGCCGGATCCGCATGGGAGAATGGGCGGATGCCGACCCACACCTCTGTCGCGCCCGCCGGCGCCCCCGCTGCTGAGGCAGCAGCCTCCGCTTTCGAGTTCGAGGTCGCCGACCTCTCGCTGGCCGAGGCGGGACGCCACCAGCTGCGCCTGGCCGAGAACGAGATGCCGGGCCTCATGGCGCTGCGCGAGGAGTTCGGTGCGTCGCAGCCGCTGAAGGGCGCCCGCATCGCCGGGTCGTTGCACATGACGGTGCAGACGGCCGTGCTCATCGAGACCCTGGTCGCCCTCGGCGCGCAGGTGCGCTGGGCCAGCTGCAACATCTTCTCCACCCAGGACGAGGCGGCCGCGGCCGTCGTCGTCGGTCCGGCCGGCACCGTCGACGCGCCGGCCGGCGTGCCGGTGTTCGCGTGGAAGGGCGAGACCCTCGAGGAGTACTGGCGCCTCGCCGACCGCATCTTCGACTGGTCGGCCGAGGGCTTCGACGGCCCGAACATGATCCTCGACGACGGCGGTGACGCGACCCTCCTCGTGCACAAGGGCGTCGAGTTCGAGAAGGACGGGGCGGTGCCGGATGCCGCGCCCGGCGACCCGGCCGAGTACCGGATCATCCTCGACACGATCCGCGCGAGCATCGCGCGCGATCCGCAGCGGTTCACGCGTATGGCAGCGGACCTGCTGGGCGTCACGGAGGAGACCACGACAGGCGTCCACCGCCTGTACGAGTTGGCGGCATCCGGCGATCTGCTCTTCCCGGCGATCAACGTCAACGACTCGGTCACGAAGTCCAAGTTCGACAACAAGTACGGCATCCGCCACTCGCTCCCCGACGGCATCAACCGTGCGACCGACGTGCTGATGGGCGGCAAGGTCGCCTTCGTGTGCGGCTACGGCGACGTGGGCAAGGGCGCGGCCGAGGCGCTGCGCGGGCAGGGCGCCCGCGTGATCGTGAGCGAGGTCGATCCGATCTGCGCGCTGCAGGCCGCGATGGACGGCTACCAGGTGGCGCCGCTCGCCGATGTCGCCGGCCAGGTCGACATCCTCATCACGGGCACGGGCAACAAGGACGTCGTCACCGTCGACGATCTGCTCTCCCTCAAGCATCTGGCGATCGTCGGCAACGTCGGGCACTTCGACAACGAGATCGACATGGCCGGGCTCGAGTCGCTCCCCGGCGCCGAAAAGGTCGAGATCAAGCCGCAGGTGCACGAATGGCGCCTGCCCAACGGACGCAGCGTGCTCGTGCTGAGCGAGGGCCGGCTGCTCAACCTGGGCAATGCGACGGGGCATCCGTCATTCGTCATGAGCGCCTCCTTCACCAACCAGGTGCTCGCCCAGATCGAGCTGTTCACCCGGCGCGACGAGTATCCGACCGCGGTGTACACGCTTCCCAAGCACCTCGACGAGAAGGTCGCTCGCCTTCACCTCGACGCCCTCGGGGTGAAGCTGACCACGCTGACCGAGGAGCAGGCCGACTACATCGGCGTTCCCGTCCAGGGGCCGTACAAGCTCGACCACTACCGCTACTGAGGCATCGCGCCGCAGCGGCGCGGATCAGCGCTCCGGGAAGCCGCGCGGCGGGGACGCCGCCGGTCCTGACAGGGCGTCCGCGCGGGCGGTCTCCAGCTGCAGCGCCCGCAGCTCGCGATCGCGACGCAGCGCCATCACGCCGATGAGGAACGTCTCGGGATCGACGGGCGGCACCGGCGAGACGTGCTCAGCCGCCTCTCGTGCGAGGGATGCCGCCACCCGCGTGCGCGCGGCCGGCTGCATGCTCGTCGCCGACCGCGAGAACTGCGAGATGCGGCGCGAGAGCGGCTCGGGCAGCCGGGCGACATCGGCGACCGCCGCCCACCCGGTGAGGGCCGGCGGAACGCCGATCCACGCGTCGGGCAGGCGGGGCGTGCGCGTGCGCTCGGAGTAGGTGCCCGCGACGAGGTCGCCGAGTCGCTGCGACCGCGGCGTGAACGCGCCGACGAGGGCGGCGACGGCGCCGAGCGTGAACCACAGCTCGAAGACGCCGACGAGGGCGCGGATGAACGCGTGCCGGAAGCCCGCCGCTCCGCCGTCCGTGCGGACGATGCGCCCGCCCACGGCGAGGCGGCCGAGGCTGCGGCCGTGCGTGGTCGTCTCGACGACCGTCGGGATCACGACCATCACGAGAACGAGCACGACGATCGTCAGGATCGGCACCACCGTGCTGTCCACGGCCCCTACGCCCACGAGCCAGAGCATCCCCCACGCGAACAGCAGCAGGATCGCGACGCCGATCAGCATGTCGATCAGTACGCCGAGCGCCCGGAGGAAGAAGCCCAGCGGCTGGACGTCCAGCGCGACCGCCTCGCCGGTGAGGACCTCGTCCTGGTGGATGTCGACGACGGCGCCGCGGGAGACGCTCGGCGGCGGGACGGACGGCGGAGCGCTCATGGCTACAGTAAAGCGCATGGACCTCGACGCGCTCACGGCCGCCCGTCGCCAGGAGTGGGCCCGGCTGGACGAGCTCAGCCGCGCGCGGCGCCTGTCGGGCGCGGAGGTCGACGAGCTGGTGACGCGGTACCGGGCGGCATCCGCCGATCTCGCCGACGCGAAGACGTCGGCCGGGCGGAGCATCCAGAGCGACCACGTGTCGACCATGCTCGGCAGGGCGCGGCTGCGGCTCACCGGCGCCCCCGAGAACGTCATGCGGCAGATCCCGCGGTTCTTCGCGCTCCAGCTGCCGGCGGCGCTGTACCGCGTGCGCTGGACGACGCTCGTCATCGCGGCGGCGTTCCTGATGGTCGTCACGATCGTGGCCCTGTGGGTCTCGCAGGACGCCGCGCTCGTGGCGAGTCTGGGCAGCCGTGCGCAGCTCGAGCAGTACGCCGAGAACGACTTCACCGAGTACTACAGCGAGAACCCGGCAGCCGTGTTCGCCGGCACCGTATGGACCAACAACGCCTGGATCGCGGCGCAGTGCGTGCTGTTCGGCATCACGGGCGTGTGGCCGGTCATGGTGCTGGTCCAGAACGCCGTCGGCGTCGGCACCGCCGCCGCCGTGATGACGGCGTTCGACCGTGCCGACGTCTTCGTCCTCTTCATCCTCCCGCACGGCCTCCTCGAGCTGACCTGCATCTTCGTCGCCGGCGCGGCCGGGCTGCACATCTTCTGGGCCTGGGTGGCGCCCGGCGCCCGCTCGCGCGGCGAGGCGCTCGCGGCGACGGGCCGCTCGCTGGCCACGATCGCGATCGGGCTCGTCATCGCCCTCGGCGTCTCCGGGCTCATCGAGGGCTTCGTCACGGCGCAGCCCTGGCCGTGGCCGGTCAAGATCGGCATCGGCGCGGCCGCGCTCGCGCTGTTCCTCGTCTACATGCTGGTCGTGGGACGCCGCGCGCACCGGCTGGGGGAGACGGGCGACCTCACCGAGTACGAGACGGGCACCCCGACGCTCGTCGCCGGCTGAGCCATTACCACTGTTTTGAATGACTCAAAACAAAGCTACGATGAAGGGGTGACTCCGGCCCCCCACCTCGACGCTGCGCACGTCGACCCGATCGCGCGGCTGCGCGCGGCCGGCCTGCGGGTGACCGAGTCCCGGCGCGCGGTCGTCGCCGCTCTCGTCGAGCGTCCGCACGCCAGCGCGGACGAGCTCTACGGCGTCGTGGCTCGCACGGTGCCCGGCACGAGCCTGCAGTCCGTCTACAACGCACTGGGCGACTTCGTCGACGCCGGACTCGCGCGCCGTATCGAGCCGGCGGGTCGACCCGGCCTGTTCGAGCTGCGGGTCGACGACAACCACCACCACCTCATCTGCTCGCGCTGCGGCGCCGTGCAGGACGTCGACTGCGTGGTGGGCGAGGCGCCGTGTCTCACGCCCGCCGACACCCACGGCTACGCGCTGCAGGTCGCCGAGGTGACCTTCTGGGGCGTGTGCCCCGCGTGCGCGGCGGAGGACGCCGGCGGCGCCGCCCCCGGGCGCGCCGTGCCCGCCGCATCCTGACTCACTCCGACCCGACAGCCCATCCCGATTGGAAGGAAGCCATGACCGACAGCAACGAGATCATCCCCGAGATCGGTGAGGACCTGCCCAACACCGACCAGGCGGTCACGCCGATCGACACCCCCGTCGACGAGCGCGAGGACGGCGAGACGCGTCCGCGCCCGAATCTCGACGAGTCGTGCCCGGTCATCCACGGCGGCGGTCAGCCGCACCCGACGACGGGCAACGCGAACAGCGTGTGGTGGCCGAACCAGCTGAACCTCAAGATCCTCGCCAAGAACCCGGCCGTGGCGAACCCGCTCGGCGACGACTTCGACTACAAGGCCGCCTTCGAGGCGCTCGACCTCGCGGCGGTCAAGGCCGACATCGCCCAGACCCTCACCACCTCGCAGGACTGGTGGCCGGCCGACTTCGGCAACTACGGTCCGCTGATGATCCGCATGGCCTGGCACAGCGCGGGAACGTACCGCGTGACCGACGGCCGCGGTGGCGGCGGGGCCGGCCAGCAGCGCTTCGCGCCGCTGAACAGCTGGCCCGACAACGTCAACCTCGACAAGGCCCGCCGCCTGCTGTGGCCGGTGAAGAAGAAGTACGGCCAGTCGATCTCGTGGGCCGACCTGATGATCCTCGCCGGCAACGTGGCGCTCGAGTCGATGGGCTTCCGCACCTTCGGGTTCGCCGGCGGTCGTGCCGACGTGTGGGAGCCCGACGCCGACGTGTACTGGGGCCCCGAGACCACCTGGCTCGCCGACGAGCGCTACTCGGGCGAGCGCGACCTCGAGAAGCCCCTCGCCGCCGTGCAGATGGGACTCATCTACGTCAACCCGGAGGGGCCCAACGGCAACCCCGATCCGCTCGCGTCGGCCCGCGACATCCGCGAGACCTTCGGTCGCATGGCGATGGACGACGAGGAGACCGTCGCGCTGATCGCCGGCGGCCACACGTTCGGCAAGACCCACGGCGCCGCGCCCGACACGAACGTCGAGGACAACCCCGAGGCCGCCGGCCTCGAGCAGCAGGGCCTGGGCTGGAAGAACAACCACGGCACCGGGCACGGCGACGACACCATCACCTCGGGTCTCGAGGTCACCTGGACCTACCACCCCACGCGCTGGGACAACGAGTTCTTCCACATCCTCTACGCGTACGACTGGGAGCTCATGCGCAGCCCCGGCGGCGGCCACCAGTGGCGCCCGGTCAACGGCGGCGGCGCCGACATGGTGCCGATGGCCCACTCGAACGGCCGGCGCGAGCCCCGCATGCTGACGAGCGACCTCGCGCTGCGCACCGACCCCGAGTACGACAGGATCTCGCGCCGCTTCAAGGACGACCCCGAGGCGTTCGCCGACGCGTTCGCGCGGGCGTGGTTCAAGCTCACCCATCGCGACATGGGCCCGATCGACCGCTACCTCGGCCCCGAGGTCCCGGCGGAGGAGCTCCTGTGGCAGGACCGCGTCCCGGCCGTCGACCACGAGCTCATCGACGCGGCGGACGCGGCGGCGCTCAAGGCACGGATCCTCGACTCCGGTCTCACCGTCACGCAGCTCGTCGAGACGACGTGGGCCGCGGCATCCTCGTTCCGCGGCAGCGACAAGCGCGGCGGCGTCAACGGCGCCCGCATCCGCCTCGCGCCGCAGAAGGACTGGGAGGTCAACAAGCCCGCCCAGCTGGCGACGGTGCTCGCGCAGCTCGAGCAGATCCAGGCCGCGTTCAACGACGGCCGCACCGACGGCAAGAAGGTGTCGCTGGCCGACCTCATCGTGCTCGCCGGCAACGCGGCGGTCGAGAAGGCTGCCGAGGACGCGGGCGTCGAGGCCGAGGTGGTCTTCCACCCCGGTCGCACCGACGCCACGCAGGAGCAGACGGATGCCGCGTCGTTCGCGTTCCTCGAGCCGGCGGCGGACGGATTCCGCAACTACTACGGGCCGCAGGCGTTCATGCCCGAGGAGCACCACCTCATCGACCGCGCGAACCTGCTGACGCTCAGCGCGCCGGAGATGACCGTGCTCGTCGGCGGGCTTCGCGTGCTCGGCGCGAACTGGGACGACTCGGACTACGGCGTGTTCACCGATCGCAAGGGCGTTCTCACGAACGACTTCTTCGTGAACCTGCTGGACCTCGGCACCACCTGGAAGCCGCTCGACCCGGGCTCGCACGCCTTCTCGGGCGCCAAGGACGGCTCGGGCGAGCCGGTCGGCATCGGCACCCGGGTCGACCTGCTGTTCGCGTCGAACTCGGAGCTGCGTGCCGTCGCCGAGGTGTACGCCTCCGACGACGCCACCGAGAAGTTCGTGCGCGACTTCGTCAAGGCGTGGGGCAAGGTCACCGAGCTCGACCGCTTCGACCTCGTCTGAACGACGGCCACGACAGAGCGGCCCGCCCCCCATGGGGGGGGGGCCGCTCCGTCGTGTCGGCGCCTACTTGACGCGCGCCTCCGCCTGCACGGGCGGCAGCGTGCCCTTGGGCTCGAAGAGCGCGCGGTGCAGGACGCCGGCGAGGAGACCTCCGACGATCGGGAAGACGATGAACACCCACAGCTGGAGCAGCGCATCCGGGCCGCCGTAGATCGCCGAGGCGATCGAGCGGGCCGGGTTCACCGACGTGTTGTCGATGGGGATCGAGATGAGGTGGATCAGGGTGAGCGTGAGGCCGATGGCGAGGGGTGCGAGCGGCGCCGTTCCGCGCGTGGGATTGGTGACCCCGAGGATGATGAGCACGAAGATCGCCGTCAGCACGATCTCCGCGACGATCGCCGCCCCCATGCCGAACCCGCCGGGCGAGCCGAACTCACCGGTGCCGAACCCGTTGGCGGCGAAGCCGCCGTCCTGTGCGTTCGCCAGCCAGTCGTCGGTGCCGAACAGGCCGATCAGCACGATGACGGTGGTGCCCAGCGCGCCTCCGATCAGCTGCGCGACGATGTAGCCGATCGTCTTGTTCCATTCGAACCGCCCGGCCGCCGCGAGGCCGAGCGTGATGGCCGGGTTGAAGTGGCCGCCCGAGATCGGGCCCCACGCGTAGGCGCCCGCCACGACGGTGAGTCCGAACGCGAGGGAGACGCCGACGAAGGCGATGCCCAGCGGGTTGCTCTCCGACCCGGCCGGGAAGCTCGCCGCGAACAGCGCCGCGCCGACGCCGCCGAAGACGAGCAGAAACGTTCCCAGAGCCTCCGCGACGAGCCTGTTCACCGTGGTCGGCGGGATGGTGGTATCCGACATCTGCGGACTCCTTTCCTCGCCGCGAGGGTATCGGCATCCTCAGCGGATTCCCAGGATCGGTGCGGAGTTTCCGCTCAGAGGCGCCCCGCCGCCTTGAGGGCGAGGTAGCGGTCGGCGATCCGCGGCGGCAGGTCCTCGGGCGTCGCGGCGATGGCCTCGCCGCCGGCGCGCGCGACGGCGGCCGCGACGACGGCGGCGTCGTGCGCGCTCCGCTCGACCGCGGCGGCGCGGTACACGTCGGCGGCGTCCGGCCGCTCGGGAAGCTCGTCGGGCTCGTCCGTCACGGTGCCGACCAGCACGTGGGCTGCTCGCGAGAGTGCGGGCAGCGACCCGAGGAAGCCGCGGGCGGCCTCGGGGGCGTCCTGCGCGGTCAGGAGCACGACGAGCGACGGGCGCGAGGTGAGCGCGCGCACGTGTGCGAACGCCGCATCCCAGTCGGTGTCGATCAGCTGCGGCTCGACCGGCGCCATCGCGTCGACCATCGCGGGCAGGAGGGAGGGGCCGTCGACCCGCGTGACGCGGGCGCGGACGGTGCGGTCGAACATGAGCAGATGCACGTGGTCGCCCGCCCGCGTGGCGAGGGCGGCCAGCAGGAGAGCGGACTCCATCGCGGCGTCCATCCGCACGCCGTCCCCGACACGTGCGGCAGCGGTGCGTCCGGTGTCGATCACGATGACGACGTGGCGATCGCGCTCGGGTCGCCACGTGCGCAGCATCGTGGTGCTGGACCTCGCGGTCGCCCGCCAGTCGATCGATCGCACGTCGTCGCCGCGGACGTACTCCCTCAGGCTGTCGAACTCCGTGCCCTGTCCGCGCACCTGCACGCTGGTGTTGCCGTCGAGCTCGCGCAGCCGCGCGAGCCGTGACGGCAGGTGGCGCCTCGCGGTGAACGGCGGCAGCACGCGCACCGTGCCCGCGGAGTCCAGCCGCGCCTGACGCCCTGCGAGCCGCAGCGGACCGTCCGAGCGCACGACGACGAAGCGCGACCTCAGTTCGCCGCGCCGACGGGGGAGGAGCGGGATGCGGACGGTGCGGGCCTCGCCGGGAGGGATGGCGATCGTCGGTCGCTCGGGCGGTGCCCCCGCGGTCGGCTGCCACGCGTCACGCACGCGGCCCCGCACGGCTCGATCGCCGGTGTTGCGCAGCACCAGCTCCGAGAGCACCGGCTGCCCGAGCAGCACGCGTCGCGGCAGCCGCCTGGTCACGGCGATCCGGCGCGGATCGGGCGCGGCGGCGGCGTCGCCGAGGGCCGCGGCCAGGCACAGCACCACCCAGCCCGCCGCCGCGAGCCACGCGTCCATCCCCGCCGCCGAGAGCAGCACGACGGGCACGGCTCCGAGGGCCACGAGCAGCGGAAGGCGACCGGTGACGTACATCGGCGTCAGATCGGCACGCGCGTCTGCTGGACCACCGAGCCCAGCACCGCGTCGACCGAGACGCCCTCGAGCTCGGCGTCGGGGCGCAGGCGGATGCGGTGGCGCCACGTCGGCAGGAGCATCGTCTGCACGTGATCGGGCGTGATCGCGGGGTAGCCGCCGAGCCACGCCCACGCCTTGGCCGCCGCGAGCAGCGCGGTGGCGGCACGCGGGCTCACGCCCAGCTGCACCGACGGGCTGCTCCGCGTGGCCTGGGCGAGGTCGACGACGTAGCCGAGGACGTCGTCCGAGACGGTGACGGATGCCGCGGCCCGCTGCGCTGCGCGGAGCTCGTCGGCCGTGGCGGCCCGTCGCAGGCCGGCGGCGGCGAGATCGCGCGGATCGAAGCCGCCGGCGTGCCGACGGAGGACTGCCAGCTCGGCCTCACGCGCCGGCACGTCCACGACGAGCTTGAGCAGGAACCGGTCCAGCTGCGCCTCGGGCAGCGTGTACGTGCCCTCGTGCTCGATCGGGTTCTGCGTCGCGGCGACGAGGAACGGATCGGGGAGGCGGCGCGTCACTCCGTCGGTCGAGACCTGACGCTCCTCCATCGCCTCCAGCAGCGCGGCCTGCGTCTTCGGCGGCGTCCGGTTGATCTCGTCGGCGAGCACGACGTGAGTGAACACCGGCCCCTCGCGGAACTCGAACTCTCCCGTCCGCGCGTCGTACACCAGCGAGCCCGACACGTCTCCGGGCATGAGGTCGGGAGTGAACTGGATGCGCTTGGTGTCCAGGCCCAGCGCGGTCGAGAACGCCCGCACGAGGAGCGTCTTCGCGACGCCGGGCACCCCCTCCAGCAGCACGTGCCCGCGCGCGAGGAGCGCGATGAGCAGACCGGTGACGGTGCCGTCCTGGCCGACCACCGCCTTGCCGACCTCGAGGCGCACGCGGTTCATCGCCTCCCGCAGTGCGGCGTCGTCGAAGCCGGCCGGCTCGGGCGACGTGGGCCGCGCCTCGGCAGCGGCGTCGGCGGCCGGCGGCCGGGGGCCTGCGGGGGTGTCCGTCATCGGGGGCTCCTTTCAGGGCGGACGGCCGCGCGGACGGCGTCCTCGAGTTGTCGCAGTCGTGAGCTCAGCGCGACGAGCTCGGCGTCGCTGCGGGGGATGTCGTCGATCAGGATGCCGCGCACCGCCGCACGGTCCAGCCCCACGCGGCCCGCGGCCGCGTCGGCGATCTCGGGCGCGGCCGCGTTCGCCGCGAGGCCCAGCAGCCCGGCGAGGCGCCGCAGCGCCCCGATCCGGAGCCGGTCCGCGGCGTGCAGCGGGTCCCGGGCCCGCGCGTACAGGCGGGCGCGGCCCTCGGTGGTCTCGGAGGCGCGCACCGTCACGGGCAGCCGCTCGGCCACGAGCGGGCCGAAGCGCCGGCCCCGCCAGACGCCGGCCGCGATCCCTGCCACCAGCAGCAGCACGATGACGGGACTGACCCAGGGGGGCGTGAGCTCGCCGAGCGACGGATCGGCATCCGCGATGTCGGTGTCGCCGAGTCCCGGAACGTACCAGACGACGAGCGCATGCCGCCCCATCAGGTTCACGGCGAGGGCGGCGTTGCCGTCGTCGGCGAGCCGCTCGTTGGTGAAGAGCGCGCGGCCGTCGACGGCGGCGACGCGGCCGCGGTCGGTCTCGTGCACGAGCAGGCCGTAGCCGCCGGCGGACGGGTAGCAGGACGCCGTGTCCGCGCCCGGCGTGTACACGCCCCAGGGCCGCACGGCGCCGGCACGGACGGCGTCCTCGACGTCGCAGTCCGGGCGCGCGGTCTCGTCGGACGCGACGCCGGCGGGAGCCGACCCCGGCAGCAGCAGATCCAGCGTGCGGGCGCGCGGCTCGATCAGCACCACGTCGCCGGCGGCGCCCACGAGGGTGTTCACCGCTTCGTCCGAGAGCGCCGGCGTGTCGGGGAGCACGAGCGTCCCGGCGGACCGCTCGAGCGCCTGGAGGGCCGCCTCGCGGTCGCGCGCGACCTCGACCTCGACGCCGTGGGTGCGCAGGATCTGCACGAGTGCGCGCGCGCCGGTCGGGCCGGCCGAGGAGGGGTCGAGCGCGCCGCGCTGGGCCCACCCGTTCGCGGCCGAGACGGCCGCGCCCACCCCGCCGACGACGAGCAGCGCCAGGGCGATGGCGACCCACGCGCCCACGCGACGGCCGGGCCGCTGCCCGCCCGGGCTCTCGGCGTCCGCCGGGGGAGCGGCATCCGTCGTCCCCGGGCCGTCCGCGGCGCGGGCGGTGAGGGTCGCACTCACGCGGGGACCTCCTCGCGCAGCGCGGGACGTGCCGCGGTCACGGCGTCGTCGACGGACGCGACGAGACGGTAGAGGTCACCGGTCCCCGGCCGCCGGAGATAGCGGACGTCGTCGAACGCCGTCGCGGCGTCCTCGAGGCGATCGGCGAGCGAGGGGAACGCTTTCGCCGCCGCCCGCGCGAACGCGTGGACGGTCGCACCGGGCGGCGGGTCGACGACGCCGCGCTCGAGGCAGCCCCGTGCCAGCGCGCGGAAGCGCAGCACGATCGCGGCGTCCCAATCCGACGCGCGGGCGCGCTCCTCGGCGGCGGCCCGCAGCTGCGCGGCGCTGCGCTGCTCGCGCTCGCCGAACAGCATCGGCGCGCGCGGCGCTGCGCGGCGGGAGACGCGGGGCATGCCCCACACCAGGAAGGCGGCGACGATGACGATCACGACGATCACCGCTGCCACGAGCGCGAAGGTCGTGCCCAGACCCCCCGTGAGGTCCGGGTTCAGCAGTGAGGCGATGAAGTCCCCGACGGCCCGCGCGATGCGGTCGATCGGCGTGGGTTCCGCGATGTCGTAGGCGGGGTCGGCGAGCTCGTCCTCGGCCCAGCGCCGCGCCTCGTCGCCGTCGGGGGTCAGCGGCGGCACGGCGTCGGCGAGGCGTGCGGACACGCGGAGCATCCCGGCGTTCAGGACCACGGCGACCCGCGGTCGGCGCCGTCCGGGGCGGCGCCGGGGGCGGTCCAGGTGGTCGGCGAGGCCTCCGGCTCGGCGGGCGTCCCGGGTCGTGCGGGATCCTGCCCGCCCGCACCGTCGGCGTCCGCGTCGGCGGGGCTCGCGGGAGCGTCGGAGAGCGCCACGGGCGGCGCCGGCTGCACGGGAGCCGCGGCGTACCCCGCGGGCTGCCCGTAGCCCGCAGGCGGCCCGTATACCGGGTGCGCCGGTGGGGGACCGTAGCCGGCGGGCGGGCCGTAGCCGGGCGCCCCGGCCCCGCGTGGTCCGAACACCGGCTGCGCGTAGCCGGGCGGGTATGCGGCGTAGCCGGGCGCGCCGTACGGTCCGGGCGCGATGCGCGGGGCGACGGCGCGCCCGACGTTCTCGCGGTAGGGATCCGGCAGACCGGCGGCCCCGGCATCCCGTCGCTCCACGTACGCCAGCAGATCGAGGTCGAGGCCCTCGCGGCGCATGCGGCAGTCGATGTAGATGAGCGCCGTCGCGGTGGACTGCACCACCACGGCGACGGACTGCAGCAGCAGGGTCAGCACCTGGGTCAGCAGCGTCGCCGCGAGGAAGCCGACGATGGCGGTCGGCTCGGGGTCGCCGGTCGGCGCGATGATCGTCGTGAGCCCCAGCGAGAGGAAGCTCATCGGGATGCTCACCACCTGCGCGACCGTGGCGAAGATGACGCTGATGACGAGGATGATCCCCAGCGCCGGCCAGAACCGGCCGCGCGTCAGCGTCCACGAGCGCGACAGCGCCTGCGGGATCGTGGCGTGCTCGACGATGATGGCGGCGGGCACGAGCAGCAGCTTGATCATGAGCCACCACGTGAGGGGGATCGCGGCGACGATCACGACGATCGTGAGCGCGATGGCCGCAGGCGGGGCCACGATCGCGACGCCGACGACCGCCAGCACCACGGCGGCGACGAGTGCGGCGACGGCCAGGACCACGAGCAGCGAGTAGCCGATGAGGCGCCACGCGATCGGCTTCACCTGCCGCCACAGCGCACCGAGGGTGAGCTTCTCGGCCACCGCCGCGTGCGTGACCTCCACCACGACGATGCCCTGCACGATCACGCTCAGCGCCCCGGCCGCCAGCGAGAGGACGATGCCCGCGACCGCGGTGAGCGCGATCGAGCCGGCCATCACGGTGTCGTACTCGTCGGTGCCCTCCTGCAGGGTGTCCAGGCGCGAGAACGACGCCCACATCACCAGCAGGACCCCGCCGAGCACCACGAGGTACGCGAGGGTCTGCACGACCAGCGCGAACCCGAGCAGGACCCGGGGATTCTGGCGCAGCGCGGCGAACGAGCGGCCCAGGATCGTCCCGAACGTCAGCGGGTGCAGCGGGATGATGCCGGGGCGGGACGCCGGCGTCCAAGCCGGGTACGCGGTCACGGTGGTCCTCTCTGGCGTGGGCGCCGCGCCGAGGGCGGTGCGGGTCGCCGTTGCCCCTATCGTTCCACATCACCCGGACGCCGCATCCGCTCCCACGGCCGGCGCGGCGCGGGGTCCCGCAGCGGCTCTCGGCGGGCGCTCAGGCGAGGTTCGGGCGGTCCGCGGTCGCTGTCGACTACTCTGTGGGGAGCGCATGGGGTCGGCGCTCGCCGTGGCCCGTGCCTGGACAGAAGGAACGAACCCGCGCGATGACTTCACGCATCCTGGTGGTCGACGATGACACCGCCCTCGCCGAGATGATCGGCATCGTGCTGCGCACGGAAGGATTCGAGACGGTCTTCTGCGCAGACGGCGCCCAGGCCGTCGAGGCCTGGCGGACCGAGCGTCCCGAGCTCATCCTGCTCGACCTCATGCTCCCGGGCATGGACGGCATCGAGATCTGCACGCGCATCCGTGCCGAGTCCGGCATCCCGATCATCATGCTGACCGCGCGGACCGACACCGCCGACGTCGTGAAGGGGCTCGAGTCGGGCGCGGACGACTACATCGTCAAGCCCTTCAACCCCAAGGAGCTCGTCGCGCGCATCCGCACGCGCCTGCGTCCCGCGTCCCAGCCCGCGAACGACACGCTGCGCATCGGCGACCTCACCGTCGACGTGGCCGCGCACGAGGTGCGCCGCGGCGACGGGCCCATCGCGCTGACTCCGCTCGAGTTCGAGCTGCTGGTCGCGCTCGCCTCGAAGCCGCAGCAGGTGTTCTCGCGCGAGATGCTGCTGGAGCAGGTGTGGGGCTATCACTACAAGGCCGACACGCGCCTGGTGAACGTGCACGTGCAGCGACTGCGCGCGAAGGTCGAGAAGGACCCCGACAACCCCAAGATCGTCACGACGGTGCGCGGCGTCGGCTACCGCGCCGGTGCCGTCGTCTGAGGTTCCCGTGACAGCGCCGACGACGGGCGTGACGGCCACGATGGCCCCCCTGACAGGGTGGCGCCTGTGGCGCGCATGGCCGGGGAACATCGCGGCGCTGTGGCGGCGCTCGCTGCGCTTCCGGACGATCCTGGTCACCATCGGCCTCACCGCGCTGGCGGTGGTCGTGGCGTGCGTCTGGATGGCACTGGCCATCCAGAACGACCTCTTCGCCTCCCGCAGGGATCAGGTGCTCATCGACGCGGAGCAGGCCCGCGCGGCCGCGCAGCGGACCCTGGACGCCGCGGTGCAGAGCGACGCGGTGCAGATGCAGAACGTCATGACGCTGGCGTTCACCGCGCTGCGCGACCAGTCCTCCGCGGACATGGTCGCCGCCTATCGCATCGGCCCGCCCGTGCCCAACGCCCCGCAGGACTTCTCCACCGCCGAAGGCGTGATCGACGAGCTGCTGACGGTGCCGATGCGCACCCTCGTGCGCACCACCCCGGACCGGCAGATCTGGCAGCCGGTCTCGCTGCCCGACGGCGGCGAGACGAGTGCGCCCGGCATCGTCGTGGGGCAGCAGCTGAACATCGAGGGCGTCGCCTCGTACGAGCTCTACCTCGCCTACGACCTCGCCAACGCCCCGCAGACGCTCTCGTTCGTGCAGCGCACGCTGTGGATCGTCGGGATCGGCCTCGTGCTGCTCATCAGCGGCATCGCCTGGTTCGTCCTGCGCTCGGTCACGACCCCGATCAGCGAGGCGGCCGACACCAGCGCCAAGCTGGCCGCCGGTCAGCTGGACGTGAGGCTCGAGGTGCACGGCGAGGATGAGCTGGCCACGCTCGGCCGGTCGTTCAACGCGATGGCCGACAGCCTCGAGTCGCAGATCAAGGAGCTCGCCGAGCTGTCCCTCGTGCAGCAGCGGTTCGTCTCGGACGTGTCGCACGAGCTGCGGACGCCGATGACCACCATCCGGCTCGCGGCCGACATGATCAACGACCAGCGTGACGAGTTCGACCCCGCCACGGCCCGCGCGGCCGAGCTGCTGAACGCGCAGGTGCAGCGCTTCGAGACGCTCCTGACCGATCTCCTCGAGATCAGCCGCTACGACGCCGGCTCGGTGCAGCTCGAGCTCGAGCCGACGAGCCTGGCGCACCTCGCCGAGGACGTCATCGGCTCGATGCACCAGCTGGCCGAGCAGCACGGCAGCGACGTCCGACTGGTCGCGCCGGGCGGCTACTCACCGGTCGACATGGATCCGCGCCGGGTGCGGCGCGTGGTGCGCAACCTGCTGGGCAACGCCATCGAGCACGGCGAGGGCCGCCCCATCGTCGTGACCGTCGACAGCAACCAGCAGGCGGTGGCCATCGGCGTGCGCGACTACGGGATGGGCATGAACCCCCAGGATGCCGAGCGGGTGTTCGACCGGTTCTGGCGCGCAGACCCGTCGCGCAAGCGGACGATCGGCGGAACGGGCCTCGGGCTGTCGATCGCGCTCGGTGACGCGAAGCTGCACGGCGGCGAGCTGGCGGTGTGGTCCGAGCCCGGCAAGGGCACCCACTTCGTGCTGACGCTGCCACGGAAGGACGCGGTGCTCGACGGGTCTTCGCCCATCCCCGTGGAGCCCGGCGACGACGCTGCGGCGCCCTTCGAGGACCTCGGCCTGACCGAGCCGATCGACCTGCCGCGGGCGGCGTCGCCGCGGCGCGCCGGCAGCGAAGCGGATGCCGCGACGACGGGAGGACCGGCATGACCCGGGCACGCGGCATCCTGTCGCTGCTCCTCGCCGCCTGCGCGCTCGTCGTCACCGGCTGCGCGGGCTTCCCGATGAGCGGGCCGGTCGAGTACGGGCTGGAGACCGGCGACACCGGCGCCGGGTCGCAGAACGTGACCTTCATCCCCAACCGGCCGCAGCCCGGTGCGTCCCCGGCGCAGATCGTGGAGGGCTTCATCGACGCCGGCTCCGGTCCCGGCGTGGGGGGCAACTGGGCGGTCGCCCGCGAGTTCCTCGCGCCGGCGCTCCGGGACACCTGGCAGCCCGAGGCGGGCGTCATCGTCGACGAGCGCGCGGAGCGCGACTACGTCGAGACGGGCGAGGGCGTCGTGGGCTTCGCCTTCGACGTCGTGGCCACCGTCGACAACATCGGCGCCTACGAGCGGGCGGAGCTCGCCCCGGGCGAGCAGGTCTTCCGTCTCGCGCAGCGCAGCGACGGCGAGTGGCGCATCACCGAGGCGCCGGACGGCATCTGGCTCGACGAGGCGCAGTTCCCCACCGTGTTCCACCGCTATCCGCTGATGTACTTCGATCCGGCCTGGGAGTACCTCGTGCCCGACGTGCGCTGGTTCCCCGTCACGACGGCCGCCAGCAGCATCGCCGGGGCGCTCGTGAACGGGCCCCCGAGCGAGTGGCTCGCCGCTTCGGTGGCGACGGCGTTCCCCGACGACGTCACGGCGGTGCCGTCGGTGCCGATCGACGAGAACGGCGTGGCCGAGGTCGAGCTCAGCGAGGGAATCGTCGGCGCGAGCACCACGGCCCTTGACCGCATGCTGACGCAGCTCGAGGCGAGCCTGAGCGCGGCCGGGGCATCCGATGTCGTCATGAGCGTCGATTCGACCCCTGTCGACGCGCAGCCCGTCGCGGTGCGCTCGACGCGCGTCCCGGCCGCACCGCTGGTGCTCACCGAGGACGGCTTCGGCTTCCTCACCGGCGACGAGCTCGACAAGATCCCGGGCCTGTCGGCAGCCGTCGAGAACGCGGCGCCGACGAGCGTCCAGGTGGGCCCCGAGCGCAGCCTCGCGGCGGCGAAGCTGTCCTCGGGCGCCGTGGTGCGGCTCAGCGCTGCAGTGCCCGAGCCGGAGGTGCTCGACACGCGCGCCGACCTCGTCGACCCGACCATCGACCGGCTGGGGATCGTGTGGAGCGTGCCGCGCAGCGCGCCGGGTGCGGTGCGCGCCCACCTGCCCGGCGGCGACGTCGTCGAGGTCGCCGACGCCTGGGCCGAGGCGACCTCGATCGCCGGCATGGCCCTGTCCCGCGACGGCACGCGGATCGCTGCCACGGTGACCTCGGGCGGCCGCTCCATGCTGTGGGTGGCCGGGGTCCTGCGCAACGCGGACGGCGTGCCGGAAGCGCTCGGAACCCCGGTGCGGCTCGTCAGCGTGGGCGGCACGGGGCTCGGAGTCACCTGGATCGACGACGTCACGGTCGGCGTGCTGGGCGGCGGCGAGACGGAGTCCGTGGTGGTGGAGCAGGTCGTCGGTGCGCCGACCACGACCTCCACGGCGGCTGCGGGGATGAAGTCGATCGCCGGCGGCAGCGGGATCTCCAGCCTGCGCCTGCTCGCACTGGACGGCACGCTGTTCGTCAAGCGCGGCACGACCTGGCAGCCGACGGCGACCGGCATCCGCGTGCTCGCGACCCAGCAGGGCGCCCCCCAGTAGGGCTCCTCCCCAGGGCGCCGCTCGTGCGCGCCCTCCACCGGCCCCGGGATGGGCCGGTCGGGCCCGGCGCCGACCCGCGAGGCTGATGCGGTGATGCGAGAGCTCTGGGTGCCGGTGCGGGCGGCATGCGCCGACGCGCTCGCCCTCGTGCTGCCGCTGTCGTGCGCCGGGTGCGATGAGCCCGACGTCGCGCTGTGCGAGCGCTGCCTCCTCGCCCTGACCCCAGACCCCCGCCGGCGCGTCGTCGAGGCGGACGGGGGCGACGTGCTCGTCTGGAGCGGATTGGCCTTCGAGGGCGTCGCGGCGCGCGTGCTGCGCGCGATCAAGGAGGACGGCCGCACCGGCCTCGCCCGGGCGCTGGTCCCCGCGCTGCAGGCGGCGCTGGTGCGCACCGGCGCTCCCGACGCCGTGCTCGTCCCCATGCCGACGTCGCGGGCGGCGTACCGCCGCCGCGGATTCCGGATGCCCGACGTCGTGGTCCGCCGCACCGGGCGGCGCGTGCGCAGGGTGCTCCGGGCGGTGCGCCGGACGGCCGATCAGCGCGGGCTCGATCGCGACCTGCGACGCCGCAACGTCGCGCACAGTCTGGCCGCGCACGACGCCGCCGGGCTGCGGGTGATCGTGGTCGACGACGTCGTGACGACGGGTGCGAGCGTGGCCGAAGCCGTGCGCGCACTGCGCGCGGCGGGCGCCGACGTGGTCGGTGCGGTGACCATCGCGGCGACCCCGCGGCGCCACCGCACGGGCGGATGAACGCGGCGTGGACGCATTCGAAACTCACAGGTGACAGACCCCCGACACCGGGATACCGTGGGGGGCACAAGGCGACTGATGGTCCGCCCTTGGCCGGGTGGACCGGAACAAGGAGGTCAGGGATGGAAACCAGCATCGTCGGCGTGGGAGTGGGTATCACCGATCGCTTCCGCAGTGTCGTCGAAGAGAAGGCGGCCCGTATCCAGAACCTCGCGCCGCGCGCACAGCGCGTGGACGTCAAGGTCACCCACCGCGCCTACCACAACGGGCGCATGGAAGACGAGACCGTCGAGCTCACCGTCAACGGCAAAGGACCGGTGATCCGGGCCGAGGCGACGGACGGCGACAAGTTCACCGCTCTCGACCTCGCTGTCGACAAGCTGTGCGAGCAGCTCCGGCGGGCGAAGGACAAGCGCGTCGACGCACGCAACCACCCCCGCGGCGCCAAGTTCGAGAAGGGGAGCGGCGCCATCCAGGGAATCGATGTGCAGCCGGCATCCGTCGACGTGCTCCGCGCCGTCGCAACCGGCGAGATCCCGATCGTCACGGGCAACGAGGAGGAGGAGGGCTACACGCCCGTCGTCATCCGCACCAAGGAGTTCCACCCCGAATGGATGTCGGTCGAGGAGGCCGTCGACCGCATGGAGCTGGTCGGCCACGACTTCTTCCTCTTCATCGACGCGCGCACGGACCACCCGAGCGTGGTGTATCGGCGCAAGGGCTGGGACTACGGCGTGATCTCGCTGACAACGCAGGCGCAGCCGGAGGAGCTCGCCTCCTGACCGGCTGACGGACAATGGGGTGCGGCCTTCTCGGCCGCACCCCTTCTGCTGTCCCGTGTCGGACGCACTCGACCCGGCGCGTCCGCAGCCGTTCCTCCGGAAGGACCACCGTGATCATCCGCAACGCCCGTCCGTGGGGCGCCGACGCCGCCGACGTCGTCATCGAAGGCGCCCGCATCGCCGCCATCCGACCGCACGACGACGCCGCCGCGCCCGGTCCGCAGGACGTCGCCGGGCGCGGCCGACTGCTGCTGCCGTCGTTCAGCGACGTGCACGTGCACCTCGACTCGTCGCGCATCGGGCTGCCGTTCCGTCCGCACACGGGCGCGCCAGGGGTGTGGGGCATGATGCTCAACGATCGGCGGAACTGGCGGAACACCGACGTGCCGCACGCGGCGATCGTCGCGGGAACCCTCGAGCGGATGATCGCCAGGGGCACCACGCGGGTGCGCACGTACGCGCAGGTCGACGTGGACTGCAGGCTCGAGAAGTTCGACTCGGTGCTCGCGGCGAAGGAGAGGTTCCGCGACCACGCCGACGTCCAGATCATGACCTTCCCCCAGGCGGGGATCCTGCGTGAGGCCGGCACCGTGGAGTACCTCGAGGAGTCGCTCCGGCAGGGTGCCGACGTGATGGGCGGGATCGATCCGTGCCAGCTGGACCGCGACCCGGTCCGGCACCTCGACATCGTGTTCGGCCTGGCCGAGAGGTACCAGGTCGAGGTCGACATCCACCTGCATGAGCCCGGCGAGCTCGGCGTGTTCAGCACCGAGCTGGTCCTCGAGCGCACGCGCGCGCTGGGCATGCAGGGCAAGGTCACGCTCTCGCACGCCTACGGTCTCGGCTCGGTCTCGGAGGCGGTGAGCCGGCGCCTCATCGACGAGTTCGCCGAGCTCGACGTCGCGATGGCGACGGTCGCACCGTCGACCACGGGGCACCTGTCGCTCGTGGACCTCGTTGAGGCGGGCGTGCGCGTGGGGCTCGGCGAGGACGGCCAGCGCGACTACTGGAGCCCGTACGGGAACTGCGACATGCTGGACCGCACGTGGCAGCTCGCGTTCGTCAACGGCTTCCGGCGCGACGATCTCATCGAGCTGGCGCTCGCCGTGGCCACGATGGGCGGCGCGTCGATCATGCGCGGCTCCTCACCCCGCGTGGCCGGCGCCGGCGACCGGCCGGGCGTCGCGCCCGGCGACCGGGCCGACCTCGTGCTGGTCGACGGCGAGACGCCGACGAGCGCCGTGATGGACCGCGGAGCGGACCGCACGGTGATCCACGACGGTCGCGTCGTCGCGGACGGGCTCGAGCTCACCGCCTGAGAATCCGCGGGCCGTCGCCACGGGGCGGCGTCAGTCGATGAAGCCGTCCAGGATGCTGCCGATGACGAGGCCGCCCAGGATGCCGCCCATGAGGTCGCCTCCGCCGCTGCGGCGGCCGCCGCCCCAGCCCTGCTGGCCGTACCCCGGCGCACCCCACTGCTCGGGCTGGGGCCTCGCGGAATCGATGTCGCGCTGAGCGAGCTGCAGTGCCTCGCTGGCCAGGAACGCCGCACGGCGCGCCATCGCGAACGCCTGCTCCCGGTGGTCCTCGTCGATGGTCGTCACCGCCGACGCGGATGCGCCCAGGAGGCGATCGAGATCGAGGCGGATGCGCTCCGCCTCGGCGAACCGGGTGCGCGCGTCGGCGCCGATCCATCCGCGGTGCCCGGCGATGACGTCGCGGGAGACGGCGATCTGGCGGTCCGCGTCATCGATGGCGTGCCGCACGTGCTCGAGCGGCGGGATCGGGCGCGCGGCGCGCTCCCGCGCTGCGGCGATCGCGGCGTCGAGCCCGGCGTTCGCCTCCCGCAGTCGAGACAGCTGCTCGAACGGATCGGTGTTGACGCCTGCCGCCGGCAGTGCGGCCAGGGCGGCCTGCAGCTGGGCGATCGCGGCCTCCACGGCAGGCGAGTGCGGCTCCTTGAGCGCGGCGACGATGTCGCCCCGCGAGTCCTCGACGATCGCGGCGAGAGTGGACTCGGCGCGCAGCGCCTCCACCTCGAACGTCTCCACCGCGTCCAGCAGCGTCTCAGCGCGACGCACCGACTCGGTCGACGCCTCCAGGGCCATGTTGGCCTGCTCGCGCTGACCCGCCTCGCGGCGCCGCTCGGCGACGCTCGCGCTGTGCTCCGCGAACCCCAGCAGCTGCTCGGCCTCCGCCGGATTCGCCTCGATCTGGGCGAGTGCGTGCGAGGAGTACCGCACGGCGAGGCGCTCGACCGTCGACCGGGCGTCGGGGAGTCGCAGCCGCAGGCGCGCGGCATCCGCGCGCACCCGCGCGATGATCTCGGGTGCGCGGCGGGCGCGCTCGATGGACCCGGCGAGGGCTTCGGTGCGGTCGTCGAGCAGGTCTTCGGCCCACTCGCAGAGCTGCACGATGCGCGCATTGCGCGTGCGGAGCTCCTCCGGGGTGTCGGGGATCTCGTCGTGGTTCAGCTGGTGCAGATGGAAGGCCTCCTGCAGGTGCGTGCGCACCGACTCCAGCGCGTCGCGGAGCTCCTTGGTGGGGCCGGGGCCGAGCTCGGCATCGGCGAAGGCCAGCTCGTCCGTCGTCAGGCGGATGCGCTCGTCGGCGGCCACGAGGGCCTGCTGGGCGCGCCGCGCCAGATCGGCGTCCTGCGTGCTCAGTTCTTCCTGCTCGCGCTTGCGTCTGCCCCAGAATCCGGCCATGCAACGATCCTACGGGGGCGGCTGAGAGCGGGCCGAGGCGAGAGGCGCACGCGGAGGCATGTTCGCGCACAGCGTGCCGAACGGGGCCCGCCGCGGAGGGGCATCCGCTCACATTCTTGTATCACCGTCGCGGTGCCCGGCTCCAGCACTGCGGAGGGGTGCGTCCCTGCGCCCCCGGGGAAGGAAGAAACAGCATGATCCGCAAGATCTTCGGGGCCACCGCCCTGACCGCAGCACTCGTCTTCACCGGTGCGGGCGTCGCGTCCGCACACGAGTGCTACATCCCGGACAGGTCCGCGCAGGGCGACGCCGGGGCGACCCATTCGCAGAACTGGGTGACCCTCGACATCTCCGAGCTGTACATGAGCGCGCACGAGTTCCTCGGCGGCGACCCGCTCACGCCCGAGCAGGTGCAGCAGGCCGTCGCGATGACGGCCGAGCGGGGCATCCCGACCACGCTGACGACATTCACCCGCGACACGCTGCCCAAGGGCAAGGCGCCTGAGGGGCACTCGACCGACGGGAAGGGCATCGACCACTACTTCCACGCCTACGAGGCGGACCTCGTCGAGATCTTCTTCACGGTGCAGGCCGGCGGCTGAGTCGCTGCGACGACGACGACGGCGGGCGGGGCGCAATCGCCCCGCCCGCCGTCACGTGCCGGATGCCGCTCCCACCCCGGGGGACGGCGCGTCGAAGATCAGCCGTCGCTGCGCTTGTGGCGCGGCTTGCGCTCCGGGCGGTCGCCGTACCCGCGGCCGGCGCCGCGCTCGCCGAAGCCGCGGTCGCCCGCACCCCGGTCGTCGCGACGGGGCCGGGACGCGGCATCCGTCCGCCGCTGAGGGCGCCCGGCGTCGGGGCGCAGCTCGATGAGCTGACCCGAGATGCGGGTGTCGGCGAGACGGTCGAGGGTCTCGCGTGAGAGGTTCGCCGGCAGCTCGACCAGCGAGAAGTCGGGCATGATCTTGATCGCGCCGAAGTCGTCGCGGCGCAGGCCGCCCTCGTTCGCCAGGGCGCCGACGATCTGGCGCGGCTCCACACGGTGGCGCTTGCCGACGGCGATGCGGTAGGTCGAGAGGCCCTCGCGGGGAGTCCGGCGCTCGCCGCGCTCGGGACGGTCGCCGAAGGCGGGCCGATCGCCGCGATCCGGGCGGTCGGCGCGTTCGCGGCGCGGCGCCGGCTCGGGGTCGGGCTCGAGCAGGAGCGGGGTCTCGCCCTGCGCGACCACCGCGAGCGCGGCGGCCACGTCGACCTCGGGCACGTCGTGGTTGCGGACGTAGTGGGCGACGATGTCGCGGAAGCGCTCGATGCGGTCGGCCTCGTCAAGCGCGGCGGTGATGCGGTCGTCGAAGCGCGACAGCCGGGTGACGTTCACCTCGTCGACGCTGGGGAGCGGCATCTCGGTGAGCTCCTGGCGGGTCGCGCGCTCGATCATCTTGACCAGGCCGCGCTCGCGCGGGGTGACGAAGCTGATCGCGTCGCCGGTGCGCCCGGCGCGGCCGGTGCGGCCGATGCGGTGGACGTAGGACTCGGCGTCCGTCGGGATGTCGTAGTTCACGACGTGCGAGACGCGCTCGACGTCGAGGCCGCGGGCCGCCACGTCCGTCGCCACGAGGATGTCGAGCTTGCCCGACTTCAGCTGGTTGACCGTCTTCTCGCGCTGCGGCTGCGCGATGTCGCCGTTGATCGCGGCGGCGGAGTAGCCGCGGGCGCGCAGCTTCTCGGCGATCTCCTCGGTGACGCTCCGGGTGCGGCCGAAGACGATCATGCCGTCGAAGTTCTCGACCTCGAGGATGCGGGTGAGCGCGTCCATCTTCTGCTGCCAGGCGGTGATCAGGTAGCGCTGCGAGATGTTCGCCGACGTCTGGGTCTTGGACTTGACCGTGATCTCTTCGGGGTCGTTCAGGTACTGCTTCGACATCCGGCGGATCTGCGGCGGCATGGTCGCCGAGAAGAGGGCGACCTGCTTGGTCTTGGGCGTCTCGGCGAGGATCGTCTCGACATCCTCGGCGAAGCCCATCTTGAGCATCTCGTCGGCCTCGTCGAGCACGAGATACTGCAGAGCCGAGAGGTCGAGCGTCCCCTTCTCGAGGTGGTCGATGATGCGGCCGGGCGTTCCGACGACGATGTGCACGCCGCGTCGGAGTGCCGAGAGCTGCACGCCGTACCCCTGGCCGCCGTAGACGGGAAGCACGTGCACGTCCTTCAGGTGGCCCGCGTACTTCTCGAACGCCTCGCACACCTGCAGCGCGAGCTCGCGCGTGGGGGCGAGCACGAGTGCCTGGGGACTCTTCTGCGAGAGGTCGAGCCGGTCGACGATCGGCAGCGCGAACGCGGCGGTCTTGCCGGTTCCGGTCTGCGCCATGCCGACGACGTCACGGCCCGCCAGCAGGGTCGGGATGGTCGCCGCCTGGATCGCCGAGGGGGTCTCGTAGCCGATCCCGCGCAGCGCCTTGAGGACGGGCTGACTCAGCCCGAGGTCGGAGAACGTCATCGCGGCGGGCTCGGTCTGAGCCTCGTCTTCGATCTGATCGGCGTCGGTGTGCACAGTTCAGCGTACCGGGGCGCTCCTGGGAGGGGCCAGCGAGAGGGATGCCGCGCCCGCGGCTCGCCGGCCGCCTCGGCCCACACGACGGCGGCAGGGCGCGGCATCCGCTGCGTCATCTCACGCGATCGCCGTGCGGCGGGTGAGATCCGGCTGCCGCGGCGGCACGAGCCACGCCGCGAGGGTGATGCCCACCGGCAGTCCGATGCCGAGCACGGCGAGCCACAGCCAGGGTGTGTCTGCCACATCGAACGCCGAGGCGTTCGCGGTCGCGAGTCCCCACACCGACAGGTAGCCCGTCGCTGTGCCCACCGCCGAGCCGATCCCCACGATCACGGCCGCCTGCCATGCGTTGACATTGCGGCGCAGCATCCGTCCCCCGCCGATCGCGGTGAGGGTGGCGTCGTCGGGGCGGCGCTCGAAGCGAGCGAGCCCGAGCGTCACCGCCGAGGCTCCGAGCACGAGCACGACCGTCACGCCGACGATGAGCCAGAGCCACGGCTCGACCGGGTCCGGCCCGTCCTCGACGGAGACCGACAGGCCGGCACTCGCCGACACGCGCAGGTCGCGGCTCTCGCCCGTGAGCTCGTCCACCGTGACCTGGTCGAGGGGCTCGTCGTAGACCGCGACGAGCTGTCCGGGCACGGTGACGATCCCCAGAGCAGCGGCCGTCTCGGGCGTGACGATGAGCTCGAAGGCCTGCTGCCACCCCAGGTCCACCACTGCGGCATCGAGCCGGTGCTGGGCCGACGGAGCCGCTGCGCTCGGCGGCGAGCCGGGCTCCGACCCGTTCCACGCCATGAGTGCCTGATACCCCTCGGGTGTCCATTCGGTGACGACGACCTCGCCCGAGCCGTCGACGTAGTCGGGCTCGGTGACGAGAATCCCGCCGTCTCGCACGACCTCGAGCGCCTCGGCGTCGACGCTCGTCCCGAGAATGGTGCCCAGATCGTCCGCCGCCACGATCCACAGTGATCCCGATGCCGCATCGTACGGCTGCAGGCAGTCGCCGGTGCACCCGTCGTACCCCTGCCGGGCGACCGCGAACTGCCGGGCATCGGGATCGACGGTCTCGCCGGTCGAGGGATCGACCTCGGGCCAGACGGTGCTGAAGGCCCACGCGACGGACGACGGGTCCGTCGGCGCCACGAGCTCCTCCGCCGCATCGACGAGGCGGTCGGAATCGTCGGTGCCGTTCTGCCAGGTGTGCACGACGACGGCCCCCTCGGGCGCCATGTACCAGTGCCACCGCGCGTTGGAGGCGGCGGTGAGCGCGGTCATGGAGAGGACGAAGGATGCCGCGAACACGCACGCGCCGATCACCGCGAACGCCGGGACGACGCGGGAGGGAGTGGCGGCCGCGTCGCGGCTGGCGAGCCGAGGGGCCAGGCCCAGGCGCGACAGCGCCCGCGAGATCTGCACGAGGATCCAGTGCGACGGGATGAGGACGCCGATCTGGAAGACCAGCGGACCCAGGACGACCGCGTACAGCGCCGCGAAGAAGAGCGGGCTCTGCTGGTCGCCGTCCTCGCCGAGGGCGACGGTCGCCGCCACGTACACCGCACCGAAGACGAGCCCGGCCAGTCCCGTCGCCATCACGAGGATTCCCCACAACGGTCGCCGGGGGCGCAGGAGCGCCGGTCGCCGCGCCCCGCGCAATGCCGACAGGGCGTCGCCCTTCGTCGCCGCTCGCGCGGGTGCGACCGCGGCGAGCGTGCCGACCAGCACGGCGAAGAGGGCGATCGGGACGATGAGCAGCCACGGCACCTGCAGGCCGAAGTTGCCCCAGGACGTGCCACGCGCGCCCCGGTCGGTGAGGGCGAGGGCCGCGGCGGCGCCCGCCACACCCACTGCGACGCCGACCGCGCCCCCGATCACGCCGAGCACGGTGCCCTGGAACACCACGATGCGGAACACGTCGGCGCGCGACGCGCCGACGCTCGAGGCCATGGCGAGCGCCCGCTGCTGCCGGCGCGCGGCGACCGAGAACGCCGCTCCCGCGAGCAGCACCACGATGTAGCCGCTGAGGACGGCACCGATGCCGCCGACGAGGATGATGCTCCACAGCTCGGCCCCACCCGGGCGCCAGTCGCTGCGGCGTGCGTCGGCGGGCGGGTCCATCACCAGGTCGCGGGCATAGGCGACGAAGCCCGCGTGGTTCAGCTCCTCCAGCTCGGCGACATCCGGCTGCCACCCCTCGACGTACCAGCGCACGAACGGATCGTCGCCGGCGACCGCCGCCGCGGCGGCCGGGAGGAAGAGCACCTCCACCGACGCCTGCGCGCTCGCCGGACGCATCGTGCCGGTGATCTCCATCGTGCGCTCCGCGTCGACGAAGACGACGTCATCGCCGATCCGCGCTCCGAGTCTCTCCAGCGCTCCCGGGCTCACCATGATCTGGTCGGCGGATGCCGGTGCCCGGCCCTCGAGCGGGATGTACACGCCCTCGAACACCGGATCCCACACGTCGCCGACGACCGTCTCGAGCCATCCGACGCCTCCCGCGGTCTCGACGGCGACGGACGACGACGGGACGACTTCTCGCACCGTCGAAACCGCGGGGATGAAGGCGCCGGGGTCGGTGGCGTTCGGCAGCACCTCGTTCACCGGCATCCCGGTCTCGGGATCGGTCTCGACGGAGTGGTCCCAGGGGACGTCCACCGCCTGCGACCGCGTCGGGTCGGGCCCGCCGACCGCTTCGATCCAGGCGTCGTTGCCGCCGAGCTCGAGCTCCGCGCTCTGAGCGGGACTGGGGACGTGACTCTGCCAGAAGACCGCGCCGCCGGTGAGCCCGGCCACCGGAAGCGCGACGAGCAGCAGGACGAGCGTGCTCGACCCCTTCGTCCGGCGCACCTGGCGCCGCGCGAGACGCAGGTCGGCGCGAAGGCTCGACCATCCGCGGCGCCGCGGGGGAGCGGCATCGGGCCCCTGACGTGGTGCGGCCTGGGGCGGGGCCTCGAGCAGCGTCACCGCGCGGCCAGCAGGGTCTCGGCGCCGTCGCGGCGGGATTCGTCGACGATCCGCCCGTCGCGGAGGAACACGATGCGGTCCGCCCACGCGGCGTGCCGGGCCTCGTGCGTGACGAGGATGCCGGCCGCGCCGGCATCCACCCGCGCCCGCAGCATCCGCAGCACCATCTCGCCCGTCACCGAGTCGAGCGCACCCGTCGGCTCGTCGGCGAGGATCAGCCGTCGCCCGCCGACGACGGCGCGCGCGATCGCGACGCGCTGCTGCTGACCGCCCGACAGATCGTCGGGGTAGGAGTGCAGCTTGTCGTCGAGGCCGACCGAGGCGAGAGCATCCCGACCCGCACGGCGCGCCGCCCTGGCCCGGAAGCCGTCGAGCTCGAGCGGCAGCGTCACGTTCTCGAGCGCCGTGAGGGTCGGGATGAGATTGAAGTCCTGGAACACGAAGCCGAGCGAGCGGCGGCGGAGCGCGGCGAGGCTGCGGGGCGACTGCCGGCTGAGGTAGGCCCCGTCCACGACGACCTCGCCCGTGGTGGGAGTGGCAAGGCCTCCGGCGATGGACAGCAGCGTCGACTTGCCCGATCCGGACGCTCCCATGATCGCGACGAGCTCGCCCGCGGCGACCTCGAGATCCACCCCGGAGACCGCCGATACGGCCGTCTCACCCGCGCCGTACTGCTGCGTGACGCCGATGAGGCGCAGCACCGCGGTCATCGGTTGACCTCGGCCGCAACGGCGGGCGACCCGGCTCCGCGTGTCGGCTCGCCCTCGGCCCGGTCGACGACCCGGTCTTTCGCGGGCCGCCCGCGCTTAGGTCGATCGGTGGACAGCGCGAGGGCCATCGCGTGATCCGGATGCAGCGCCAGCCGCTGCTCGGTGTGGTCGAGCCAGCGCACCTCGGCCTCGGCGGCGAAGATCATCGAGTCCACCACGAGCGACCAGGCGAGCTCCTCCGGCGTGAACGGGGATGCGCCGTCGGCGGATGCCCCGGCGTACTTCGCGCGGTTGAGCTCCTGCAGCTGACGCAGCGACGCGCGTCGCTGCGTCTGGATGATCGCGCCCACGTCGACCCCCGGCAGGGTGGCGGCGACGGCGAGCTTGATCGCGAGCTCGTCCCGCGTGCCCTGCCCGCGCTCGACCGGCGAGGCGAGCCAGTCGGAGACCTCGGCGGATCCGGCATCCGTGATCTGCCAGTAGACGTGCCCCTGCTCGTCGACGTCGTCCTTCTCGACGAGCCCGTCACGCTCGAGGCGGTCGAGCGTGTTGTAGATCTGGCCGACGTTCAGCGGCCAGGTCGAGCCGGTGCGGCGGTCGAACTCCGCCCGCAGCTGGTAGCCGTAGCACGGCCCCTGGTCGAGGATCGCCAACAGGCTCTGTCGCACCGACACCATCGTCTCCAATCTGCATACCGAGTATGTACATGCTGAGTATATGCATACTCGGCATGCGCCACGCCGGATGCCGCGCCACCCAGCGCACACCAAGGTCACGGGTGGATAACATAGGCAGGTATGCCTGGGGCCATGCACCCGGGCGGCAACGGCGCCTGTGCGCCGCACCCCGAAGCCTGAAGATGGAGACACTCCGTGGCCAACCCCCTCGAGAAACTGCTTCGCGCCGGTGAGGGTCGCATCCTCCGGCGGCTCCAGCAGGTCGTGAAGGCCGTCGGCGCCCTCGAAGAGGACTACGAGCACCTCACCGACGAAGAGCTGCGGGGAGAGACGGCCGAGCTGCGCGCTCGCCACGAGGCCGGCGAGACGCTGGACCAGCTCATGCCCGAGGCGTTCGCCGCGGTGCGCGAGGCCGCCAAGCGCACGCTGGGCCAGCGCGCCTACGACGTCCAGATCATGGGCGGTGCCGCCCTCCACCTCGGCAACATCGCCGAGATGAAGACCGGTGAGGGCAAGACGCTCACCGCCGCCTTCCCGGTGTACCTCAACGCCATCGCCGGCAAGGGCGTGCACGTGGTCACCGTCAACGACTTCCTCGCCTCGTACCAGTCGGAGCTCATGGGCCGCATCTACCGCGCGCTCGGCATGACCACGGGCACGATCGTCGCCGGGCAGACCCCCGAGGTGCGCCGCCAGCAGTACGGCTGCGACATCACCTACGGCACGAACAACGAGTTCGGCTTCGACTACCTCCGCGACAACATGGCGTGGCGCAAAGAGGACCTCGTGCAGCGGGGCCACTTCTTCGCCATCGTCGACGAGGTCGACTCGATCCTCATCGACGAGGCCCGCACGCCGCTCATCATCTCCGGCCCCTCGTCGGGCGAGGCGAACCGCTGGTTCGTCGAGTTCGCGAAGATCGCCAAGACCCTCGACCCGGGCGTGGACTACGAGGTCGACGAGAAGAAGCGCACGATCGGCGTGCTCGAGCCCGGCATCGAGAAGGTCGAGGACTACCTCGGCATCGACAACCTCTACGAGTCCGCGAACACCCCGCTCATCTCGTTCCTGAACAACTCGATCAAGGCGCTGGCGCTCTTCAAGCGCGACACCGACTACGTCGTGATGAACGACGAGGTCATGATCGTCGACGAGCACACCGGGCGCATCCTGGTGGGCCGTCGCTACAACGAGGGCATCCACCAGGCCATCGAGGCGAAGGAGGGCGTGCCGGTCAAGGCCGAGAACCAGACGCTCGCGACCGTCACGCTGCAGAACTACTTCCGCCTCTACGACAAGCTCGCCGGCATGACCGGCACGGCCGAGACCGAAGCGGCCGAGTTCATGTCGACCTACCAGCTCGGCGTCGTGCAGATCCCCACGAACAAGCCGATGATCCGCAAGGACCAGCCCGACCTCGTCTACAAGAACGAGACGGCCAAGTTCGCCCAGGTCGTCGAGGACATCGCCGCACGCCACGAGCTCGGACAGCCCGTGCTCGTGGGCACGGTGAGTGTCGAGAAGAGCGAGTACCTCTCGCGCCTGCTGGCCAAGAAGGGGATCAAGCACGAGGTCCTCAACGCCAAGAACCACGCACGCGAGGCCGAGATCGTCGCCCGCGCCGGGCGCCTGGGCGCCGTGACGGTGGCGACGAACATGGCCGGCCGCGGCACCGACATCATGCTCGGCGGCAACGCCGAGTTCCTGGCGGTGCAGGAGATGAGGGCGAAGGGCCTGGACCCGGTCGAGACGCCGGACGACTACGAGGCCGAGTGGGACGCCGTGTACGAGGCCACCCGCGACCGCGTCGCGGAGGAGGGCACGAAGGTCGTCGAGGCCGGCGGCCTGTATGTCCTCGGCACCGAGCGTCACGAGTCGCGCCGCATCGACAACCAGCTGCGCGGCCGCTCCGGGCGTCAGGGCGACCCCGGCGAGAGCCGCTTCTACCTGTCGCTGACCGACGACCTGATGCGCCTGTTCCAGTCCGGCGCCGCCGAGGCGATCATCGCGCGCACGAACTTCCCCGACGACGTGGCGATCGAGTCGGGCATGGTCACGCGCGCGATCAAGTCCGCCCAGAGCCAGGTCGAGGCGCGCAACGCCGAGATCCGCAAGAACGTCCTCAAGTACGACGACGTGCTGAACCGTCAGCGCGAGGCCATCTACTCCGACCGCCGGCACATCCTGCAGGGCGACGACATCGCCGACCGCGTGCAGCACTTCATCGAGGACGCGATCAACGCCGTCATCGAGGACCACACCGGGTCCGGTCACAGCGAGAACTGGGACTTCGACGCGCTGTGGACCGAGCTGAAGACGCTGTACCCGGTGGGGGTGACGATCGACGAGGTCGTCGCCGAGGCCGCCGGGCGCAAGGGCGGCATCACCGCGGAGGGGCTCAAGCGCGAGATCCTCTCCGACGCCCGCATCGCGTACGACAAGCGCGAGCAGACCCTCGGCGAGGCCGCGACGCGCGAGCTCGAGCGCCGCGTGGTGCTGCAGGTGCTCGACCGCCGCTGGCGCGACCACCTGTACGAGATGGACTACCTCAAGGACGGCATCGGCCTGCGGGCCATGGCCCAGCGCGACCCGCTGATCGAGTACCAGCGCGAGGGCTACCAGATGTTCCAGGCGATGATGGGCCAGATCAAGGAGGAGTCGGTCGGCTACCTCTACAACCTCGAGGTCGAGGTGCGGCGTCAGGGCGAGGCCGGCGCCGAGCAGGTCACGCAGGTCGAGGCCAAGGGCCTCGGTGCGCAGCCGGTCGACAACCAGCGCCTGCAGTACTCGGCATCCAACGACGCCGGCGAGGTCGAGGTGCGCAACGACCGCGGACAAGTGCAGCAGGCCGCGACCAGCCGCCTGCGTCAGGCGGCCGCGGCCGCCGGTGCGCCCGGTCAGCAGGAGGCTCCCGCGGAGGCCCCGCGCGGGGCGTTCGGCCAGCGCACGGATGCCGCGGCCGCCGCGCCGCAGCAGGCGCCGCAGAACCGCGCGCAGCGCCGCGCCGCCGAGCAGCGCAAGAAGTAAGACCCGTCGCGACCGCCGCGTGGCCCGTGGACCCCGGGCCACGCGGCGTCGATTGGCCCTCGTCGGCCGCGGATATCCTGGGGCGATGAGTCCCCTCCGTCGCCTCGACCAGTCGAGCAAGCTCCAGAACGTCCTCTACGAGATCCGGGGACAGGCACTGGCAGAGGCCGACCGGCTCGAGAACGAGGGTCACACGATCCTGAAGCTCAACACGGGCAACCCCGCGGTGTTCGGCTTCGAGGCGCCGTTCCAGATCGTCCGCGACATGATCGAGGCGGTGCCCCACGCGCACGGCTACAGCGACTCGAAGGGCATCATGTCCGCGCGCCGCGCCGTGGTGTCGCGCTACGAGCAGGTGCCGGGCTTCCCGCAGTTCGACCCCGACGACGTGTACCTCGGCAACGGCGTGTCCGAGCTCATCACCATGACGATGCAGGCGCTCCTCGACGAGGGCGACGAGGTCCTGATCCCCGCTCCCGACTATCCGCTGTGGACGGCGATGACGAGTCTGGCCGACGGCACACCGGTGCACTACCGGTGCGATCCCGACGACGAGTGGCAGCCGGACCTCGACGACATCCGGGCGAAGGTGACGCCCCGCACCAAGGCGATCGTCGTGATCAACCCGAACAATCCCACGGGCGCCGTCTACTCCCGCGAGGTGCTCGAGGGCATCGTCGAGATCGCGCGCGAGAACTCGCTGCTGCTGCTCTCCGACGAGATCTACGACCGGATCCTGTTCGACGACGCGCAGCACATCCCGCTCGCGACGCTGGCGCCCGACCTGCTGTGCCTGACGTTCAACGGTCTCTCCAAGACCTACCGCGTCGCCGGCTACCGCTCGGGCTGGCTCGTGATCACCGGTCCCAAGAAGCACGCGGCCGGATTCCTCGAGGGCATCCAGCTGCTCGCGTCGACCCGCCTGTGCCCGAACGTCCCCGCGCAGCACGCCGTGCAGGCGGCGCTGTCGGGTGTGCAGTCCATCGACGCCCTCATCGCGCCGGAGGGACGCCTCCACGAGCAGCGCGACGCCGCGTGGGAGGGGCTGGAGCGGATCCCCGGCGTCACCTGCCTCAAGCCCAAGGGTGCCCTCTATGCGTTCCCGAGGCTGGACCCGAACGTGCACGAGATCCACGACGACGCACGCCTGGTCTACGACTTCCTCGTCGCCGAGCACGTGCTGCTGGTGCAGGGGACCGGGTTCAACTGGCCCACGCCCGACCACCTGCGCATCGTCACGCTCCCGGAGGCGCGCGTGCTCACCGAGGCCGTCGAGCGGCTGGGCAACTTCCTCGCGTCGTACAAGCAGTGAGCGGGAGACGGATGCCGCGGCCCGCGGCATCCGTCAACCCCCTGACCCGTGGCCCGCTCGTGTCGTAGCGTCCTGGGCATGTCCATCGAACTGAACCAGCCGGCGCTGCGCCACGCGCGTGCGCTGATCCGGGACGGCAAGGTCGTGCGCGACGAGCGGGACGACTGGTCCGAGGCGGCCCCCAGCGCCGAGGAGGAGAACGCCTTCATCGAGAAGGAGGGGTGGACCGAGTACTCGCACTGGCACCTCGGGGTCGATCGGAGCGAGAACCACGACACCAAGAAGGCCTACTCGTTCCCGTTCGGCGACTTCGCCAAGGTGCACCGCTCCGGTGTGATCTCCGCGGAGAGCCGCGCGGGCCAGTACGACCACGACGAGATCCGCGATGCGCTGAAGTCGCTCCTCGACCTCATCGACAAGGACGCCGAGGACTGAGCAGCGACCGGCCGCCCGCGCTCTGCGGGGGCGTCCGGTCTCACAGCAGGGCGAGGGACGTCGCGCGCCAGCGGCCGTCCATGCCCTCCAGGCGCACGGCGAGGGCACGGGTGCGCGCCGGGCCGCGCACGACGAGGACCGCCTCGACGATCCCGTCGGCGGGAGAGGACTCGTGCACCGACATGATCGTGTGGACGGGCCGACGCGCGGGGACGCCGCGCGCGCTGCGCGCACGCGCGGCCAGGTTCGCGCGGGTCACCAGCTTGCGGTAGGCGTCCTCGGTGAGCCAGCGGGCGAGCTGGTCCACCTCGCGCACGCCGGCGAAGACCTCCAGGACGCCGACCGTCAGGTTGCGCAGGAACGGCTCGGGGGAGGGCAGTGCGGTGGAGGGCGTGCGCTGCGGAGCGAAGAACTCCGCGAGCTCGGTGGTGCGGGATGCGAGGGGGAGGCGGGCACGACCCGCGGGCGACATTGCCATCGGTGCCTATCTGACATGGGGGATGTGTCTTTGCGATTAGAACATACGGCGAACTCCCAGGAAAACCCGGAAAGCCCAGGTTGTGGATAACTCATCCCTCGTGCGGGCGGATCTGCCCTACTCTCGCGGAGTGCGCTGGGACCGGTTCTTCGACGACCTCGAGGATCAGCTCGCCTCCGAATGGGAGGCCGAGCGCCATGCCCTGGACACCGAGGCGGAGCGGCTGCGTCTGTCCCGTGTGGCGCTCGCCGAACGGCTGACACTGCTGGCCGCGGATGCCGCCTCGGCGTACGGGTTCGACCTCGTCGACGGGACGACCCTGCGGGCGGCTGTCACCGGCGTCGGCGCCGGCTGGGCCGCACTGCGGCCCGCCGAGGGCGGCGGAGCCGTCATCGTGCCGTTCGCATCCTTCCTCGCGATCGGGGCGCCGCACGCCGACCTGCTCCGCTCCGCGCGGCCGGGCCCCGCCCGCTCGGCGCTGGCCGACCGGCTGACCTTCGGCTTCGTCCTGCGCGACCTCGTGCGCCGGCGTGCCGGGGTCGCGGTGCACCTGACGAGCGGGCGCGTCCTGACGGGCACCATCGACAGAGCAGGCGCCGATCACCTCGACCTGGCCCTGCACGAGCCGGGGACGCCACGGCGTGCCGACGAGGTCTCGGGCTACCGCCTGATCCCCTTCGCCGCCGTGGCGTGGATCCGGGCGGACACGGCTCCGGCGCTGCCCTGATCCTCCCGGGATCAGTCGGGGTTGCGGACGATCCCGCCGCCCCACAGCTCGGGGAAGCTGGCTGTCTGGGATTGGTGCCACAGGGCGATGCGGCGCGCTTCTTCGGCCTGGTCGTCCAGGTAGTCTCCCACGCTCGCAGCCTCGATCCGCCAGCGGGCCGGCGCGCCCACCCGCACGCCCCGCAGCCGTCCCTCGAGCACGAGCGCCATGACCTCGTCGACGGAGACGCCGAGCACCTCGCCCACCTGTGCGGGGGCGAGAAGACGCACGGCGGACGTCGGGTCATCGGGCATGCCCCCATTATCGCCCCGCGGTGTCCGGGAGGGCCGGAGCGGGAAGGCCCTGTGGATAACGATCGACGCCGTTTCGCCGGCTCGGCGACGATGGACGCATGACCGCCGCAAGCGATCCCGTCCGCACACCGCGTCGAGCCTTCTGGGGAGATGCCCGGTTCTTCCTCGGCGTGCTGCTGGTGGCCGCCTCCGTCGCCGGCGTCTGGCTCGTCGTGACGGCGGCGCGGCAGACCGTCCCCGTCTACGCCGCCGCCCACACCCTCGTCCCCGGGCAGGTCATCGAGCCCGGCGACCTCGAGGTCGTCGATGTCGCCCTCGGCGCGCTCGCCGGCGCGTACCTCCCGGCCGAGCACTCCGCCGGCGCCCTCGTGGCGACACGCACCGTCGAGGCCGGCGAGCTCGTGCCGGCGGCATCCGTCGGCGAGGCCCGGTCGGCCCGCACCACCAACGTCGTCGTCCGCAGCGCCGTGGACGTGCCCGCCTCCGTCGGGGCCGGCGCCGTCGTCGAGGTCTGGGCCGCACCGATCCGCGAGGACGGCGGGTACGACGAGCCACGGGTGCTCGTGGCCGACGCCACGGTCGTCTCGGTGACGCGGGACGACTCCATGATCGGCGGGGGAGCGGCCGCGCTCGAGCTCGTCATCCCGCGTGCCGACGTGCCGGCGACGCTCGCCGCGATGGCCGACGAGTCCGCGCTCTCCATCGTCCCGGCTACGGGGGCGGGCTCGTGAAGGTCGTCGTGGCCGTCGAGGACGCCGCCGCGCTCGTCGCAGGACTGCGTCGCGAGGGCGTCGACGTGATCGCGGAGCTTCACGAGGACGCGCCGCTGCTGGCCGCCGCCGACGGCTTGCGGGGAGCCGAGGCGGAGGGCGTGCTGCGCGCGCTCGCGGAGGCCGACGCGCTGATCCTGGCGGTCTCACGTCGCACCATGTCACCCACGGTCGTGGCGCTCTGCGACCGCGCGGGCACGCGCGTCGTGCCGCTCGTCGTCGACGCCGCCGGTGAGCGTCTGGCCGCGGCGTGCGGGCTCGAAGCGCCGCTGGAGCGGCACATCGAGCCGTGGCGCATCGCCGACGCGCTGTCGGCCGCGCCCGTGGGCGCTGCGCCGGAGGCGCCGGAGCGGCCGCGGGTGATCGTGGTCTGGGGCGCCGCGGGCGCACCCGGACGGTCCACCGTCGCCACCGAGCTCGCCGTCGAGCTGGCGCGGGGCGGCCGCCACGTCGCGCTCGTCGACGCCGACACGCACGCGCCGTCGCTGGCTCTCACGCTCGGGCTGGCCGACGAGGGGCCCGGCTTCGCGGCCGCGTGCCGCCAGGCGGAGCTCGGCGGGCTCGACGCGAGCGAGCTCGAGCGCATCGCGACACCGCTCGGACGCTCGGGCGTCGACGTGCTCACCGGCATCAACCGCCCGTCCCGCTGGCCCGAGCTGAGCGAGCGTCGCGTGGCGGCGGCGCTGGCCGCCTGCCGAGAGTGGGCGGACTACACGGTGGTCGACGTCGCCTCATCGCTCGAGCGCGACGAGGAGATCGTGAGCGACCTCGACGGCCCGCGCCGCAACGCCGCAGCGCTCGCCGCGCTGCGCGCGGCCGATCTCGTCGTCGCGGTCGCCGCGGCCGACCCGGTCGGGATCGCGCGCTTCCTCCGCGGTCACTCCGACCTGCGCGCGACCGTCGTCGCCACCCCGATCGCCGTCGTCGCGAACCGGCTGCGCCCGGGCACGCTCGGGATCGACGCGCGCGGCCAGGTCCGCCGCACGCTCGACCGCTTCGCCGGAATCCGCGACGTCTGGTTCCTGCCCCAGGATCCGCGCTCGGCGGACGCGGCGATCCTCGCGGGCCGGCCGATCGCCGAGGTCGCACCGAAGTCGCCGCTGGTCCTGGGCCTGCGGCGATTCGCCGGAGAGGCCGTCGTACCCACTCCCGCGGCAGGAGCGCCCGAGAGGACGCCGGGGCGCGGCATCCGTCGCTCCCGCGGCGCCGGCTCGGCGCGAGCTGCCGCGGCGCACCGACGCTCCGACGCGCGCGCTCTAGGCTAGGTCCGTGTCGACCCTCAGCGATCTCGTCTACGCCCAGGGCCGCTCCAGCGAGGACGACGTGGAGTGGCTTCATCGTCTCGCGGGGGACGGCCAGCTCCTCGCCGACCTGGCGTCGGCCGACATCGTGCTGTGGGTGCCCACGTCGGACGACTCGTTCGTCGCCGTCGCCCACACCCGCCCGAGCGGCGCGGCGACCCTCTTCTACCGCGACATCGTGGGCGACCGCGTGCGCCCGCAGTGGCGCACGCAGGTGCGGGAGGCGTTCCACAGCGGCCGCATCGTCGACTCCGCCTCGCCGGACTGGTTCGAGGAGACCCCCACCCGCGTGCGCGCCGTGCCGGTGGCCCGCCAGCAGGGCGGTCAGCTGAGCGTGGTGGGAGTGCTGACCCGTCACACCAACCTGGGCGAGGCGCGCACGCCCTCCCGCCAGCAGATCACGTTCAACGAATGCGCCGACGACCTGTTCGGCATGATCGCCTCGGGTGACTTCCCGGACCTGTCGGCGCCGACGTCGCCGCGCCGCGGCGCTCCGCGCGCCTCCGACGGTCTGATCCGTCTCGACGTCGACGGGGTCACGACTTTCGCGAGCCCGAACGCCCTGTCGGCGTTCAACCGGCTGGGCTTCGAGGACGAGCTCGAAGGCGAGTCGCTCGTGGAGGTCGTGACGCAGATCCTCCCCGGCAAGCGTCAGTTCGACGAGTCGCTCCCGGTCGTGGTGACCGGGCGCGCGCCCTGGCGCACCGACCTCGAGGCGCGCGGCGTCACCGTGTCGCTGCGCACGATCCCGCTTCGCGATCACGGCACGCGCATCGGCGCCATCGTGCTCTGCCGCGACGTGACCGAGATCCGCCACCAGGAGCAGGAGCTCATCACCAAGGACGCGACGATCCGCGAGATCCACCACCGCGTCAAGAACAACCTGCAGACCGTCGCCTCGCTGCTGCGCATCCAGGCGCGCCGCTCGCACTCCGAGGAGGCGCGCGAGGCGCTCACCCAGGCGATGCGCCGCGTGTCGGCGATCGCGGTCGTGCACGACACCCTCTCGGAGGGACTGGCGCAGAACGTCGACTTCGACGAGGTGTTCGCGCGGGTGCTCAAGCTCGTCGCCGAGGTGGCCGCCGCTCCCAACACCCGTGCCAAGACCCACTCGTCCGGCCGGTTCGGAACGCTGCCGAGCGAGTACGCGACGCCGCTCGCGCTGGCGCTGACCGAGCTGGTGACCAACGCGGTCGAGCACGGCCTGGCAGGTCAGGAGGGCGACGTCGAGATCGTCGCCGAGCGCGACGAGGAGCGGCTCGAGGTGCGGGTGCGCGACACCGGGTCGGGGCTGCCCGAAGGGCAGGTCGGACGGGGCCTGGGCACCCAGATCGTCCGCACCCTCATCCAGGGCGAGCTCGGCGGCACCATCGACTGGCACACCATCATGGGCAGCGGCACCGAGGTGACGATCGAGATCCCGCTGCGGTACATCGTCGACGCGGGCCGGAGCAGTACGGGCGCCGGCGAGCGCTGACGCGGCTCCGGTCGCGACGGGGGCAGCGAGGTAGGAGCCGGACCGCCGGGCTTGGGTAACCGAGCGCGCAAAGGAGAGCGGATGCCGCGGCTGCGGCATCCGCTCGATTCGGGCGCTGTGTCAGCTGGCGCGGCGCGCGCGGGCGGCCCGGCGCTTCAGGGCGCGGCGCTCGTCCTCGGAGAGACCGCCCCACACGCCCGAGTCCTGTCCGGTCTCGAGGGCGTACTGCAGGCAGATCTCGGTGACGGTGCAGCGTGCGCACACCGACTTGGCCTTCTCGATCTGATCGACGGCAGGTCCGGTGTTCCCGACGGGGAAGAACAGCTCGGGGTCGACGGTCAGGCAGGCGGCCTTGTCGCGCCAGTCCATGGTGGTGCTCCTTGTGAGAGGGGGTGGGGCTTGGGATCCGTTCGGGTCGGATACCCTGTGGGATGTGCGAGATCACTCGCCCCACGTCGCTGTGGGAGCACACGGCTTCACCAATCGTCCCATAGCGGTTTACCTGAATCAAGGGTTGATCGGCGGGTTTATGTGGAACCGGCTGAGTGTTCCCCCTCTGACCTGGAGGTTTCGCACAAACGCCTGACGTGTGGAAGAGGAGTCGACGGAGAATGCGGACAAACCTGTCCGGAAGGATCGCGGCGGTGCTCGTGGGTCTGGAGGGTCTCGGCATCGCGGCGCTGACCGTCGGGGAGATCGCGGCGATCGTCGGCGGCGACACCGGCTCGATCGAGAGCGCGATCGCGCTCGTCGTGCTCACCCTCGTCGGCGCCGTGGCGGTGCTGGCGTTCGCGGCCGCCATCTGGCGGGGGCAGTCGTGGGGGCGCTCCGGCGGCATCGTCACGCAGCTGCTGATCCTCGCCGTCGCGCTCGGCGCCGCGACCGGGGCGTTCGCGGTCCCCGGGCTCGCCCTGGCCCTCGCCGTGCCGGCCGTCGTGGTGCTGGTGCTGCTCGTGCTGGCCGTGCGGGATGCCGGACGCCAGGCGCGAGGCGCCGATGGAGCGGACGGCGACGCGCCGGGAGCGGCCTCGCGCTGATCCGCGATCGCGCCGATGCGCGTCGCGCTGATCCGGTCTCAGACTCCGAGCGTCGTCCGCAGGCGCGACACGTGCCCGGTGGCGCGTACGTTGTACAGCGCGTGCGCGATCCGGCCCTCCTCGTCGATGACGAACGTCGAGCGGATGACGCCCATGAACGTCTTGCCGTAGTTCACCTTCTCGCCCCACACCGCGTACTTCTCGTGCACCGCGTGGTCCGGGTCGCTCAGCAGGTCGTAGGTGAGGCCGTCGCGCTCGCGGAACCGCCGGAGCTTCTCGGGCTGGTCCCGCGAGACGCCGAGGACGGTGTAGCCGGCGGCCTGCAGCGGTGCGAGGCTGTCGCGGAAGTCGCACGCCTCCTTGGTGCAGCCGGGCGTCATCGCCTCGGGGTAGAAGAAGAGGATGACCCGGCCGCCGCGGAGGTCCTCGAGGTGCACGGCACGGTCGTCCTGGTCGACGAGGGTGAAGGCGGGGGCGAGGGAGCCGGGTTCGAGGCGCGTCGTGGTCACCTGTCCACTCTAGGCGGCGGCCCGTCGTGCCTCAGGCGCCGGGCTCCTGCGCCTTCTTCGCGAACGTCTCCAGCAGCCGCTGCAGCGAATCGAGCCGCGCCGGGCCGCCGGGACCGAGTCGCCCCTCCTCGACCGCTTCGACGATCGCGCAGTCGGGGGCATCCCGGAGGTGCGTGCAGCCGCGAGGACACTCCTCGGCCACCTCGGCGAGGTCGGTGAAGGCGCGGAGGATGTTCGCCGGGTCGACGTGCCCGAGTCCGAACGAGCGCACCCCGGGCGTGTCGATGACCCAGCCGCTGCCGCTCTCGCCGCGGTAGCGCAGCGACACCGTGGAGCTGGAGGTGTGGCGCCCGCGCCCGGTCACGACGTTGACGTGCCCGGTGGCGCGCCGCGCATCGGGGACGAGCGCGTTCACGAGCGTGGACTTGCCCACGCCGGAATGCCCGACGAACACGGTCGAGTGGCCGGCCAGGGCCGCGCCGATCCGGTCCAGCGGCATCTCCTCCTTGCCGCTGGCGAACACCTCGAGGTCGAGGCCCTCGAAGTGCGCGAGGAACGCGGCCGGGTCGGCGAGGTCGGTCTTGGTGACGACGAGGAGAGGGCGGATGCCGGCATCCAGCGCGGCCACCAGGTAGCGGTCGACGAGCCGCGGGCGGGGTTCGGGGTCGGCGGCGGCGACGACCACGAGCATCTGGTCGGCGTTGGCGACGACGACGCGCTCGACCTGGTCGGTGTCGTCGGCGCTGCGCCGCAGCAGCGACGTGCGCTCTTCGATGCCCACGATGCGCGCCAGGGTGCCGTCGTCGCCCGATGCGTCGCCCACCACGCGCGCGCGGTCGCCCGTGACGATCGGGGTCTTGCGCAGCTCGCGCGCACGGGTGGCGAGCACCGTGCGCTCGTCGGGCAGGTCCTCGTCGACGAGCACGGTGTACCTGCCGCGGTCCACGCCGAGCACGCGCGCGATCCGCGCGTCGCTGTGCGCCGGGCGCCGCTTGGTGCGCGGGCGGTTCGCCTTCGGGTTCGGGCGCACCCGCACGTCGGCCTCGTCGAACTCCGGCTCGTCGTCCTCGTCGAGGTCGTCGAGCCAGCTCATGCCGTCGTCCTGGGTCGGTTCACCGTGTCATCCCGATCGCTGTGCGGGCCATGCGCGCGCCGTCTCACGACGCGCGCATCGTCTCCTCCGGCCGGCCGCCGTCGGCGTGCCGGCCCTCGAGCATCCGCTGCCAGATGTGGGGGAACTCGGGCATCGTCTTGGCCGTCGTGCCGATGTCGTCGACCTCGACGCCCGGGACGGCGAGGCCGATGAGCGCTCCTGTGGTCGCCATGCGGTGGTCGTGGTACGCGTGCCAGGTGCCGCCGTGCAGCGGCCGCGGTGTGATGCGGATGCCGTCGGCGAGCTCCTCCGCCTCTCCGCCGAGGCGCCGCAGCTCGGACACGAGGGCCGCGATGCGATCGGTCTCATGGCCGCGGATGTGGCCGATCCCGTGCAGCGTGGACGGCGACTCCGCGAAGGCGGCGAGGCCGAAGATCGTCGGGGTGAGCTCGCCCGCGGCCGACAGGTCCAGATCGACGCCCTGGATGGCCGGGCCGGCGGTGACGGTCAGCGCGCCGCCGCGGCGGACGACGCGGGCACCCATGAGGGAGAGGATCTCGGTGAGCATCGCGCCGGGCTGCGTGGAGTGCGCCGGCCAGCCGGTGACCGACACCGAGCCGCCCGCGACCATCGCCGCCGCGAGGAACGGCGCCGCGTTGGAGAGGTCGGGCTCGATCGCCACGTCCTTGCCGCGGATCGGGCCCGCGGGCACGATCCACTCGCCCACGCCGGGGCGCTCGACGTGCACGCCGCGATGCCCGAGCGCCTCGACCGTCATGTCGATGTGGGGGATGCTGGGCAGGCGGCTGCCGGAGTGCTTGAGCTGGAGGCCGACGTCGAACCGGGGCGCGGCCAGCAGCAGCCCCGAGACGAACTGACTGGACGCGCCGGCGTCGATCGTCACCTCGCCGCCGCGCACGTGACCGTGCCCGCGCACGATGAAGGGCAGGGCCCAGCGTCCGCCGTCGTCGATGTCGACGCCGACGTCGCGCAGTGCGGTGATCATCGCCCCCATCGGCCGGTGCAGCGCGCTCTCGTGCGCGGTGAGGGTCACGTCGCCGCGCCCGAAGCCGGCGAGGCCGGCGACGAACCGCATGACGGTGCCCGCCTGCCCGCAATCCACCTCCGTGTCGCCGCGGAGCGGCCACACGGGCGTCACCTCGATGTCGGGGCCGTACATGCCCGTGCCCTCGACGCGCTCGATGCCGACGCCGAGCGAGCGCAGCGCGTCGATCATCCGGGCGGAGTCGTCGGAGTGCAGCGGTGCGATCAGCCGGCTCGGCGCGTCCGCGAGCGAGGCCAGCACGAGCTCGCGATTGGTCAGCGACTTGGACCCGGGAACCGTCACCGTCGCGTGCAGCGGACCGTCCGCGACGGGGGCACGCCAGTGGCCGCGCTCGATCGGCGCGGAGGTGGGGGAATACCCGTCGACTGTCATCGGGTTCTACCCTACTGAACGGCTTCTGATCCGCCGCGTAATGCGGGGCCAGCCGTCGTGAGTCCACCCACCGAGCGGAGCCGGATGTTCGCCACTCTCGACCGCCTCGACATCGAGGCACCCTCACCCGACGTCTCGGGCGGTCCGCAACCCGCCACCGTAGACTGGCGCGTGATGAGCGACTCGATCGACCACGCCGGTCAGACCGACCAGGTGCAGGACCCGCGCGCGCAGTTCGAAGAGCAGGCGCTGCCCTTCATGGACCAGCTGTACGCGGCGGCCATGCGCATGACACGCAACCCCGCGGATGCCGCCGACCTGGTGCAGGAGACCTTCGTCAAGGCGTTCGCGTCGTGGAAGACCTTCACGCAGGGCACCAACCTCAAGGCGTGGCTCTACCGCATCCTCACCAACACGTACATCAACACCTATCGCAAGAAGCAGCGCGAGCCCTACCAGGGCACGATCGACGAGCTCGAGGACTGGCAGCTCGGCGGCGCCGAGTCGACCACCGCGACGAGCACCCGCTCCGCCGAGGCGGAGGCGATCGACCGCATGCCGGCCTCGGTCGTCAAGGACGCGCTGCAGTCCATCCCGGAGGACTTCCGGCTGGCGGTGTACCTCGCAGACGTCGAGGGCTTCGCCTACCAGGAGATCGCCGACATCATGAAGACCCCGATCGGCACGGTCATGAGCCGCCTGCACCGCGGCAGGCGCATGCTTCGTGAGCTGCTGGCCGACTACGCAACAGAGCGCGGCATCACCACCGCCGCCACAAGGAGCACGAAATGACCGACTGCGGCTGCGAGAAGGCGCGGCGCGACCTCGAGGAGTACCTGCGCAACGAGGTCTGCAAGACCGAGCACAGCGACATCGCCGAGCACCTGGAGCACTGCGCGGGATGCCGCGACGAGGCGCTGGTCGCGCGCACGCTGACCGAGGTGGTCGCACGCGCCTGCAAGGAGACGGCTCCCGAGGAGCTGCGTGACCAGGTGCTGGCCCGGCTGCGGGCGGTCCAGGCCGCGCACTGACGGACGGCGCGAGCAGTTATCGCCCGAGATCCGGTCAGGAGGCTGGTGCGGGCGTGAAGACCGTGAGCGCCGCCGGCACGACATCCACCGACAGCGGAAGAGCGCCGATCGGGTCGCCGTCCGCGTACGCGGTGACGCCGGGCGACGACAGGCGCACCGACCTCGCGCGGCGTACCGAGACCTCGGGCACCGTGGTGTGCGTGCCGCGATACACGCGCGGCAGGAGCCGGAGCAGGCGCAGCCGTCCGGCGGGGCGCACCAGCAGGACGTCGAGCAGACCGTCGGTGGGATCGGCGTCCGGGCAGATCGGGATGCCGCTGCCGTAGGTGCGACCGTTGCCGACGGTCGCCATCACGAGGTCGCCGCGGATCTGCTCGCGGGTGCCGTCGGCGAGTTCCACGTCGACCTCGTACGGGATGCCGGCGAGGGTGAGGAACTCGACGAGGATCGCGATGTCGTAGCGCGAGCCGCCTCTGGGCCAGCGCATCGCGTTGGCGCGGTCGTTGACCTTGGAGTCGAAGCCGCTCGCCAGGACTGTCCCGAAGTACCGCGTCGATCCGTCGCCGCGGGTCACGCGCGCGAGATCCACCCGCCGCGTGAGGCCGCCGGCGATCGCGTCGGCGGCCGCCCGCGCGTCGAGCTCGCGCAGCCCGAGCATCGCCGCGAAGTCGTTGCCGGTGCCCGAGGGCACGATGCCGAGCGGGACGCCGGTGCCGGCCACCTCCTGGATGGCGAGGTTGACGGTCCCGTCGCCCCCGACGACGGCGACCGCGTCGACGCCGGCGTCCAGGGCCGCCCGCAGCAGGCCGGATGACTCGGCGGCGCTGCCGCCGCTCAGGACCGTCGTCTGCACCCCGTGCGTGCGGAGGCGCTCGGCGGCGGTGCTCGTCGCGCCGGTGTGCGCGCCGGCGCGGGCCGCCGGGTTGACCAGGAGCGCGACCCTCATGCGCCGGCGTCGCTGCGCGGGGCGACGAGCGCGCCCGGGTTCATGATGCCGCGGGGGTCCAGTACGGCCTTGACGGCGCGCAGCAGCTCGACGCCGAGCGGGCCGATCTCCGTCGCGAGGTAGGGGCGATGGTCCCGGCCGACGGCGTGATGGTGCGTGATGGTGCCGTTCGCGTGGCCGATCGCCCGGGATGCGGCATCCTTCGCCGTCTTCCACTGCGCCTGGGGATCCTCGCCGAGCGCGGCGATGACGGTGAGGTAGAGCGACGCACCCGCCGGGTACACGTGCGAGATGTGGCACAGCACGACCGGCTTGGTGCCCGAGGCGGTGAGGCTCGCGGTCAGGGCATCGGTCACCGCCTGCTTGAGCGCTGGCAGGTTCGCCCACGTCGTCGCCGTCTCGAGCGTCTCGGCCAGCACGCCGGTGTCCATGAGCGTGTCGCGCAGCGCGGGGGAGGAGAAGCGCCCGCGCTCCCATGAGCGGGCCGGATCCTCGCCGCGCGAGGTCGCACCGTGAGCGGCGAAGACCGTGTCCAGCGCATCGCGCGCGGCTTCCGCCTCTTCGAGGGTCGCCCCCTCGAAGGTGGCGATGGCGAGGCATCCGCGCATCCGGGTGAGGTGCCCGCCCATCGCCGCGTTCACGCGGGTCTCGGTCTCATCGCTCAGCCGCAGCACGGTGGGTCGGATGCCGCGCTGCGTGGCCTCGCGGAGCGCCGCCGTCCCCGTCGCGAAGTCGGGGAACGACCACGCCCGGTACGCCGTGGCCCCCGGAAGCGGGCGGATGCGCACGGTGACCTCGGTGAGCACCCCTAAGGCCCCCTCGGATCCGAGGAAGAGCTCCCGCAGATCGGGACCGGCGGCGCTCGCCGGAGAGCGGCCCAGGTCGAGGTCGCCCGCCGGCGTCGCGATCCGCAGGGCGTGCACGAGATCGTCGAAGCGGCCGTAGCCGCGCGAGGCCTGACCGCTCGACCGCGTCGCCGCGAACCCGCCCAGCGAGGCGTACGGGAAGCTCTGCGGGAAGTGGCCGAGCGTGAAGCCGCGGGCACCGAGCAGCTCCTCCGCCTGCGGACCCGTGGTGCCCGCGCCGAAGGAGGCCAGCAGCGACACCTCGTCGAGTGCGAGGAGGGCGGCGGTGCGGGAGAGGTCGAGCGCGATGACGGCGGCGTGCTCGCCGCGCTCCGGCTCGACGCCTCCGACGACCGACGTGCCTCCGCCGAACGGGACGACGGCGATGCCGCGGTCGTCGCACACTCTCAGCACCGCGGCGATCTGGTCGTGATCGGCGGGGGATACGACGGCGTCGGGCGCGTTCTGCAGTCCGTCCATCCGGCGGTGGAGGAGGTCGGGTGTGCTCTTGCCGCCCAGGTGCAGCAGCCGCACGGCGTCGGCGCGCGACGCGTGATGCGCCCCCACCACGTCCGCGAGCGCGCCGAGGTCGGCGTCGGAGATGAGGGACGGGGTCAGCTCGGGGACCTGCCGACGGGGGACGGGGTGCGCCTTGCCGGGGAGCAGCGTCGCCACGATCGCCTTCGCCGCCGCGGGGAGCCGGGCGGGTTGGGAACCCCACGCGTCCCAGTCGCCGCGGGGGCGGGGCGCCGGACGGGCGATCGGGCTCGCGGGGGTCGCGGAGTCGATGTGCGCCGTCGCAGCCATGGCGACAGTATGACACATTCTGTATGGTTGTCACATGGCCGACGGAGTGTCCGACACCGAGAGCGCGATCCTCGACGCCGCGCTGGCGGAAGTGCTGGAGCACGGGATCCGGCGGACGAGGGCATCCGACATCGCCCGCCGCTGCGGGATCTCCCGTCAGACGCTCTACCGGTACTGGCCCGACGCCCAGGCGGTGTTCGCGGCGCTCGTGACCCGGGAGCTGTTGGCCGCACAGCCCGGCGGCCAGGAGCAGGCCGATGATCTCGAGGCTCTCGTGGCCCTGCTCGTCGGGACCGCCGACCGCGTCCGCCGGCTGCCGCTGGTGGACCGCCTGCGCGACACCGATCCCGAGCTGTTCGCGCGCTACATCCTCGACCGGCTCGGCACGAGCCAGCGCGCCATCCACGGCGAGACCGCGCGGCGCCTCGCCGACGGGCAGCGCCGCGGGTTCGTGCGCGACGGAGACCCGGATGGGCTGGCTGCGATGGTGCTCCTCATCGCGCAGTCCGCGGTGCAGTCGGCGCCGCTGGTGGCCGAGTGGCTTCCCGACGAGGCGTGGCGCACCGAGCTCGCGCACGCGGTGCACGGCTACCTCTCGCCCCGGGGTGCGCGATGACGCCGCTCATCCTCGGCCGGACGCCCTCCCCCTCGGCGCTCACGGCATCGCGCCGCGCGAAGGAGCTCGACGCGCTCTCCGGGAGTCGCGAGATCGACGTCCTGGTGATCGGCGGCGGCATCACCGGTGCCGGCATCGCCCTGGATGCCGCGAGCCGAGGGCTTCGCACGGTGCTGGTCGAGCGCGGTGACCTCGCCCACGGCACCAGCCGCTGGAGCTCGAAGCTCGTGCACGGTGGCCTCAGATACCTCGCGTCCGGTCAGATCGGCATCGCGCGCGAGAGCGCGCTGGAGCGGCACATCCTCATGACGCGGACCGCTCCCCACCTCACGCGCGCCCTCGCGCAGGTGGTGCCGCTGCACGAGCCGGGGCACCTTGCGCGCGGCGCCTACCTCGGACTCGGCTACGAACTCGGCAACGGGCTGCGGCGGACCGTCGGCACGCCGGGCGCCCTGCTGCCCGGGCCGGGAGCGATCGGGCCGGGGACGACGCGGCGACTGGCGCCGGCGGTCCGCGCCGATGGACTTCGCGGCGGCGTGCGCGGCTGGGACGGCCAGCTCATCGATGACGCGCGGCTGGTCGTGGCGGTGGCGCGGACGGCCGCCGGGTACGGCGCATCCGTCCTCACCCGCGTCGAGGCGACCTCGGCGACCGGCGGCGACGCCCGCCTCCGCGACCTCGTGACCGGCACGGAGCTGACCCTGCGCGCGCGGGCCGTGGTGAGCGCGACCGGCGTGTGGGCGGGCGGGCTCGACCCCGACGTGCGCCTGCAACCCAGTCGTGGCACGCACCTCGTGGTGTCGACCGAGCGCCTGGGCGGCTCGGACGTCTCGCTCACGGTGCCCATCCCGGGCTCGACGAGCCGCTTCGTGTTCACGCTGCCCGCACCGCACGGACGCACCTACATCGGTCTCACCGACGTCCCGGTGGACGGGCCGGTTCCCGAGATCGCACACGCCACCGACGCGGAGATCGAGATGCTCCTCGGCACGGTCAACACCGTCCTGGCCGACCCGCTCGAGCGCACCGACGTCCTCGCGACGTTCGCGGGGCTGCGACCGCTTCTGGCAGGCGAGCCCGGCGACACCAGCGACCTCTCGCGCCGGCACGCCATCATCGAGTCCGCGACGGGGGTGCTGAGCATCGTCGGCGGCAAGCTCACCACGTACCGGCGCATGGCCGAGGACGCCGTCGACGCCGTCATCCGGCGTGACCCGTCCCTCCCCGCGCGGCCCTCGCGGACCGCTGCGATCCCTCTCGTCGGCGCGTGGCCGCGGCATCGGCTGGCGGAGATCGCGGCGCCGGCGCGCCTCGTGCGGCGGTATGGCGCCGAGGCGCCGTATGCGGCCGCGCTCCCGGACGGCCCCGGCGCGGCGCGCGGGGTGACGGCCCAGGAACTCCAATGGGGCGTCGTGGTCGAGGGCGCGATGAGCGTCGACGACCTGCTCGACCGACGCACGCGCCTGGGGCTCGTCGAGTCTGACCGGATCGAGTCGACGGATGCCGCAGCCGCCGCGTTCGCCCGCGCCGGCGTCGACCCGCTCTGACGGCACGCAGTCCGGCCCCGGACTCCCACAGTGGGGCGTGTCCAGGGCCGGTCGGCGCAGCCGGCCTTAGAGCGTCAGCGCCTTCTGCATGATCTTCGCCTGCTCGGCGGCGTGCACCTTCGGCGACCCGGTCGCCGTCGAGGCGGCGGACGAGCGGGAGACGCGGCTGATGGTGCGACCGCCGAGGTGCTTCACCAGCTCCAGCGCGATGAACGGCCACGCGCCCTGGTTCTCGGGCTCGTCCTGCACCCACACCAGCTCGGCGTCCGGGTAGGAGTCGATGACGGCGTTCAGCTCGGTGACGGGAGCGGGGTAGAACTGCTCGAGGCGCACGAGCGCGATCTCGGGATTGGGGTTCTTCTCGAGCTCCGCCCGCAGGTCCCAGTGGATCTTGCCGGCGTGCAGCAGCACCCGCTTCACGGCCGACTTGTCGATCCCGCGCTCGTCGTCCAGCACGGGCTCGAAGCGGCCGGTCAGGAAGTCGTCGACCGGGCTCGTCGCACCCCGCAGGCGCAGCATGGCCTTCGGCGTGAACACGACCAGCGGACGACGCGGGCGCGCGTACGCCTGGCGCCGCAGCAGGTGGAAGTACGAGGCCGGGGTCGACGGGCGGGCAACGGTCATGTTGTCCTGCGCGCACATCTGGAGGTAGCGCTCGATGCGCGCGGACGAGTGGTCGGGGCCCTGGCCCTCGTAGCCGTGGGGGAGCAGCAGCACGACGCTCGACTGCTGGCCCCACTTCTGCTCGGCCGAGGAGATGAACTCGTCGATCACCGACTGCGCCCCGTTGGCGAAGTCGCCGAACTGGGCCTCCCACAGCACGAGCGAGTCGGCGCGCTCCACGGAGTACCCGTACTCGAACGCCATCGCCGCGTACTCGCTGAGGAACGAGTCGTAGACGTAGAACTTGCCCTGGTCGCCCGAAAGATTGGCGAGCGGGATCCACTCCTGCCCGTTGGCCCGGTCGTGCAGGACGGCGTGCCGCTGCACGAACGTGCCGCGGCGGGAGTCCTGGCCGGCCAGGCGCACGTTCGTCTTCTCCAGCAGGAGCGACCCGAACGCCAGCAGCTCGCCGAAGCCCCAGTCGATCGAGCCGTTGCGGCTCATGTCGAGCCGCTTGTCGAGCAGCTGCTGGAGCTTGTTGTGGACGGTGAAGCCCTCCGGCTTGTTGACGAACGTGTCGCCGATGAGGTGCACGATCTCGCGCGCGACCCCGGTCGTCTCCGGCTCGCCGGCGACGGCGACGGTGACCTCGTCGGGGACGACGACGGGCGAGGAGCCGGTCTCCGCGGCGTGCGTCTCGGCGAAGGCGACCTCGAGGCGGCTCTGGAAGTCCTGCTTGGCCTTCTCGTACTCCTCCTCGGTGATGTCGCCGCGGCCGACGAGGGCCTCGGTGTACAGCCGGCGGACCGAGCGCTTCGCCTCGATGAGGTTCGTCATGAGCGGCTGCGTCATCGACGGGTCGTCGCCCTCGTTGTGACCGCGGCGGCGGTAGCAGACGAGGTCGATGACGACATCACGGTGGAACCGCTCGCGGTAGGCGAAGGCCAGCTGCGCGACCCGGGTGACGCCCTCGGGGTCGTCGCCGTTCACGTGGAAGATCGGCGCCTGGATCGTCTTGGCGACGTCGGTGGCGTAGACCGAGGTGCGGGCGTCGACCGGGGTGGTGGTGAAGCCGACCTGGTTGTTCACCACGACGTGCACGGTGCCGCCGGTGCGGTAGGCGCGCAGCTGCGACATCTGCAGGGTCTCGACCACGACGCCCTGGCCGGCGAAGGCCGCATCGCCGTGGACCAGGATCGGAAGCCAGGTGAAGCTGCCGATGGGCTTGCGGTCCTGCTTGGCCCGCACGATGCCTTCCAGCACGCCGTCGACGGTCTCGAGGTGCGACGGGTTGGCGGCGAGGTAGACGGGGAGCTCCGCCTGGTTGTCGGCGACGAAGGTGCCCTCGGTGCCGAGGTGGTACTTCACGTCGCCCGAGCCGCTCTTGGACCCGATGGCGACCGAGCCCTCGAACTCGCGGAACACCTGCCCGTAGGTCTTGCCGGCGATGTTGGTCAGGACGTTCAGGCGGCCGCGGTGCGCCATGCCGATCGCGGCGCCGTCCAGGCCCGCCTCGGCGGCGCCCTGGAGGATCTCGTCCAGGAGCGGGATCAGCGACTCGCCGCCCTCGAGGCTGAAGCGCTTCTGCCCGACGTACTTGGTCTGCAGGAACGTCTCGAACGCCTCGGCCTGGTTGAGCTTGTCGAGGATGCGCAGCTGCTCGTCGTGGCCCGGCTTCTGGTACTTGACCTCGACGTTCTGCTGGAACCACGCGCGCTGCACCGGGTCCTGGATGTGCATGTACTCGATGCCGATCGTGCGGCAGTACGAGTCGCGGAGCACGCCCAGGATGTCGCGCAGCTTCATCTGGCGCTTGCCGCCGAAGCCGCCCGTGACGAACTCGCGGTCGAGGTCCCAGAAGGTCAGTCCGTGGCTCTCGATCTCGAGGTCGGGGTGGGTGCGCTGGACGTACTCGAGCGGGTCGATGTCGGCCATCAGGTGACCGCGCACGCGGAAGGAGTTGATGAGCTCCTGGACGCGCGCCTGCTTGTCGACGCGCTCGGCGAGGTCGACGTTTATGTCGGGCGCCCAGTGGATCGGCGCATAGGGGATGCGCAGCGCCGAGAAGATGTCCTCGTAGAAGCCGCGCTGCCCGATGAGCAGCTCGTGCACCTTCTTGAGGAACTCGCCCGACCCGGCGCCCTGGATCACGCGGTGGTCGTAGGTGCTCGTGAGCGTGATCGTCTTGCCGATCGCGAGCTCGTTGAGCGTCTTGTCGCTCGCGCCCTGGAACTCGGCGGGGTACTCGAGGGCGCCGGCGCCCACGATGCAGCCCTGACCCTTCATCAGGCGCGGCACGGAGTGGACCGTGCCGATGCCGCCGGGGTTGGTCAGCGAGATCGTCGTCCCCTGGAAGTCGGCCGCGGTCAGCTTGTTGCCGCGAGCACGGCCGACCAGGTCCTCGTACGTGGTCAGGTACTCGTTGAACGAGAGCTGCTCGGCGCGCTTGATGCTGGGCACGAGCAGGGCACGGCTGCCGTCGGGACGGGGGAGGTCGATCGCGATGCCGAGGTTGATGTGCGCCGGCGCCACCACGGAGGGCTTGCCGTCGACTTCGGCGTAGAAGACGTTCTGGCTCGGGAACTCCTTGAGCGTCTGGATGATCGCCCAGCCGATGAGGTGGGTGAAGCTCACCTTGCCGCCGCGCGTGCGGGCCATGTGGTTGTTGATGACGATGCGGTTGTCGATCATCAGCTTCGCCGGGACGGTGCGCACGCTGGTGGCCGTGGGCACCGTGAGCGACTCGTCCATGTTCGCCGCAAGCGTCTTGGGCAGGCCCTTCAGCGCCGTGACGACGTCGGCCTCGGCCTCGCCGTCCGCCGACGACGGCTGCGCCTTGGGCGCCTGCGCCGGAATCGGCTGCGGGGCGGCGGGCCTCGCCGTCGTGCGCGCCACCGGCTGGTTGCCGATGACGGGGATGGGCGCCGTCACCGGGCGGGGCTCCGCCGCCGGCTGCGGCGCCGCGGGAGCGGCGGCAGGCGCCGGTGCCGCGGGTGCCGGAGCAGCAGCGGCCGCGGGTGCCGTGGCCGCCGCGGCCTGCGCGGGTGCGGCCGGCGCCGCAGCGGGGGCCGTCGGTGCCGCGCCGTCGGCGGGGTGGTAGGCCTCGAGAACGGGCCACCATGCCTTGTCGACGGAGTTCCGGTCGATCTTGAACTGTTCGTACAGCTCCTCGACGAGCCACTCGTTGGCTCCGAACTCACCCTCGTTCGAAACCCCGACGCCCGTCACCTGGCTCGACACGCTGAATCGCCTGCTTTCATCGGTGAAGTTCTGGGATACGCGTGGGGCTCAGAGCCGGCGCACGCGTGGGGTTAAGCCTAGCCCAGTCCGCGGGGGCGGTCCCGGTCCCCGCCCGTGCGGAAGCCGAAAGAATGCGCACGATTACCCGCACAGGAAGTGTCACTACCCTTGGCGGTCATGGAGTTCTACGGCGAAGCCCCCGACGTCGACCTGACCTATTCCGACGTCTTCCTCGTCCCGCGCCGGTCCGCCGTCGCCAGCAGGCTCGACGTCGACCTCGCCCCCCACGACGGGACGACCGCGACGATCCCGCTCGTCTCGTCCAACATGAACTCCGTCACCGGCGCGCGCCTGGCCGCCACGCTCGCGCGGCGGGGCGGACTCGGCGTGCTCCCGCAGGACATGCCGCTGCAGGAGCTGGACGCCGCGATCCGCTGGGTCAAGGCGCAGCCCGTCACCTGGGACACGCCGCTGGTCCTCCCGCCGGACGCGACCGTCGCCGACGCCGCGCGGCTGCTCCCGCCCACCGACGGGCACGGCATCGTGGTGGCAGAGGTCGCGGCCGGCCGGATCGACGCCGACGACGTCCTCGGCATCGTGCCGGCGGCGCGCCTGGGCACCGCGCTGCCCGATGCGCGTCTCGGCGACCTCGCGCGCGGGCGCGCCGCGTCCGTCGACGCCGATGACATCGAGAGCGCCCGCCACGCGTTCGACGTGATCGTCGCCGCGGACGCCGAGCTGGTGGCGGTCCTGCACCACGGACACCTCGTCGGCACGCTCTCGCGCCGCAGCGCCCTGCGCTCGACGCTCTACCGCCCGGCCGTGGACGCCTCCGGCCGCCTGATCGTCGCTGCGGCGGTCGGCATCAACGGAGACGTCGCGGCCAAGGCGCGAGCCCTGGCCGGCGCCGGCGTCGACGTCCTCGTGCTCGACACCGCCCACGGCCATCAGGAGGGGATGCTGCAGGCGCTGCGCACCGTCGCCGACCTCGACCTCGGCCTGCCGATCGCGGCGGGGAACATCGTCACCGCCGAGGGCGTCCACGACCTCGTGACCGCCGGCGCCACGATCCTGAAGGTCGGGGTGGGCCCGGGTGCCATGTGCACGACGCGGATGATGACCGCCGTCGGCCGCCCGCAGTTCTCGGCGGTCCTCGAGACGGCCGAGGCCGCCCGCATGTTGGGCGCGCACGTGTGGGCCGACGGCGGTGTGCGCTACCCCCGCGACGTCGCGCTGGCGCTCGCGGCGGGCGCGGCATCCGTCATGATCGGCTCGTGGTTCGCGGGCACCATCGAGGCGCCCGGCGAGCTTCAGGTCGATGAGGCCGGCCGCGCCTTCAAGGAGTCGTGGGGCATGGCCTCGACCAAGGCCGTGCATGAGCGCTTCGGACGCCTCGACCCGTACGAGCTGGCCCGCAAGGAGCTCTTCGCGGAGGGCATCTCGTCGTCGCGCATCTACCTGGACCCGCTGCGCCCGGGCCTGGAGGACCTGCTCGACATGATCACCTCGGGAGTGCGGTCGTCCTTCACCTACGCCGGCGCGGCGACGGTGGCGCAGTTCCACGACCGCGCGCGGGTGGGACTGCAGTCGGCGGCGGGGTACGAGGAGGGCAAGGCGCTTCCCGTCAGCTGGTGAGGGATGACGGATGCCGCGGCCTGCGGCATCCGTCCCGGCCTCAGCGTTCGCCGCTGCTCCCGCCGGTGTGCGCCGGCTCGTCGTCGTCTTCGTCCGCGTGCTGCAGGCGGATGCGCCTGCCCTCCTCGACGTCCTTCTTCTCCTTCTGCGCGGCCTTATCGCTCTTGCGGGTGTCGCGGGGCGGCAGCTGGATGTCCTCCTCCGCCTCGATCCCGGCCTGCAGCTGGCGCCCGCGTTCGAGCTCGGCATCGAACTCGGCTCCGAACAGCAGCGCGATGTTGGCGATCCACAGCCACAGCAGGAAGACGATCACCCCCGCGAGCGAGCCGTACGTGCGGTCGTAGTTCGAGAAGTTCCCCACGTAGATGCCGAACGCCACCGACGCCAGCACGAGGGTGAGGATCGCCAGCAGCGATCCCATGCTGATCCAGCGGAACTTCGGCTGCTTCGCGTTGGGCGTCGCGTAGTAGAGGATCGCCACCATGAGCACGACGATGAGTGCGAGCACCGGCCACTTCACGATCGACCACACCGTGGTGGCCACCTCGCCGAGGCCCAGCGCCGAGCCCACCGCATCGGCCACGGGGCCGGAGACGACGAGGATCACGAGCGCGACCACGATGAGCGCCACCCCGATGACCGTGACCAGCAGCTGGGCCGGCTTCAGCTTCCAGAAGGGCCGGCCCTCCGGGATCTCGTAGATCCGGTTCATCGCGCGGCTGAACGCCCCGACGTAGCCCGATGCCGACCAGATCGCCAGCAGGAGGCCGAGCACGAGGCCCCATCCGGCGGCGGGGGACTCGGCCGCCTGCTCGAGCGGGCCGCGCAGCGCGTCGGCCGCCTCGGGCGACACGCTCTCGACCACGCCGATGATCGCGCCGGTCGCCTCACCGCTGCCGGCGAGGAGCCCGAAGATCGAGAAGACGGCGACGAGCCCGGGGAAGATCGCCAGGACCGAGTAGAACGTCAGCGCGGCGGCGATGTCGGTGCACTCGTCGGCTGAGAACTCCCTGGCCGTCTTGACGAAGACGTATTTCCAGGAGCGCTTCTCGATCTCGCGGGGCGTGTCGGGCTTGTCGGGGTGCTCGGGTGACGGAGCGTTGCGGGGGTCCGTCTGCCGGTCGGCGCTCGTGTCGGTCATCCCCACAGCCTGCGCAGTCCCGCGCCCGGTCGCGGAGGGGGTTGACACCGGCGCCCGCCGACCGCAGGGCCCCTTCGTCGTGAGCGATCCGCGGCCGCGCCCGGACCCCTGTCGTAGACTTGGCGGCACGATGGACGACCCCCCCAGTTGCAGACGATCGCCCCACCGACCCGACTCCCGGATGCACCGGCCTGACTCCTGGCCGAACAGGGGGTGCGCGTGATGGATTACGTCATGCTGGGCGTGGGGCTCCTGCTCACCATCGGCACCGGACTGTTCGTCGCGAGCGAGTTCGCGCTGGTGAACCTCGACCGCGCCGACCTCGAGGCCCGTCAGGCGGCTGGCGAGTCGCGGCTCTCGATGACCATCGGCGCGCTGCGCATCACGTCGACGCATCTGTCCAGTGCGCAGCTGGGCATCACGCTGACCACGCTGCTCACCGGCTACACGATGGAGCCGGCGATCTCGAACCTGCTCGCTCCGGTCTTCGACGCGTGGGGCATCCCCGAGGGCGTGTCGCGGCCCCTCGCCGCGGTCATCGGCGTCTCGATCGCGACCGTGTTCTCGATGATCATCGGCGAGCTGGTCCCCAAGAACTTCGCCCTGGCGATCCCGAGGCAGACCGCGAAGCTGGTCATGCCCTTCCAGGTGGGGTTCACGACGGTGTTCCGCCCGGCGATCGTCGTGCTCAACGGCAGCGCGAACGGCGTGCTGCGGGCGATGGGCGTCGAGCCCAAGGAGGAGCTCTCGGGCGCGCGGACGGCCGAGGAGCTGTCGAGCCTCGTGCGCCGCTCCGCCAGCGCCGGCGTGCTGGAGGAGGACACCGCGTCGCTGCTCGACCGCAGCCTCACCTTCGCGCGCCTGAGCGCGGCCGACGTCATGACGCCCCGCCCGAGCATCCATGCGCTCGCCGCGGACGACTCCGCGGAGGACGTCATCCAGCTCGCGCGCCGCACCGGGCACAGCCGCTTCCCCGTCTACGGCGAGTCGATGGACGACATCACCGGCATCGTGCACCTCAAGGCCGCCGTCGGCGTGCCGCGGGAGCGCCGCGCGGACGTGCCCGCCGCCGCGCTGGCGACCGAGCCGCTGCGGTTCCCCGAGGCGGTGCACCTCGACGTCCTCGTCGCCGAGCTGCGCGCTCGGGGCTACCAGATGGCCGTCGTGGTCGACGAGTACGGCGGCACCGCGGGCGTGGTGACGCTGGAGGACCTGGTCGAGGAGATCGTCGGCGAGGTGCTCGACGAGCACGACCGGCGCCGCGCGGGCATCGTCCGCGTCGATGACACCGTGGTGTTCCCCGGCGAGCTGCGGCCCGACGAGGTGCGCGATCGCACCGGCATCCGCATCCCCGAGGGCGACGTCTACGACACCGTGGGCGGCTACATCATGAGCGTCCTCGAGCGCATCCCTGCCGTCGGCGACACCGTCGAGATCGAGGACGGCACCCTCGAGGTGCAGCGCATGGCCGGACGCCGCGTGGAGCGGGTGCGGTTCGTCCCGACGCCGATGCCGCACGCGGCGGCGACGACGGAAGGGGGTGAGCGTCGATGAACGACTGGGCCGGAATCGCATGGCTCGTGGTGCTGCTCATCGCCAACGCCTTCTTCGTCGGCGCCGAGTTCGCCGTCATCTCCGCCCGCCGCTCGCAGATCGAGCCGTTGGCAGAGAAGGGCTCCCGCTCGGCCAAGACCGCGCTGTACGCGATGGAGCACGCGACGCTGATGCTCGCGACCAGCCAGCTGGGCATCACGATCTGCTCGCTGCTGATCCTGAACGTGTCCGAGCCCGCCATCCACCACCTGCTCGCCGAGCCGCTCGGGCTCACCGGCTGGTCGGAGGCCGTCGTCGACGGCGTCGCGTTCGCGATCGCCCTGCTGCTGGTGTCGTACCTGCACGTCGTGTTCGGCGAGATGGTGCCGAAGAACCTCGCGTTCTCGGTGCCCGACCGCGCCGTGCTCATGCTCGCCACGCCGCTGGTGTGGGTGTCCAAGCTCTTCCACCCGGTGATCGTGACCCTGAACTGGATCGCGAACCACATCGTGCGGTTGTTCCGCGTCGAGCCGAAGGATGAGGCCGCCTCGACGTTCACGCTCGAGGAGGTCGCGACGATCGTCAATCAGTCGCGCATCGAGGGCGTGCTCGACGACGCGGCCGGAACGGTCGCCGCCGCCGTCGAGTTCACCGACAAGAAGGCCGCCGAGGTGGCGGTGCCGCTGTCGCAGCTCGTGACGCTCCCCGAGCGGACGACGCCCGACGAGATCGAGCGCGCCGTGGCCAAGCACGGCTTCTCGCGCTACGTGATCGTCGACGACGAGGGTGCGCCGCTGGGCTACGTGCACCTGAAGGACATCCTGCGGGCGGCGGAGGGGCCGGATGCCGCCACCGACGTCGCGCGCCCCATCACGACCCGTCGCGTCCACCACATGGTGCCCGTGCTCGAGACCACCGACCTGGAGGACGCCCTCGCCGTCATGCGCCGGGCCGGCCGCCATCTCGCACAGGTGCGCAACGAGGCCGGCGAGACCACGGCGGTGCTCTTCCTGGAGGACATCATCGAAGAGCTCATCGGCGAGGTGCAGGACGCGACCCGTCGTCGCGGCTTCTGACGCGCGGCGGAGCCCCGGGTATCCCGGGGATTCGCCGTCGCCGTCAGGAGGCCGGCCGCGCCCGGAGGTACTGCGCCGGCCAGTACTCGATGTCGGCGCCGAGCTCGGTGGCGGCCCGCAGGCCGTAGTGCGGATCGCGGAGCCACTCGCGTCCGGCCATGACGGCGTCGGCCGCCCCCTCCTCCAGCACCCGCTCCGCATGGACGGCGTCGTCGATCATGCCGACGGCGTTCACCGGCACACCCGCCTCGCGGCGCACGCGCGCCGCGAGGCCCACCTGGTAGCCGGGGCCCGTCGTGAGCCGCTGGTGCGAGACGAGGCCCCCGCTGGAGATGTCGAAGAAGTCCGCGCCGCGGTCGGCGGCCCAGCGCGCCACCGTGACGGTGTCGTCGGCGTCCCAGCCGCCGGGCGCCCAGTCGGTGGCGGAGAACCTCACGATGAGCGGAACGCCGGGCGCGGCATCCGTCACCGCCTCCAGCACGCGGAGGAGGAGCCGCGCGCGATTGCGCAGCGAGCCGCCGTACTCGTCGTCGCGAAAGTTGGACAGCGGCGAGAGGAACTGGTGCAGCAGGTAGCCGTGGGCCGCGTGCAGCTCGAGCACCTGGAATCCCGCGTCGACGGCGCGGCGGGCCGCCGAGGCGAAGGCGGCGATGATGCGGTCGATGCCCGCGAGGTCGAGGGCGACAGGCGCCGCGTAGCCGTCGTAGGCGTCCGCCGAGGGTGCGACGGTGGTCCAGCCGCCCTCCTCGGCCGGCACCGAGCCGCGGCGTCCGGAGAACGGCGACCAGGTGGAGGCCTTGCGCCCCGCGTGCGCGAGCTGGACGCCGGCCACCGCCCCACGGCGACGGATGGCCGCCACGATCGGCGCCCACGCGTCGCGCTGCTCGTCCGTCCACAGTCCGACGTCCTCGGGCGAGATGCGCCCTTCGGGCGACACCGCGGTCGCCTCCGCCACGATCAGCCCCGCCCCTCCCGACGCGAACTGCGCGAGATGCGTGTGGTGCCATTCCTGCGGCACGCCGTCCACCGCGCTGTACTGGCACATGGGCGACACCCACAGGCGATTGCGGATCGTGACGTCGCGGAGGGTGATCGGGGAGAACAGTCGGGGCATGGGGTCTTCCGGGCCGGGTTCGGGGGAGCGGTACTGTGACGGCATGGAGCGGTCTCACTCGCTGCGGGCATGGTCGCAGGCCGACGCCGCGCGGGCCCTGCGGCGGCCGACGGGCGCCGATGACAAGTATTCCCGAGGCGTGCTGGGCATGCGCACCGGGTCCGAGGCGTATCCCGGTGCCGCCGTGCTGGGCGTCGAGGCCGCCTGGCGCACCGGCCTCGGCATGGTGCGCTACCTCGGCCCCGAGCACCCGACGGCGCTCGTGCTCGCCCGCCGGCCCGAGACCGTGACCGCGGACGGCCGCGTGCAGGCGTGGGTGATCGGATCGGGGACGGATGCCGCCGTCCGCACCGAGTCCGACACCGCGGCGCTGCGCGGCCTGCTGTCCGACACCGATCCCGTCGTCGTCGACGCCGGGGCCCTCGATCTCGCCGCCGAGGCCACCGCGCCGCGCATCCTGACGCCGCACGACCGTGAGCATGCCCGGCTGCGTGCGGCCCTCGGGCTCGGCCACACGCCGACGGACCGGGTCGTGGCTGCGCGCGAGACCGCGGCGGCGACCGGCGCCGTCGTGCTGCTCAAAGGGGCCGTGACCGTCGTGGCCGCTCCCGACGGGTGGGCGGCGACGGTCGAGGCCGGCACCCCGTGGCTCGCGACGGCGGGCACCGGCGACGTGCTCGCGGGCGTCATCGGGGCGCTCGTGGCGGGGGCGATGGCGCACGACCAGACGGCGGATGCCGCCTCCCTCGCCGCGCTCGCGGCCTCCGGCGCCTGGCTGCACGGCCGTGCGGGGGCGATCGCCGCCGCCGGCGCGGGCTCGACCGCCGGTGGCCCGGCGTCCTCGGGCGGCGGGCCGATCACGGCGCTCGACGTGGCCGAGGCGCTGCCGCGCGTGGTCGCCGAGGCGCTCGCGGCCTGACCCGCGCCCCGTTCGCGTGACGGGCGGCCGTGGCGCGTCCCTAGGATGGAGGGCGTGTCTGGGCGGGCGGTGGTGTGGATCGCGTTCGTCCTGGTCCACGCCGTCGTGGTCTGGCTGGGGTTCGCCGACGATCGCGCCGCCTCGTGGGACGTCGATCAGCTGTACCGGTGGTGGGCAGGGCTCGCGCTCACCGGGGAGGCGTTCCCGGGGATCACCGCGGACTGGATCTACCCCGTCCTCGCCCAGCTGCCGATCCTGACCGCCGGCGCCGTCGCCGGGCTGCTCGACTACGTCTTCGCGTGGGGCCTGCTCGTGACGGCGCTCGACGCCGCCGCGTTCGGCGTCCTCGTCGGGCGCGGCCGCTCCCGAGGCCGGATGGCGGCCGCATGGTTCTGGCTGGCGGCGATCCTCGCCCTCGGCGGCGTCGGGATGTTCCGCCTGGACGCGGTCACGGTGCCCCTCGCTGTCGCCGGCTCGCTGTGGCTCGTCGGTCGCCCATGGCTCGGATCGGCGCTGCTCGCCGTGGCCACGTGGATCAAGGTGTGGCCGGCCGCGCTGCTCGCCGCGGCCGTCATCGCGGTGCGGCGGCGGCTCGCGGTCCTCGGGGCGGCGGCGGCGGTGTCCGCCACCGTGGCGCTCGCCGTCTTCGTCGCGGGCGGCGGGGCACACCTTCTCGGCTTCGTCGGCGACCAGACGTCGCGCGGGCTGCAGATCGAGGCACCGGTGAGCACGGTGTACATGGTGATGGCCGCCGCGGGCGTGCCGGGCGTCGAGGTGGTCTACGACTTCGACCTCATCACCTTCCAGGTCGACGGCCCGGGCGTGGAGGGGGTCATCGCCGTGATGACGCCCATCCTCGTCGTGGGCATGCTCGCGATCGCGGCGGCGGGCGCGCTGAAGGCGTGGCGGGGCGCGAGCTTCGTCGCGCTGTTCCCCGCCCTCGCCGCGGCCCTGGTGCTCGGCTTCATCGTCCTCAACAAGGTCGGCTCGCCCCAGTACATGACGTGGCTGGTCGCACCGCTCGTCCTGGGCCTCGTGCTCGATCGCCGCCGCTGGTGGGCACCGGCTGCCCTCACGCTGGCGATCCTCGTCCTCACGCAGCTGATCTTCCCGTTCTGGTACGACGCGCTGCTCGTCCTCGCGCCGGCCGGGGTCGGGCTCCTCGTCGCGCGCAACCTGCTCCTGCTCGCGCTCTTCGCGTGGGTCGTGGTCCGACTCGTGCGGGTGCGCGTGCGGCCGGCCGTGCGCCGCCGCGTGACAGAGTAGACGTGGGCCGGCTGCGCCGGCCGTCGCCGGCGCAGCGCGCAGGCCGGCCTCGGCGCCTGCCGCCCGCCATCCTCATCCCCTGAACCGGAGGTCCCCATGCTCGTCGCCTTCTCCGTCGCCCCGAGCGGCACCGGCCGCGCCGACGGCTCGGTGCACGATGCGGTCGCCGCCGCGGTGCGCGTCGTCCGTGACAGCGGGCTGCCGCACCGCACGACGTCGATGTTCACCGAGATCGAGGGGGAGTGGGACGAGGTCTTCGGGGTCGTCAAGCGCGCCTGCGACGCGGTGGCGCCCTACGGCTCGCGCGTCTCGCTCGTGCTCAAGGCCGACATCCGCCCCGGGTACTCGGGAGAGCTGGACGGCAAGATCGAGCGCCTCGAGCGCGCGCTGCGGCGCGACGACGCCGACTGAGGCGATGGACCTCCCGCTCGGCGACCGGTCGCGACGCCCCGACGACGCGACCGACCCCGCGATCCCCGTCGCCGCCACGGTCGTGCTGCTGCGCGACGGCGTGGAGCGGGCCGGCCTCGAGGTGCTCATGCTCGAGCGACCCGACCGCGGCTCGTTCGCGGGGGCGTGGGTGTTCCCGGGCGGAAAGCTCGAGGATGCCGACCGCGGACCCGACCCCGCCGAGCCCGAGGAGGCTGCGGCCCGGCGTGCAGGCGTGCGGGAGACGCGCGAAGAGACGGGGCTGTCGGTGGATCGCGACGCCCTCGTGACGCTGTCGTGCTGGGACCCGCCACCGGGTCTCGCACTGCGGATCCGCACGTGGTTCTTCGTGGCGACGGCCGCGACCGGCGTGCTGACACCCGCGGCGGACGAGGCCGTCGCGACGGAGTGGATCCGCCCGTCCGAGGCGCTGGCCCGTCACGGGCGCGGGGCCTTCACGCTGTATCCGCCGACGTGGGTGACACTCCACGGCCTGGCCGAGCACGACGACACCGCGTCGGTCGTCGGCGCGGCGCGCCTCGGCGGCGTGCAGCGCTTCGAGACGGTCGCGCGCCGCGGCGGCGACGGCCCCGTCCTGCTGTGGCAGGGCGACGACGACTACGATCCGGATGCCTCGGCCGAGGCATCCGGATCGCGTCATCGCCTCGAGATCGGGGCGCTGCCGTGGCGCTACCAGCGCACCGGCTGAGCGGTCGTCACGGCTCCAGCACCCCGGCGACGCGCACGAGGTCCGCGAACGTGAAGTCGCCGGCGACCGTGCTCGGAAGCGTCGGGGTGAAGCCGACGTTGAGGAGCGACAGGGCGTCGCGGCGGAGCATGGTCACGAACGTGTCCGCCACGATCTTCGCCCCCAACGGCCCGAGGTGCTCGCCGCCCGTCGCGACCATCGCCTCGCGCAGGATGTAGTACCACAGCGGCGTCTTCTCGAGCAGGAGTCCGCCCTGCTGCTGCAGGACGGCCACCTCGTCGGCGGGGAGCCCGCCCGTGAGCTCGGCCGCACTGAGCACGGGCACGCCGAGCGCCGCCGCCGTGGCCTGCCCGCTGGGGAGCCCGAGCACGAGACCGCGCAGCAGATTGCGGGTCGCGAGGATGCTCATGAGCGCGTTCGTGCCGCTGCCGTCGAGATCCTCGAGCGCGCTCGCGAGCACGCTGTCGATCTTGCGCGCGTTGTTGAACACCGGTACGGCGAAGCCCGTCTCGAAGAACGCGTTGAAGTCGACCACCCAGTTCGAGCGCACCGGCAGGTGGGGTTCGTGGATGAACGCGAACACGTCCGACATCGGCTTGGTGCGCAGCTCGAAGTTCAGCCAGTAGTCGTCGCGGATCATGCTGTGGCCGAACCGGTACGCGGCGACGGAGAACTCCACCGGCATCTGGAACGCGCCGCCGATCGGAGCCGATACACCGGCGATCGCCGCGTCGACGGCCGCCTGGCCGCAGATGCGGGGCAGGAAGTCGTTGAGCACCGCCCACTGGTAGTGCAGCGTCGCCTGCCGCTTGGCCTCGACGAAGACGTCGCCGGGGAATCCGGACGCGACCAGGGAGTCGACGATCGCGTTGTGGAACCGCAGCATCGCGTGGTGCAGCTGCGACACGATGAGGTTCTCGTTGTTGCGCGGGTCGCCGATGATCGCTGTGAGGGCCGAGGTGCGGGGAACGTCGCAGTCGGTGTGCTCGACCATGCCGGCCGCGCCGGCAGCCCCGCCGGCACCGCCGACGCCGCTGGACAGGTTCGTGCCGATGAGCATGCGGAATGCGGAGGCCGGCTCGCCGGGCGCCGGTGCGGCGTACAGGAAGGCATCCACCGCCGGTCCTCGCCCGTACACGCTGTCGAGGTCGAGCATCGGCGAGCGCATGTTGTTGATGACGCCCGCGTCGACCAGCGTCGGCGAGTCGAGGGCCGACGACACGTCGAGGGTGATGTCGTGGTCGACGAACTGCCCGACGTAGGTGAAACCCGACGGGGTCGCGGAGTCGGACGCCGTCTCGCGTCCGCTGTTGGCCATCAGGTTGCCCAGCTGCGTCAGCAGATCCCGCGAGGTGTCGTCGAGGGGCAGCCGGCTGGCCTTGCGCACCCTGGCCTTGGTCAGGTAGCCGAACTTGTCGGCGGCGGAGGAGAACACCTCGTGCGCGGGGAAGTATCCGAGCGAGAACTTCGCGCCGTGGAACCTCCCGTGCTCGGGCCGCACCGCCTCCAGCGAGGAGCGGATGTCCACCGGCAGCCGCGGTGCCCGCCGCTCGCCGGGCGACCGCTCCCGGGTGCCGTTCACGCCGAGCTGTTCGCGGAGAAAGGGCTGGGCCGCGAAGGCGTCTTCGGGCGACTCGGCGCCCGGCTTGGTGTCAGTGCTCATGATTCCCTCCTTGGGACTTTGCCCAGTGGGAGAGGAGCGCCTCGCGGACGGTGATACCGCGGCGACGCGAATCAGGACTCGAGCAGCCGGCGCAGGTGGGTCCCCACCGCGTGCGTCTCGATGAGGAAACCGTCGTGGCCGAAGTCGCTCGAGAGCACGACGGCGCGGTCTCCGTCGAGCGTGTTGCGGATGCCGCGGGCGATGCGGTGCTGCCCGTCGATCGGGAAGAGGCGGTCGCTGTCGATGCCGAGCACGAGCGCCGTCGCGGTGACGCGGGCGAGCGCGTCCTCGACACCGCCGCGGTCGCGCCCGACGTCGTGCGAGTTCATCGCCTCCACGAGCGTGATGTACGCGTTCGCGTCGAAGCGCCGCGTGAACTTGTTGCCGTGGAAGTCGAGATAAGACTCCACGGCGAACCGGCCGCCGCGCCCGAGCGGGCTGACGCCGGACTGCCACGACCGCTGGAACCGCTGGTTCAGCTCGGTGGGGGAGCGGTAGTTCAGCAGCGCCATCCGGCGGGCCAGCGCGAGGCCGCGCGTCGGCCCGTCCCCGTCGGCGGCGTCGTAGTACTCGCCGCTCTGGAACCGCGGGTCGATGCGGATGGCCTCCAGCTGCACCGAGTTCAGCGCGATCTGGTCGGCGGTGTTGACCGGCGGCGACGACAGGATCCCCACGCGCGCGACGCGCTCGGGCAGCGACACCGCCCACTCCAGGGCGTGCATGCCGCCCATCGATCCGCCGACGACGGCCGCCCAGACGTCGATCCCCAGCGCATCCGCGAGGCGCACCTGGGCCGCCACCTGGTCGCGGATCGTCAGGTACGGGAAGCGCGAGGCCCACTCGTAGCCGTCGGGACCGATGGATGCGGGACCCGTCGAGCCCTGGCATCCGCCCAGCATGTTCGGTGCGACGACGAACCAGCGATCGGTGTCTATCGGGCCGCCCGGGGCCACGATGTCGTCCCACCAGCCGGAGGTCGGGTGCCCCGCCCCGGCCGGCCCGCGGACGTGGCTGTCGCCGGTGAGCGCGTGGAGCACCAGTACGGCGTTGTCGCGGGTGGCGTTCAGCTCGCCCCACGTCTCGTACGCGAGCCGGTAGGCGGGCAGCTCGCGGCCGCCCTCGGTGCGGAACGCCCCGAAGGCGGCGAAGTGCCGGTCGCCCGGCGGGTCGCCGTCGCGCCAGGCGCCGGTGGCGGGCGGGCGCCCGCCCAGCAGGCGGGCGTCGGCCTCCGTCACGGGCGCGCTCGGCACCGTGTCCTCGGAGGTCTGCCAGTCCATCGGTCCATTCTCGCGTGCCGGGTCGCGGGCAGGCCGCGTGTTACGGGCGGGATGACGGATGCCCCGTCCCGGCGCCGCGCGCCGGGACGGGGCATCCGTCATCCCGAGGAGGGGGTCAGGCGCGAGCGGCCTCCGAGACGCGGCGTGCGGCCGCGAGAGCCTGCTCGAGGTCGGCCTTGAGGTCGTCGATGTTCTCGAGGCCCACCGAGAGGCGCACCAGGCCAGGGGTGACCCCGGCGGTGAGCTGCTGCTCGGGCGTGAGCTGCGAGTGCGTCGTCGAGGCCGGGTGGATGACGAGCGAGCGCACGTCGCCGATGTTGGCCAGGTGGCTGAACAGCGTCAGCGAGTTGACGAACTCGCGGCCGGCCTCGACGCCGCCCTTCAGCTCGAACGACAGCACCGCGCCGACGCCCTTCGGGGCGTACGTGTTCGCGGCGGCGTACCACGGCGAGGTGGGCAGGCCCGAGTAGTTCACCGACGCGACGTCGCCGTGGTTCTCGAGCCACTCCGCGATCTCCTGCGCGTTCTGCACGTGACGCTCGACGCGCAGCGACAGCGTCTCGATGCCCTGGATCAGCAGCCACGCGCTGTTCGGCGAGATGGCCGAGCCGAGGTCGCGGAGCAGCTGCACGCGCGCCTTGATGATGTAGGCCAGGCCGTCGCCGACCGCGGCGGTGTACGACGCGCCGTGGTACGAGGGGTCCGGAACCGTGAGGCCGGGGAACTTCTCGACGTTCTTGGACCACGCGAAGGTGCCGCCGTCGACGATCACGCCGCCGATGGTCGTGCCGTGGCCGCCGAGGAACTTGGTGGCCGAGTGCACCACGATGTCGGCGCCGTGCTCGAACGGCTTGATGAGGTACGGCGTCGCGATCGTGTTGTCGACGATGAGCGGCACGCCGCTCTCGTGGGCGATGTCGGCGACGGTGCGGATGTCGAGCACGTTGATCTTCGGGTTGCCGATGGTCTCGGCGAAGAACAGCTTCGTGTTGGGGCGCACCGCGCGGCGCCACTCCTCGGCGTCGTCCTGGTTCTCGACGAACGTGGTCTCGATGCCGAGCTTGGCGAGGGTGTACTTGAAGAGGTTGTACGTGCCGCCGTAGATCGAGCTCGACGAGACGATGTGGTCGCCGGCCTCGGCGATGTTCAGCACCGCGAAGGTCGCCGCCGCCTGGCCGCTCGCGAGGAGCAGAGCGCCGGTGCCGCCCTCGAGCGCGGCGAGGCGCTCCTCGACGACCGCCTGCGTCGGGTTCTGGATGCGCGTGTAGATGTTGCCGAACTCGGCCAGCGCGAAGAGGTTCGCCGCGTGGTCGGCGTTGTCGAAGACGTACGACGTGGTCTGGTAGATCGGCGTCGCACGAGCCTTGGTCACCGGGTCGGGCTGGGCCCCCGAGTGGATCTGCTTGGTCTCGAAACGCCAGTTCTCGGGTGCGGACATGGCTTGCTCCTGCGGGTTCGGATGCCGGGAGCAGGCGCCCCCAGCCGGGTTCGACAGTACGGAGAACCGCGGTTGTCGACAACGCGGGGGAAATGTGACGTAACGCGCTCACCGCCCCCTCCTCCCCGGACGGCCCGCCCCCCTCGTTCGCCTGCGCTGAATGTACGGCGTCCCCGGCGTGTCGCGTGCATTCAGCGCAAGTGAACGGGGCTGGGGACTGTGGGTAGCGTGGAGGTCATGGCGAACAGACGTGCTGTGGTGACCGGGGCGAGCTCGGGGATCGGAGAGGCGGCCGTGCGCGCGCTGCGCGCGACCGGCTGGGACGTGGTGGGGGTGGCGCGGCGGGCCGACCGCCTCGCGGCGCTCGAGGACGAGACCGGCGCCGTCGCGTTCGCCGCCGATCTGACGACGGATGCCGATGTCGAGGCGCTCGCGGCGTTCCTCGACGGCTCCGGCCCGGTGCACGCGCTGGTGCACGTCGCCGGGGGCGCCCGCGGCACGGACCGGGTCGAGGACGGGCGCGTCGAGGACTGGCAGTGGATGTTCGAGGCCAACGTGCTGTCGGCCCAGCGCCTCGTGGCGGCCCTGCTGCCGCAGCTGCGCCGGGCCGCGGCATCCGACGGTCACGCCGACACGCTCTTCGTGACCTCGACGGCCGCCCAGCACGCCTACGCGGGCGGCGCCGGCTACAACGCGGCGAAGGCGGCCGAGGCGATGCTCGCGCACGCGCTGCGCCTCGAGCTCAACGGAGAGCCGATCCGCGTGGTCGAGATCGCGCCGGGGATGGTGCACACGCCCGAGTTCACGCTCAACCGCCTGGGCGGTGACACCGTCGCCGCCGAGCGCGTGTACGAAGGCGTGCGCGAGCCCCTCACGGCAGACGACGTGGCCGACGTGATCGCGTACGCGCTCAACGCTCCCGGCCACGTGAATCTGGACCTGGTGACCATGCGCCCCGTCGCGCAGTCGGCGCAGCACCTGCTCGCGCGCGGTCCGCTGCGTCCGCGCGGCGTGGACGCACCGTGACGCTCGACCGCGGCACGGTCGTCACCTACCCGGACGGGGCGACCGTCTCGCACGGAACGGTGGTGCACGTCGCCCCGGCCGGCGACGGGCGCACCGCCGTCATCCTCGACCGCACCGCGTTCCACCCGGTCGACACGGCCTGGCCCGACCAGCCCGCAGACAGAGGCGTCCTCCGCATCGGCGGCGTCGAGCTCCCGGTCGTCGACGCGGTGGTGGGCGCCGCGCAGGGCGAGCAGCTCCTCCTCGGCGCCGACGTCCCCGTGCGCACCGGGACCGAGGGGTGGAGCTTCGTCGTCGCCCACGTCGTCGCCGGTGACGGGGTCGCCCCCGGCGCGAGCGTCGAGGTGGAGGCGGATGCCGCCTACCGCGCCGCCCTCTCGCGCGGCCACACCGCGTGCCACCTCGCCTCCCTGGCGCTGGACGCGGCGCTCGCGGACGCGTGGCGCAAGCCGGCACCGCTGGACGCGCTCGGTGCACCGGCCTTCGACGCACTGGCCATCCAGGAGTCGCGCATCCTCCCCGAGGGGTCCCGCGACGTCTACCGCATCGGCAAGTCGCTGCGTCGCAAGGGCTTCGACCCCGCGGCGTTGGAGGACCTCGGGTCGCTCGCCGCCCGGGTGGACGCCCTGCTGGCCGAGTGGGTCGCAGCCGACGGCGCCGTGCGCATCGTCCGCGACGGTGAGGCGCTCGCCGACCGGCGGACGTGGGTGTGTCAGCTCCCCGGCGCCGAGGTCCGCATCCCCTGCGGCGGGACGCACGTCGCCTCCCTCGCCGAGCTCGCCTCGGTGTCGGTCTCGTTCGCGACGACCGCGACAGACGGCGGACTCGAGCTCGTGATGACCACCGCGGCCGAGCGTGCCTGACATGGCGATGACCCTCCCCGAGCTCGCCGGCGCGGGGCTCATCGACGCCGGCTGGTCGGCGGCGCTCGAGCCGGTCGCCCCCGACATCGCGGCGCTCGGCGACCGCCTGCGGGCGGAGGTCGCCGCCGGACGCCCCTACCTGCCGTCCGGCGACCGCGTCCTGCGGGCCTTCCAGCGCCCGCTCGCCGACGTCAAGGTGCTCATCGTCGGGCAGGACCCGTACCCGACGCCGGGGCATCCGATCGGCCTCTCGTTCGCCGTGGACGCGCACGTGCGTCCGCTGCCCAGGAGCCTCGTCAACATCTACCAGGAGCTGGAGGCCGACCTCGGCATCCCCCGGGCGCCCCACGGCGACCTGTCGGCCTGGAGCGACCAGGGCGTCATGCTCCTCAACCGCGTCCTGACGGTCGCCCCGGGGGCACCGGCGTCGCACCGCGGCTGGGGGTGGGAGAAGGTGACCGAGCACGCCATCCGCACGCTCGTCGCCCGTGACAGGCCGCTCGTGGCGATCCTGTGGGGGAGGGATGCCGCGAACCTGCGGCCTCTGCTCGGGGACACACCCGTCATCGAATCGGCGCACCCGTCCCCGCTCTCTGCGAGCCGGGGCTTCTTCGGCTCCAGGCCGTTCTCGCGAGCGAACGAGCTGCTCGCGATCCAGGGTGCCGAGCCGGTGGACTGGCGGCTGCCCGCGTAGGCTCGTCCCGCTGCCCAGGGCCGGCCGCACACATCAGGAGGGCGCATGCTCGAGGAGGAATACGAGAAGGACCGCCGACGGCTGCCGCGCCATCTGCAGCGCCAGCCGGAGCCCGAGCTGCCCTTCACGTTCCGGATCCGTCCCGTGGAGGACCGGGACATCCCCGACATCCGCGAGATCTACAACTACTACGTCACCAACTCGGTGGTGACCTTCGATGAAGACACCTGGTCGGTCTCGAAGTGGCGCAAGAAACGCGACCACCTCCGCAGGCTCGGGCTGCCGTTCCTCGTCGCCGAGTCCCCGTCCGGTCAGATCCTAGGCTACGCGCTGGTCCAGCCGATGTCGAGCAAGTCCGCCTACCGCTTCTCGGTGGAGAACTCCATCTACCTCGGCCAGGCCGCGACCGGCAAGGGGCTCGGCCGCGCACTGCTTCACGCCCTCATCGAGGCCTGCGAAGAGGTCGGCATCCGCCAGATGGTCGCCGTGATCAGCGACAAGGGGGCCGAGGGCTCGGTCGCGCTGCACGAGAAGCTGGGGTTCGTCGAGGTCGGGCGCATGGGCCGGGTGGGCTTCAAGTTCGACCGCTGGCTGGGCACCATCTACCTGCAGAAGTCGCTCAATCCGAAGAGGGGGGCGGGCAAGAAGCCCGGCACCCCCAAGAAGGGATTGTTCGGGCGCTGATCCTCAGCGTCCGGGCCGCTCCGGTCCCGGCCGCTGCCTGCTCCAGTCGCGGACGGCGTCGATGAGCTCGCGCCACGCCCCGACGACCTGGTCGTCGAAGAGCTCTGCCTCGCGCGGGTCGGATCCCGCCCAGCTGGCGCGGATCAGCCACACGAAGCCGTCCGGCACGGGCGGTCGGCCGCGGTCCTCCGCCGACAGGACCGGGGGCTCCTCCGGGCCGCTCGTCGTCGCCGTCGGGGCCGAGTGCGCGCCCTCCTCCGGCGCCCAGGGCGGGGGGACGTCGTCCCACGGGCAGCGCTCGATGAGCGAGCGCCATTCCGGCGCCTCCGCGGCGGGAGGCTGCGCCGACCAGCGTCGCGTCATGCCGGCGATACCGCCGGTGCGGGCCACGTCGACCTCGAGCGCGGGGTCGGGTGCGCCCGCGTCAGCATCGCGTGGTCGGGTCGTCTTGATCATCCGCGATCACTCCGACGCTCGTCCACCCGGCGCGGACGGCGTCGACCTCCTCCGAGTCCTCACCGTACTCCGTGCTCGCCGCCGTGACCGTGGCCCGTGCGAACGTCGTGAAGTCGGCGGTGGCGGGCACCGTGCCCGATGTGAGCGTGCGGTACCAGATGAGGCCGGCGCGGTCCCACGCCCGCCCGCCCAGGGCGGTGGCGGTGAGGTAGAAGGCGTGGTTGGGGATGCCGGAGTTGATGTGCACGCCGCCGTTGTCGTCTCGGGTCACGACGAAGTCGCGCATGTGGGCCGGCTGCGGGTCCTTGCCCAGCACGTCGTCGTCGTACGCCGTGCCGGGGGCGGCGAGCGATCGGAGCGCCGTTCCCTGCACGGCATCCGTGAAGATGCCTTCGCCGATCAGCCAGCTCGCGGTCTCGACGGTCTGGGCTTCGCGGTGCTGCTCGGCGAGCGCACCGAAGACGTCGGCGACGGATTCGTTGAGCGCGCCGGACTGGCCGCGGTAGAGCAGCCCGCCCTCGTCCTCGATGACGCCGTGGGCGAGCTCGTGGGCGATGACGCTCAGCGAGCCGGTGAACCCCGCGAAGATCTCGCCGTCGCCGTCGCCGAACACCATCCGCTCGCCGTTCCAGAAGGCGTTGTCGTAGTCGCGGCCGTAGTGCACGGTGGCCAGAAGCGAACCGCCCGCACCGTCGATGCCGTCGCGCCGGTACGCGTCCCACCAGAAGTCGAACGTCGCTCCGAGGCCGTCGAAGGCCTCGTCGACGGACGCGTCGCCGGTCGCCGGGTCGTCCTCGCCGCGCACCCGCACGCCCGGCAGCACCTCGCGCTCCTGCGCGTCGGAGATCTCGCGATCCGGCGCGGGCGTGGTCTCGGCGACCAGCGTTCCCGGCTCCTCGATCGACAGGCGCAGCCGGGAGCGGGCCGGCCGGTAGTCGCGCGGGGCGGCGAGGGTGGCGCGGGCGGCCTGCGCGGCCTTGGCCCAGCCCTCCTCCCGCACGGCGGCGATGCGGGCGAGGAGATAGGGCGGGACGATTCCGGGAGCCATGCTCCGAACCTAACGCCGCCCGCCGACGCCCAGCGTCAGGCCGGGCTCACATCCCGCCCGGGGGCGTCGATGACGGGGATCGAGGCCAGCAGCCGCCGGGTGTACGAGACCTGCGGCTGCAGCAGCACCTTCTCGGTCGGTCCCTCCTCGACGATGCGGCCGTCCTTCATCACGACCACCTCGTCGCACAGGTTCTGCACCACGCCGATGTCGTGCGACACCAGCAGCAGGGTGAGCCCGTCGCGGGCGCGCAGCTCGCCGAGTAGCTCGAGGATCTGCGCGCGCACCGTCACGTCCAGGGCCGACAGCGGCTCGTCGCCGACGAGCAGCCGCGGCCGGTGCACGATCGCCCGTGCCAGGGCGATGCGCTGCCGCTGGCCGCCCGAGAACTCGTGGGGGAAGCGGTCGGCCATCGCGGCATCCAGTCCCACGTCCTCCAGCACGTTGCGCACGCGCGCGCGCCGGTCCCCGTCGACGCCGAGCGCCCACAGCGGCTCGCCGACGATGCGGCCGACGCTCATCCGGGGGTCGAGAGAGGCGTAGGGGTCCTGGAAGACGATGCCGGTCTGCCGGCGCAGCCAGTGCAGCGATCGCGCCGAGGCGTTCGCGTCCACCGCCTGCCCGTCGAACTCGACGGTCCCCGCGGTGGGCGCGTCCAGCGCCAGCAGCAGGCGCACGAGGGTGGACTTGCCCGAGCCGGACTCGCCGATGACCCCCACGGCGGATCCCTCCCGCACGTCGATGTCGGCATCCTCCAGGCCCGTGGTGAAGGTGCGCGCGCCGAACAGCCGGCTCTTCGGCGCGGGGTAGCGGCGGGTCAGCCCGCGACCGCTGATCAGCACGTTCACGGCGCACCCCCCGGGCGCCACAGCGTGGCGGTCGCATCGCGCAGCAGCTCCTGGGTGACCACGGATGCCGGGGCGGAGAGCAGCTGAGCCACGGGCGCCGCCTCGACGACGCGCCCGCGCTCGAGCACGACGCCGTGCGTCGCGATCTGCGACAGCACGGCGAGGTCGTGCGTGATGAACACCAGCGACATGCCGTCGTCGCGCACGAGCCCCAGGAGCAGGTCGAGGATCTCGGCCTGGATCGTGACGTCCAGCGCGGTGGTCGGCTCGTCGGCGATCAGCAGCCGCGGCCGGCACGCGAGCGCCATCGCGATCGCGACACGCTGCCGCTGGCCCCCCGACAGTTGATGCGGGTACCGCGAGACGATGCGGCCGGGGTCGGGGAGCGCGACCCGGGAGGCCTCGGCGACGGCGCGGGCTGCGGCATCCCGCTTCGACAGGCCCTCGTGGATCCGCACCGACTCGGCGATCTGGCGTCCCACGGTGCGGATGGGGTTGAGCGCGGTACGGGGCTCCTGGAACACGATCCCGATCTCGTCGCCGCGGAGCTCGGCGAGCTCGGCGTCGTCGAGCGCGAGGATCTCGCGGCCGTTCCAGCGGATGCTGCCCGACGCGGTCGCGCCGTCGGGCAGGAGCCCGAGGATCGCGAGGGCCGTGAGCGACTTGCCCGATCCGGACTCGCCGATGAGTCCCACGCGCGCGCCGTCGGGGACGCCGAACGAGACGCCGTCCACCACGACGCGGCCGCCGATCTCGATGCTGAGGTCCTGCACGTCGAGGGTCACGACACGACCTCCGGGATGTGCAGGCGTGCGCGTCGGGTGGCGAAGGGGCTGCGGGACAGGGTCGGGTCGGTCGCCTCGCGCAGGCCGTCGCCGAGGAGGTTCAGCCCGAGCACGGTGAGGGTGATGGCAAGACCCGGCCACACCACCGACAGCGGATGCACCGTGATGAACTGCTGCAGCTCGGCCAGCAGCAGCCCCCAGGAGGGCTCGGTGACCGGCGCACCGAAGCCCAGGTACGACAGCCCCGCCTCGGCGAGCACCGCCACCGCCATGCCCCACGACAGCTGCACGATGAACACCGGGGCGACGTTGGGCAGGAGGTGGCGCCACAGGTTCTGCGCGGGCGTCAGTCCGCTCGCGCGGCCGGCGAGCACGAAGTCGCTGTGCAGAACCCGCCGCAGCTCCGGCCGCGTCACGCGGGCGATGTTGACGCCGAAGCCGATGCCGACCGCCCAGATCACGACCCACAGCGACCCGCCCCAGACGGCGGAGATCATCATGGCGATGATGAGCACGGGGAACGCGATCAGGATGTCGACCAGGACCGCGACCGACTCGCGCACCCACCGGGCGGTGAGTGCGCCGAGGGCCGCGAGCGCGATGCCGATGACGGTGGCCACCGCTCCCGCGCCCACGGCGACCAGCACGGTGGTGCGGGCGCCGGCCATGAGGAGGCTGAGGATGTCGCGCCCCGACCCGTCGGTCCCCAGCAGGTGCGGCCATCCGGGCGGCGCCCAGCGGCCGGAGATGTCGACCTGCTGGGGATCGAACGGCGTCCACACCTGCGCGACGACGGCGGTTGCCACGACGACGCCGACCACGATGAGGCCGAACCGTCCGGTCGACAGCGCCCACAGCCGCCGCAGCCACGCCCAGCGCGACCGGCGGCGCCGGGGCGGGACCTCGGGTGCGGCATCCGCGTCGGGAGCCCCTGCGCTCGTCGAGGGGATCATGCCGCCTCCCGCTGCCGCGGGTCGATGAAGCGGTGCACCAGGTCGACGGCGAAGCCGACGACGAGCACGAAGCCGGTGAGCGCCAGCAGCTCGCCCTGCACCATCGGAAGGTCGCGCGCGGCGACGTCGGAGACCAGCATGCGGCCGATGCCGGGGAGGGAGAACAGCTGCTCGATCACCACCGCGCCCACGATGATGCCCGCGACCTGCAGGCCGAGCACGGTGATCACCGACAGCCCCACGACGGGCAGTCCGTGGCGGATGAGCGCCTGGTCCCTGGTGAGGCCCTTCGCGGCGGCCGTGCGGACGAAGTCCTGACCGACGGCCTGGAGCGTCGCGCTGCGCACGAAGCGCAGCAGCATCGCGCCCTCGACGATGCCGATCGTCAGCGCGGGGAGGATCAGCGCGCGCAGCGCGGCGGCCGGGTCCTCCCACCCGGCCCGCGGGAAGCCCTGCGCCGGAAGCCAGCCGAGCCACACCGCGAAGACGACGACGAGCATCATCCCCGCCCACACCACGGGCACGGCGGCGAGCGCCTGGGCGCCGACGCTGAGCGCGGTGCCGTCGGCGCGGCCGCGGCGCATCGCCGAGAGCACGCCCAGCGGCACGCTGATCACGACGGCGATGAGGAGCGACAGCACCCCGAGCGGCACCGTCACCTCGGCCTTCTGCGCGAGCTGGTCCACGACGCTGGACCCGGTCAGGAGGGACGTGCCCAGGTCGCCCCGGAACAGGCCGCCGATCCAGTCCAGGTACTGCGCGGGAAGCGGCCTGTCCAGCCCGAGGCGCGCGCGGATGGCGCCCTGCTGCTCAGGCGTCGAGCCGACCCCGGCGATGACCGAGGCGACGTCGCCGGGGAGCACGCGGAGCGTCACGAAGATCAGCACGCTGGCGACGAGAAGCCCGAGCAGGAGCAGGGCGAATCGGGTCAGCGTGTAGCGGATCACCCGTTGCTCTTGCCGATCTCGGCGACGTTGAGGCGCTCGTTCACGTTGATCGAGGGCATACCGGTGATGTTAGTGCCGACCGCGATGACCGAGGCGCCGTTGTACAGCCAGTCCGCCGCGTGATCCTCGGCCACGATCCGCGCGGCCTCCTGCAGCAGGTCGGCGGCCTCTGTCTCATCGGTCGCCGCGAGCGACCGGGCGTAGAGCTCCTGCACCTCGGGGTTGTCGTAGGTGAAGTAGTAGTCCGGGTTCGCCCAGTTCTCGAAGTCGCGGGCCTCGGTGTGCAGCACGAAGCTCAGGTCGTAGTCCTGGTTCGTGTACACGTCGGTCAGCCACGTCGTGAAGTCCACCGACTCGACCTCGAGCGTGATGCCGACCTCGTCGAGATCCGACACGAGGATCTGCGGGATGGTCGTCGAGTAGAAGTTCGGAATGGTCAGCGTCAGCTCGAGGTCCTCGGCGCCGGCCTCCTCGAGGAGCGCCCGCGCCGCTTCGGGATCGAACGGCGCGACGTCCGACAGGTCCTCGTAGCCCGGGTCGAGCTCGGGGATCGGCCCGTACTGGGCCTGCCCCGACGCCAGCGCCTCGATGATCGCGTCGTGGTCGATGGCCTGACGGATCGCCTGCCGCACGCGCTCGTCCTCGAGGGGGCTGCCCGGCGCCTGGTTGAACGCGAGCGTCCCCTTGTCGGTCGACCGGCCGAGCACGAGGGCGAAGTCGCCGTTCGCCTCGATCTGCTCGCGGAGGTTCGCGTCGAAGCCCGTCAGCACGTCGACCTCGCCGGCGAGGGCCGCGTTGAGGGCCGCCTGGTTGTCGGGGATGTAGTCGAAGACGACCTCGGCGGCGCCGGACGGCTCGTCCCAGTAGGCCTCGTTGCGGACGAACGTGATGCTGTCGCCCTGCCGCCAGTCGCCGAGCACGAACGGCCCGGTGCCGTTCGCCTCGGTCTGGTAGTCGACGGTGTCGCCTTCCTTGAGGATGATCCCCGCGCGACCGGTGAGGTTCCACAGCAGGCTCGAGTCCGGGGCGTCGAGGGTGAGTGTGACCTCCTGGCCCTCCGCCTCGATCGCCGTGACGCCCGAGAGGCGGTCGGAGTCCCGCCACTCCGCGGTGTCGCGACGGGTGGTCAGCGACCACACGACGTCCTGCGGGGTGAGCGGCTGGCCGTCGTGGAAGGTGACGCCCTCCCGCAGCGTGAAGGTGTAGGTGAGACCGTCGGGGGAGACGGTCCAGTCGCCGGCCAGCGCCGGGACGATGTCCTGCTCCGGGGTGCGCGCGACCAGGCCCTGGTAGATGTTGTCGACGAGGATCTGGTCCAGGGCCGAGCCCGCCGTCTGCCGGATGTCGAGGTTGCCGGGCTCCAGCACGAGGCGGATCGCCACCGAGGCGTCGGGATCGGGGTCGCCGATCACCGTCGGGGTCGGCTCGGCTCCGCTGCCGCTGCACGCGGTCAGGGCGAGGAGGCCGGCGGCGAGCAGGGAGGTCGCGGCAAGGGTGGTGCGACGGAGCATGGAGGTCCTTTCGGGGAGGGTCCCGCGTGCTGTGGGGCGGACCGTTCTGTGGGGACGGCCCGGGGGCGGATATCAGCCTAGGGATATCGCGTCGGCGCGCGGCAACCGCTACTCGGAACGCAATACAAGTGATATCGCTTCCCGAACGGCCGATTCCCGCGGGGTCCTGCCGCGCCTCTCGCCGATCACGCGTCCAGCGCGCGCCTGCGGAGGAGGGCGGCGAGGTCCGCCGGGATGTCCTCCTGCACGTTGTGCCCCGCGGGGACGGAGACGACGGATGCCGCCGGCAGCCGCCGCGCGAAGACCTCGGCGTCGGCGTCGGTGACGTAGCCGCGGTCGCCCCGGATGAGTGTCGTCGGGGCGAGCACCGCGGCGAGGTCCTCCCAGCCGGATTCGCCGAGCACCGACGCGACGGCATCCGTCCCGCCGGCAGGAGGCACCGCGGACGGCGCGTCGACGGGTCCGTCGCCCGCGTGCGCGGCGGACGCGGCGTTCGCCAGGTGCGCGAAATGGTGCTTCCACTCGACGCGTCCGTCCGGGCGCACCCGCGAGTTGTGGAACACGCCGCGCTCCGCCTTGCGGCGGGTGCCGCCGCCCAGGCCGAAGGCGAGAGCCCGGTCGACCAGCTCGTCGCGCGAGGCCCAGTCGACCGGACCCGCGAAGAACTCCCGGATCTGCGTGGGGCCGGCGTTCGCGTCCACGCCGGGCGTGATGTCGATGACGACCAGCTCGCGCACCAGATCCGGACGGGATGCCGCGACCGCGGCGGCCGTCAGCCCGCCCAGCGACTGCCCGACGAGCACCTGCGGCTCGGCGGTCCACGCGTCCATCCCCGCCGCGACGTCGGCGGCCAGCACCCGCGCGAGGTACGCCGCATCGTCGCGCCAGGACGAGTCGCCGTGGCCGGGCAGATCGATCGCCAGCGCGGGCAGTCCGAGCGCGAGGATCGTGGTGTCCCAGGTGTGCGCGTTCAGGCCGGCGCCGTGGAGCAGGGTCACCACGGGTGGCGTGTCGGGCGCGTCGGCGGGGGCGTAGTGCAGCGCGCTCAGGCGGCGGCCGCTCTCGAGCGTCAGGGTGAGGCGCCGGCCGCGGGGGAGCGGGGAGTCGATGCCGGCCTCCGCCGCCTGCTCGGGAAGGAACGAGAACTCGTCGATGGGGTCGCTCACCCGCTCATCATGCCGCACCGCACGGGCGCCGGTCCGCGTGGTGTGCACGGCTGGGTAGTCTGGCGTCATGACGGCTGAACACCGCGTGCACCTCTCGCGAGCGGCGCGACCCGCCTACCAGGCCCTCTCGGCCTTCTCGAAGAGCGTGGGCGGCATCGCGGCCGAGAACGGCGTCGACGACCGGCTCAAGGAGCTGGTGCAGATCCACGCCTCGCAGCTCAACGGCTGCGCCTACTGCGTCCGCGTGCACGTCGAGCGTGCGACGGCGGCCGGCGTGTCCGCTGACGAGATCGCACAGCTGCCCGTGTGGCGGGACTCGGGCGTGTTCTCCGAGCGCGAGCGCGCGGGGCTCGAGCTCGCCGAGGCGTTCGTGTTCATCCACGACGACGGGATCCCCGACGACGTCTACGACCGCGTCGGCGGCGTGCTCACCGAGAAGGAGTACGTGGCCCTCAGCTGGATCCTCGTCTCCATCAACGCGTTCAACCGCATCGCGATCGCCGGCCGGTACAGCGTGCCGCCGCGCGACGACCTCGCCGGCGAAGACAAGGACGCCGCCGCGGGCGCGGCGTGGTGACCGACGACCCGGACGCCGTGGAGCCGGTGACCCCGGCGGGCTCCGGTCGCCTGGAGTTCTCCGATCCGGTCGTCCCCGGCGCCGTGAACCTCCGCGATGTCGGCGGGCTGCGGGCGGGGGAGACGACGACGCGCTACGGCGTCCTGTTCCGCTCGGGCAATCTCGCGCGTCTGGGCGGCAAGGGCAGGCGCGCGCTGGCAGGGCTCGGGCTGCGCCGCATCATCGACCTGCGCGCCGACGACGAGATCGCACGCGATCCGAGTCGCGTCTCGGGTCTGGACATCGTCACGCAGCGCGTACCGCTGTTCCTCGGCTCGGTCGAGTCGTTCTTCCGCGACGACCTCAGCCTCGACGAGATGTACCGCCGCATCGTCGACGACTCGGCCGAGGGCGTGGTCACGGTCGTACGCGGCATCCTCGCCGATCAGCCGGTTCTCGTGCACTGCACCGCGGGCAAGGACCGCACCGGCGTGACCGTCGCGCTCACGCTCTCGGCCGCCGGCGTCGACGTCGACGCCGTCGTCGCCGACTACGCGCGCACGGAGGGGCTGCTGCCGGCCCGGCGCAATCGCTATGTCGTGACGCTGCTGCGCTCGATGCACCCCCGGGCCGTGAACGTCGAGGACCTCGTCATGCGCTCGCCGGCGCCCGTCATGGAGGCGCTGCTCGTGAGCATCGCGGAGCGCTTCGGGTCGTCGGCGGAGTACCTGCGCGCGCACGGCCTCGCCGACGACGAGATCGCGGAGCTGCGCCGCGTGCTGCTGCGGCCCGACGCGTAGCGCGGGGCCGGGCGGTGATGTCATCGTGCGTCACTGAGGTAAGGCAACCCTTCATAAGCGGGTATAGTGGAGGTGTCATGTCGCACACCACCGCACACCCGTCCGCCACGCACAGTGCGTCGGCGTGCCGTGCGTCTCGCCACACGCGCGTCCAGCACCTCATCACGGCCGACGAGACATCGCTGACCGAACTCGAGGCGCTGCTCGCGACGCTTCCGATCTGCTCGACGGGCCGGGTCTTCATCGAGATCCCGGATGCCTCGTGGCTCGCCGAGATCGCGGCGCCCAGCCGGATGGTCGTGACGTGGCTCGACCGGTCGCAGCGCTCCGGCGCGCCCGGTACCGGTCGCGGCTGCGGCTCGGGGGAGGCGCTGACGCGTGCGGTCACGGCCTGGTCCGACGAGATGCTCTGCGCCGAGGACGACCAGACCCGCATCCACCTGCTGGGCGGCTACCTCGGCACCGCAGACATCCTCGACCACCTCGTGGGGCTCGGCGTGCGCGCCGATGCCGTCCACACGCCCGCGCAGTACGGCCTGACGACCGCCCGCTGAGCGTTCAGGCCCCGCGCGGCACGTAGTTGCCGTCGGCCAGGTCCGCCTCGATCTCGAACCGGTTGCGCAGCGGGTCCCGCCCGGCGAGCAGATACAGCAGCGGCATCAGGAAGCCGTACCGCCGCCACTGGCGCTTGTGCACGGCTTCGTGGCGCAGCAGCGCGGCGGTGACGCGCCCGTCCCCGGTGAGGAAGCAGCCGCCGACGCACACGCCGCCCCGAGGGAAGGACCATCGCGGCATCCCGCGGAAGACCCACAGGCCCTCGCGTCTCTCGATCGCGCCCGTGCTCCACAGCGTGCCCCAGATCCACCCCACGGTGCTGCCGTACCAGTAGCCGACGCGGCTGACCGGCGAGTCCAGCAGGAAGGCCGGGATGAACGCGTCCAGGCGGCGGCCGCGGATGACGGCACGCTCGGCGCGGGCGCGCCATCCGGGCGGCGGCGTGGCGATGGGGCTCACGCGAGCGCCCCGATCACCCGCAGGATCGCCCCGAGATCGTCGGTCGCGGCCGTGGCCGACGTGGGGGAGTAGCCCGCGAGGGAGGCTCCGACCAGCGGGACGCGCGCGCGCAGGCGGGCGAGTGCGACGGTGAGCTCCGCGACCGTGATCCCGAACGGCTCCGGGTGGGCGTTGCCGGCGATCTCGGCGGGATCCAGCGCGTCGATGTCGACGTGCACGTACACCGCGTCCGCGCCCGTGGCCGCGACGGCGTCGGCGAGCGCGTCGGCCTCCGCGAACCGGTCGACCGCGAGGGAGGTGATGCCGAAGTCCGCCACCGCCGTCAGCTCGGGATCGTCGAACGACCGTGCGCCGCCGATGACGACGCGACCCGGGACCACCGTCCCACCGGGCAGGGCGAGCCCCGGCACGCCGTCGCCGACGACGGCGCGCAGCACCATGCCGGCGAACGCCCCGGACGGCGAGGTCTCGGGCGAGTTGAGGTCGGGGTGAGCGTCGATCCACACCACCGCGAGCGCGGGAGCCCGGCGCGCGGCGTGCGCGATGGGTGCCAGGGCGATGCCGCAGTCCCCGCCGATCGTCAGCACCGGCTCGTCGGGAGCCGCCGAGCCGTGTGCTGCGAGGGCCTCCGCGACCATGCCGTGCACGCGCTGCAGCGCGCTCAAGCGGTGGATGCCGGTGCCGAGCGACTCGCCCGCCTCCATCGGCACGTCCAGCACGGTGGTCGAGGCCCGGGGCAGGTCGCCGGCGATCGCCTGCGCCCCGTCGATGAGCTGCATCGCGCGCGAGGAGGGGCTTCCCTGCCACTGCGGGACCACGAGGTATCGCGTCATCCCCTCATCTTCGCGCACAGCCGCGGTCGCGGCATCCGCCCTCCGCCTTCTTCGCCGAGAAACCGCGATGTCGGCGAAAGTCCACGTTGTGGGCGACGAGAGCGTGGTCGTTCGCCGAGAAACCGCGATGTCGGCAAGAAGTGGGGGAAGGGCAGGGTGCCGCGGAGAACACGGGAGGGCGCCGGGTCCGTGGGGACCCGGCGCCCTCCGGCGCGTGGTGCGATCAGTTCTCGATCGCGGCCTGCTGCGGCGTCGCGCCGGACTTCAGGGCGGCCAGGCGCGCCTCGACCTCGGTCAGCTCGCCGACGTCCTCGAGGGCGTTGAACTGCGCGTCCAGGCTGGACGCCGCGAGCTCCTGCTTCCCGGCCGCGAGCGCCTCCTGGCGCCGCACCTTGTCCTCGAAGCGCCCGAGCTCGCTGGTCGGGTCGAGCACGTCGATCGACTTGACGGCGTCGTGCACCTTGTTCTGCGCCTCGGCGGTCTTCGCGCGCGCGAGCAGCTCGGAGCGCTTGGACCGCAGCTGCTCCAGCTTCTGCTTCATGCCGTTGAGGCCCTCTTTGAGCTTGTCGACGACCTCGTTCTGCGAGGCGATGGTGGGCGCGATCGCCTTGGCCTCGTTCTCCTCGCTGATCTGACGCTGCAGCGCGATCTTGGCGAGGTTGTCGAACTTGTCGGCGTCGGCCGTGTTGCCGACCCGGCGCAGCTCGTCGGCCTTGCGGCTGGCGGCGAGGGCCTTGTTGCCCCACTCGGTGGCCGCCTGCACGTCCTCCTGGTGGTCGCGCTCGAGCAGGCGCAGGTTGCCGATCGTCTCGGCGATGGCCGACTCGGCGTCGGCGATGGAGTTCGTGTAGTCGCGCACGAGCTGATCGAGCATCTTCTGCGGGTCCTCGGCAGAGTCGAGGAGTGCGTTGATGTTCGCCTTCATGAGGGTCGAGATGCGACCGAAGATGGACTGCTTCGCCATCGGATTTCCTTCCTGTCGGACTTCAGTTCTGGTCTGGATCGATGTCGGATGACGGATGCCGCTCCCCGCGGTGCACGGACGGCTGGACGGTGCGGGTCAGAAGCGGCCACCCCCTCGGCGCATGCGGGTTCCACCGCCGCCGAAGCTGCCCGGCCGGAATCCGCCGCCGCCCGAGCGACCGCCGCCGAGCATGCCGCCCAGCCCGCCGCCGAAGCCGCCGCCGCCGCCCCCCGAGCGACTGCCGCCGAGCATGGAGTTGAGCACGATGCCGCCCAGCACGGCGCCGAGCATCCCGTTGTTCCCGCCGCTCTGCTGGCCGCCGCCGCCGAACATGCCGCCCATTCCGCCGCCGAAGGCGCCGACGTCGTTCTGGGCCAGCTGGATGGCGAGACCCGCGAGCTGGTCCGCCCGCTGCGCCTGCTGCATCGCCTGCTGCGGATCGACGGCCTGCAGGGCGTGGGCCCGTGCGAGCGAGGCGCCCGCTTCGGCGAGTCGCGTGCGGGCCTCGGCGCCGACGGCGCCGCGCCGCGCCGTGATGTAGTCCTCCGCGGCGGAGACCTGGGCCTGCGCCTGCGTCATCACCTGGGCGAGCATCTGGTGGGCGCGCTGTGCCTGTGCCTGGGCGTCGCGAACGCCCTGCACGAGCGAGTCGATCTGGGCGTCGGCCGCCTCCAGCGCCTGCAGCGCCGCGAGGGGGCGCTTGGCCGCGCCGGTCAGCTGGGCGCGGGCGGTGTCGAGCTGCTGGCGCGTCGCGGCGATGACGGCCGCGATCCGGCCGTCGGCATCGGGCAGCGCTGACGCCGCGGCGATGTCGCTCTGCAGCTCGGTGAGAAGGGCGGCTGCGCTGCGCTCGCCCTCGGCGAGGTCGTTCGCGAGCTTCTCGATCGCGTCCTCGAGGAGGGTCGCCTGACCGACCGCCTCCTCCGCCGCACGGATGCCGACCGCCGCCTCGCCGCCGTCTCCGGCCCCGATCGCGGTCTGCGCCGCGGCGAGCTGCTCGTCGGCGAAGCCGAGCCGCTGCCGGGCCTGCTCGGGGTTGTCGGCGACGGTCGCGAGGGCCTCCGGCGCGTACGCCGAGCGAAGGGTCTGCAGACGCGCCGCCGCCTGATCGAGGGATGCCGCGGCGCGCGCCCGCTCGGCCTGCACGCGGGCCAGCGCCTCGGGGGCGTTCTGCTCGAGCTTCCGCAGCTCGTCGAACGCCGCCGCCTTCTCGTCCAGGAGCGCGTTCGAGGCCTCGCACAGCGCGATGATGCGCTCGTTCCAGGCCCGGGTGTCCTGCTCGGAGTCGGGCGTCGCGTCGTCGAGCTGCTGGCGGAGGCCGAACGCCTCGTCGAGGTTCTGCTTCGCGGTGGCCAGCGCGGTCTCGAACTCGACGGTCGCGGCATCTCCGAACTGCGCCTTGGCGAAGCCGAGCTCCTGGGCGCTGGTCTTGAGCGCGTCGTCCGTCTCGACCAGGAGCGACGCGGCCCGCTTCTCGAGGTCCTCGATGCTGACCTGCGGCGGCGCGCCGGGGACCTGCGGCCCCGCCGTGCCGGAGCGCCGGCGCCGCAGGAACATCACCAGCAGCACGATGCCCACGACGACCGCGGCCGCGAGCAGCACCCACGTGAGCCATCCGCCGCCCCCCGGCACGTCGGAGGCGCCCGCCCCGGAGCCGCCGTCGGCGGCGTCCGTCATGCCGTCCGCCGCCGCATCGACCGCGCCGAGCCAGTCGTCGCGCTGCAGAGCGGGCTGGATGCGCTGGGTCTCGATCGTGGAGAGCTGCTCCTCGCTCAGCGGTCCGTTGGAGTAGCCGGACAGGTAGTACTGGCGGCCGTCGACCGAGACGGCGAGCAGGTACTGGGTGGTGCCGAGCCCGTTGTCGTCGGCGGTCTGGTTGGCCCACTGGCCGGCGTCGTCCGGATCGGTGAACTGGTCCACGTACACGACCCACAGGTCGAGTCCGGTGTCGGTCTTGAGCTGCTCGAGGCGCTGCTGCGCCTCGGTCTCTTCGTCCGTCGAGAGCACGTCGGCGTCGTCGAGGACGTACCCGGAGCCGAGCGTCACCGGGGGTGTCGCCGAGGCCGCCGCCCCGCCGATCGCTGTGGCCGCGACCACCGCAGCGGACGCGAGTGCCGCAGCCCATCGCCGTCGCATCGATCCCCCCTCTGGGACTCGGGTGACCCCCCGGCCGAGTCTATTCAGGCCCGGGCATACGAGGGTAGCCCGCACGGCGGGCGCAGGTTGTGTGTTCGCCGAGAGCACGCGGCGCGCCGGCGCAGACGGGCTACCCGCCGGCGGAGCGGGGAGGAGATCGGCTGCCGGGCGGGTCGCTGCGATACGCGCCCGCGGCGAGCGGGTAGCGTTTCGGATCCGGAGGACGAGGATGGACGATCGCTACGGCGCGGATGTGCTGGCCACGGGGTGGAAGGGCCACGGGGTGCGCGAGCTTCCCCGGGTCGCGGCATCCCGCGATCTCGTGGTCGAGGTCGCCGCCGACGGCTATTGCGGCGCGGTGGTCGGCGTGTCGGGCGGCATGGTCGAGCTGGAGGACCGCCGCGGTCGGAGGCGCGTGTTCCCGCTCGGGGCGGGATTCCTGATCGACGGCAGGGACATCGTGCTGGGGCCGCCCGCGCCGGCGCCGGCGGCCACGGGTCCTCGCCGCACCGCCTCGGGGTCGTTCGCCGCGCCGGACGCGCGGGCGAGGACCGCGCGGGCCAGTCGCATCCTCGTCGAGGGGCGGCACGACGCCGAGCTGGTGGAGCGGGTGTGGGGCGACGACCTGCGCGCCGAGGGCGTCGTCGTGGAGTATCTGCAGGGCATCGACCTGCTCGATGCCACGCTGGACGAGGAGCCGCCGTCGGCGCAGCGCCGGTACGGCGTGCTCGTGGACCACCTCGTGCCCGGCTCGAAGGAGTCCCGCATCGCCGACGCCGTCGCACGCGGCCGTCACGGCGCGCACGTGCTGATCGTCGGCCACCCCTGGATCGACGTCTGGCAGTGCGTCACGCCCCGCGCGGTCGGCATCGAGCGCTGGCCGGACGTGCCGCGGGGCATCGAGTTCAAGGTCGGCGTGTGCCGCGCCCTCGGCTGGCCCGCTCGCGACCAGGCCGACCTGGCGCAGGCCTGGCAGCGGATCCTCGCGTCGGTCACGACCTACCGCGACCTCGAGCCCGCCTTCCTCGGCCGCGTGGAGGAGCTCATCGACTTCGTCACGGTCGGCCCGGCCGACGCCTCTCGGTAGCCTGGAGGCGTGACCGACCCCGCGCCGCCGACCTCCGACGCCCGAACCTTCCGCGAGAAGCCGGTGTCGTTCGTGCGTCGCAACGGCCGGATGTCGGAGGCGCAGGAGCGGGCGTGGAGCGAGCTCGCGCCCCGCTACGTCGTGACCGTCCCGAGGGACGTGGCGGCCACGAGCATCCTGCCCGGCTCAGAGATCGACCCCGCCGCGGTGTGGGGCCGCGAGGCGCCGCTGGTCGTCGAGATCGGCTCCGGCCAGGGCCACGCCATCGTGCACGCGGCGTCGTCGCGTCCCGACGAGGACTTCCTCGCGATCGAGGTCTTCAGGGCGGGGCTCGCGCGCACGATGCTCGACGCGGAGCGCGTCGGCGCGCGCAACCTGCGCCTGGTGGAGGCCAACGCTCCCGAGGTGCTCGAGCACCTGCTGCCCGCGGCATCCGTCGACGAGCTCTGGGTCTTCTTCCCCGACCCGTGGCACAAGAAGAAGCACACCAAGCGGCGCCTCGTCGCCGACGGGTTCGCCGAGCTCGCAGCGCGCGCGCTGAAGGACGGCGGCATGCTGCGCCTGGCGACCGACTGGGAGGACTACGCGCTGCAGATGCGCGAGGTCATGGGTGCGGCACCCGACTTCGAGGCGGCCTACGAGGGGGAGTGGGCGCCCCGGTTCGAGGGCCGCGTGCTCACCGCGTTCGAGCGCAAGGGCGCCCGCGTCGGGCGCGACATCCGCGATCTGTCCTACCGTCGGGTCCGACGGACCGCCCGCCCGCTCGACGACTGATCCGGAGCCGCCCTCATGCCCGCACATCCCGACGCCGCACCCGCGCCGGTCGTCCCGGCGTGGTCGTGGCGCCTCGCCCCCGCCCTCCTCGTGTGCCTGGCCGCCCCCGCGTTCTTCGTGCTGCGGGTCCCGTGGGTCGGCTGGGTGCTGCTGGCCGCCGGGATGGCCGTCGCGGTGGCCATGGAGCGCGTCCCGGCGTCCCAGCAGGTGCGCCAGGGTGCCGGCGCGAGCGCACCGGCGACCCAGGAGAACGGCATCCGTCGCCCGTCCCTGGTGCGGGACCTCTCGCTCATCGCGGTGGGCATGCTGATCGTCAGCGTGATCCCGTTGAAGGCCGAGCTCGACAACCTCGCCATCCTCCGGTTCGCCCTTGCTCTCGGCGGCGCGGTGGCGGTGCCCTACGTGATCTCGCGATGGGTGTACCGTGACCGCGCCATCCGGTTCCCCTGGCGCGGCGGAGGCCGGTGGACGGCATTCCAGTGGACATGGCTGGTGGCCGTGCTGCTGCTGGGCTGGCTGATCCTGCCGTTCTACTTCATCACCTCGGGGGTGTACCTCAACTGGCCCGTGGTGGACACCCCCGATCTGATCGGGCGCCTCTTCGTCGGCGTGGGCGCGGTCGGCATCTGGGACGAGCTCTTCTTCATCTGCACCTGCTTCGCGCTGCTGCGCCGGCACTTCCCGTTCTGGCAGGCCAACGTGCTCCAGGCCGTCGTGTTCGTGTCGTTCCTGTGGGAGCTGGGCTACCAGGCGTGGGGGCCGCTTCTCACGATCCCGTTCGCGCTCCTGCAGGGCTTCATCTTCATGAAGACGCGCTCGCTGGCCTACGTCGTCACGGTGCACCTGCTGTTCGACGCGGTCGTCTTCCTGGTCCTCGTGCACGCGCACAACCCGGGCATGCTGGACGGGCTCTTCCTCGTCTGAGCGTGCGTGCGGGGCGGTGCGGCTGCTCAGGGCCTGCCCAGGCCGGACGGGTAAGGTCTCAGACGGGTCCCGACCGGACCCCCGGACGACGGATCAGTACCCGGTGAGCGACAAGACTGGCCAGGAGTCGCAGTCATGTCGTGGGTCATCCTCATCCTCTCGGGCATCCTCGAAGCCGTGTGGGCCACCGCGCTTGGCAAGACCGAGGGCTTCACCAAGCTCTGGCCCACCGTCGTCTTCGGCGTCGCGCTCGTAGCCAGCATGGGCGGCCTCGCGTGGGCGATGCGCGACATCTCCACCGGCACCGCCTACGCCGTCTGGGTCGGGATCGGCGCGGCGCTCACCGTCGCCTACGCGATGATCACCGGTGCCGAGGCGTTCTCGGTCGTCAAGATGCTGCTCATCCTCGGCCTGGTCGGCTGCGTCGTGGGACTGAAGGTCGTCGGACACGAGTGATCGAAGGAGCGGATGCTGCGGCATCCGCTCCCATCTCCCGCCCCCTGTCCTTCACCCTCACGTTGACGTCGAGGCGACTTCTGCCCGCCCCCTTGACGGCGCGGTCGGACAGGAGGAGATTCGAGAGTGCGAACAGACAACAGGAACGAGGTACCCGAAAGGGAACCGGACACGGAAACCAGAAATCGCACTGACGATCCCCCCGGCGCTTCGGCACCGAGGGGATCATCGTTTTCTGCGCCGAGGGCGGAGCGCCGGGGCTCGCGCGAAGCCGGGGCCCCGGCGACGCGCCCGCAGGCGGCCTCGTGCGGGCGGAGCACCCGTCGTCAGCCGGCGGACCGCCCGCCCTGCTCTGGCTCTGCGGCGTCCGCCGGCGGAGCGGCATCGTCGCCCGGAATCGGGATGACGGCGAGCGGCACGCCAGGGGTGATGAGCAGATGGGCGGGCCGCATCGTGCCCTCGCCGTCGTTGACCTCGAGCCAGAAGAAGCCCTTCGCCAGGCCCGCCTCCACCTCGCGCAGGAGATCGTCCAACCGGCGGCCGCCCACGCTGTAGTGCTCGCCGTCGTAGTAGATGTCGATCCGCTTCATCCCGCTCCTGTCGTCCCTGGCCGTCTCGGCCGTCCCTGTTCGCGAATCGGCGCGAGGGGCCGTCGCCCGCGCGGGTGCGCGGTCAGGCGATCACATCGTGCTCCTGCGGCTCCACGGCGATCGGCATGGCGGGCTCGGGGACGAGGTAGAGACCGGACGGCGAGTTCGCGGTGTGGGCGAGCGCGTCGATCCACGCGGGGTTGAGCTGCGGTTTCCGGCTGCCGTAGAACTTGTACACCAGCGCGCATCGGGGGTGGACCCAGATCGTCGTGCGTCCGTCGCCGATGCTGGCGTCGTCGCGCCATGTGAAGTGGAAGGGCTCTCCTCGCCGCAGCTTGGTGCCGATCACCAGCTGAAGGTGCGCGAGCGTACGGTCATCGAAGTCGACCTTCACAGCCCCTTCGTAGATCAGCTTTCCCATCGACTGCCTCCGCCCGGAGACTGCCGGCGAACGCAGCGCCGTGGGGGTCGCCTGTGGGGGACGTCGGTCAGCTCCACCGCTCATGCTCCTCCGGTCGGGGTGGTTTGGACACCCCTTGACACCCCGCGCAGGTGGCCAACGGTGTGCCGGCCGAAGAACACGAAAGGACCGGTCCGTGTGGACCGGTCCCTCACCGTGCGTGCCCCCGACAGGAATCGAACCTGCGACCTTTGGTACCGGAAACCAACGCTCTATCCCCTGAGCTACGGAGGCGTGCCGATCGAGATTACCATCCCGGACGGGCGGCTCCCGCCAGTCACGGTGCCGGGACGGCGTCGTCGTGCGGGGCGTCGGCCACGATCGCAGGCTGATCCGCCATGCGCTCGATCGCGTCCGCGACGCGCCCGGCGAGGTAGGCGTGACCGTCCGTGGAGGGGTGGTCGCGGCCGACCGGCCCGGTGTCGATGACGTCGAGGTAGTTCGCCTGCGTGATCCAGTCCTCGGCGATGGGGGAGATGTACCACCACCCGCGGGCGGAGGCGAGCTCGCCGAGATCGGCGTCGATGCTCCGCGTGCTGCGCTCCACGGGCAGCACCTGCGGGGCCGGACCGAGGATCACGATGTCGGCGTCGGGATACCGGGCGTCCAGCGCGTCCCACGCGGCCTTCACGGCATCCCGGTACCCGTCCGGATACAGCCGGCGATCGTTGATGGACCCCTCGACGATGATCACGTCGGGATCGAGCGCCGGGTCGAGCGCGGCGATGCGCTCGCCGTAGGACGGTCCGTCGATCCCGGGCTTCAGGTAGCCGCTGCCGCGGACGCCGTCGACGACGGTCTCCACCCCGAGCTCGTCGGCGAGCCGGTACGCGAACCCGAGCGTCGGCGTCGTCGCCGCAGATCCGTACACCCACGAGTCGCCGAACACGAGCACGCGGGCGTCGTCGTCGAGGAGGAGGGGAGCGAGGGGGACGGATGCCGCGGCCGGCGCGTCGCCCTCCGAGACGGCCACCTGTGCGACGGGTTCGGGCGCCACACCCGGACGCAGGAGGGCCACCGCGCACAGCGCGGCCACGGCGATCGCGGCGACCGACAGGGGGAGCCACAGCCGCCGTGCGCGGAAGCGGCCGGGCGCGTGCATGTGAAGAGGGTAAGTCATCTCCCCGGGAGTCTCGTCCACAGTGCCGGGAGCTCGGGAAAGGACAGGCGGATCCTGAGCCTCCGTGTCCTTGCTGGCCGCTCACCCGGGAACCTCCACAGCCCCGCGTCGAGGCGCCTCGCGGCATGCGAGGATACTTCGGTGCAACGCGTCGTGACCGCTGAGATGGACCTCGAACTGGGGGCATCCGTCGACCTCATCTTCCAGATCGCAGCCTCCCAGGCGGTGCCGGTCTCGAATGAGCAGCTGACGTTCACGCAGGGTGATCGCGTGTACACGCCGACCGAGATCGTCGACCAGTCCGGAAGCCGGCTGCACCGCCTCACGGGCGAGCCCGGACGGCTCGAGATCCGCTACGAGGCGACCGTCGAAGGTCAGGCCGCGTCGAGCCGGACGAGCGACCTCGAGGCCATCACGTACCTGCGCCCCAGCCGGTACGCGCAGTCCGACGAGGTTTTCCAGCAGGCGCGCCGTCAGTTCAAGGGCCTCTCGGGTCACGACCTCATCGCGGCGGTGTCCGAGTTCGTCGCGTCCAGCACCACGTACACGCCTGGCCTCAGTCACGGCACCGACAGCGCCGTGACCACGCTCATGACGGGGCAGGGCGTGTGCCGGGACTACGCGCACGTCGTGATCGCCCTGCTGCGGGCGATGGACATGCCGGCCCGCTACGCCGCCTGCTACGCGCCGGGGCTGCGCCCGATGGACTTCCACGCCGTGGCGGAGGCCTATCTCGACGGCGCCTGGTACGTGATCGACGCGACGAGGCTCGCGAATCGCAGGTCGCTGGTGCGCATCGCCACCGGACGCGACGCCGCGGACTGCGCGTTCCTCAGCTACCACGGCGGCTACGTGGGGCTCGAGCGCCTGCGCGTCGACGCCTGGGTGGTGCCCGAGGCGGCGACGCTGGAGGGACTGGACACGCTTCCCGATGCCCTCCCCGAGGCGGCGGATCCCGCCTCCGACGACTTCGGCGCGCTCGTGCAGATCTCCTGAGAGCCCGGCCCGCCGACGGCCTTGCCGACGGCGGTGCCGCGCCGGACGGGGGCCGCCACCGGCCCAACTAGAATGATCCGGTTATGAACCCCGAAGCCCTCTCCGCCGCTCTGCTCGCCGTCGTCGCTCCGCTGGCGGAGGCCCGACGCCCCGGTGCGGCGGCTGGGCTCACCGCCGCCGACCTGCCGCTGGAGCGGCCGAAGAACCGCGACCACGGCGACTGGGCGTCCAACGCGGCGCTCAAGCTCGCGAAGGCCGTGGGTGCGAACCCGCGCGAGTTCGCCGCCGACATCGCCCGTGGCCTCGCCGAGGTCGAGGGTGTCGCGGGCGTCGAGGTGGCCGGTCCCGGGTTCATCAACATCCGGCTGGATGCCGCGGCCGCCGGCGCCCTCGCCAGGACGATCGTCGAGGCCGGCGCGGCGTTCGGCACGAACGAGTCGCAGCGCGGCAACACGATCAACCTCGAGTTCGTGAGCGCGAACCCGACCGGGCCGATGCACATCGGCCACACCCGCTGGGCCGCACTGGGCGACTCGATGGCGCGGCTGCTGCTCGCCAGCGGCGCGACGCTGGTCCGCGAGTTCTACGTCAACGACGCCGGCGCGCAGATGGAGCGGTTCGGGCGCTCGGTGCTCGCGGCCGTGAAGGGCGAGCCCACGCCCGAGGACGGCTACCCGGGCTCGTACATCGACGACCTCGCGCGGCGCGTGCTCGCCGCGGAGCCCGAGCTTCTGTCGCTGCCCGAGGACGAGCAGCTCCGCGTGGCCCGCGATCGCGCTTACGACTTCCAGCTGGGCGACCTCCAGGTCTCGCTGGAGCGGTTCAACGTCCACTTCGACGTGTTCTTCAGCGAGCGCACGCTGCACGCCAAGGGCCCCAACGGCGAGCCGAGCCTCGTCGACGAGGCGGTCGACCGCCTTCGCGAGCAGGGACACGTGTTCGACGAGGACGGAGCGGTGTGGGTCCGCACCACCGACTTCGGCGACGACAAGGATCGCGTCATCCGCCGCACCAACGGCGAGTACACCTACTTCGCCGCCGACGCGGCGTACTACCTGAACAAGGGCGACCGCGGCTTCGCGCACAAGATCTACCTGCTGGGCGCCGACCATCACGGCTACGTCCACCGCCTGAAGGCGCTCGCGGGCGCCGCCGGCGACGACCCCGACAAGGACATCGAGGTGCTCATCGGGCAGCTCGTGTCGGTCAACGGGGCGCGGCTGTCCAAGCGGGCGGGCAACATCATCGAGCTCGACGACCTGCGCGACTGGATCGGCACCGACGCGCTGCGGTACTCGCTGGCGCGCTACCCCGCCGACTCGCCGCTGACCCTCGACCCCGAGATCCTGCGCAAGCGCACCAACGACAACCCGGTCTTCTACGTGCAGTACGCGCACGCCCGCACGCACAACGTCGGCCGCAACGCGCACGGCTCGGGCGTCGACCGCTCCGAGTTCGCTCCCGAGCTGCTCACGCACGAGACCGAGTCGGCGCTCCTGGGGGCGCTGCAGGAGTTCCCGCGCATCGTCGCGTTCGCCGCCGAGGTGCGCGAGCCGCACCGCGTCGCCCGCTACCTGGAGGAGCTGGCGGGCCTGTACCACCGCTGGTACGACAACTGCCGCGTCATCCCGCTCGGCGACGAGCCCGTCGAGCCGGTGCACCGCACGCGCCTGTGGCTCAACGACGCCACCGGACAGGTGCTGCGCAACGGCCTCGACCTGCTCGGCGTCGGCGCGCCCGAGCGGATGTAGCGATGAGCGCAGCGGACACGCAGCCCACCGAGCCCCTCCCGGAGCGGACGGCGGCGTCCGCGTCGCCCCGGCGCCGGCGCGGATCGTGGCCCTGGTTCGTCGGCTTCGCCCTCGTCGCACTGCTCGCGGTGGCCGCCTGGTTCGCCGCCGAGCTCATCGCCCGGCAGATCGTGGTCGGCGTGGTGCGCGACCAGGTGCGCACGCAGCTCGCGCTGCCCGACGACCAGGCGATCGACGTCGTCCTCGTCGAGCCGGTGCTGCCGCAGCTCATCGCGGGGACGCTGACCGAGCTCACCATCTCGTCGCAGGACGTGGTGCTGGGCAGCGTCGAGGGGGACATGTCGGTGGTCGCGCAGGGCGTGCCCGTGCGTGGCAGCGGCGGCATCGCCGGAGCCGAGGGCACGCTGGTGCTCGACGAGCAGCAGCTGAGGACGCTCATGTCCGGTGTCGAGGGATTCCCGGCCGACAGCCTCGGGCTCGCGGCCCCCGACATCACGGCGACCACGGACCTGACGATCTTCGGCGCGACGGTCGCCGTCGGCGCCGCACTCACCCCGTCCGCCGCCGAGGGCGATCTCGTGCTGACCCCCGCGTCCCTCCAGATCGGCGGTGCGGAGGTGTCGGCCGAGGAGCTCCAGGACCGCTTCGGGCGGATCGCCGACGGCGTGCTGCGCGACTGGGACGTCTGCGTCGCGGAGTACCTCCCCGCCGGGGTGACCCTGACGTCGGTCGCCGTCGAGGGCGAGACGCTCGTGGCCGGCTTCGACATCGACGGCGGCATCGCCTCCGACCCCGCGCTGCAGGAGAACGGCACCTGCGCCTGAGACGCCGGGCGTCACACGGCACGGGGGCCCGCAGCCGCGTGCCCTAGACTGCTAGCACTGCCAGGGGCGTGACTCCGCCGGCCCGGCATTCGCGCCGCACCCGGTCGCCCGGACGGCCACAGCGTCGAAGCCCCCACCGATTGGTCCACCGTGTCCGCCGACCCGCACACCCGCACCGTCGCTCCGGCCTGGCTCCATCCGCCCGCCGATGCGAACGGCCTTGCGCCCGCCGTGTGGCCCGCGGCGGCCCGCCGCGACGATGCGGGAATCCTGTCTCTCGGCGGCATCCCCGCCACGACGCTCCGCGAGCGCTTCGGAACGCCCCTGTACATCCTGGACGAGGACGAGGTGCGCGCCACCGCGCGGCGGACGCTCGACGCGTTCCGCGCCGCGGCGGCGCTGCACGGCGTGCAGGCGCGGGTCTACTACGCCGGCAAGGCGTTCCTCAGCACCGAGGTGGTGCGGTGGGTCACCGAAGAGGGGCTCGCGGTCGACGTGTGCACCGGCGGCGAGCTCGCCGTGGCGCTCGCGGCGGGGGCCGATCCCGCGCGTCTCGGCTTCCACGGCAACAACAAGTCGGTCGCCGAGCTCGAGCGCGCGGTCGATGTCGGGATCGGGTCGATCGTCATCGACAGTCTCATCGAGATCGAGCGGCTCGCGGCGATCGTCGAGCGCCGCGGCGGCACGCAGTCCGTGCTGGTCCGGGTCAACAGCGGCGTGCACGCCGAGACGCACGACTTCCTGGCCACGGCCCACGAGGACCAGAAGTTCGGCTTCACGCTCGAGGACGCCCCGGCGGCCGTCGCGCGCATCCGCGAGCTGCCCGGCCTGGAGTTCGTGGGACTGCACTGCCACATCGGCTCGCAGATCTTCGGCACCGCCGGCTTCGAGGAGTCGGCCGCCCGCATCGTCGAGCTGCACGCCCAGCTGCGTCAGGGCGGCGAGCTGCCCGTGCTCAACCTCGGCGGCGGCTTCGGCATCGCCTACACGTCGGTCGACGACCCGACGCCCATCGAGGTGCTGGCCCTGGGCATCGCCGAGGCCGTGGCGCGCGAGTGCGAGGTGCGCGGCATCCCGATGCCGAACCTCGCCTTCGAGCCGGGCCGGGCCATCGTCGGCCGCGCCGGTGTCACGCTGTACGAGGTCGGCACGACGAAGCCGGTCGCGCTCGAGAGCGGCGACTCCCGGCTCTATGTCAGCGTCGACGGAGGCATGAGCGACAACGCGCGTCCCGCCCTGTACGGGGCGCAGTTCTCGGCGCGCATCGCCTCGCGCACGAGCGAGGCCGAGCCTGCGCTCGCGCGCGTGGTCGGCAAGCACTGCGAGTCGGGCGACATCGTCGTGGAGGCCGAGTACCTTCCGGCCGACGTCGCCGCCGGTGATCTGCTGGCGGTGCCGGCCACCGGTGCCTACTGCTTCTCGCTCGCCAGCAACTACAACTACGTCCCCCGCCCGCCGGTCGTGGCGCTGCGCGGGGGAGAGGCGCGCGTCATCGTGCGCGGCGAGACGGTCGACGACCTGCTCGCCCGCGACGCGGGCCTCGAGACGGCCGTGTTCGAAGCTGGGCGTCCCCTCGAGGGCGCACCGATGGAAGGGACCGCATGACCGACTACCGCCGCCTCCGCGTCGCACTCCTGGGAGCCGGAGCCGTCGGCTCGCAGGTCGCGTCGCTGCTGCGCCAGCACGCCGACGAGCTCGCCGATCGGGCGGGAGCGCGGCTGGAGCTGGTCGGCATCGCGGTGCGCGACGTCGACGCCAAGCGCGACGTGGACCTTCCCAAGGACCTCTTCACCACCGACGCCGAGTCGCTCATCGTGGGGTCCGACATCGTGATCGAGCTCATGGGGGGCATCGAGCCGGCGCGGGCGTACCTGCTGCACGCGATCAACTCGGGTGCCGACGTCGTGACCGCCAACAAGGCGCTGCTCGCCACGCACGGTCCCGAGATCTTCGACGCCGCCGATCAGGTCGGTGCCGAGGTCTACTACGAGGCGGCCGCCGCGGGCGCCATCCCCATCATCCGACCGCTGCGGGACTCGCTGGCGGGCGACCGCGTGCAGCGCATCATGGGGATCGTCAACGGCACCACGAACTACATCCTCGACCGCATGGACACCGAGGGCGCGGAATTCGCCGACGTGCTCGCCGACGCCCAGCGCCTCGGCTACGCGGAGGCCGACCCCACCGCCGACGTCGAGGGCTACGACGCCGCGCAGAAGGCCGCGATCCTCGCGAGCCTCGCGTTCCACACCACCGTCCCGCTCGAGGCGGTCCACCGCGAGGGCATCACCTCGATCGACAAGTCGATGATGGATGCCGCGCGCCACGCCGGCTACGTCATCAAGCTGCTGGCCGTGTGCGAGCGGCTGAGCGAGGCATCCGGCGAGGCCATCTCCGTGCGCGTGTATCCCGCGCTCATCGACCGTGCGCACCCCCTCGCCAGCGTCCACGGCGCCAACAACGCGGTCTTCGTGCAGGCGGAGGCCGCCGGCAACCTCATGTTCTACGGCGCCGGGGCCGGCGGCGTGCAGACCGCATCGGCCGTGCTCGGCGACGTCGTCTCGGCGGCACGCCGCCACATCGCCGGCGGTGTCGGCGTGGGCGAGTCGACGCTGGCGAACCTGCCGATCGTCCCCGTCGGCCGCGTGACCACGAGCTACCAGATCACGCTCGAGGTCGACGACGAACCCGGCGTGCTGGCGACGGTGGCGGGAATCCTGAGCGACGGGCGCGTGTCGATCGCGACCGTGGAGCAGACCGTCGTCGAAGAGGGCGCCGCGACAGGCTCGGGGCAGACCGGGTCGCAGGACGATGCGGGCGAGCCCGGTGTGGCGCGCCTGGTGATCGGCACGCACAAGGCGCGCGAGCAGGACCTCAGCGACACCGTCGCGCGCCTCGCCGCGAGCGGCGTCGTGGAGCGCGTCGTCTCGGTGCTGCGCGTCGAAGGCAACTGAAGGCTTCTGAAGGAGAACTGACATGGCACATGTTTGGCGCGGAGTCCTCCGCGAGTACGCAGATCGACTGGGCGTCACGGATGCCTCCACCGTCGTCACCCTCGGGGAGGGCGGCACGCCGCTGCTCCCGGCTCCGGCGCTCTCGCGCCGCACCGGCACCGACGTGTGGGTGAAGTTCGAGGGCATGAACCCGACCGGCTCGTTCAAGGACCGCGGCATGACCGTCGCCGTCTCGCGCGCGATCGAGCACGGCGCGAAGGCTGTCATCTGCGCGTCCACGGGCAACACGTCGGCCTCGGCGGCCGCGTACGCCGCGCACGCCGGCATCACGGCGGCCGTCCTCGTGCCCGAGGGCAAGATCGCGATGGGCAAGCTCAGCCAGGCCGTGGCGCACAACGGGCGCCTCATCCAGATCCGCGGCAACTTCGACGACTGCCTCGAGATCGCGCGGGAGCTCGCCGACAACTACCCGGTGCACCTGGTCAACTCGGTCAACCCCGACCGCATCGACGGCCAGAAGACCGCCGCGTACGAGATCGTCGAGCAGCTCGGCGACGCTCCCGACTTCCACTTCATCCCGGTCGGCAACGCCGGCAACTACACCGCCTACACGCGCGGCTACACCGAGGAGGCCGCGGCCGGCGTGTCCACCCGCGTGCCCCGCATGTTCGGGTTCCAGGCCGAAGGCTCCGCGCCGCTCGTGCGCGGCGAGGTCGTCAAGAACCCCGAGACGGTCGCCAGCGCGATCCGCATCGGCAACCCGGCGTCGTGGGACCTCGCGCTCGAGGCGCGCGCGGCGACCGGCGGCTGGTTCGGGGCGATCGACGACGACCGCATCCTGGCGGCGCAGAAGCTCCTCTCCGGTGAGGTGGGCATCTTCGTCGAGCCGGCGTCCGCGATCAGCGTCGCCGGCCTCCTGGACCGCGTCGAGGCCGGCGTCGTCCCGCAGGGCGCGCGCGTGGTGCTCACGGTGACCGGCCACGGCCTGAAGGACCCGCACTGGGCGCTGCGCAACGCCGACGGCTCCGAGGTCGAGCCGACGGTGGTCGATGCGACGACGTCGGAGGTGGCATCCGTCCTCGACCTCGCCCCTGCGGCGGCGACCGCGTGAGCGCAGCCGTCGTGCCCGCTCCCGGCCGGCGTGTCGTGGTCCGCGTTCCGGCCACGAGCGCCAACCTCGGGCCCGGGTTCGACACGCTCGGCCTCGCGCTGAGCGTGTACGACGAGCTCGACGTCACCGCGCTGCCGGAGGGCGAGCTCGAGATCGAGGTGGAGGGCGCGGGCGCGGCCGACGTGCCGCGCGACGCGTCGCACCTCGTCGTGCGCGCGATCGCGTACGCCTATGAGGCGGTGGGACGGCGGATGCCGGGACTGCGCCTTCAAGCCAGGAACGTGATCCCGCACGGGCGGGGCCTCGGCTCGTCGGGCGCCGCGGTCGTGTCGGGCCTGCTCGCGGCCAAGGGACTGCTGGAAGGTGACGTCGAGCTCGGTCCCGACGCGCTGCTGCGCCTCGCCACCGAGCTCGAGGGGCATCCCGACAACGTCGCCCCGGCGCTCTTCGGCGGGCTGACCATCGCGTGGGTCGACGAGGACGGCCCGCAGCACAAGAAGCTGCTCGTCCACCGCGGCGTCTCGCCGCTGGTCTTCGTGCCCGAGTTCACCATGTCAACGTCTCTTGCGCGCAGCCTCCAGCCCACGCAGGTGCCGCGCGAGGACGCCGTGTTCAACGTGTCGCGCTCCGCGCTGCTGATCGCGGCGCTCACCCAGAGCCCGGAGCTGCTGCAGGCCGCCACCGAGGACAAGCTCCACCAGAACTACCGTGCCAGCGCGATGCCCGAGACCGACGGTCTCGTGCGCGCACTGCGCGCTGCGGGGTTCGCCGCGGTCGTCTCCGGCGCCGGACCCAGCGTGCTCGTGCTCGCAGACGGACCCGGGCGCCGCCTGGAGGCGGCGTCCCTGGCTGCGGCGGTCACCGACACTCCGTGGGAGGCCCTCATGCTCGCCGTCGACTTCAAGGGTGGTACAGTGAGGGAGTACGCGGAGGGTTCCACGTAGTACGTGAATCTGGCCTCCGTCGCAAATCTGCGAAACCACCGCACGGCATTCTGACCTGCCGACGTCCGCTGAGTACCCTCGCGGTCCCTCACCCCGTCGGCGGGTGTCTCGGCAGGCGTGACAACTGCGTGAGACAGACAGTCACCACCCCTGCGCCGTGCGATCGTGCATAACCTGTTCGTTTTCACAAGGGAGAACTCGTGGAGTCCATCTCCGAGATCCACGCCGACGTTCCGGCCGACGAGCGCGCGGAAGCGCCTGAGGCCGTCGAGAACGCCGACGCCGTCCAGACCGACGCGGTCGAGGGCACCGAGAGCACCGCCGCCGAGGCCGTCGCCGAAGAGGCCGTGGCCGAGGCCGTCGAGGCCGACGCCGTCGCCGAAGAGGCGGTCGAAGAGGCCGTCGAGGCTGAGGCCGTCGCCGAAGCGGCTGTCGCCGAGGCCGTGGCGGTCGCCGAGTCCGGCGACCCGATCGCCGCCGAGGCCGCCGAGGCCGTCGCCGAGGAAGCGGTCGCCGAGGCGCTCGTCGCCGATGCCGTCGCCGTGGAGGCCGTCATCGAAGCCGAGGTCGCCGACGTCATCGCCGATGAGGCCGTCGCCGAGGCAGCCGCGGCGGATGCCTCCGCCGCCGAGGCCCCGGCCGCCGAAGAGGCGCCGGCCGCCCCCGCGAAGGCGCCGCGCAAGCGCGCGCCGCGCCGGGCGAAGAGCACCGACGTGCCGCCGCCGACCGAGCCCGCGGCGGATGCGTCCTCCGACGCGGCCGACGCGCCCGCCCAGGCGGCGTCGACCGAGGCTGCGCCGGCCGCCGGCGACCAGGGCGCCGACGAGGCATCCGCCGCCGAGGCATCCGCCCCCGCTGACGCGCCCGCCGCCGAGACGGCGTCCGCCGACGCGGGCGAGCAGGCGACCGAGGGCGAAGGCGAGCAGACGACGTCGCGCAGCCGCAGCCGCAGCCGCAGCCGCAGCCGCAGCCGCAACGGCGCCAAGGACCAGGGCGGCCAGAACGCCGACGGCGGCCAGAGCGCCCAGGGCGGTGCTCAGAACGCCCAGGGCGGCGGCCAGAGCCAGAATGCGAAGCCCGCGGCGGAGCCCGCGAAGGCCGAGCCCGCCGACGAGGAGCAGCCCGCCCAGGGCAACGGGCGCGGTCGCCAGCGCAACAAGCGCCGCGGCGCGCAGACCACGGGCGACGAGTTCGACACCGAGATCGGCGAGGACGACGTCCTCATCCCGATCGCCGGCATCCTCGACGTGCTCGACAACTACGCCTTCGTCCGCACCACGGGCTACCTGCCCGGGACCAGCGACGTCTACGTGTCGCTGGGCCAGGTGAAGAAGTACAACCTGCGCAAGGGCGACGCCGTCGTCGGCGCGATCAAGCAGCCGCGCGAGGGCGAGCAGTCCAGTCGTCAGAAGTACAACGCGCTGGTCAAGGTCGACGCGATCAACGGCCTGTCGGTCGACGACGCCGCCACGCGCGTCGAGTTCGGCAAGCTCACCCCGCTTTACCCGCAGGAGCGCCTGCGCCTCGAGACCGCGCCCGAGAAGCTGACGCAGCGCATCATCGACCTCGTCGCCCCGATCGGCAAGGGGCAGCGCGGCCTCATCGTCGCGCCGCCCAAGGCCGGCAAGACGATCGTGCTGCAGCAGATCGCCAACGCGATCGCGATCAACAACCCCGAGGTGCACCTGATGGTCGTGCTCGTCGACGAGCGCCCCGAAGAGGTCACCGACATGCAGCGCACGGTGAAGGGCGAGGTCATCGCCTCGACCTTCGACCGTCCCGCCGAGGACCACACCACGGTCGCCGAGCTCGCGATCGAGCGCGCCAAGCGCCTGGTCGAGCTCGGTCGCGACGTCGTCGTGCTGCTCGACTCGATCACCCGCCTCGGCCGCGCCTACAACATCTCGGCGCCCACCTCGGGCCGCGTGCTCACCGGCGGCGTCGACGCGTCGGCGCTGTACCCGCCCAAGCGCTTCTTCGGCGCTGCGCGCAACATCGAGAACGGCGGGTCGCTCACCATCCTCGCCACGGCGCTCGTGGAGACCGGCTCCAAGATGGACGACGTGATCTTCGAGGAGTTCAAGGGCACCGGCAACAGCGAGCTGCGCCTGAACCGCCAGCTCGCCGACAAGCGGATCTTCCCGGCGGTCGACGTCAACGCGTCGAGCACCCGCCGCGAGGAGATGCTGCTGTCGCCCGACGAGGTGAAGATCACCTGGAAGCTCCGCCGCGCGCTGGCCGGCCTCGAGCCCCAGCAGGCCCTCGAGGTCGTGCTCGGCAAGCTCAAGGAGACGCAGTCCAACGTCGAGTTCCTGGTGCAGATGCAGAAGTCGATCCCGGCTCCCACCACCGGTCACAGCGGCGGACGCAGCCACGCGGACGACAACAGCATCCGCTGATCCCCCATGGTCGAACCCGCGATGTTCGATTCCGTGCGGGCGCTGATCGACGAGCACCGCGCGGTGCAGGAGGAGCTCTCCGACCCCGCGGTGCACGCCGATGCGGCGCGCGCCAAGCGGGTCAACCGGCGCTACGCCGAGCTGTCGCGCATCGTCAAGGCGCACGAGGACTGGGTGGCGGCATCCGATGATCTGGATGCCGCCCGCGAGCTCGCGCGCGACGACGAGGCCTTCGCCGAAGAGGTGCCGGCGCTGGAGGCGAGGCTCGCCGAGACGCAGGAGCGCCTGCGGCGCCTGCTCATTCCGCGTGACCCCGACGACGCCCGCGACGTGATCATGGAGATCAAGCAGGGCGAGGGCGGCGCCGAGTCGGCCTTGTTCGCGGCGGACCTGCTGCGCATGTACCTGCAGTACGCCGCCTCCAAGGGCTGGAAGACCGAGCTCCTCGAGCGCAACGAGTCCGACCTCGGCGGGTACAAGGACGTCCAGGTCGCGATCAAGGGCTCTTCGTCCGACCCGGCGCAGGGGGTGTGGGCGCACCTGAAGTACGAGGGCGGCGTCCACCGCGTCCAGCGCGTGCCGGCGACCGAGTCGCAGGGGCGGATCCACACGTCGACCACGGGTGTGCTGGTGTTCCCCGAGGTCGACGAGCCCGAGGAGATCCACATCGATCCGAACGAGCTGAAGATCGACGTCTTCCGCTCGTCCGGCCCCGGCGGGCAGTCCGTGAACACGACGGACTCCGCGGTGCGCATCACGCACGTGCCGACCGGCATCGTCGTCTCGATGCAGAACGAGAAGTCGCAGCTGCAGAACCGCGAGGCCGGCATGCGCGTCCTCCGCGCGCGCCTGCTCGCCCGGCAGCAGGAGGAGCTCGAGGCGGCGGCATCCGACGCCCGCAGGTCGCAGATCCGCGGCATGGACCGTTCCGAGCGCATCCGCACGTACAACTTCCCCGAGAACCGCATCGCCGATCACCGCACCGGCTACAAGGCCTACAACCTCGACCAGGTGATGGACGGCGCCCTCGAGCCGATCATCGAGTCCGCGATCCAGGCCGACGAAGAGGCGCGCCTGGCCGCCCTCGGCGCCGACGCCTGACGCCCCCGCCTCTGACGCTCCCGTCCGGACTGGCGCTTCGCGAGGGGGACGGATGCCGCGGCGCTAGGCTTCGAGCGTGCTCACGCTCCTCATCCGCGCGCTGATCTTCCTCGTCTCGGCAGCGCTGGGACTCATCGCGGCCGACCTCATCCTCGACGGCTTCACGCTGCACTGGGACGACTGGTGGGGCATCCTGCTCGCCGTCGTCATCTTCGCGGTGCTGCAGAGCGTCCTCGCGCCGTGGCTGCTGAAGATCACCCGGCGCCACGCGAACGCCCTCATCGGCGGCATCGGCCTGCTGTCGACGTTCGTCGCGCTGCTGATCGCCGTGCTGATCCCGCAGGCGGGGATCGGGATCGACGGGCCCGTCGCGTGGATCATCGGGACGCTCATCGTGTGGCTCGTGACGGCTCTCGCGTCCTGGCTGCTGCCGCCGCTGTTCATCCGGCGCAAGGTGCAGGACCGCGCGAGGTCCTGACACCCCGCGTCCGGCGGGACCCGTGTCAGATGTGGTACTCGGGCGTGGTCAGCAGGGCGCGCGTCTCCTCGCCGACGCGGCGGGCGCGCGGCTTGGCGGGCACGCCCACCAGGACGCTGTCGGCGGGGGCGTCCTTCGTGACGACGGCGTTCGCGCCGACGACGGAGCCCTCGCCGATGACGACAGGTCCGAGGATCTTCGCGCCGGCCCCGACGGCGACGCCGTCGCCCAGCGTGGGGTGACGCTTGCCGCCCTCGCGCTGACGCCCGCCGAGCGTGACCCCGTGGTACAGCATGACGTCGTCACCCACCTCGGCGGTCTCGCCGACCACGACGCCCATGCCGTGGTCGATGAAGAAGCGGCGCCCGATCGTGGCGCCCGGGTGGATCTCGATGCCGGTGAGCCAGCGCGTCACCTGCGAGCCCGCGCGGGCCACGAACCGCGCGTCGCGCACCCAGAGCGCATGCCACACGCGGTGGGCCCAGATCGCGTGGAGCCCGGGGTAGAGCAGGGCGATCTCGAGGCCGCTGCGCGCCGCCGGGTCGCGCAGCTTCGCGGCGGCGACGTCTTCGCGCACGCGCGCCAGGAATCCGATGCGTTCGTCGGTCATCTCTTCTCACCCTCCGGGTCGCGCAGATGCTCGTACAGCGCCGTGGACAGGTACCGCTCGCCCGAGTCGGGGACGATGACGACGATGCGCTTCCCCGCGGCCTCCGGGCGCGCGGCGATCTGCAGGGCCGCCCACACGGCGGCGCCCGCCGACATGCCGCCGAGGATGCCCTCGCGCGTGGCCAGCTCGCGCGCGACGCGGATCGCGTCGTCGAACTCGACGTCGAAGATCTCGTCGACCACCGACCGGTCCAGCACGTCGGGCACGAAGTTGGGGCCGATGCCCTGGATGCGGTGCCCGCCCGCGCGGCCCTCCGTGAGGACGGGGGAGTCCTTGGGCTCGACGAGCGCGATCCTCACGTCGGGGTTGCGCTCCTTCAGCACCTGCCCGACGCCCGTGATGGTGCCGCCGGTCCCGGATCCGGCGACGAACCAGTCCACGCTGCCGTGGGTGTCGTTCCAGATCTCCTCGGCGGTGGTCCTGCGGTGGATCGCGGCGTTGGCCTCGTGCTCGAACTGCCTGGCGAGGATCGCTCCCGGCGTCTCGGCGACGATCCGCCGGGCGACGTCGACGGCCTCGGTCATGCCCTTGTACGGGTCGGTGAGGACCAGTTCGGCGCCGTACGCCTTGAGCAGCGTGCGCCGTTCCTTCGACATCGAGGCGGGCATGGTGAGGATCACCCGGTACCCGCGCGCGGCGCCGATGAGGGCCAGCGCGATGCCGGTGTTGCCGCTGGTGGACTCGACGATCGTGCCGCCCGGCTGCAGCTCACCGGCCTCCTCGGCCGCAGCCACGAGGGCGTAGCCCAGCCGGTCCTTCACGGACGAGCCCGGATTGTAGAACTCGAGTTTGGCGAGCACCTCCGCGCCGAGCCCCTCCGTCAGCGCGTTGAGGCGCACCAGCGGGGTCTGACCGAACGCGGTGGTGATGTCGGGATGGATGCCGGGCACGAAGCTCCCTCTCTCGTCGGGGTCCACACGACGACGGCGCGGCGGCGGCCGATCAGATCGGTTCGCCGTCGCGCCGTCGTGACGGATCAATCTTCGCGCAGATCCTCGTAGAGCGCAGTCGACAGGTAGCGCTCACCGAAGGACGGCACGATGACGACGATGTTCTTGCCCGCGGCCTCGGGTCGCGCGGCGACCTGGAGCGCCGCCCAGATGGCGGCGCCGGAGGAGATGCCCACGAGGATGCCGTCCTGGGTGCCGACCGCGCGAGCCGTGGAGATGGCGTCGGGGAACTCGACGTCGATGACCTCGTCGATCACGCCCCGGTCGAGGATCGCCGGGACGAAGTTCGGGCCGATGCCCTGGATCTTGTGCGGACCGGGGGTGCCCTTGGTCAGCAGCGGCGAGTCGGCCGGCTCGACGGCGACCACCTTGGCGTCGGGCACGCGCTCCTTGAGGACCTGGCCGACACCGGTGATCGTGCCGCCCGTGCCGATGCCGGCGACGAAGTAGTCGACCTTGCCGTCGGTGTCGCGGAGGATCTCCTCCGCGGTCGTCTTGCGGTGGATCTCGACGTTGGCCTGGTTCTCGAACTGGCGGGCGAGGATGGCGCCCGGCAGCTCCGCGACGAGCTCCTCGGCCTTGGCGATGGCGCCCTTCATGCCGCCGGCGGGGTCGGTGAGGACCAGCTCCGCGCCGTATGCCTTCAGCAGCAGGCGGCGCTCGATCGACATGGAGGAGGGCATGGCCAGCACCACGCGGTAGCCGCGGGCCGCACCCACCATCGCGAGGGCGATGCCGGTGTTGCCGCTGGTCGCCTCGACGATCGTGCCGCCCGGCTCGAGCTCGCCCGACGCCTCCGCCGCATCGACGATCGCGATGCCGAGGCGATCCTTGACGCTCGAGGCGGGGTTGTAGAACTCCAGCTTGGCCAGCACGTTGCCGCCGACGCCTCCCGCGACGCGGTTCAGCCGGACGAGCGGAGTGTTGCCGAAAGCGGAGGTGATGTCGGGATGGATGCCGGTCATGTCGGGGCCTTTCGCGGGTTCACGGCTGATCAGCACCAGCCTAGGGGGACGGCATCCATGTGAGTCCTTCTGTGACAGGGAGGTGGCGGCGGCGCGCTACCCTCCGGGGCGTAGGGTGGTGCGGTCATGTCCTCCCCCGAAGAACCAACCGCCCTGGCCGCCGCGATCGCGCACGCCGCGGCGCGCCTGGGCGCCGCGGGCATCGCCGACCCCGCGGTCGACGCCGAGCTGCTGGCGGCCTTCGTCCTGGGGCTCGGGCGAGGGGGAGTGCAGGCGTCCGCGATCCGCGGCGACCGCATCGCCACGGCCGACGCCGAGCGCCTCGAGGAGCTGGTGACCCGGCGCGCCACCCGCGAGCCGCTGCAGCACATCACCGGGACGGCGCCCTTCCGCCATCTGGAGCTCCGCGTGGGGCCGGGTGTCTTCGTGCCCCGCCCCGAGACCGAGCTCGTCGCGCAGCTGGCGATCGACGCGCTCCGGGCCGCGGCATCCGAGTCCCCGATCGCGGTGGATCTCGGCACCGGAAGCGGCGCGATCGCGCTGGCGATGGCGACCGAGGTGCCGCACGCGCGGGTCTTCGCGGCCGAGAACTCGGTGGAGGCGTTCCTGTGGACGAAGGAGAACTTCGCGATGGTCGGCGCCGACAACGCGCGGCTGGCCTTCATCGACCTCGCGCACGCGTTCCCCGAGCTCGACGGCACGGTCTCGGTGGTCGCCTCCAACCCTCCGTACGTGCCGGATGCCGCGATCCCACGCGACCCGGAGGTGCGGTTCTTCGACCCGCCCGCCGCGCTCTACGGCGGCGAGGACGGGCTGGACGTCGTGCGGGTGCTGAGCGGCGTGGGTCTGCGCCTCGCGCATCCCGGGGGGATGATCGTCATCGAGCACGGCGAGTGGCAGGGGGAGGCGATCCGCGAGCTCCTCGCGGCCGACGGATGGCGCGCGGCGGCGACGCACCCCGACCTCACGATGCGCGATCGCGCCACCACCGCGCTGCGCCCCTGACACCGTCGGCACCGCCCCGCGGACGGAGCATCCAGCGACGCCGTGAACGCACAGCCGCGCCCCGACTAAACTGTCCGGCGACATGTCCCCCATCTTCGACTGCCGCGACGAGGCCCAGCTGCTCGCCGGCATGCGCAGGGCGCGCCAGGCCATCGGCCGCGGCGAGCTCGTCGTCATCCCCACCGACACCGTCTACGGTGTGGCCGCCGACGCCTTCGACCACCAGGCCGTCGCCCGACTTCTCGCCGCCAAGGGCCGCGGGCGCCAGTCGCCGCCGCCCGTGCTCGTAGCCGGCGTCACCACGCTCCGTGCCCTCGTCGCCGACGTGCCCGAGCCCGTCGAGCGCCTGATCGATTCGTTCTGGCCCGGTGGCCTCACGATCGTGCTGCCGGCCCAGCCGTCGCTGTCATGGGATCTCGGCGAGACCCGGGGCACCGTCGCCGTGCGGATGCCCGCGCACCGCATCGCCCTGGAGCTCCTCGAGGAGACCGGCCCGCTGGCGGTCTCCAGCGCGAACCTCACGGGCATGGCGGCGGGCATCACGGCCGAGGACGCGGAGGAGATGCTGAAGGACAGCGTTGCCGTGTACCTCGGCGACGGACCGTCGCGCGACGGCGTGCCGTCCACCATCGTCGACGCCACGAGCCTCGTCGGCGGCGAGGAGCCGCTGGTGCGCGTGCTCCGCGAGGGCGCGGTCAGCCGCGAACAGCTGCGCGAGGTGCTGCGCGACCTCCTCGAGGCCGACCCGGGTGCGGAGCCCGAGCCGTCGGGCCGGGAAGCGGAGCCCGACGCCGAGGCCGAGCCGTCCGGCGCCGAGGCGGGGCCGACGGCCGCAGGCGTGACGGATGCCGACGCCCAGAGCGTCCCCGGCAGCTCGTGAAGCAGTACGTCTTCACCATCCTCCTCACGGCGGCCATCACGTTCGTCCTGTCGTGGGCGGTCTGGCGGCTGAGCCTGAAGTACGAGCTGTATCCGGGGATCCGCGAGCGCGACGTCCACAAGACCCCGACGCCGCGCCTCGGCGGCATCGCCATGTTCATCGGCGTGCTCGCGGCGTTCGCGGTGTCGTCGCAGCATCCGTTCTTCGCCATCATCTGGACCGAGCCCGAGCAGGTGTACGCGCTGCTGGGCGCGACGGCCCTCATCGTGGTGATCGGCGTCCTCGACGACGTGTGGGACCTCGATTGGATGATCAAGCTCGGCGCGCAGTTCCTCGCGGCGGGCCTCATCGCCTGGTTCGGCCAGCTGCAGATCTACACGCTGCCGCTCGGCGGCATGACGATCTCGAGCTGGGCCAGCTTCACACTGACCGTCTTCTCGATCGTCGTCGTGATGAACGCCGTGAACTTCATCGACGGCCTGGACGGCCTTGTCGCGGGCGTCTGCCTCATCGCCAACGTGGTGTTCTTCGCGTACTCGTACATGATGGTGCGCGACATCGGGGCGAGCACCTACTTCAACCTCGCGTCCTTCATCGCCGCCGTGCTGATCGGCGTGTGCATCGGGTTCCTGCCGATGAACTGGAGTCCCGCGCGGCTGTTCATGGGGGATGCCGGGGCGCTCATGCTCGGCCTGCTCATGGCCTCGTCGGCGATCGCGATCACCGGCAACATCAACCCGGCGATGGTCGCCGACAACGACGAGTTCGGCCGCTCGCAGCTCCTCGGTGCGTTCATCCCGATCCTGCTGCCGGTCGTCGTCGTGCTGCTGCCCCTGCTCGACTTCGGACTGGCGGTGGTCCGTCGGATGAGCAAGGGCAAGTCGCCGTTCTCACCCGATCGCCGCCACCTGCACCACCGCATGCTCGACATGGGCCACTCCGACCGCGACGCCGTGCTCATCTTCTACGCCTGGACCGCTCTGGTGAGCCTCGCGGTGCTGCTGATGTACATCGGCACGACGCTGGAGTGGCCGGGCGACTACCTCCTCGGCGTGGCGTACGGCGTCGTCGGCATCGCCGCCTGCCTGATCGTGACCCTGCTGCCGTCGCATCGACGTGCCGCCCACGCGATCGAGGCCGCCCCATCCACCGCCCTGCACGATCCCGCGCCCGCACAGGAGGACGCCCGATGAGCTCCACCCCCATCTCCAGCACCCCGATCCTTCGCACCGTCCTGGTGTGGTCGGGAACCGTCACCGCCGCACTCCTCGTGCTGGGCGGCCTCGTCGGCTACCTCGTGGCGGGAGTGGACGGACTGTGGAGCGCCCTGGCCGGCGTCCTCATCGCGGCCGTCTTCCTCGCCATCACCGCCGCGAGCATCCTCATCGCCAACCGCTGGTTCGGCGACGCGCTGTACGTGCCGATCTTCTTCGGGATCGTGCTCGGCGGCTGGATCCTGAAGTTCGTCGTGTTCCTCGTCGCGCTGTTCGTGCTGCGGGACCAGCCGTGGATCGTCGGACCGGTGTTCTTCCTCGCGCTGGTGGCGAGCGTGCTCGCCTCGCTCCTCATCGACGTCGTCGTGCTCATGCGCATGCGCGTGCCGCACGCGAGCGACGTCGAGCTCCCGACCGACCCCGACGCGGGGGAGCGCACCGACGGGCCGGGCACGCCCGCGTGACGCCTCGCGGGCGGATTCAGGGACCTCTCAAGTTTGATAGGCTGAACGAGCGCCCGCCCGCCCACCCTGTTGTGAGCGCCTGCGGAGTGACGCTCACCGACCATCGTCGCAACGGTCCTTCACCGATGCCCCGAAGCTGGAGCCAGCGCTGTTTACTCAAGCTGCGACCCTGATCGCCCCCCTTGCCGCTGACGCGCCCCCGGAGTTCCACGGGCCGTCGATCGAAGAGTTCTTCCCCGAGATCCTCTTCACCGCGTTCGGCATCATCCCGGTCCACCGGATCCACCTGATCCAGTTCCTCGCGACCATCGCGATCGTCCTGATCTTCTGGCTCGGCACGCGCCGCATGCGCGTCGTCCCCGGTCGGTTCCAGAGCCTCGTCGAGATGGGCCTGGACTTCGTCCGCGTCAACATCGGCGAAGACCTCCTGGGCAAGAAGGACGCCCAGCGCTTCCTGCCGATCCTCACCACGATCTTCTTCATGGTGCTGTTCATGAACATCACGGGCATCATCCCGTTCCTGAACATCGCCGGAACGAGCATCATCGCGGTGCCGCTGACGCTCGCGGTCGTGAGCTACGTCACCTTCATCTACGCCGGCATCAAGAAGAGCCCGAAGAACTTCTTCAAGAACTCGCTCTTCCCGTCGGGTGTGCCGTGGCCGATCTACATCATCGTCACGCCGATCGAGCTCATCTCGACGTTCATCATCCGCCCCGTGACGCTGACGCTCCGACTCCTCATGAACATGATGGTCGGCCACCTGCTGCTGGTGCTGTTCTTCGCAGCCACGCAGTTCTTCGTCGTCGACCTCGGCGGCTGGTGGACGGCGCTCGGCGCCGGCAGCCTCGCCTTCGGCTTCGTCTTCACGCTGTTCGAAATCCTGGTGGCGGTCCTCCAGGCGTACGTCTTCGCTCTCCTCACCGCGGTCTACATCCAGCTCGCGGTCGCGGAAGAGCACTAAGCGGGTCGGCCCCTCCGTCCAGAACGACACAGGGCCGCCCACAACCGAAAGGAAAAACCCCCGTGGACGCAACTACGGTTCTCGCACAGGTCACCGGCAACGTCGCGACGATGGGCTACGGCCTCGCTGCGATCGGCCCGGCCATCGGCGTGGGCATCGTCGTCGGCAAGACGATCGAGGGCGTGGCTCGCCAGCCCGAGCTCGCCGGCCGCCTGCAGGTGCTCATGTGGATCGGTATCGCCTTCACCGAGGCGCTCGCCTTCATCGGCATCGCGACCTACTTCATCTTCGTCTGATCGCCGAATCTCAGTCCTAAGGAGACAGGATGCTGCACGCTCTTGTCGCGTACGCCGCGGAGGAGGGGGAGACCCATAACCCCCTCATCCCCGCCTGGTACGACATCATCTGGTCGTCGGTCTGCTTCGTCATCATCCTCTTCCTCTTCTGGAAGATCGCGCTTCCGCGGATGAAGAAGATGCTCGACGAGCGCTCGGCGGCGATCGAAGGCAACATCGCGAAGGCCGACGAGGCCCAGCGAAAGGCCGAGGCGGCGCTCGAGGAGTACACCGCCCAGCTCGCCGACGCCCGCAAGGAAGCCGGTGAGATCCGCGACGCCGCCCGTGAGGACGGCAAGAAGATCCTCGCCGAGGCGAAGGAGACCGCTGCCTCCGAGGCCGCCCGTCTCACCTCGACCGCCCACGCTCAGATCGAGGCGGAGCGCCAGTCGGCGCTCGTGTCGCTGCGCAGCGAGGTGGGCACGCTCGCCCTCGACCTCGCCGGTGGCGTGATCGGCGAGACGCTGTCCGACGACGCGAAGGCTCAGGCCGTCGTCGATCGCTTCCTCGCCGAGCTCGAGGAGTCCGAAGGGGCCAAGGCGTAATGGGCAGCGCGACCACTCAGGCCGTTGCGGCGACGACGGCGGCGCTGGACGCCGCCGCCGACGTCGACCTCGACGTCGCCCGCGAGCTGTTCGCCGCGGCGCGCACCGTGGGCGACTCGTCGCAGCTGAGCGGCGCGCTCGCCGACTCGGCGGCGCCTGCCGAGGCCCGCCGCAACGTCGTCCTCGCCGTCTTCGGACCGACCGTGAAGCCCACGACCGCGTCGCTGCTGGCGACCGTGGTCGCGCAGCGCTGGTCGTCGTCCGACGACCTGGTCGAGGGGATCGAAGAGCTCGCGGTGCGGGCGACGGCCGTCGCCGACGCGAACTCCGACATCGAGGGCGAGCTGTTCGCCTTCTCGCGCACCGTCGCCGACAACGCGGAGCTCGAGCTCGCTCTCGGCAGCCGCCTGGGTGACTCGACGTCGAAGGGCGCGCTCATCGAGACGCTGTTCACGGGGCGCGCGAGCGAGGCGGCGACGCTCATCGTGTCGTCCCTCGTCCGGCAGTCGCGCGAGCGGCGGGTGCGCCAGCTGCTGTCGCGTGCGATGAAGCTCGTCGCCGACCAGCGCGGACGCACCGTCGCCACCGTCGTGGCGGCGGCGCCGCTGAGCGCCGCCCAGAGCGAGCGCCTCGTCGCAGCGCTGACGAAGCGCTACGGCAAGCGCGTAGCGCTGAACACCATCGTCGACCCGGGCGTGGTGGGCGGCCTGCGCGTGCAGATCGCCGACGACGTGATCGACGCCAGCGTGTCGTCGCGTCTGGCCGACCTCCGTCAGCGGCTCGCAGGCTGACACAGACTTCCCGCCCGAGGGTGGAGATTTCGGGGCCGCGGCCCCATGAACGAAGGAAAACAATGGCAGATCTCACTATCAGCCCCGATGTCATCCGTGACGCGCTGAAGGACTTCGTCGCCGCCTATGAGCCCACGGGCGGCGCGGCCACCGAGGTCGGCACCGTCATCGACGCCGCCGACGGCATCGCGCACGTCGAGGGCCTGCCGGGCGTCATGGCGAACGAGCTCGTGACGTTCCAGGACGGCACCCAGGGCCTCGCCCTCAACCTCGACGAGCACGAGATCGGTGTCGTCGTGCTCGGCGACTTCGCCGGCATCGAGGCCGGGACCCAGGTGACGCGCACCGGCGAGGTGCTGTCGGTCGCCGTCGGCGACGGCTACCTCGGCCGCGTGGTCGACCCGCTCGGCAACCCCATCGACGGTCTCGGCGAGGTCGCGACCGTCGGCCGTCGTGCCCTCGAGCTCCAGGCGCCCGGCGTCATGCAGCGCAAGTCGGTGCACGAGCCCCTCCAGACCGGCATCAAGGCGATCGACGCGATGATCCCCGTCGGCCGCGGACAGCGCCAGCTCATCATCGGGGACCGCCAGACGGGCAAGACGGCCATCGCGATCGACACGATCATCAACCAGAAGTCCAACTGGGAGTCGGGCGACGTCAGCAAGCAGGTCCGCTGCATCTACGTCGCGATCGGCCAGAAGGGCTCGACGATCGCCGCCGTGAAGGGCGCCCTCGAGGACGCCGGGGCCATGGAGTACACGACGATCGTCGCGGCTCCCGCCTCGGACCCCGCCGGCTTCAAGTACCTCGCCCCCTACACCGGCTCGGCCATCGGCCAGCACTGGATGTACGAGGGCAAGCACGTCCTGATCATCTTCGACGACCTGTCCAAGCAGGCCGAGGCCTACCGCGCCGTGTCGCTCCTGCTCCGCCGCCCGCCGGGCCGCGAGGCGTACCCCGGTGACGTCTTCTACCTGCACTCGCGTCTGCTCGAGCGCTGCGCGAAGCTCTCCGACGAGCTCGGCGCCGGCTCGATGACCGGTCTTCCGATCATCGAGACGAAGGCGAACGACGTCTCGGCGTACATCCCGACGAACGTGATCTCGATCACCGACGGCCAGATCTTCCTGCAGTCCGACCTCTTCAACGCCAACCAGCGTCCCGCGGTGGACGTCGGCATCTCGGTGTCGCGCGTCGGTGGCGACGCCCAGGTGAAGTCGATCAAGAAGGTCTCCGGAACGCTCAAGCTGGAGCTCGCGCAGTACCGTTCGCTCGAGGCGTTCGCGATGTTCGCGTCCGACCTCGACGCGGCCTCGCGTCGTCAGCTCGCCCGAGGCGCGCGTCTGACCGAGCTGCTCAAGCAGCCGCAGTACTCGCCGTACCCGGTCGAGGAGCAGGTCGTCTCGATCTGGGCGGGCACCAACGGCAAGCTGGACTCGATCGAGGTCGAGGACGTGCTGTCCTTCGAGCGCGAACTGCTGGACTACCTCCGTCGCAACACGTCGATCCTCGACACGCTGCGCGAGACCAACGTCCTGGACGACGACACCGTCGCCGAGCTCGCGAAGAAGACCGACGAGTTCATCCTGGAGTTCCAGGCAGGCAAGGGCCAGGCCATCGGCAAGCCCGGCCACGAAGAGGTCGCGGCGGCGCAGGCCGAGGACGTGAACCAGGAGAAGATCGTCAAGGGCCGCCGCTGAGGCGGGCCTGGGCATAAACCATGGGCGCACAACTCCGGGTCTACAAGCAGAAGATCAGCTCTGCTCAGACGACCAAGAAGATCACGAAGGCGATGGAACTCATCGCGGCTTCGCGCATCCAGAAGGCGATGGCGCGTGTGCGCGCATCGTCGCCGTTCGCGCGTGCCGTGACGCGGGCCGTCTCCGCCGTGGCGACGCACTCCAACGTCGACCACCCGCTGACCGTCGAACGCGAGACGATCCGCCGCTCCGCGGTCGTGATCTTCTCGTCCGACCGCGGCCTCGCCGGTGCGTTCAACTCGCAGATCCTCCGCGAGGGCCTCGAGCTGGCGCAGCTGCTGCGCGAGGAGGGCCGCGAGCCGGTGTTCTACCTCGTCGGCCGCAAGGCCGTCGGCTACTTCCAGTTCCGGCGGATGGAGGCCGCGGCCGAGTGGACGGGTGACACCGACACGCCGCACTTCTCGACGGCCGAGGAGATCGCCGCCACACTGCTGGACGCGTACGACCGCGGTGGCGAAGAGAACGGGGTCGACGAGATCCACCTCGTCTACAACCGCTTCGTCAGCATGATGACGCAGACGCCCGAGACGGTGCGCCTGCTTCCGCTGGAGGTCGTCGAGGCCGAGGAGTCGTCGTCGGCGCAGGTCTACCCGCTGTACGAGTTCGAGCCGGATGCCGCGACCGTCCTGGACGCGCTCCTGCCGGTGTACATCCAGAGCCGCGTCTTCAACGCCCTCCTCCAGTCATCGGCCGCGAAGCACGCCGCGACCCAGAAGGCGATGAAGTCGGCCAGCGACAACGCCGACAAGCTCATCACCGACTACACCCGCCTGCGCAACAACGCGCGCCAGGCCGAGATCACGCAGCAGATCGCCGAGATCGTCGGCGGCGCCGACGCCCTGGCGTCGGGCAAATAGACCACACGAAAGAGAAGAAGCCATGAGCCTCACCGCTGAGAAGACCGCGACCGCGGTCGGACGCGTCGCGCGCGTCACCGGCCCGGTCGTCGACATCGAGTTCCCGCACGACTCGATCCCCGACATCTACAACGCGCTGAAGACCACCATCACGATCGACGGCGAGTCCACCGAGATCACGCTCGAGGTCGCCCAGCACCTCGGCGACGACCTCGTGCGCGCCATCTCCCTGAAGCCGACCGACGGCATGGTCCGCGGCCAGGAGGTGCGCAACACCGGCGGCCCCATCACGGTGCCCGTCGGCGACGTCACCAAGGGCAAGGTGTTCAACGTCACCGGCGACGTCCTCAACGCCGCACCCGGTGAGACCATCGAGGTCACCGAGCGCTGGGGCATCCACCGTCAGGCGCCGTCGTTCGACCAGCTCGAGTCGAAGACCGAGATGTTCGAGACCGGCATCAAGGTCATCGACCTCCTCACCCCGTACGTGCAGGGTGGCAAGATCGGCCTCTTCGGCGGTGCGGGCGTCGGCAAGACCGTCCTCATCCAGGAGATGATCCAGCGCGTCGCGCAGGACCACGGCGGCGTGTCGGTGTTCGCAGGCGTCGGCGAGCGCACCCGTGAGGGCAACGACCTCATCGGCGAGATGGAGGAGGCGGGCGTCTTCGACAAGACCGCCCTCGTGTTCGGCCAGATGGACGAGCCGCCGGGGACCCGTCTGCGCGTGGCCCTCTCGGCCCTGACGATGGCGGAGTACTTCCGCGACGTCCAGAAGCAGGACGTGCTGCTCTTCATCGACAACATCTTCCGCTTCACGCAGGCGGGCTCCGAGGTGTCGACGCTGCTCGGCCGCATGCCGTCCGCGGTGGGCTACCAGCCGAACCTGGCCGACGAGATGGGCATCCTGCAGGAGCGCATCACCTCGACGCGCGGCCACTCGATCACCTCGCTGCAGGCGATCTACGTGCCCGCCGACGACTACACCGACCCGGCGCCGGCGACCACGTTCGCCCACCTCGATGCGACCACCGAGCTCTCGCGCGAGATCGCGTCCAAGGGCCTGTACCCCGCGGTCGACCCGCTGTCGTCGACGAGCCGCATCCTCGACCCGCGGTACATCGGTGAGGACCACTACCGCGTGGCCACCGCCGTGAAGCAGATCCTCCAGAAGAACAAGGAGCTGCAGGAGATCATCGCGATCCTCGGTGTCGACGAGCTCTCGGAAGAGGACAAGATCGTCGTCGCCCGCGCGCGCCGCATCCAGCAGTTCCTCTCGCAGAACACCTACATGGCGAAGAAGTTCACCGGTGTCGAGGGGTCGACCGTCCCGATCAAGGAGACCATCGAGTCGTTCGACGCGATCGTCAAGGGCGACTTCGACCACGTCGCCGAGCAGGCCTTCTTCAACGTCGGCGGGATCTCGGACGTCGAAGAGGCGTGGGCTCGCATCCAGAAGGAGAACGGCTGACATGCCGCTCAAGGTGAGCCTGGTCTCCGCCGACGCGGAGGTCTGGTCGGGTGAGGCGTCGCTCGTCGTCGCCAAGACCGTCGAGGGCGAGATCGGCTTCATGACCGGGCACGAGCCGGTGCTCGCGATCCTCGCCGAGGGCCAGGTGCGCATCACGCAGACCTCCGGCACGAAGATCATCGCCAACGCGCAGGACGGCTTCCTGTCGATGGAGGGCGACGATCTGACGATCGTGGCCGGAAACGCCGCCCTGATCTCCTGATCACCCGCTGTACACGCACTCGGCCGGCCCCCGCGGGGGCCGGCCGAGTCGTGTTCCCGCCCCGCCCATCGATCCGCTCCGGAGCACCATGCTGATCCTCCTGCCGCCGTCCGAGACGAAGCGTCCCGGTGGCTCGGGCGCGCGGCTGGACCCGGGCGGGCTGGCGCTCGCCCAGCTCGCCCCGCTGCGCGAGGCCGTCCTCTCCGCCCTCGTCGCCCTGGCTGCGGACGAGGAGGAGTCCGCCCGCGTGCTCAAGCTCGGTCCCCGCCAGCGCGGCGAGGTCGCCGTGAACGCCGCGGTGCGCGACGCGTCGACCATGGCCGCGGTCGACCGCTACACGGGCGTCCTCTTCGACGCGCTGGACGCGGCATCCCTCCCTGCGACGGCTCGTCGCTGGCTGGGTGCCCATGTCATGATCCACTCCGCGCCACTGGGCCCGGTGTGGGCGCTCGACCCCATTCCGGCCTACCGGCTCGGCGCCGGCGCGTCCCTGCCCGGCCTTCCTCCGCTGCGGCGCCTCTGGGCCGAGGCGACGACCGCCGCGATCGCCGACCTCGCGCCCCGCTTCGTGCTCGACCTGCGCTCGGAGGCCTACGCCGCCCTCGGCCCGGTGCCGGCCGGCGTCGCGTCGCGGTACGTGCGTGTCGTGAGCGAAGGCGGCGACGGCGCGGTGCGGGCGCTCAATCACTTCAACAAGCACGCCAAGGGCGCTCTCGTGCGGCGGCTCGCCCAGGAGCGTCCCCGCATCTCGTCCCCGGCCGCGTTCCTCCGGTGGGCGGAATCATCCGGTCTGCGCGTGCACGAGGGCGGTGAGGGCGAGCTCGAGCTCTTCGCCCCTGCGCCCGGCTCGCCGACCGATCGCTGAACCGGTCGAGGCCTCAGCGCCGCGTGTGCTGCGCCGTGCGCTCGGTGTTCTCCGCGATCGCGATGAGGGCGACGACCGCCTCGATGACGAACCTGAGCAGGATGATCGAGAGGAACGTCAGCACCGGCACCACGATGATGGTGGCGATCAGCCCCGTGACCCCCGCGCCGACGTTGAGCCACATCACCGAGATCGCGTTGATGATCCCGCCGGCGAAGTACACGATGAACCCGATGCCGATCGCGATGAGACCGACGAAGTAGAACACGCTCGCGAGGCGGCGCGTGATGAAGGTCCGGAACGACAGGTCGAACAGCGCGGAGAAGAACCCGCGGCTGACGTCGCCGGCGTCGCCGCCGACGCGGGGGACACCGGTGTCGTCGGGGTCGGTCGCGCGCGCGGCCTCTGCGGCGGACTGCGGAGGAAGCGGCGGCGGCGTGGGCGCGGACGGGTTCTGGTCTGTCATGACGGTCCTTCGGATCGAGTTCTGCTCAGGCTATCCACCGCCGGGCGGCCGGGCCATCCCCCGGATCGTGGCGTCAATGCTGACAGTTCGCTGAGAGCGTCGATAGCATGTGTCCAGCGGAGCAGGGGCTCCGCGGTCGCGTCGCGTCGCGATGCGACCCGAATCGACTCTCTCGGAGGTCGCTCCACCATGGACTACAACGACGGCGGCGCCGGGGCGCTCCTCGCCTGGCTCATCATCGCCCCCTTCCTCTTCCTCATCGCCATCGCCGGCTACGTCATCGGCTCCTGGTTCCTCATGAAGATCTTCGACAAGGCAGGGGTGCAGGGGCGCTGGCGCGCCTGGGTGCCCGTCTACAACACCCTGATCTTCGTCAAGCTCGGCGACCTCAACCCGTGGTGGCTGCTGATCCTGTGGGGTGGCGGGATCGTGCTCGGCTGGGTGCCGGTGCTCGGCTCGCTCATCGGCCTCGCCGCCTTCCTGTACACGCTCCTCGCCGCGTGGCGCGTGGGGCTGAAGCTGCAGAAGGAAGCCGTCTGGCTCATCCTGTACTTCTTCCTCGCGATCGTCTGGCTGGGCATCAACGCGTTCGACCGCTCGCGCTGGAACACCGCGATCCCGGCCGCGCCCTGGGCGGGGAGCTTCCTCGCCGACAAGACGGTGTGGAGCGGCGTTCCCGCGCAGACCCCGGCGGGCGGCTACCCGGCGAACCCCGCCACAGCACCCGGATACGGCGCCGCCCCGGCGGCGTACGAGCCGCCCGCGGGATACTCGGCACCTCCGCCCGCGCCGACCGCGTCCGCTGCGCCGCCGGCACCGCCGGCAGGCTACGCGCCGCCGCCCGCAGCTCCGGCCGCGCCGGCCACTCCGCCCGCCGCCGAGCCTGGGGCGACCTCGCCCTCGGCGGAGCCTCCCGCCACGGAGCCGCCGGCCCCGGAGCCGCCGGCTCCCGCGAAGCCGTAGCGACGACCGCTCCGACAGCCCCTCGCCGATCCGGCGAGGGGCTGTCGCGTCTTCCGGCGGGCCGCCGACCCGCGGCTAACGTGGAGGAATGACCTCCACTGTTCCGCTGCGCCGCATGGGCGCGTCCGGTCTCCTCGTCTCCGCCGTCGGACTGGGCTGCAACAACTTCGGCCGCGAGGGGACCCGGACCGAGACCCTCGACGGCACGCGCGCCGTGCTCGACGCCGCGATCGACGCGGGTGTGACCTTCCTCGACACCGCGGACATGTACGGGCGCGAGCCGGGGCTCTCCGAGACGCTGATGGGAGAGGCGCTGAAGGGGCGGCGCGATCGGGTCACGCTCGCGACCAAGTTCGGGCAGACGCGCGACATGGGCTACCCGACGACCGGGTCGAAGGGCTCGCGCTCGTACGTGCGGCGCGCGGTCGAGGCATCCCTCACCCGGCTGCAGACGGACTGGATCGACCTGTACCAGCTGCACGTGCCCGACCCGGCCACCCCCGTCGAAGAGACGCTCGACGCGCTGGGCGACCTCGTGCGCGAGGGCAAGGTGCGCTACATCGGTCACTCGAACTTCGCGGGGTGGCAGGTCGCCGAGGCGCACTTCACCGCGCTCATGCGCCACAGCGTGCCCTTCGTGTCGGCCCAGAACCACTACAGCCTGCTGGCGCGCGGTGCGGAGCTCGACCTGCTGCCGGCGGTCGAGCGGTACGGCGTCGGGTTCCTGCCGTACTTCCCGCTGCACAACGGCCTGCTGACGGGCAAGTTCACGAGGGATGCCGCGCCCGCCGACTCCCGCATCATGCGGCAGCGCCCCCACCTCTACCGGGACGCACCGTGGGACGCGCTCGAGGCCTTCCAGGCGTTCTGCGACGAGCGGGGCATAACGATGCTGCAGGCGACGTTCGGCTGGCTGCTGGCCCGGCCGGGGCTCTCGAGCGTGATCGCGGGTGCCACCAGCCCGGAGCAGGTGCGCGCGAACGCCGAGGCGGCGACGGCCTGGACGCCGACGGCGGCGGACCTCGAGGCGATCGACGGGATCTTCCCGCCGCCCGCCACGGCGTGAGCCGCCGGGCCGGCGCGCGGGCGCGCGGATCATTGTAGCGGCGCTCGCCGCGTCCGAGGACCCCCGCGAGTAACCGACTAGTATGTGATGACGCGGAGGCGACGGGCTTCCGCGGCAGCGACGAAGAGGACACGGCGTGCCCGAGGTATCCACCCAGTCGCTCACCGTTCCGGTTCCGGGCGGTGCGCTGGAGCTCGCTTGGGCGGCCGTCACCGACACGGGCCGCCGCCGCGAGGTGAACCAGGACGCCGTCTTCGCGGAGTACCCGCTGTTCGTCGTCGCCGACGGGATGGGCGGGCACGTCGGCGGCGAGATCGCCAGTGCGAGCACGATCGAGCGGCTCCGGGCGGTCGCCGGCAGCGGCAACGTCACGCCCAAGACCATCGAGAAGGCGCTTGCGCGGGCGGTGAAGGACATCGCGTCCCACCCCGAGGCCACGGACGACGGCACGGGCACCACGGTCACGGGTGTCTTCCTCGACACGTCGGGCGACGCGCCGCACTGGGTGACCCTCAACATCGGCGACTCCCGCGTGTACCTCGTGCGCGACGGGGCCATCGTGCAGATCACGACGGACCACTCGGTGGTGCAGGAGCTCGTCGCGGCAGGCCGTCTGAGTCCCGAAGAGGCCGAGAACCACCCGTACGGCAACGTCATCACGCGTGCCGTCGGCCCGAGCGACGGCGTGACGCCGGACTACGTGCGCCTGGACGTCCTGGAGGGCGACCGGTTCGTGATCTGCTCGGATGGGCTGACGAAGGAGCTCACCGACTACGGCATCCGCCACTTCCTCGACGAGAACCCCGATCCGGGTGACGCCGTGATGGCCATGCTCGACGCAGCGCTGGAGAACGGCGGGCGCGACAACATCACGATCGTCGTGCTCGACGTCGGCCGGCCGGCCGCAGGCGGCGCCGACGACAGGGACTCCTCCACAGCGGGGGAGTGACCCCGCCGCATCCACAGATCCGCGCAGGCGTCACGGCGGGCGAGCCCCGCCGCTGTGGACTGGGCGCATGCGCGCGCCCGCTTCTCCAGCCACCGAGGCTCCCCTCGCGATCGACGACGAGCCGCTGACCCTCCCTGCGGCCTGGGCGCCGCCCGCCCGACCGCCGCTGCCCGTCGTCGCCGCCGTCGTCCCGGTCGTGGGCGCCGTCGTGCTGTGGCTCGTGACCGGCTCGGTGTACTCGCTCTGGTTCGCCCTCCTCGGCCCGCTCATCGCCGGGGCGGCCGTCGCCGACGCCCGCCGCGCGGCGCGGCGCGACGGCAGGCGCGCGAGCGCCGAGGCGGCACGCGCACGCGAGGCGGTGTCCTCGGCGGTGGCCGCCCGCCACGAGACCGAGCGCGCCCAGCTGTGGTCCCGGCATCCGGATGCGGCGCGTCTCCTGCGGCGACCCGGCGACGTGTGGCGTTCGGGGCGGATCGCCTCGCTCGTCGTCGGGGAGGGGGAGCGCGCGAGCGCGGTGCGCGTGAGCGGCGGCGACGGCGATCCGGCTGCCGCCCTGCTGCGCCGCCGCGCCGCCCGGGTGGAAGGCGCGCCGATCACCGTGCCGCTCGAGGCCGGCGTCGCCGTCGTCGGCGGCGAGACGGTCGGCGCCGCCGTGCAGCGGGCGCTCGCCCTGCAGCTGTGCCTTGCGCTCGCTCCCGGTGACGTGCGCATCGTCGGCCCCCTCGGCCGCGGCATGGAGTGGGCCGAGACGCTGCCGCACCGCGCCGCGGCCTCCGGATCGGGCCTGGCCATCGTCGGCCCCGGCGAGCTCGTGCCCGCCCACGCCGACATCGTCCTTGCACGGTGTCGTCCGGGCGATCCGCCGCCACCGCGCTGCCAGGCGGTGATCACCGTGACCGCGCCCGCCTCCGCGCGCCTCGAATACGGCGGCGAGGTCGTCACGCTCGCCGTCGAGGCCGTCTCCCGCCTGCAGGCCGAGGAGATCGCCGCCGATCTCACCGCGCGCGCCGAGGCCACGCTCGGGATGACGCGCGAGGACGACGGCCCGATCGCACTGTCGCCGCTGCTCCCCGCGACGCCCGAGGCGATCGGGGGCGGGCTGCCCGCGGTCATCGGAGTGACGGCCGGCGACGCGGCGGTCGTCGATCTCGTCGCCGACGGCCCCCACGCCGTCGTCGCCGGCGTCACCGGAGCAGGCAAGAGCGAGTTGCTCATCACGTGGATCCTGGCGCTGTGCGCGACGCGGTCCGCCGACGAGGTGACCTTCCTCCTCGCCGATTTCAAGGGCGGCACGGCGTTCGACGGACTCGCCGGCGTTCCGCACATCACCGGCGTGATCACCGACCTCGACGGCTCGGGCGCGCGGCGCGCCATCGAGAGCCTGCGAGCCGAGCTCCGGCGTCGCGAGGCGGCCATCGCCGCCGCAGGGGCGCGAGACATCGTCGACCCGCGCGTGCGCCTGCCGAGGCTGGTCGTCGTCGTCGACGAGTTCGCCGCGCTGCTCGCGGATCAGCCGGAGCTGCACGGCCTGTTCGCCGACCTCGCCGCGCGCGGCCGAGCGCTCGGGATCCACCTCATCCTCGGCACGCAGCGCGCCGCCGGGGTGATCCGCGACAACCTCCTCGCCAACTGCCCGCTGCGCATCAGCCTGCGCGTGACGGACGCCGCCGACAGCAGGGCCGTGATCGGCACCGACGATGCGGCGAAGCTGCCCAGCGGTGCAGAGAGGCGCGGCACGGCATACGTGCGCCGTGCCGGCGACGCGGCTCCGCAGCCGGTGCGGGTCGCCCTATCGGGGGCGCAGGACGTCGCGGCGGCGTCGCTGCGGGGCGGCACCAGCGCGCCGTCCAGGCCCTGGCTGCCGGAGCTTCCTCGCGTCGTCGGGCTCGACGAGCTCGCGAGCCGGGCTGCGGCGGATCCGGCGGCGCGCGGCGGGGTGCTGCTCGGAATCGCCGACGAGCCCGACCGGCAGCGGCAGCCGGTCGTCACGGTGGCCGCCGGCGATCGGGCGATCCTCGTACTCGGCGGACCGGGCTCCGGCGTCTCGAATGCGCTGGACCTCATCCATGCGCAGGCGCCGGGCGCCGTCGAGCGCGTGCCCGCGGGGCTGGAGGGGATGTGGGATGCCGTGGCCAGACTGTCCGAGGAGCCTCCGGCGCCGGGGACGATCGTGCTCCTGGACGACCTCGACGCGGTGGCGCTGCGCTTCCCTCCCGAGCATGCGCAGGCCGTCCTCGAGCGGGTGGAGCTCTTCGTGCGGCGATCCGGCGACAGCGGTGTGCTCGTCGTCGCCGGCGCCCACCGCGTGACGGGCGCCGTGTCCAGGATCGCCGAGCTGTTTCCGCGCCGCATCGTGCTTCCCTATGCGACGCGCATCGACCACGCCGCCGCGGGAGGCGACCCCGCGGCCCACGACCCTTCCGCGCCGGCCGGCCGCGGACGCCTCGACGGGCGCCCGGTGCAGCTGGCGCTCGCACCGGCGGCGCCGGTGACGCCCGCCGCTGCCGACGCGACGTGGACGCCGGAGGGCCGGCTGACAGGTCTCGTGGCCCGCAGGTCGCCGGCCGGGCGCCGGGCGCTCGCCGCGTGGGAGCAGCGCGGCGTGACGGTCCTCGGCCTCGAGGAGTATGCCGCCGCGCCCGCGCGCGTGGCGGACGGGCCCGTCGTGGTGGCGGGGGAGCCGGACGACTGGCAGCGGCACTGGCGACTGCTCGCGGACGTCCGCGGAGACCACGAGCTGGTGGTCGACACGTCCTGCGCCGCCGAGCTGCGCGTGCTGGCCGGCTTCCGCGGCGTGCCCCCGTACTGCGAGCCGGGGCGGGCGCGGGCGTGGCTCATCGTCGCGGGCGCGGATCCCGTCCGCATCGTGCTGCCCGCCGCGGACGTCCCGCCGAACCGTCAGAGCGCGCCATGGACCGGCGCCCGCCGGGCGTAGCCCGCCGGCCTCGGATGCCACGCACGATCCCCGCACGCACGATCCCCGGGCGCGTCGGCGACCCGGGGATCCTCCGCCCGCAGGCGCGTCAGACGAGCACGCCCTCCAGGGGTGCGACCTCGAAGCCGTGCGCGGTCGCAACGCCGGCGTTGGCGACCCGCCCGCCGTGGGTGTTGAGACCGGCCGCGAGGGCGGCATCCGCTCGCAGCGCCTCCGTCCAGCCGCGTCGGGCGATCTGGCGGATGTAGGGGAGCGTCGCGTTGGTGAGCGCGGACGTCGAGGTGTTCGGCACGGCGCCGGGCATGTTGGCCACGCAGTAGAAGATGCTGCCGTGGACCGGGAAGGTCGGGTCGGCGTGGGTGGTCGGGTGCGTGTCCTCGAAGCAGCCGCCCTGGTCGACCGCGATGTCCACGAGCACCGAACCCGGTCGCATGCGCGCGACCATGTCGTTCGTCACGAGCTTGGGCGCCTTCGCGCCGGGGATCAGCACCGAGCCGATGACGAGATCCGAGGCAGCGACCGCGCGGTCCAGGTCGAGGGGATTGGAGGCGGCGGTCTTCACCCGGCCCTGGAAGTGGTCGTCGAGATAGCGCAGGCGCTGCACGTTGGTGTCGAAGACGGTGACGTCCGCACCCATGCCGACCGCGATCACCGCGGCGTTCGCGCCGGCGACGCCGCCGCCGATCACCGTCACGGTCGCGGGACGCGTGCCGGGCACCCCCGACATCAGCAGGCCGAGGCCCCCCGCCGAGCGCATGAGCGTGTTGGCGCCGACCATGGGAGCCAGCCGGCCGGCGACCTCGCTCATCGGGGCGAGGAGGGGAAGCCCGCCGCCGGGAAGCTGCACGGTCTCGTAGGCGATCGCCGTGACGCGGTCGGCCACGAGGCGCTCGGTCAGCGGGCGGTCGGCGGCCAGGTGCAGGTACGTGAAGAGCACGAGGTCGTCGCGGAAGTAGCCGTACTCGCCGGCGATCGGCTCCTTGACCTTCAGCAGCAGCTCCGCGTGGGCCCACACCTCCGCGGCGTCGTCGAGCATCTCCGCGCCGGCGGCCTCGTACTCGGCGTCGGGCATCGACGAGCCCTCGCCCGCGCCGCGCTGCACGAAGACCTCATGGCCTGCCGCCACCAGGTCGTGCACGCCCGCGGGGGTGAGGGCGACCCGGTACTCGTTGTTCTTCACCTCGGTGGGGACGCTGATCCTCATCGCGTCATCCTTTCCGCTCCGCCGTTGGAGCGCTCGGGCTCCTCGTGGGAGCGCCTCTAGAAGGCGGGGCGGATGGCCCCGACATCCTGTCCGCCGCCGGTGATGGTCAGCGGAAGCTTCGACATCGCGTCGGCGACGTCGGCCGACGCGAGTGCGCCGTGCCGCTCGAGCAGCCGCAGCGCGACCGCGGTGGCGGCGCGGCCGCTGCCGTCGAGCATCTTCAGCGCGACGGTGGTGCCGTCGGGGGCGACCATGACCATGACGCCCTCCGCACCACCCTTCGCGAAGACGCCGAGTCGCTCGATCACGATCGTGTCGGGGCGGCCGGGGCCGTCGATCGTCCACGGCGCCGCGCGCACGGCCTCGACGAGCGCGCCGGCGCTGCGGTGCAGGGCGAACGGGGAGGTGGTCGACGAGTTGCCGATGCGGTGGATCGCCCGCGCGAGCCCGAACAGCGTCATGGCGTACACGGGGGCGCCGCACCCGTCGACGGCGACCGCTGCGGCCTTCTCGCCGATGAGCCGCTCGATCGTGTCGCGGATGAGCTGCTGCACCGGGTGGGCGGGCGACAGATACCCCTCGGGATCCCACCCGTTGACGACGCTCGTGAGGAGCATCGTGGCGTGCTTGCCCGAGCAGTTCATGCGCACCCGCTGCGGCCGGCCGAGCTCCCGCACGAGCTCGTCGCGCGTGGCCGTGTCGCCGGGCCACGCCGCAGGGCAGCCGAGGGCGTCTTCGCTGAGCTCGGCGGCGGCGAGGATCTCACGCACCACCGCGACATGGCGGTCCGTTCCGGAGTGGCTCGCCGTGGCGAGGCCGAGCCGGTCACCCTCGAGCGGGGCGCCCGCCGACAGGCACGCGAGCGCCTGGAGCGGCTTCAGGCTCGATCGCGGCAGCACGAGGGACGACGGATCGCCGAGCTTCTCGGCGATCGTGCCGTCGGCGCGGAGGACGACGGCGATCCCGGCGTGGCGTGATTCGATGAAACCGCTGCGATCGACGACGGCGAGCTCGACGGCGTCGGCTGCGGCGAAGGTCTGCGGCACCCCGCCAGCCTACCGTCGCGCCCGCGATGGTCCTGCATGACAGACTGTGCTCATGTGGGGCGAGCATCGATACTCCGTCCGGACCACCTGGACGGGTGATCGAGGCACCGGAACCTCCGGGTACCGCGACTACGACCGGTCCGTCACGCTCGAGATCGACGGCAAGCCGGCCATCGCCGCCTCCGCCGACAAGCCGTTCCGCGGCGACCCTGCCCGCTGGAACCCCGAGGACCTGCTCCTCGCGGCTCTCAGCGAGTGCCACCTCCTGTCGTACCTGCACGCGTGCGTGAAGGCGGGCGTCGTGGTCGTCGGCTACGAGGACGAGGCATCCGGTCTCATGGTGGAGGACGGGCGCGGCGGCGGCGCGTTCCGCGAGGTCGTGCTCCGCCCGCGCGTGACCGTCGCGGACGCCGCGATGACGGATGCCGCGACCGCCGCGCACGCACAGGCGAACGAGTGGTGCTTCATCGCGAACTCGGTCAACTTCCCGGTGCGGCACGAGCCCACCGTGGTCGTCGCCGACGCGGGCTGATCCGGCCGGCGACCCGATCCTGCCGACCGGCCGGCCGGCGAAGGGTCAGCGCCGCTCGTGGGGGAGGACCTGGCGGATGCGCTCGATCGGGTTCTGGGCCGGAACCTCGTTGTAGGCGTGGGCGAGCTCCTGACCGGAGAGCGCGTGGATGGCGGCCATGATCTCGTCGGTGGCGAGGCGTCGCGCCCGCCCCGACGACGCGGGACCGTGGTGCGAGAGGTCGAGCGGCTCGCCGAACCTCACCGTCACGCGGTGCTTCATCGAGGGCTTCTTCGCGCCGACGGGCATCACCTTGTCGGTCCCGATGAGCCCCACCGGCACGACGGGCGCTCCGGTCTGCAGGGCGAGGAAGGCCACGCCGGTGCGTCCCTTGTACAGGCGCCCGTCGAGCGAGCGCGTCCCCTCGGGGTACAGCGCGACCGCGCTGCCCTCCTCGAGCAGGGCCCGCTGCTGATCGAGGGCGTCCAGCGCGGCCTGCCCCGCACCGCGCTGCACCGGGATGGCGCCGATCGCGGTGAAGAACCAGCGGGACGCCGGCTTCTCGAAGTAGCTCGCCTTGGCGAGGAAGTGCACGGGCCGCGGGGCGGCGACGGGGATCGCCACGGAGTCGATGAACGACAGGTGGTTGCTCGCGAAGATCACCGGACCGGTCCTCGGGACGTTCCCCTTGCCCTCGACACGCGGCCGGTAGGCGAGGCGGGCGAGCGGCGTGATGATGGATCGGCCCAGCGCGTACGTCGATCCCATCCGGACGGCGCCCGGTGCGGAGTCCTGCGCTTCTGCCGTCTCGTCGGCCCTGTCGTCTGTGCCTGGTACGAGGTCGGAAGTCACCCGTAGAGGGTACTCCCCGTCGCATTCCGGCGTCGGCATGACCGGTTCTCAGCGCGATCCGAGAAAAGATGCGAAAGGATGGAGGCTCCCCTTACATCGACTCGAGGTCTCTCCGTGCGCATTCGCCCGCTCGCCGCCCTGTCCGCCGCCGCGCTGTCGGCACTCGTGCTCGCCGGTTGCTCGGGCTCGGGGGATCCCGACACGACCCCGTCGCCGTCGTCGAGCGCCGACTCCACGTGCCTCCTCGATGCGCAGTCGGGTGCCGACTCGGACGCGATCGAGGTCACCGGCTCCGGCGCCGACCTCGCCGCCACCGTGCCGGACTCGCTGGCCTTCGAGGACATCGAGCGCACCATCGTGACCGAGGGCTCGGACGACGACCTCGCGGCCGGCGAGCTCGTCAGCGGCTTCTACTCGGTGTACGACGGCTCGACCGGCGAGCTGCTGCAGGACTCCTCCGACTCGTCGCCCGACGACTCCGGCGAGGTCCCGATCCTCCTGGACCCGCAGAACTACTCGCTGTTCGTCGCCGCTCTCGAGTGCGCTCCGCTCGGGTCGACGGTCGCGATGTCCATTCCCGGCAGCGCCTTCGGCGAGGGTGCCTCGCCTGTGGTGATCGTCGCCGAGACCACCCAGCTCATTCCGACGACCGCCGGCGGCGAGGAGCAGGAGCCGGCCGACGGCTTCCCGACCGTGGAGTTCTCCGAAGAGGGCGCCCCGACCGTCACCATCCCCGACACGGAGCCGCCCGCCGAGGTGCAGCTGGACGAGCTGAAGACCGGCGACGGCCCGGTCGTGGAGCCCGGCGACACCGTCTTCGTGCAGTACAGCGGTGCGAAGTGGTCGGACGGCACGGTCTTCGACTCGAGCTGGGAGCGCGGACAGCCCGCCGCCTTCGCGACGACCGGCGTCGTCGAGGGATTCCAGCAGGCGCTGGAGGGTCAGGCCGTCGGCTCGCAGGTGCTCGTGGTCATCCCGCCGGCCTTCGGCTACGGCGAGGGCGAGATCAACGACGCCGACCTCACCGGCGAGACCTTGGTTTTCGTCATCGACATCCTGGGCGTCCAGCGCGCAGCCCAGCAGTAGACGCCGGCCGCGTCCGGCCGGTCGATAGGCTGGCCCGATGCGGCGCGTCCTCATCCTCGGCTCGACCGGCTCCATCGGCACGCAGGCGCTCGACGTCGTGCGGGCCAACCCGCGGCGATTCGAGGTGGTCGGTCTCGCAGCCGGTTCCGACAGGACCGCGCTGTCCGCCCAGGCCGACGAGTTCCACGTCGAGCACACCGCGCTGGGCGCCGCCGAGGCGGAGCAGCTCGTCCGCGACGTGGAAGCGGACGTGGTGCTCAACGGCATCACCGGCTCGGTCGGCCTCGGTCCCACGCTCGCGGCGCTCGAGACGGGACGCACCCTGGCTCTGGCCAACAAGGAGTCCCTCATCGTCGGCGGCGACCTCGTCACCGCCCTCGCCCGGCCGGGGCAGATCGTCCCCGTCGACTCCGAGCACTCCGCGATCGCGCAGGCGCTGCGCTGCGGCGAGCCCGAGGAGGTGCGTCGGCTCGTGCTGACGGCATCCGGCGGCCCTTTCCGAGGTCGTAGCCGCGCGTCCCTTGAGAGCGTGACGCCGGCGGAGGCGCTCGCCCACCCCACGTGGGACATGGGACGCGTCGTGACGACGAACTCGGCCACGCTCGTGAACAAGGGCCTCGAGGTCATCGAGGCGCATCTGCTGTTCGGCATCCCGTACGCCCAGATCGACGTGGTGGTCCACCCGCAGTCGATCGTCCACTCCATGGTCGAGTTCGTCGACGGCTCCACGATCGCCCAGGCATCCCCGCCCGACATGAGGCTGCCCATCTCGCTCGGTCTGGACTGGCCCCACCGCGTCGCGGGGGTCGGGCGCCCGTTGGACTGGACGACGGCGGCCTCGTGGACGTTCGAGCCGCTCGACGACGACGCCTTTCCCGCCGTCCGCCTCGCGAAGCAGGTGGGTCGCGCCGGCGGCACCTACCCGGCGGTCTTCAACGCCGCGAACGAGCAGGCGGTCGACGCCTTCCACGAGGGCCGGCTCGCCTTCCTGGCCATCGTCGACACCGTCGCGCGCGTGGTCGACGCGCACGAGGCGCCCGACGCCCTCACCCGCGACTCGCTCTCCGAGGCCGAGGCGTGGGCCCGCCGCACCGCCGACGAGGCGATCGCCGCGGCATCCTGACCCTGTCGCCGCCCGGCACTCCTCCGCACCGGGTCGTGCGCTCGCCCGCGTGGGGCGGCAGAGGGGTCAGGCCGTGGGGAAAGCCGGACGGAGGGGATCGGATGCCGGCGTCTCGGCGTCCGGGTACGGCACCGGCCAGTGAGGCTCGGGCACCGGCCAGCCGGCGTCGCGGAGGGCTCGGCGGGCCAGCTCCCGCGCCGAGTACGGGGTGCGGACGCCGCGGATGTCGCGGTAGTCCTGGTGGCCGGGACCGGCCCACAGGATCGCGTCCCCGTCGCCGACGAGCGCGACGGCTTCGATGATCGCGCGCTCCGGGGGCGAGTACTCGTGGATCTCGGCATCCGGGCGGGCGCGGCGCGCGCCCTCGATGAGGGTGGCGCGGATCGAGTCGGGGTCCTCGTGACGGGGGTGGTGGTCGGTGATCACGAGGATGTCGCTGCCCTCGACGCCGGTGCGGCCCATGTCATGGCGCTTGGTGGCGTCGCGGTCGCCGTCGGCGCCGAAGAGCATGACGACCTTGCCCGGCGTCACGCGCCGCACCGCGGCGAGGGTCTTCTCGAACGCGTCGGGGGAGTGGCCGAAGTCCACGTAGACGGCCGGACCCGTCTCGCCCGAGACGAGCTCCGTGCGGCCGGGGAGATAGGCCTCGATGCGCCCGCCGTCCAGAGCGGCGACGAGACGCTCCCAGGCGTAGCCGCCCTCGAGGATCATCACGATGGCGAGGCCGGCGTTGGCGGCCATATGGCGTCCGATCACCGGGACGAGCGTCGTCAGCGTGCGCCCGTCGCGCGCGGTCAGGCGGAACTCGGTGCCCACCGGGCGCTCGTCGAGGATCTCGACCACCCAGTCGGCGGCGGCCGCGGTCGCCGCGTCGGACGCCAGGTCCGGGGTGCCGACGGTCACCGTCGGCACCTCGCTGCGGGCGACGACCTCCGCGCCCGGCTCGGAGTCGATGCACACGACGGCGCGGCGCGCGCGGTCGGGGCGGAACAGCGGCAGCTTCGCCTCGAAGTACTCGCGCATGTCGGCGTAGTCGTCGAGGTGATCGTGGGTGAGGTTCGTGAAGCCCGCGACGTCGAACATGATCCCGTCCACGCGGCGCCGGCTCAGCGCCTGGGCGCTCACCTCGACGGCCACGGCCTCGACGCCGCGCTCGCGCATGAGCGCCAGGAGCGCGTGCATCTCGTACGCCTCGGGGGTGGTCAGGCGCGACACGACGACCTGTCCTGCGATGTGACGCTCGGCCGTCGACGACAGGCCGGTGGTGACGCCCAGCTGGCCGAGGATGCCCTCGAGCAGGTGCGACACGCTCGTCTTGCCGTTGGTGCCCGTCGTGCCGAACAGCGTCGGCAGCCGGTCGTCGCGGCCGGTGCGGTAAACCCACGCCGACAGCTCGCCGAGCAGCGCACGCGGGTCCTCGACCACGATGACGGGCAGGCCGCTCGACGCGGCGTCGTCGGCGCCGGCGGCATCCGTCACGACCGCGACGGCGCCCCTCTCGGCGGCCGCCGCGGCGAACTCGGCACCGTGACGGTTGACGCCCTGCACGGCGACGAACACGTCGCCGGGGCGGAGGTCGGCCGTCGCGAGGGTGATGCCCGTGAGCGTCACCCCGTCGGCGTCGCCGCGCACCTCGGTGCCCAGGAGCGCCGCGAGGTCGGCGAGGGAATGGGTCGGCGGCGCGTCGGGGCGGAGTACCGGGGGCAGGTTGGAGGGCGCGTCGGTCGGCATGGCGCATCCATCTTCGCACGGCGCCCCGCGGCCGGCCTCCGCACGCGACCCCGGGCGCGAGGCGGGGGCGGGGTGGGGGCGCGCCCGCCTTGCGGCGGACGCGCCCGGCGCGGTCACGACCGGCGGCGGCGCACCAGCACGACGGTGAGCGCGGCGAGTCCCGCGGCCAGTCCGCCGGCTGCCAGCCAGCGGGCGGCCGGGTCGGCGGAGGTGCCGGATGCCGCGGCATCCGCGTCGGCCGCCGCGGCGTCATGCGCGGCGTGCTCGTCGCCGTCGCCGTCGGCGGTCGCGGTTCCCGGGGCGTGTCCGTCGACGGCGTCTGCGGCATCCGTCACCATCACCAGCGGCGCGGGCGCGTCGAGGTCGTGCGGGTCCTCGCCCTCCTCGGCCAGCTGCGACCACGCGGTCTCGCCGACCACGCACGTCTGGGTCACCGGGAAGGCGAGCGTCGTGCCGGCGGCGTCCTCGGCGAACAGGACGTCGATCGAGACGGCGGCCTTGAGCCCGTCCTCGACGGGGCTGTCGCTCGTGAACACGACGTGCGTCGGCACGCCGTCGGCACCCGGCTCGCGCGAGATGGTCCAGCCGCCCTGCACGATCGGCGTGGCGTTGGCGACCCCGTCGGGGATGCCGATCGAGAGCGCGGTCGTGGCAGAGCCGTCGCAGCCGTGGCTGAACGAGAACGCGAGCGTCCGGGTTCCGCCGGCAGGGGCGGCATCGGGGGACACGTGCACGTGGGCTGCGGCCGCCAGCGGCGCCCCGACGACCAGGGCGAGGCCGGCCGCGAGGCCCAGGGCGGCGGTGAGGGTGCGGGTGCGGGGAAGGCGGGAGGTGTTGTCCATGTCGGTTCTTTCGTCTTTCGTCTCGTGTCGTCGGGCGCGCCGATCGACGCGTGCTCGGAGGGGCACGCACAGGAACCGGTCCACGCGGGCGCGTGTCCGGGTGACGTGCGGCGCTCAGCGCGCCGCGGTGACGAGAGCGGGCGGGCCGCGTCGCGAGACGTCCGACAGTACGACGGCGACCGTGAGGCGAGGCCGCGAGACGACGATGCCGATCCGGGCGGGCATCGGCGCGCGCGGGGCGATGGCGCGGGCGCGCGAGAGCACCGAGCGGATGCCGCGGCCCAGGGCCCGCAGCACCCGCTCACCGCCGTGAAGCACGGCCACGGTGACGGCGCCCGCGATCGCATGGGCGACCAGCATGGGGGCGTCCGGGAGGACGAGGGCGCTGAGGTCGGCGCCGAGGTGCGCGACATGGTGTCCGTGGAGCGCGGCCGGATCGGTGCCGGCGGTGACGGCGAACGAGACGTGGAAGAGCGCCTGGGCGGCGAGCACCGTGGCTGCCACGCGCCACATCGCCAGGCGCCGCCCCGCGATCGCCACGGCGAACGGGGCGGCCAGCACCCCAGTGGCCGCCACCAGCGCGACGGGCGGAGCTCCGCCGCCGCCGAGCGTATGAGCGGCTGCGGCGACGATCGTCGCGACCCACGCGCCCGCGGTCCCGCGCAGCGCGCGGACGTGGCGTGGGGTCACGGCTCCTCCTCGCGTCGAGCCTACGGGACGGATACGGCCCGTCTCGCGCCCGCACGGCGCCCCGGCGGCGGTCGACGGTCACACCCAACTCAAAGCCTGACGCGGGTACCGTGAGCGTGTGGAAGTCCTCGCGTTCGTCATCGGCGTCGTGCTCATGGTCGTGGGCCTGGCGGTGTCGATCGCCCTGCACGAGCTGGGCCACCTCTGGCCCGCGAAGAAGTTCGGCGTCCGCGTGGGGCAGTACATGATCGGGTTCGGCCCGACGCTGTGGTCGCGGCGCATCGGTGAGACCGAGTACGGCGTCAAGGCGGTCCCGCTCGGCGGCTACATCTCGATGGCGGGCATGTACCCTCCGTCTCCGCAGGCCGAGAGCCGCGCCGGGCGCGCTGGAGGCGGGTTCTTCGCCACGATGGTCCAGGACGCCCGCGACGCCAACGACGAGACGCTCCACGCCGGCGACGACACCCGGGTGTTCTACCGGCTTCCGGTCTGGAAGCGCGTCGTCGTGATGCTCGGCGGGCCGGTGATGAACCTGCTCTTCGCGATCGTGCTGTTCGCGATCCTGCTCACCGGCATCGGCGTGCAGACGGCGACGACCACGGTCGCCCGCCTGTCCGAGTGCGTGCCGGCCACGAGCGCGAGCGAGTGCACGGCATCCGATCCCGCCGCTCCCGCCGCCACGGCCGGCATCCTCCCCGGCGACACCCTCGTGTCCATCGACGGCGAGCCGGTCGCCGATTTCGCAGAGGCATCCGCCATCATCCGCTCGTCGCCCGGTGAGGCGCTCACGTTCGTCGTCGAGCGCGACGGTGCCGACCGATCCTTCACCGTCACGCCCGCCACCATCGAGTCCGAGACGACGGCCGCCGACGGCACGACGACGACGGAAGAGGTCGGGTTCCTCGGCGTCGGACCCGTGGTCGAGTACGTGCGCCAGCCGATCTGGGTCGGTCCGCAGATGGCGCTGCAGAACGTCGGCGCCGTCGCGGCCATCATCTGGCAGCTGCCGGTCAAGGTCTGGGACACCGGGGTGAGCCTGGTGACGGGCCAGGAGCGCGACCCGAACGGACCGCTCAGCATCGTCGGGGCCGGGCGCCTGTCGGGCGAGGTCGCCGCCGCGGAGGCGCCGATCCTCAACCGGGTCGCCGGCTTCCTGTCGCTGCTGGCCTCCCTCAACATCGCGCTGTTCGTCTTCAACCTCATCCCGCTGCTGCCGCTGGACGGCGGGCACATCGCCGTGGCGCTGTGGGACGGGCTGAAGCGGGTCTGGGCGAAGCTGTTCCGCCGTCCGCCGCCGAAGCCCGTCGACGCGACCAAGCTCGTGCCCGTCACGTTCATCGTCGTGATCGGGCTCATCGCGATGGGCGGCGTGCTGATCCTCGCCGACATCGTCAACCCGGTCTCGATCTTCTGATCACCTGAGCCGCGGCATCCGTCGTCCTCTCCGGGTTCGGGGCGCCCGGCGTGCGCTCGGGGCGCGCGGGGTGCGCCCCGGACGTTCACGACGCGCCCCGAACCCGGAGACGTGCGAGGGGGAAGGCAGCCGTCAGGCGTCGACGGGGGTGAGGGCGTGCTCGACGAGCCGGCGGAGCGTCGTCATGCCGTCGCGCGACAGGATCGACTCGAGGTGGCCCTGCACCGACGCGAATCCGGGGCCGCGCAGGGCGTAGACGTCGCCCGTCGCGTCGGCGGCGACCTCGGCCTCGCCCACGCGCTGCGTCCCGGCGGGGACCCGAGCGGTGAACGTGTTGTAGAACCCGATCGATGCGGGCACGCCGAACACGTCGACCGACTTCTGGAGCCCCTGGTGCGGCGCGTCCAGCGACGCGAGGTCGATCCCGAGCGAGTCGGCGAGGATCTGGTGGCTGAGGCAGACCGCGAGGATCGGACGGCCGGTCTCCCGCCGCCGGGCCACGACCTCGCGCATCCGCCGGATGCGGGGGCTGGAGGCGTCCCGGGGGTCGCCGGGTCCCGGCCCCGAGACCAGCAGCTCCGCGGCGTCGACCTGCTCGTCGGTGACCTCGCTCCACGGCGCGATGCGGGCGTCGAGCCCCAGGTGCCGCAGCTGGTGGGCGAGCATCGTGGTGAAGCGGTCTTCGGCGTCGACCACGAGGGCGGAGCGTCCCGTGAACGGGCCGACCTCGTCGGAGCCCTGCGGGTTCAGCCAGAACTCCGCCAGCCGCGCGTTGCGCGACGCGAGCAGCTCGGCGATCGCCGGGTCGTCGGCGAGCCGGCGCGGCGCCGGAGCCGGGGCGTCCTCGTCGATCACGTCGCCGTCGGGCACCGGCACGATCGCCGCCTCGGCGGCGGCGTCGCGCGGGACGGCACCGATCGCGCCGAGCACGCCGGCCGCCTTGCCGTGGGTCTCGCCGACCTCGCCGTACGGGTCGGAGTGGCGCACGAGGGTGGCGCCGACCGGGACGCGCAGGCGGCCGTCCTGGAGGTAGGCCGTGCGGATGAGGATCGGCGCGTCGAGGTCGTGGGTCGCCTCGCCGGCGGCGAGGGTGAGCCGCGGCGTGAAGAGCGCCGCCACGCCCGAGTAGTACCCGCGGGGCGTCGTCTCGTGGCGCTTGATCACCGTGCAGGCGTTCTGCATCGGTGACCCCGTCACCGTCGGCGCGAACATCGTCTCGCGCAGGATGTCACGGGGGTCGAGCCTGCTGCGGCCCCGCAGCACGTACTCGGTGTGGGTGAGCCGCGACATCTCCTTGAGATGCGGCCCGGTGATGCGGCCGCCGTCGGAGCAGACGGCGCTCATCATCTTCAGCTCCTCGTCGACCACCATGAACAGCTCCTCGGTCTCCTTCGTGGAGCGCAGGAACTCGGCGAGCGTCTCGGGGGTGGCGCCGCCGGCGGGGTGGCGGAACGTGCCCGAGATGGGGTTCATGGTCACCACGCCGTCGCGCGCGCTGACGTGCGCCTCGGGGCTCGCCCCGACGGCGACGTGCCCCGGGGTGACGACGGCGAACGTCCAGTACGCGCCCCGCTCGTGCTCGAGGAGCGCTCGGAACCACGTGAGCGCGGCGGTGGCGGCATCCGACCCGACGCCCGCGGTGAAGTCGCGGCGGATCACGAAGTTCGCGCCCTCGCCCCGGCCGATCTCATCGGCGATCACGCGGCGCACGATGTCGGCGTACTCCTCGTCGGCGATGTCGAAGCCGGCGTCCTCGAGCGCGACCGGGTCGGCGGGCAGTTGCGCCAAGACCTCCTCGCGAGGGAGCGCCACGCGCTCGGCCACGATCAGGCAGCGCAGCGGCGCGCCGTCGTCATGGCACTCGAAGCCGCGCTCGCGGACCTGCCGGAACGGCACCAGCGCGAGCACCTCGCGCGGCGCACCGGAGGCGTCGGTGAGCGGGATGTCGGCGAGCAGCTCGACGTCGACCACGTCGCCGGTGAGCAGTTCGACGGTGGAGCCGTCGCGTGCGATGAGGGCGAAGGGGATGCCGCGCTCGGCGATCTCGCGAAGCGAAGGGTGGGCGGGCCCGGTCATGGCTGTGGTCTTTCGTCGTGGGGGGGAGGCATCCCTTACGAAAAAGAAGACCGCCCCGAGGGCGGTCTGAGTCGCTCGAAACCCACCGCCTATGCGGTGAGCCACCAGGAGAGGCGAGCGGACATGCGCCGAACCTATCACAGCCGGGATCGGCTCATCTGGGCGTGACGGCCCACGGGCGGCGCGTTTCGCTCCATACTGAGGCCGACCGTTTCCTCGCATCCTCGCGCCGCGGAGGCCCGTCTTGACCCGACTCCCCATCACCGAGCGCCGGCCCGACCCGGCCCGGGCGCACGACCGAACGCGCCCGTCGATCGCCGACCGCATCCAGAACATGGGGGAGCAGCGCACCGGCGCGCTCCTGCTGGTGCTCGCGACCCTCGCGGCGATCGTGTGGGCCAACCTCGGGGCGGCGTCGTACCACGACTTCTGGGAGACCGACCTCTCGATCGGCTTCGGCGACATCGAGCTGGAGTTCACGCTCCACGCACTGGTCAACGATGCCCTGATGGCCGTCTTCTTCTTCACCGTCGGCCTCGAGGTGCGCCGGGAGTTCGCGATCGGCGAGCTGACGAGCTGGTCCCGGGCCATGATCCCGGTGATGGCGGCGGTGGCGGGTCTCGTCGTGCCGGCGGCCCTGTTCCTGGCGATCGCCGCGGGCACCGGGCAGGAGCACGCGTGGGGTGTCGTCATCTCGACCGACACCGCGTTCCTGGTGGGCGCGCTCGCCCTCATCGGCCCGCGCGCGTCGGGCCGGCTCCGGGTGTTCCTGCTGGCCCTCGCGGTCGTCGACGACATCGGCGCGCTGAGCATCATCGCGCTCTTCTACACCGAGAGCTTCACGCCGCTGCCGCTGCTGATCGCCGCCGCCGGTCTCGCCGCCATCTTCTTCACGCGCTACGTGCCCCGCGGGCGGGGGCCGATCTACGCGACGCTGTCGATCATCGTGTGGCTCGCGTTCCTCGCCTCCGGCGTGCATCCCACACTGGCGGGGGTCGCGATCGCGCTGCTCATCCCGGTGTACCGGCCCAACCGCCGCGACGTCGAGCAGGCGCTGGAGCTGGCGCGCATCTTCCGGCAGTCCCCGAACAGCGAGTACGCGCGCCAGGCCGCGAACAGCCTGCGCGAGTCGATCTCGATCAACGAGCGCCTCCAGTCGGCGTACGCGCCCTATGTCGCCTACGTGATCCTGCCGCTGTTCGCCCTCGCCAACGCGGGCGTCGAGGTGTCGGGGCCGATCCTCGCCGCGGCGGTGCAGTCGCCGGTCACCTGGGCCATCGTCGTCGGCCTCGTCGCGGGCAAGTTCGTCGGCGTGTTCGGCGCGGCGCTGGTCATGAAGGTGTTCAGGCTCGGCGAGTTCGGGCTGGGGCTGACCCTGGACCGTGTCGCGGGCGGTGCCATGCTGTGCGGCATCGGCTTCACGATCTCGCTGTTCATCATCGACCTCGCGATCGACGATCCCGGCGTGCAGAACGAGGCGCGCGTGGGCGTGCTGGCGGCCTCCCTGCTGGCGTTCGTGCTGGCGGCGGTCATGTTCCGCATCTCCGACGCCCGACGGCCCGACGACGACGGCGGCCGCACGCTCGTGCGGCCGGTGGACCCCCAGCGCGACCACATCTACGGCGACGTGAACGCCCCGCTGACGATCGTGGAGTACGGGGACTTCCAGTGCCCGTTCTGCCTCAAGGCCTCCGGCTCGATCGAAGAGGTGCGCCGCGAGCTCGGCGACCGTCTGCGGTACGTGTGGCGTCACGCGCCGCTCGAGCGTCAGCATCCGAATGCGCTCGCCGCGGCCGAGGCGGCGGAGGCGGCGGCGCTGCAGGGGAGGCTGCCGGAGTTCTCGCGGAGCCTGTTCGCCGACCAGGAGCACCAGCTGCCGTCCGACATCATCCGGCGCGCCCGCGAGCTGGGACTGGACGTCGACCGCTTCGAAGAGGACCTCGCCTCCCCGAAGGTCACCGGCCGGGTGCGCGACGACATGCTCGACGCCGAGGCGATGGACATCACGTCGGTCCCCACGTTCTTCGTCAACGGCATCCGTCACACCGGCCCGTACGACGCGCAGACGCTGATCCGCGCGCTCACGAGCTCCGCGCCCGACCCCGCCGAGCCCGGCGGGGTCGCCGAGCCGGGCATGCCCGACGCCGGGCGGTGACCGCCGGTCAGGCGGTCGCGCGCTCGAGCATCGCGGCGCCGTGGCGCCAGCCCACCGTCTCGTACCCGACGACGACCACCGCCGGCGAGCAGGCGATGAGGAGCATGCCGATGGCGAGCGACGCGCCCAGCGCGACCGCGCCCACACCCACGGCGAGGACCGCGACGACGCCGAGCCACAGCACGAGGTGGAAGCCGTCGAACTGCCTCACCAGCACCGCGTAGAGCACGAAGAGCAGCGTCTCGAACGCCAGCACCGGCACCGCGATGGTCAGCGCGGCGAACGTCGCGTCCACGTGCGCGTCGCCGCCGATCACGTACGCGGCGACGTGCAGACCCGCCCCCACGCCCACGAGCGCGCCGAAGAGCGCGATCTGCAGGTAGCCCCACGCGAAGCTCCGTTCCGGATGCCGCGCCAGCACCCGGCCCCAGGGGATGGCGAAGTAGATCCACCACATCCCGAAGGCGAGCGCCACGCCCGAGAAGGCGACGACGCCGGTCTCGAGGGTCCACCCGTCGACCTCCAGCACGGCCGAGATCGCAAGGATGGTCCCGAGGATCACCTCGCCGAGCGTGATGATCACCAGCAGCCCGTACCGCTCGGCGATGTGGTGCGCATGCCACGGCGTGCGCCCGAAGCGCAGTTCTGCGAAGAGCGGCCCGGCCAGTTCGAACAGGGTGAGCAGCGTCGTGACGACGAGCGTGATCCCGATCGGCATGTTCAGGAAGATGAGTGCGATCCACCCCAGCTGGGCGATCGAGATGTTCACGATGTAGGCGATCGCAGTGCGGCGTCGGGCCTCGTCGTGCATCGCCACGCGGGCCCACAGCGCCACCGTCGCCAGCCGCATGACCACGTAGCCCGCCACCATGACGGTGTTGTCGAAGATCCGCCCCTCCTCCAGCGAGTGGAACACCGGCGGCACGCCGAGCGCGACGACCAGGACGCCGATCATGACGACCATCGTCGCGAGGCGGAAGAAGAGGTCGTCGTTGTCGTACGCCGAGGCGAGCCAGGAGTAGTTGATCCAGGCCCACGTCACGGCGAACGTCGTGAAGGCGAACCCGACGAGGGCGGTGGGCAGGTGTCCCAGCTCGAGCTGGTGCGCCGTCTGCGAGCCGATCTGGCTGAAGGCCACGACGAAGACGAGGTCGAAAAGCAGCTCCAGCGGCGTGGCAGCCCGGTGAGCCTCGTGCGGGTCCCTGCCCGTCATGCGTCCGATGCGGTGGCTCAGGCTCATGCCCGGAAGATACACCGTCCCCCGTACGGCCCGGCACGATGACGGATGCCGCGGCGCGCGGCATCCGTCATCGACGGCGGCGGCTCGGAGCCGACGGTCAGATCCGCCCCGTAGGCTGGTGCCGTGCCAGCCGTGAATCTCGGGATGCCCAAGGTCCCCGAAACGCTCGCCCCCCGTCGCAAGACCCGCCAGATCAAGGTGGGCAAGGTGCTGGTCGGCGGCGACGCGCCGGTGAGCGTGCAGTCGATGACGACCACGCCGACCACCAACATCAACGCGACGCTGCAGCAGATCGCCGAGCTGACCGCCTCCGGCTGCGAGATCGTGCGGGTCGCGGTGCCGTCCCAGGACGACGCCGATGTGCTGCACATCATCGCGAAGAAGAGCCAGATCCCGGTGATCGCCGACATCCACTTCCAGCCCAAGTACGTCTTCCAGGCCATCGACGCCGGCTGCGGCGCGGTGCGCGTCAACCCGGGCAACATCCGCAAGTTCGACGACCAGGTCGGCGCGATCGCCGCCGCCGCGAAGGCGGCCGGGGTCTCGCTGCGCATCGGCGTCAACGCCGGCTCGCTCGACCGGCGGCTGCTCGAGAAGTACGGCAAGGCGACGCCCGAGGCCCTCGTCGAGAGCGCGGTGTGGGAGGCGTCCCTCTTCGAGGAGCACGACTTCCACGACTTCAAGATCTCGGTCAAGCACAACGACCCGATCGTGATGGTCAAGGCCTACCGCCTGCTCGCCGAGCGCGGCGACTGGCCGCTCCACCTCGGGGTGACCGAGGCCGGGCCCGCGTTCCAGGGCACGATCAAGTCGGCGACCGCGTTCGGGATCCTCTTGGCGGAGGGCATCGGCGACACCATCCGCGTCTCGCTGTCGGCGCCGCCCGCCGAAGAGGTCAAGGTCGGCCACCAGATCCTGCAGTCGCTGAACCTGCGTGAGCGCAAGCTCGAGATCGTGTCGTGCCCGTCGTGCGGACGCGCCCAGGTCGACGTCTACTCGCTGGCCGACTCCGTCACGGAGGGGCTCAAGGACATGACGGTCCCGCTGCGCGTCGCCGTCATGGGCTGCGTCGTCAACGGGCCCGGCGAGGCGCGCGAAGCCGACCTCGGCGTGGCATCCGGCAACGGCAAGGGGCAGATCTTCGTCAAGGGACAGGTCATCAAGACCGTTCCCGAGGCCGACATCGTCGCCACCCTCATCGAGGAGGCGAACCGCATCGCCGACGAGATGGGCCCGGCCGCGCCGGTCGGCACCGCGCAGGTCGTCACCGCCTGATGGGCCTCGGCCGCCTGTCGGCGGCGCAGCGCGCGCTCGTCGCGTCGTGGCTGCCGGGCGTCGAGATCGTCGCGGATCTGAGCTGGAACCAGGCGGACACCGTCGTGCTCCGCGCGCGGCACGACGGCCGCGATCTCGTCGTCAAGGCGGGGGGAGCGCAGAACCACCACCTCGGCCGCGAGCTCGATGCGTACGAGGGCGGCTACACCGCGGGGTGGGCGCGGTCCGGACGCGCGCCCGGGCTGCTCCACGCCGATCGCCCGGCGCGCATCCTGGTCACCGAGTGGCTCGAGGGCCGGCTGGTGTACCGGACGCCGGCCGCGGCCGACCCCGACGTGCACCGCCGCGCGGGGGAGCTGCTGCGCGCGTTCCACGATCAGGCCTCGCGGCCGTCGGAGGGGACGGATGCCGCCGCCACCGGCCGTGCGATCGCCTGGCTCGATGCGGATCACGCGATCTCCGGCGACGTCGAGGAGCGGCTGCGGCATGCGCTGGCGGTCCTCGCGCCCGTGGAGGCGGACCTCGTGCCCACGCACGGGGACTGGCAGCCGCGCAACTGGCTCACCGACGGTGGCATCCTGCGTGTCATCGACTTCGGCCGGTTCGCATTCCGGCCGCCGGCGACCGACCTCACCCGGCTCGCCGCGCAGGAGTGGCGCGACGATCCCGCGTGCGAGGCGGCCTTCCTCGACGGTTACGGCCGGGACCCCAGGAATCCGGCGCATTGGCTCCTCCTGCGGCTGCGCGAGGCGATCGGCACCGCGGCGTGGGCGCACCAGGTGGGCGACACGGCCTTCGAGGCGCAGGGGCACCGCATGATCGCCGACGCGCTCGCGGAGTTCGATGCCGGCCAGGCGGGCGGTCGCCGTCCGTCGTGGCAGGATCCGATGTCATGACCGACGCCGAGTCCGTCGCGACCGCACCCGCGTCGGCACCCCTGTCCCGCCCGATCGTCGCCGGCATCGTCACGGCGCTCGTCGGGGTGACGAGCACGTTCGCGGTCGTGCTGACCGGTCTCGACGCCGTGGGTGCGACCCCCGCGCAGGCCGGGAGCGGGCTGCTGATCCTCTGCCTCACGATGGGCGCCTCGGGTCTGCTCCTGGCGTGGCGCCACCGCATGCCGATCACCGTGGCGTGGTCGACGCCGGGCGCCGCGGTGCTCGCGGCCACGGGTGCCGTCGACGGCGGCTGGCCGGCCGCCGTCGGTGCGTTCCTCGTCACGGCGGGACTCATCCTGCTCACGGCCCTGTGGCCGCAGCTCGGGCGGCTGATCGCCCGGATCCCGCCCTCGATCGCGCAGGCCATGCTGGCGGGCGTCCTGCTTCCGCTGTGCCTCGCGCCGGTCACCGGGCTCGTGACCAACCCGTGGGGCGTGGCGCCGGTCGTCATCACGTGGCTCGTCTTCGTGCGGCTCGCGCCGCGGTGGGCGGTGCCGCTGGCCTTCGTCGCCGCGTCCGTCGTCGTCGCGGTCGACGTCATGGCCCGCGGCGCCGCGTTCGACCCGGCCCTGCTGGTTCCGCGGCTGGAGTTCACCGCGCCCACCCTCACCGTGGGAGCGGTCGTGGGACTCGCGCTGCCCCTCTTCCTGGTCACGATGGCGTCGCAGAACGTGCCCGGCGTCGCGATCATGCGCAGCTTCGGCTACCGGGTGCCGTGGCGTCCCGCGATGGTGGTCACCGGCGTCGGCACGGCGGTCGGCGCGACGGCCGGCGGGCACGCGATCAACCTCGCCGCGATCAGCGCCGCGCTCGCCGCCGCGCCCGACGCCGACCCGGACCCAGCCCGACGGTGGGTGGCGGGAGTGTCGACGGGGATCAGCGGCATGGTGCTCGGCGGACTGTCGGCCGCACTGGTGGCGCTGGTGGTGGTGGCGCCGGACGCCGTCATCCCCGCCGTCGCCGGCATCGCGCTGTTCGCGGCCTTCGGATCGTCGGTGCAGCAGGCGATCGACGACCCCGGCGAGCGGCTGCCGGCGGTCGTGACGTTCCTCGTCGCGGCGTCGGGAGTCGCCGTCGCCGGCGTGAGCGCGGCGTTCTGGGCGCTCATCGCGGGGCTCGTCGTGCGCGAGGTGCTGCACCTCGGCCGCCGCGCGCGCTGACGAGCGGAGTCAGTGCAGCGCCCCGCCGGGCACCGCGGCGTCCGCGGCGACGTCCAGGCTCGTGCGCACGGCGATCTCGAGGGCCCGGGCGATGTCGGCCACCGGAAGGGTCGCGGACCCCGCCGAGGGCGCGTGCTCGGCGGACCACGGCACGTGCACGAAGCCCGCGCGGGTGCCGGATGCCGCGACCTCGAGGGCGGTGAAGAAGACGTGGTTGCAGACGAACGTGCCCGCCGTGTACGAGACCTCGGCGGGGATGCCGGCGGCGGCGATCCGCCGGGCGATCTCCTTGACCGGCAGGGTGGCGAAACGTGCGGGCGGCGCGTCCGGGACGCTCGGCTGATCGACCGGCTGCGCGCCGTCGTTGTCGGGGATCCGCGCGTCGACGAGGTTCACGGCGACGCGCTCGACGCCGATGGCCTCGCGCCCACCGGCGAGGCCCGCCGCGATCACGGCTTCCGGCCGATGCTCGGCCATCAGGGCTCGCAGTCGATCCGCCGCCCCGGCGAACGTCACCGGCAGCACCGCGGTGACGAGGCGCTCCGGTCCGCTCCAGCGCTCCGCGACCAGGTGCACCGCCTCGCCGGACGGATTGACGGCGTCGCCGCCGAACGGCTCGAATCCGGTGAGGAGGACGGTGGCCATCGCACCAGGCTATGCGGTGGGCTCCAGCACCACGGTTCCGGTGGCGATGTCGGCCGTGCGCAGCCGCACCCGCACCGTGGTGCCCGGAACCGCGTCGAGATCGGCGACCTTCGCGGTCACCGGGGGCTGGACCAGCTGCACTCTTGCGGCGCCGTTGCGTCTGCCCAGCACCATCGCGTCGAAGACCGCACCCTCGCTGCCCGAGAGCAGGGCGGCCTCGACCCGGTCCAGGGTCGCCGCCTCGAGCCGAGCGGCGAGGCCGCCGCTGCGGTCCATGGTCTTGGGCAGCGAGGCCAGGCTCTCGCGCGCCCACGCCGGCACCTCGTCGCCGGCGGTGAGCGCCTCGCAGACGACGAGGGACCAGCGGTCGACGAGCCGGCGCAACGGCGCGGTGGTGTGCGCGTAAGGGGCGCCGATCGCGGCCTGGGAGGGATCCGCGGGCGGCTCCCCGTCGAACGCGACGTAGCCGGCGCCGCGGAAGAGCCCGCCCGCGGCGGCCAGGATCGCCAGCGCGGCAGGGGCGCGGCGGTCGAGACCGCGGAGGTAGTCGCCGTACGTGATGCCCGACGGCCAGGGGATGCCGAGCACCGAGGTCTGCGCCCGGAAGGCCGCGACGTCGTCGGGTTCCGCCGCCGGCATGGTGCGGAGGATGCCGACGCGGCCCGCGAGCATGATGTCGGCCGCGGCCATCCCGGTCATCAGCGACACCTGCGCGTTCCAGTCCTCGACCGGCAGCGGCGCGTCGCGCTCGAGCCGGTACCGGTCGCCGTCCGCGACGATGCGCGTCTCGGGCACGTTGAGGCTCGCGCCGCCGCGCTCGGCCTCCCGCTCCAGGCGGAGGGGGCCGAGCCATGCCAGCGCCGCCAGGCTCGGCGGCGCCGTCCCGGCGTCCAGCGCGGCCTGCGCGTCCACGTAGGTCCACTGCGCCCGCGACCGGATCGTCGCACGTCGCACGGATGCCTCCACGGGACGCGCGACGTCGTCGAGCACGAAGCGCCACACGTAGGCGCTGCGCTGCACGCCCGGCAGCAGCGAAGCGGCGTCGTGGCTGATCGGCGCGGGGTGCAGCGGCACCCGTCCGTCGACCGCGTACAGCGTCCGGCCCCGTCGACGCGCCTCGACGTCGACGGCGCCTCCCGGCCGGACGAAGGCCGGCACATCGGCGATCGCGTAGTGCAGCACCGCCCCGGTGCGCGTCCGCTCGATGTGCAGCGCCTGGTCGAGGTCGGTCGAGCCGGCGGGGTCGATCGTGAGGAAGTCGAGGTCCCGCAGGTCGTCCAGTTCCCCGCCGGGTTCGGTGGACACCGACGCGGCGGCCTGCTGCGCCTCGGCCTCCACCTCCGGGGGGAAGGCGCCGGGAAGATCCAGCTCGTCGCGCAGCCGGCGCAGCGACTCGACCAGCTCGTCGTGCGCGCGGGCGGGAACGAGTCGGGAGCGGTGTGCGGGCACGCGAACAGTGTAGGCACCGGTGTGCGGGAGGCGCCGCGGACGCGGTCGATCCGGCCGTTGTACGGCGGGGTGGGAACCTTCCGCGCGAACGCGGACACTACAGGGTATGGACGCTGATGACGCCTCCCTGTGGGAGCGGGTCCTGGCCGGCGACGAGGCCGCGCTGGCGGCGCTGTTCGACCGCCACGAGGCGCGTCTCTTCCGCCACGCGCGACGCCTGCTGACCGCGCGCGAGGACGCGAAGGATGCCGTGACGATCGGGTTCTTCGAGCTCTGGCGCAAGCGCGAGTCGGTCCGGCTGGTCGACGGCTCACCGCTGCCGTGGCTGCTGAACGCCGTGTCGAACTGCGCCCGAAACCTCGAGCGCTCGGGCCGCCGGTACCGCGCGCTCCTGGCGCGCACGCCGGTCGCGCCGAACCCGGGTGCACCCCAGGGCTCGGACGAGAGCGGCGTGCTCGCCGCACTGAAGCGACTGCCGGCCCGCGAGCAGAGCGTCGTCGTCCTGACGGTGCTCGAGGGCTATCCCGACCGCGCCGCGGCCGAGACGCTCGGCATCCCGGTCGGCACCGTGAAGTCCCGACTGTCCCGCGCCAAGGCGAGGCTGCGCGATGAGATGGCATCGATCGAGGGGGCATGGACATGAACGAGGACCTGACACCGCGGGAGCGCGGCGAGCTGCGCGACCTCGTCCTCGCCGGCGCCCAGCGCATCCGCCCCGCGGACAGGCGGCGGTCGCGGATCGCCGCGGGTGCGATCGCGCTCGTGCTCGTCGGGGCGGTGGGCGGCGGCGCCGTCACGACGGCGGCGCTCCTCGGCACGGACGCCCGTCCTGCGCCCACGACGAGCCAGACCGAGCCCACGCCCACGCCGACGCCGACGCCGACGCCCGAGCCGACCCCCGAGCCCACGCCGCAGCCGACGGCGCCGGCCGCCCCACCCGAGGGCGTCACGCCCTTCGCCGGGGACTGCGCCGCCGCCCTGGACGAGGCCTCGGTCGAGGCGGTCGCCGGGATCGACATGATGCTCTCGGACTACCGGTGGAGGACGGGCGCCGACGACGTGCTCGGCGGAATCGACTGCGTGTGGGTGTCGGACGGCGTCTATCTCGCTGCCACGGCGCACCTGTTCGCCTACCCCGAGGCGGTGGTGGGCGAGGATCTGCGCGCCGGCACGCCGACCGGCTGCGCGTCCATCGAGGACGGCGCCCGCGTCGAGTGCACCCAGGCGGGCACGGTGGACGGCACCTGGATGGTGGTGCGCGCCGCCGGTGACACGGACGCCGTGACGGCCGCGGGCGTCGCCGGCCTCTTCGCCGAGGCGTCCACGCGGCTGGCCGATCACCCGACCCCCAGCCCCGCCCTGCGCACCCCGCAGTGGTGGTCGCTCCCGGACTGCGCCGAGGTCGCGGCATCCGTCGATCCCGCGGTGTACGGCTTCGAGCGCGTGGCGCTGCTCGGCCAGAGCAGCCGGGGCGAGGCGACGGAGCGGCTCGAGGGCATCGCCCTCTTCGCCGAGGCGACCAGCTGGTGCGAACTGCACTTCACCTCGGGCAGCGGCGACACGAGCTCCGGCGAAGTCGTCCGTGTCGACGTCGTCCCGGGCGGCGCGATCGCGTTCCCGACGGCGCTCGCCGCGGCGGGCGCGGAGCCGGTGACCGTCGACGGCGCCCAGGCCGCGGTCATCGCACCGGGACTGGACCGCTACGAGGGCTCCGGCGCGGTGGTCGTCGCGACGGACGGCGTGAACGTCCTCCTGGTGACGCCGGACTTCATCCGTCCGACGACCGATGCCCTGGCGCTGACGGCCGACGTGTTCGCACTCATGCACCCGTGACGCGAGGGCGCTGCAGCCGCTCGTCATACACTTGACCCTCGTGGTCACCCGTCTGTCGCACTACTTCCTCCGCACGCTCCGTGAAGACCCCGCCGACGCCGAGGTCACGAGTCACCGGCTGCTCGTGCGCGCCGGCTACATCCGGCGTGCCGCGCCCGGCGTCTTCACCTGGCTGCCGTTGGGCCTGAAGGTCAAGGCGAGGATCGAAGCGGTCATCCGCGAGGAGATGGCCGGCGCCGGCGCCTACGAGGTGCACTTCCCGGCGCTGCTGCCGCGGGAGCCGTACGAGGCGTCCGGCCGCTGGACCTCCTACGGCGACGGCATCTTCCGGCTGCAGGACCGCAGGGGCTCCGACTACCTGCTGGCGCCGACGCACGAGGAGATGTTCACGCTTCTCGTGAAGGACCTCTACTCGTCGTACAAGGACCTGCCCCTGACGATCTACCAGATCCAGGACAAGTACCGCGACGAGGCCCGTCCGCGCGCCGGCCTGCTCCGCGGGCGCGAGTTCACCATGAAGGACGCCTACTCGTTCGACTACACCGACGAGGGACAGGATGCCTCGTACCAGTCGCAGCGCGACGCCTACGAGCGGATCTTCCAGAAGCTCGGGCTGGAGTACGTCATCGTGGCCGCCGACAACGGCCTGATGGGGGGTGCGCGCTCCGAGGAGTTCCTGCACCCCACGGCCGTGGGCGAGGACACCTTCGTCCGCTCCGCCGGCGGCTACGCGGCTAACGTCGAGGCGTTCACCACGATCGCGCCCGACCCGATCCCGTTCGACGGGATCGGCGCCCCCGTGATCTTCGACTCGCCGAACACGCCGACGATCGAGACGCTCGTGAACCACGCGAACACGCACCTCGACGCTCCCGCGTCGGGCATCGCCGGTCCCGCCACCGACGGGGCGTCCGAGTGGACGGCCGCGCACACGCTCAAGAACGTGGTCCTCGCGCTCACCCACCTCGACGGGCGCCGCGAGCTCGTGATCGTCGGCATCCCCGGCGACCGCGACGTCGACGACAAGCGCGTCGAGGTCGCCTTCGCCCCCGCCGCCGTCGAGCCCGCGACCGAGCAGGACTTCGAGAGCAACCCGCTGCTGGTGAAGGGCTACATCGGCCCCTGGTCCGAGACCGGGCCGGTCCTCGGCGAAGAGTCGGCGACCGGCATCCGGTACCTGCTGGACCCGCGCGTCGTCGACGGCACCGCCTGGGTCACCGGCGCCAACATCGACCAGAAGCACGTGCACACGCTCGTCGCGGGTCGCGATTTCACCGGCGACGGGTTCATCGACGTGGCGAACGTGCGCGACGGCGACCCGGCGCCCGACGGGTCGGGTCCCGTGGAGCTGGCACGCGGCATGGAGATCGGCCACGTCTTCCAGCTCGGCCGCTTCTTCGCCGAGACGCTGGGCCTGAAGGTCCTCGACGAGAACGGCAAGCTCGTGACCGTCACGATGGGCTCGTACGGCATCGGCGTCACGCGCATCCTCGCGATCATCGCCGAGCTCAACAACGACGAGCGCGGTCTCATCTGGCCGCCGGCCGTGGCGCCGTTCGACGTGCACGTGGTCGCCACCGGCAAGGACCAGGTCGCGTACGACCTCGCGGCGACGCTCGCCGCCGACCTGGAGGCATCCGGTCTCGACGTGGTCTACGACGACCGGCCGAAGGTGTCGCCGGGGGTCAAGTTCGGCGACGCGGAGCTCGTCGGCGTGCCGCGCATCGTCATCGCCGGCCGCGGCGCCGCCGACGGCCAGGTCGAGCTGTGGGACCGCCGCACCGGCGACCGCGAGGTCGTGCCGGTCGCCGACGCGGTGGCGCGCCTCACGGCGCGCTGACGCGCGCGCGGGGCCGCCGCGGCTGACGACGGCCGGCGGCGCCGGCGTCTTCCACGGCCGGCGGTCGCACGCAACCCCTGCGCACATCGGGCCCGGCCGGTGCTCCGACGTGGCAACGTGGAGGCATGGCCGACAGCACCGTGGTTCCCTCCGAGGTCACCGAGGATCTGCGCCGGATCCTCGCCGACGCCGGCATCAGCGACAACGCCGACCTCGTCGCGCGCATCCTCGCCACCGGGATCGGGCTCGGGATGGACGGCGCCGATCGACTCGACCTCAAGATCGCCAGCTCTGCGCTGACCGAGATGCGCGCGGCGTTCCGGCTCTTCGCGCCCTACGACGACGCACCCAAGGCCACGATCTTCGGCTCCGCACGGACCAGGCCCGATGACGCGCTCTACCGCCAGGCATCCGAGGTGGCCGCAGCGCTCGCCGCCCGCGGGTGGCTCGTGGTGACCGGCGCAGGTCCGGGCATCATGCAGGCCGCCGCGGAAGGCGCCGGCCCGCACAACTCCCTGGGCGTGTCGATCCGGCTGCCCTTCGAGGAGAAGCCGAACGCGGTCGTCGGCGCGAGTGCGCGCAACGTCGCGATGAAGTACTTCTTCACCCGCAAGCTCATGCTGGTGAAGGAGTCGCGCGGGTTCGTGTGCGTGCCCGGCGGCTTCGGCACGCTCGACGAGATGTTCGAGCTGCTCACCCTGCAGCAGACCGGCAAGGCCGATCCGGTGCCGATCGTGCTGCTCGACGCACCCGGCGGCGGTTTCTGGGAGGGCCTGCGGCGGTTCATCGACGACCACCTGCTCAGCTCGGGCGTCATCTCGGACGGCGACTTCGACCGCGTGCTCATCACGGACTCGGTCACCGAGGCCGTGGACGAGCTCACGGGCTTCTACCGCAACTACGACTCGCTGCGATGGGTGGGCAAGCGGCTCGTCCTGCGGCTGCGAGCCGAGCCGACGGACGAGGAGGTGGCCGCACTCAACGAGGAGTTCGCCCCGATGCTCACCGAGGGTGGCATCGAGCGCCGCGGCCCGCTCACGATCGAGCGCGAGGACGCCGACAGGGTCGATCTGCCGCGGCTGGTGCTGCGGCTCGACCAGTTCCGCGTGGGGGAGCTGTACCGACTCATCCGGGCCGTGAACGCGCTCGGGTCGGCTGCCGCGCCGGCATGAGCCGGTTCTCACACGCTCGTCTCCGGCCGTTCACTCGGCGTTCCGGTGGACGTCGCCACGCGCGGCGAGGCTTCGGCCAGTCCCACCGAACCGTCTCGAACGCAGAGAGGACGATCGTGAGTATCGTCGAAGGATTCCGCCGCTCCCTCCCCATGGCCGACCACGCGCGAGGCAAGCGCCTCGCGGTCACGTGCCAGTACAAGTGCGCCAACGCGTGCCTGGGGCCCGAATGCAACCCGTCGCAGAACGAGACGTTCCAGCAGGTCGCCGCCGCCGCGCTGTCGCGGCGCGCGCTGCTCGGCCTCGGCGCCGCCGGCGCGGTCGCGATCGCGGTGGGGGCCACGCGCGGGCAGGCGCCGCTCTCGGGCCCGGGCTCGGCCGGCGTCGGGGGAGCGGGTGCCGCGTTCGCCCGTCCGGTGAGCGGGGGCCTTGCGTTCGACCCGATCGCGCCGGTCAACCGCTTCGTCGACGAGGTCGTCGTGCCCTCGGGCTACACGTGGCAGCCGATCATCCGCTGGGGCGACCCGCTGTTCTCCCACGCTCCGGTGTTCGACATCGCCGCCCAGACGCCCACGACGCAGGCCCTGCAGTTCGGCTACAACTGCGATTACCTCGACATCCTCGCGGACCCGAGCGGCAAGACCGGCGTGCTCGTCACCAACCACGAGTACGTGAACCCCGACATCATGTTCCCGCCCACGACCGACCCGGCCGAGCGGCGGCGTCGCGGCGACATCTACAAGGCCGCGATGGGCATGTCGGTGGTGGAGATCACGCGCACGCGCACCGGCGAGCCGTGGTCGTACGTCGTCGGCGGCACGCGCAACCGCCGGATCACCGTCGAGACCGTCTTCGAGCTCACGGGCCCCGCAGCCGGCAGCGACCTCGTGAAGACGGCCGCCGACCCCGAGGGTCGCTGGGTGCACGGAACGCTCGGCAACTGCGCGGGCGGGACGACGCCGTGGGGCACGATCCTCTCCGGTGAGGAGAACTTCAACGGGTACTTCGCCTGGGCGGCGGACGCCCCCGCGCAGAAGCGCTACCAGTCCACGTCGTCGACCTCGACGTCCACCCGGTGGGAGACCTACGACCCGCGCTTCGACGCGCACAGCCCCGACTACGTCAACGAGCCGAACCGGTTCGGCTACATCGTCGAGATCGACCCGCAGGACCCGACCTCGACGCCGCGCAAGCACACTGCGATGGGCCGTTTCAAGCACGAGGGCGCCAACGTCACCGTCGCCGAGGACGGCCGCGTCGTGGCCTACATGGGCGACGACGAGCGCAACGACTACCTGTACAAGTTCGTCTCGAAGAACCGGATCTCCGGGTCGCGCAAGAAGAACCTCGAGCTGCTCAGCGAGGGCGACCTGTACGTCGCGAAGTTCGCGGGCAACTCGCCGGCCGCGCAGATCACCGGCACCGGCGTCCTCCCGGCCGACGGCCTGTTCGACGGCTCCGGCACGTGGATCCCGCTCACGCAGAACGGGCAGTCGGTCGTCCCCGGCTTCTCGACCGAGGAGGTGCTCGTCTACACGCGTCTGGCGGCGGATGCCGTGGGCGCGACGAAGATGGACCGCCCCGAGGACGTCGAGCCCCACCCCACGACCGGCAAGGTCTACCTGGCGCTCACGAACAACTCGGCCCGCTCCGTTGCGACGCTCGACGAGGCGAACCCCATCACGGGGAACCGCTACGGCCACGTCGTCGAGCTCACCGAGACCGAGGGCCAGTCGGGCACCACGTTCGGGTGGAGCATCCTGCTCCTGTGCGGCGATCCCGCCGTGTTCGCGAACTCGTACTTCGCGGGCTTCCCGAAGGAGCTGGTCTCGCCGATCTCGTGCCCCGACAACGTCGCGTTCGACTCGGCGGGGAATCTGTGGATCTCGACCGACGGCGCCCCGAGCACCATCGGCTACAACGACGGGCTGTTCCTCGTGCCGCTCGAGGGGGCCGAGCGCGGTCACGTGCAGCAGTTCCTCGCGGTGCCGCGGGATGCCGAGACGTGCGGCCCCGTGATCCACGATGCCGAGGGACTCGTCTTCGTCGCGGTGCAGCATCCGGGCGAGGACGGCTCGTACGCCGCCCCGACGTCGCGGTTCCCCGACTACGGCTCCGCCGCGCCCGGCGATGCGCCGAACGCGCCGCGCCCCTCGGTCGTGCAGGTGTACCGCGCCTGACCCGTCCCCACTGCGACGCCGCGCCTCCTACCCGGGGGCGCGCGTCGCCCTCGTCGCGCGGTCACATCCGGGCGAGGCGGGCCCGTGCGATGGTGAACACGGCGTAGGCGATCAGCCCCAGACCGACGATCCATGCGAGCGCCGGACCGAGGAAGAGGTCCAGGAGCGCATCCACCGCGCCGTCCAGGCCACCCGCGACCTCGGCGTCCGTGCCGACGGCCGCGACCACCAGGAGCACGCCGACGATGGTCAGTGCGACACCCTTGGCCACGAAGCCCGCGATGCCCAGCATGGTGACGCTGCGTCCGCGCTTGCCCTCGGGGATCCGGATCCGCTTGCGGAAGCTCCGGCGCACGCCCATGACGATGAACGCGATCCCGCCGATGCCGATGCCGAGCCCGATGAGGAACAGCACGATCGACCCGCCCCAGATCCGCAGCAGCATCTGGCTCGCCGTCTCGGCGGCCTGCTCGCCGTCCGGTCGGGCGCCCAGCGCCACGGCGGCGGCGATCGCGCCGAGTGCCGCGAAGACGGCCGCCTGGCCCCACTCGGCCACCCGCCGCCCCCACTTGCGGGCGGCTCCCTTCGTGTCGCCGGTCCAGTCGCGAGCCAGCAGCCCTTGACCGGCGCGCCAGACAGCCAGCGCCCACAGCCCGACCGCTACCAGCCACAGCAGCACGAAGCCGGCGGGCGCGCCCGCGACGGCTTTGAGCGCGCCGGCCTGGTCGCCGTCGCCGTCACCCCCGGAGGCGATGACGAGGACGATGATCCCGATGAGGGCGTGGATCACGCCGTTGGCCGCGTAGCCGGCGCGCGCCATCACCTCGAAGACGGTGTTCGACTCGGCCTCGCGCGCGAGCTGCTTGGCGCCCTGCCTCACGCCGTCGGTGCTCTCCACCCCCTCACGCTAGACCGCGCTCCCGGCCCCTGCACGGGCTTGACGCGGGTGCCGGGATGGTCCATCGGACGGGCGACCGCGGGAGGGCTCGCCGGACGGCTGACCTAAAATGGTGCGGATGATGCGCGCGGACCTCAGGGCTGCCGCGTCCGGATGGAGCATCGTCCCGCGCGTGGTGCGCGGTGCCTCACCGGTCGTGCTGGTCGTCGTGGGCGCCCTCGCGCTGCTGACCGGGCTGCTGATCGTCACGCGGCCGCTGACGTCGCTGCTGCTGCTGACGATCTACGTCGGTCTGAGTGCGATCTTCTCCGGCGTCGCCCGCATGCTCTCGGCGCCCGAGACGCCGCTGTGGTCGCGGGTGCTGTTCGGCGCGGCGTGGGTCGCGCTCGGCCTCGCCGTCCTGCTCGGCCTCGGCCGCACGCTCGAGCTGCTGCCCCAGCTCATCGCCGTGCTGCTGGTGCTCGGCGGGCTGGCCTCGCTGTACGACGCGATCGCCCGCGGCACGGTCAGCCAGCGCGTGCTGGCGGCGGTGTGGGGCGGTGCGCAGATCGCGTTCGGCATCCTCTCGTACGCATGGCCGGACGTCACGGTGCTCGTCGTGGCGGTGGTGTTCGGCGTGCGCACGATCGTCTTCGGCGCGACGCTGCTCGTGCGCGCGGTCCGCGCGTTCGTCGAGGGGCGACGGACCGTGCCGTCGGGTGCGCAGGGCGGGGTGCGGGGCCATCGTCGGAAGGCGGATGCCGCGCCCTCGCGCCCGTCGTCGGCCGCCCGCGACGCCACCCCGCCGAAGCGGCCGTCGCGCACCCGCGCCGCCTGGCTCGCCGCGGGCCGCTACGCGCTGGCGGCGCTCCTGGTCGGGCTGGCCGCGGGCGGCTGGTGGGCGAACTCCTGGTTCCAGGACGGCGCGCAGGTGGTGGACGGGTTCTACGATCCGCCCGAGGTCGTGCCGTACGAGCACGGCCGTCTGATCCGCTCGGACGACTTCTCCGGTCAGAAGCCGCCGGACGCCGACGTGCGGCGCATCCTCTACACGACGCGCGACGCGCTCGGGCAGCCGGCCGTCGCGAGCGCCCTCGTGATCATCCCGCAGGACCCGCCGCCGGGTCCGCGCCCGGTGGTCGCGTGGAACCACGGGACGACCGGCGTCGCGCGCGGCTGCGCCCCGAGCCTGCGGGACGCCTCGGCGACGAGATGGGCGATCCCGGGGCTCGATCGGGCGGTGGCCGAGGGCTGGGTGGTCGTGGCCTCGGACTACTCCGGCCAGGGCGCGCCCGGGGTCTTCCCCTACCTCATCGGGCGCGGGGAAGCGCGGTCGTCACTGGACGCGGTGATCGCGGCCGACGAGCTGGAGGGTCTCACCCTCTCCCGCCGGACGGTGGTGTGGGGCCACTCGCAGGGCGGCCACGCGGCTCTCTGGATGTCGCAGGTCGCCGGCGACTACGCGCCCGACCTCGACATCCTCGGGACGGCGCTGCTCGCCCCCGCGGCAGAGCCGGTGAAGCTCGCGGAGGAGCTGACGCGCGGCGATGCCAACGTGCTGCTGTCCATCCTGATCTCCTGGGTGCTCGTCCCGTACGCCGACACGTATCCCGACGTCGACCTGAACCGCTACATCGCCCCGGGCTCGGAGGCGATCGTCCGGGAGATGACGCAGCGCTGCCCCTCGGAGCCCGGCGTCGTCGTGTCGGTGGCGACCGCGCTGGGGGTGTCGGAGGACCGCCCGCTGTACGTCGGCGACCTCACCGCGGGACCCCTGGGCCGCCGGCTCGAGGACAACACGCCGACGGGGCCCTGGGGGCATCCGATCCTCATCGCCTGGGGCGACCAGGACGAAGTCATCCCGCCCCGCCTGCAGCAGGACTTCGTGGACCGCCTGTGCGCGCTGGGGGAGCAGGTGCGCAGCCTCGAGTACCGCGGCTACGACCACCTCCGTCCACTGCTGCCCGGCTCCGCCTTCGTGCCCGTGATCATCGACTGGACCGAGGCGCGATTCGGTCGCGCGGCCACGCACGTCGACGACTGCCCGCGGTGATCGGCGCCGACCGGCTCCTCGCGCCGGGGGAGTCGGCATCCGGTAACGTTGTAGGGTTCCGGCGCGCGGCGCGCGCCGGTGAGAGCTGAATACGGAGGCCATTGTGGACATCGATCTCGGACTGCTGCGGACTGTCGAGCGCGAGAAGGAGATCCCCTTCGACGAGCTGGTGCGGATCATCGAGCAGGCGATCCTGACCGCCTACGCCAAGCACACCTCGCCCACCGGCGAGCTGCCCGAGGGCGCACGGGCGCAGCTCGACCGCAAGACCGGTCACGTGGCCGTGTTCATCCCGCTCCGCGACGACGAGGGCGCCGTCATCGGCGAGGAGGAGTCGACCCCGGAGGACTTCGGGCGCATCGCGGCCTTCGCGGCGAAGCAGGTCATCAGCCAGCGTCTGCGCGACATCGCCGACGACGCCGTGCTCGGGGAGTTCCGCGGCAAAGAGGGCGACATCGTCGCCGGCGTCGTGCAGCAGGGCCCGAACCCCCGGATGGTGCACGTCGACCTCGGCACCGTCGAGGCGATCCTGCCGCCGGAGGAGCAGGTGCCGGGCGAGGACTACGCCCACGGCTCCCGCCTGCGCGTCTACGTGACGTCGGTGGCCAAGGGCGCGAAGGGCCCCTCGATCACGGTCTCGCGCACGCACCCCGGCCTCGTGCGCAAGCTCTTCGCCCTCGAGGTCCCCGAGATCCCCGCCGGCCTCGTCGAGATCGTCTCGCTCGCCCGCGAGGCGGGTCATCGCACGAAGATCGCGGTCAAGGCCAACGACCCCTCGATCAACGCCAAGGGCGCCTGCATCGGCGAGCTGGGCCGGCGCGTCCGGGCCGTCACCGAGGAGCTCGGCGGCGAGAAGATCGACATCGTGGACTACGACCCGGAGCTGGCGAAGTTCGTGGCGAACGCCCTGTCGCCGGCGAAGGTCACGTCGAGCTTCGTGCTGGACGCCTCGAGCAAGGCCGTGCGCGCGCTCGTGCCGGACTACCAGCTGTCGCTCGCGATCGGCAAGGAGGGGCAGAACGCACGCCTTGCGGCCAAGCTCACCGGCGCGAAGATCGACATCCAGCCCGACTCCATCCTCGAGGAGGGGTGACCGTCGGCGCTGGCTCCCAGCCGGTCGGTGTACCATGGATCCTGTACGAACGTGCGTCGGATGCCGCACGCGTGCTCCCCGGTCCGCTCTTCTGAGAGTGGTCTCCATCGAATCCGTCCTCGTCCTCGACGAGCGCGCATCGATGCCCGGACGAGGCGCGTGGGTGCACGAGACGCAGGAGTGCGTGGATGCCGCCATCCGGCGCCGCGCCTTCGTGCGGGCATTGCGTGTGTCAGGCCCGCTTGACACGCAGACCATCGAAGAGCACATCCAGCGAAAAGGCTGAACGGCTATGGAAACAAAGTGAACGGCTCGAAATGAGACCCGTCCGCGACTAACGGTCTGCCCTGTCTGGGTGGACCCAGACAGGAGAATTTGTGGCTGCCAAACCACGCGTGCACGAGATCGCCTCCGAGCTCGGCGTCGACAGCAAGGTCGCGCTCGAGAAGCTGAAGGCGCTCGGCGAATACGTCAAGAGCCCCTCGTCGACCATCGAGCCCCCCGTGGCTCGCAAGCTCCGCGCCGCCCTCGAGGCGGACGGTGCAGGCAAGGGCGCTGCCGCAGCGCCCGCGGCGGCGAAGCCCGCCACGCCCGGCGCCCCTGCGAAGCCCGGCGCAGCCGCGGCGAAGCCCGGTCCGGCCCGCAAGCCGGGACCCGCGCGCCCGGCCGCTCCGGCCGCCGA